>JAPLDS010000078.1 GCA_026391295.1 Bacteroidia bacterium | reverse complement strand
ATTAACCAAGAAGAAATTAGAATCCCGCAGACTATAACCAACCATTCTATTGATTACATAAAAAATCCAAAAAAATTTAAAATCGGTTTTGCCCATAATTTGATTGTTACCAGTAATACGCCCTAAGAAATCAAATCTGGATTTTCAGTGCTTTAAGTTAGCATCCCTGGGGCTAAGAACTATTAGACCTTTTTTCATGAGCGGGGATCCCGCGAATCCAGCCGGCAGGCCGGGCCCTGGCAGACCATAATAATATAATTAGAGTATACCTTTAACTAAATCAATTTGATGGTCTTAAAATGCTTAAATGGTGGCTTAAAATCAAAATAGTAGAGTTCAATCAATACCAGTTAAAAACTAAATCAAAATAAGCTATGAAAATCCTTTACACCAGGGTAAGTGACCAACAGCAAAACCCGGATCGCCAATTGATCAATGTTGATGGTTTTGATTATGTACTAGTTGATAAGTGTTCAGGTCTCATTGATCTTTTTGATAGACCCAAGGGTCAACAAATAAAGAAACTAATAGACGAGGGTAAGCTAACTCATCTTGAAATTCATTCAATCGATCGCATCCATAGAACCACTATAGGAGCCATCCAACTATGGAAGTACTTTACCGATAGAAATATAACCTTGGTATGCAGAAATCCCAACATAAGAAATTTTGATGCAGATGGGAACCCTGATTATTTTAGTGAAACATTGATGTCACTATTAGCGGTAATGAGTGGCTTTGAGAAAAGTCTTATCAAAGAAAGACAGATGGAAGGGATAAGACTTAGACAAGCCAAAGGTCTTTATATGGGACGTAGAATAAATACAAAATCCACACCCGAACACCATCTCAAGAAAGAACGAAGTATCAAGATCCTTGACTACCTTAAAAAAGGCACCTATACTGCTAGAGAGGTTGCAGCTATATTAAACACCAGTACCGCAACCATCACCAAGACCAAGAACTATGCAAAAGAACTCGGTGTTTTATAAGCCATTGAGGACTTTATCCGAAATGGCGACTAATAAGGCATGCGCATCATGGGGACATAGGGCCTAAGCCTCATTGGAAGCTGATAATGTGCCAATAATATTTTAAATAGTTTTATTTGAAACAATAGTACCAGGGTTCGGGTCGTTTTTATTTATATTTGGAAAAACAAACGATCTTTGAACTTGCAGTAGTAGAATAAGTGCGAAAAAAGGGAGTACTAGATCAAACTAAAATCATTAAACAACTAATAGATAAGTGGTTATAGCCGAAAAGTTCAGTAGGGCACAGACTCCACGAAACTAAAAGCCGACCTATCATCTGATAAGTCGGCTTTTTGTTTGGTAACTTTTCGTTCAGGGTATAAATATGACCTAAGTAAGCGATTCCGGTGGGCATTTTTTAATTTTTTTAATGCCTTCATCTTTAGTTGACGAACCCTTTCTCTCGTGAGATTTAGTTTGATGGCAATCTCTTCAATGGCTAATGGATATTCACCAATCAGTCCGAAATTATATTGAAGAATCTCTGCCTCACGTTGGTCTAGTGATTTTAAAGCCCTTTGAATCTCCACTTTTAAGTCTCGGTCAATTAATTCTGCGTCTGGTACCGTTTCATCTGCATTGATTAAGGTATCATAAAGGTTAAACTCTTCGCCTTCATTTTCCCGTATTGGTGCATCGGTAGAGATATGAAAGCTAGAAGTCGATAAAGCCTCTTCAATAAGGGTAGCCTCGACATGAAGCATTTCGGCAATCTCCTCTGGCATTGGCTCACGCTGGTAGGCCTGCTCCAACATGATAAAAGCATTGTTAATCTTTAGAATAGAGCCAATTTTATTCAGCGGTAGTCTTACAATCCTCGATTGTTCTGCTATCGCTTGTAAGATTGATTGCCTTATCCACCATACGGCATAGGAGATAAACTTAAACCCTCTGGTCTCATCAAAACGCTCTGCAGCCTTAATTAAACCTAAATTACCCTCATTAATAAGGTCGGGTAAGGTTAGGCCTTGATTTTGATATTGTTTAGCAACAGACACCACAAATCGTAAATTTGAATGAATAAGTGTCTCAAAGGCTTTTCGGTCACCTTTGCGAATAGATCGGGCCAACGCAGCCTCTTCGTCTGCAGTGATCAGCGAAAGTCGGCTGATCTCGTGAAGGTAAAAATCAAGGGAGGCGGCATCTCTGTTGGTAATTTGCTTAGTGATTCTTAATTGTCTCATGGCAAATCAGGTTAGGATTTTTTATGGTTGTTCTAAGGTACTATTTTTTCAACTCAGATCCAAGGATTAGTATGCTTAAAATCATAATTTTACATTGTTTATATGGAATCTAAATTGGTTTAGGTTATAAATAATAACCGATCAAAATGATTGCTTATGTAAACGACAATTAAAAATTAATTTGATAGTTTGTAAATTCAAATCAATTCCTTACTTTTGTAGTGGAATTACATCTCAACTGTAATCGTAATCTTCTTTTTGAATCCTGTATTACTTCCATTAATTAAATAGAATTTTTTTTGACTGCCTTTGCAATAACTCCTATTGGCCAAAGCACAGCAATCCCTAAATAATCATAAAATAAAACATGTACGACATTCTTGAATTAAACAAGAAACTATTGCCCGAATTACGTGAAATAGGCAAAGAGTTAAACATTAAACGTATTGAGTCGTTTAAAAAACAAGAACTGGTTTATAAAATCCTTGACAATCAGGCAATCATGGCTTCAGAGCTAAAAAAGCCAGAGGTTAAAGTTATACCTCGGATTGTAAAACCAGAACCAGCTGTTATCATCAAAAACACAGAACTTAAAAAGGCTTCAGCAATAGAGCCCACAGCCGAAGCTATTCAACCAATCGCTCCCGAAATAACGCAGGATGAACCTTCTTCAAGTCAAGAAGAAAAGCCTCGTGTTGACTTGAATGAGCGCCGTCCTCGTGTTCTTCGGACAGAGGGAGCTAAAATTAAACCTGTTGAAAAGGTATTGCTTGAAACAGTAGAAAATGAAGTCCCTGACTTTGAGGCTGTCTCTTCAGCACCACAAGATTCTGAAATTCCTTTAGAAGAGAAGAGCGAACTAGAACCACCTGCACCTCGGACACTGATTCCTAAGAAAAATCTTCAGCCACAGGGTGCTAATCCTACAAAGCCAAATCATCCACAACATAAACATAGAGAACCTGAGAAATCATATGACTTCGAAGGTATTATCGATGCGACAGGAGTTCTTGAAATAATGCAGGAGGGCTATGGCTTCTTGCGCTCTTCAGACTATAACTACCTGACCTCTCCCGATGATGTGTATGTTTCACAATCACAAATAAAACTTTTTGGATTAAAGACTGGCGATACCGTTAATGGTATTATACGTCCTCCTAAAGAGGGTGAGAAATATTTTCCACTAGTAAAAGTTATTGAAATCAATGGACGTAGTCCAGAATATATCCGTGATCGGGTTCCTTTCGAACACCTTACACCACTTTTCCCGGATGAGAAATTTAATATCACGGGTAAGTCAAGTAATCTGTCGGCTCGAGTTGTAGATCTCTTCGCGCCAATCGGTAAAGGTCAGCGTGGACTAATTGTCGCTCAGCCTAAAACTGGAAAGACCGTTCTTCTAAAAGATATCGCAAATGCTATTGCGGCAAACCATCCAGAAGTATATATGATTGTCTTGCTGATCGATGAGCGACCTGAAGAGGTTACCGATATGTCGAGAAGCGTAAATGCTGAGGTCATTGCTTCTACATTTGATGAACCAGCAGAGCGTCATGTGCGCGTGGCAAACATGGTCCTTGAAAAAGCAAAACGATTAGTTGAGTGTGGCAACGATGTGGTTATCTTACTTGACTCTATCACTCGTCTTGCTAGAGCTTATAATACCGTGGCACCTGCTTCTGGTAAAGTACTCTCTGGAGGTGTTGATGCGAACGCTTTGCACAAACCAAAACGGTTCTTTGGTGCTGCTCGGAATATCGAAGAGGGAGGCTCATTAACGATCCTTGCAACAGCACTTACCGATACTGGCTCTAAAATGGATGATGTAATTTTTGAAGAGTTTAAAGGTACCGGTAATATGGAACTTCAGCTTGATCGTAAGCTCTCAAATCGCCGTATATTCCCATCTGTTGATATCATTGCTTCAAGTACACGTCGTGAAGACTTACTGTTGGATAAGGCAATGCTTGATAAGATCTGGGTACTTCGTAACTTCCTGAATGGCATGAATCCTGTCGAGGCTATGGATTTTGTAAAAGATCGTCTTTTGAAAACATCTTCTAATGAAGAGTTTTTGGTCTCAATGAATAGCGATTAATCGCCTATACACAATACTTAATACGACTAAGAGGAGCCTTCGGGCTCCTCTTTTTTTTTGTCCTAAATCCAATCTGTTTTGCATCCCGAAACTGAATTTTTTAAGCTTTTCTGATTTTTTAGCGCTATTATTTTTAATAGATATAAATTACATAAATCGCTAAAAATGTTAAGTATAGATTGCATAATTGATTTTTCTTTGTATATTTTTGTTCCATAAATTAGCTGCTGTGGAATATTTCTTCGAGGCTCATAAGGTATTAGTAGAAGCATCTTCCGACCTAATAAATCGGGAGTTGTCAACGGAAATTGATTGGTCTAATCGCCTGATTGGAATCAAAGGATTTCGGGGAGTTGGCAAAACGACATTCTTACTCGATTACATCCGCAAAAACTTTGGAACTTCTCGTGATTGCCTCTATGTAAATCTGAATGATTTCTATTTTGCTAAGCGACGAATTTTCTCCTTTGCTGATGAGTTCTACAAACGAGGGGGTAAGGTTCTGGTTTTAGATCAGCTTCAGAAATACGAAGATTGGTCAAAAGATTTAAAGGAGTGCTACACACAGCTTCCTGATTTAAAGATTGTCTTTACCTGTTCTCCCGCCTTGCAGGTTTTAGAAGGTGAAGGTTCCCTGGCCTATATGGCTAACGTATATCACTTAGAAGGATTATCGTTTCGCGAGTTTCTGAATTTCAAAACAGGATTGCACTTTAAAAAATATACACTGACTGATGTGTTGCAATCTCATCTTGAGATAGCACCTATCATCTCAGCTAAAGTTAGGCCCTTGGCCTTTTTTTCTGAATATTTAAAACAAGGGTTCTATCCATATTTTATGAAAAATCCGGAGTTCTACCGGGAAAGTTTGCTTCGGCATGCCAATTTAGCTCTTGAAGTTGAGGTGACATATCTCAATCAGCTTGATTTGAAATATCTCTCGAAACTTCGCAAGCTGCTTCAAGTTGTGGGCAGTCAGATGCCATTTTCGCCTAATGTGAGTAAGATAAGTCAAGAAGTGGAGCTTTCAAGAGCGACAATTCTTAATTACTTGCATTATCTAAAAAATGCTCGGTTGGTTAGCTTATTCTTTGATGAAGTGACCAATAGCCAGCTTCAGAAACCCGATCAGGTTCTGCTTCAGAATACCAATTTATTGCATGTGGTGGCACCAGAGAATGTGAATGATCGAAATCTTAGATTGACATTTTTTGCGAATCAGGTAGCCTATTCTCATTCAATTTCAACGGCAGAGGCGGTGGATTTTATGGTTGATGGCAATTTGAAGTTTAGGATCGGTGGAAAACATACCCAACCAATAGATAACAGCAGTTATGCTGCTGCCGATATGATTGAGCTTGGGACTGGAAATGTAATCCCATTGTGGTTGTTCGGATTTTTGTATTAAATGTCTTGATTTTAATGATATACGATTTTTTTTATTGAATAAAAATTAAACTAAAATGGCAAAAGAGAAAAAATTTATTACATGTGATGGTAACTATGCTGCCTCTTATATTAGCTATATGTTTAGTGAGGTTGCTTGTATTTACCCGATTACGCCCTCTTCAACGATGGCTGAGGTGGTGGATGAATGGGCAGCAAACGGCCGTAAAAACATCTTTGGTCAACCCGTTCGCCTTGCCGAAATGCAAAGCGAAGGGGGAGCCGCTGGTGCTGTGCATGGCGCTTTGCAATCTGGCTCTTTAACAACAACCTATACCGCATCCCAGGGTTTGCTGCTGATGATCCCTAATATGTATAAGATTGCCGGAGAGTTATTGCCAACGGTATTCCATGTTAGTGCTCGAGCATTAGCCAGTCATGCCTTGTCAATCTTTGGCGATCATAGTGACGTCTATTCTTGTCGTCAGGCTGGATTTGCGATGCTAGCTTCTGGTTCGGTGCAAGAAGTGATGGATCTTAGCGGTGTTTCGCATCTAACAACGATTAAGAGTCGAGTCCCTTTTATGAATTTCTTCGATGGTTTCCGGACTTCTCACGAGGTTCAGAAAATTGAAGCAATAGATCAAAACGATTTGGCTGCACTGCTAGATTTAGAAGCGTTGCAAGAATTTAGAGATCGCGCCTTAAATCCAGAGCATCCGGTAACACGTGGTACCGCACAAAATCCAGATATCTTTTTTCAAGCTCGCGAGGCAGGCAATAAATATTACGATGCTGTTCCTGATATCGTTGAAGGGTATATGCGCGAGATCACAAGGATTACAGGTCGCGAATACCATCCATTTACCTATTATGGAGCTACAGATGCTGAAAACATAATTGTCGCAATGGGATCGGTTACTGAAACTATCCGCGAAACAATAGATTATCTAAATGCTCAGGGTCATAATTATGGATTAATTACCGTTCATCTCTATCGTCCTTTCTCGCTTAAATATCTGTTTAAAATAATGCCTGCTTCGGTGAAGAAAATCGCGGTGCTTGATCGGACTAAAGAGCCCGGTGCGAATGGCGAACCGTTGCATCTCGATATGCGCGATGCTTTTTACGATAAAGAGAATGCACCAATCATTGTTGGAGGTCGCTATGGATTAGGTTCAAAAGATGTTACCCCATCACAGATTATAGCGGTGTATAAGAATTTGGAGATGAAGGAGCCTAAAAACAACTTCACCTTGGGTATTCAAGATGATGTGACGTTCCACTCTCTTCCATTACTTCCAGAAGTGAAAGTGTCTGCTGAAGACCTTTATGAAGCCAAGTTTTATGGATTGGGCTCTGATGGTACAGTCGGCGCAAATAAAAATTCGATTAAGATTATTGGAACTGCTACTGACAAATACTGTCAAGCCTATTTTGCTTACGACTCTAAAAAGTCAGGAGGTTTTACTGCTTCTCACCTTCGTTTTGGAAATAGTCACATTCGCTCGACTTACCTGATCACAACGCCCGATTTTGTGGCTTGTCATGTGCAAGCATATATAAACCTTTACGATGTCCTTAAAGGGCTTAAAAAGGGAGGTTCCTTCCTTTTTAATACCATCTGGGATGAGCAGCTAGCTGCCGATCTTGGCTTAGGTAATCGGACCAACACCATTATGCAGGCTGCATTCTTTAAAATAACCCAGGTTATACCTTATGAGTTGGCTCAGGATCACATGAAAAAGGCGATCGTTAAATCATATGGTATGAAAGGGGAGGCGATGGTTAAGATGAACTTTGCCGCTGTTGATGCCGGAGGTGACCATGTGCAGAAAATTGTGGTCCCAGCAGAATGGGCCAAGCTTAAGCTCGATTCTGATGATTTATCCAGCACTCGACCTGACTTTATTAAAAATGTGGTCGATATTATTAATGCGCAAAAAGGTGACGACTTACCAGTTTCAACCTTTAATGGGATCGAAGATGGGACTTTTCATCCGGGTACAACAGCCTTCGAAAAACGGGGTATTGCTGTGGAGGTTCCTGAATGGATTCCTGAGAACTGTATTCAATGTAATCAGTGTTCTTATGTCTGTCCTCACGCAGCCATTCGTCCATTCTTGATTGACGATCAGGAGTTAGTGGTCTTGCCAGATGGGACAGCAACCATCAAAACAAATGGAAAGCAGTTTGCAGGACTTCAATTTCGAATTCAGGTAGCTCCCCTCGATTGTACTGGTTGTGGTAACTGTGCCGATGTTTGTCCTTCGAAAGAGAAATCATTGGTAATGAAGCCAATTGAGACTCAAAATAAGGAGATTTCACGTTGGGATCATTTTGCGGCAAAGGTGACGTATAAAGATAAGTTAGTCGAAAAAGATAAGAGTGTAAAGAATTCACAGTTTGCTCAGCCATTATTCGAATTTTCAGGTGCCTGCGCAGGTTGTGGTGAAACGCCTTACATTAAATTAATTACCCAATTGTTTGGAGAGCGAATGATGGTTGCCAATGCAACTGGATGTTCATCCATCTATGGTGGATCGGCCCCTTCTACTTCGTATTGTTCAAGTAACGAGACTGGCAATGGTCCTGCGTGGGCTAACTCCTTATTTGAAGACAATGCAGAGTATGGTTTTGGAATGTCAGAAGGTGTGGCTGCTAGTCGCGATCGCTTGAAATCAATCATGACATCTGCGATTGAAGAAGGGGTACCAGAGAATGAAAAATCAGTCTTTTTAGAATGGATCGAAGGGCGCGATATCGCTGAAGCATCTGAGGTAGCCTCCAAAAATGTATTGGAAGTCTTGAAAGGGAACAATGCCTCCTATGCTCAGGAAATACTTTCATTAAGTCAATATCTTATCAAGAAATCTATTTGGATCTTTGGAGGTGATGGTTGGGCTTACGACATTGGTTATGGTGGTTTGGATCATGTTTTAGCTTCGGGTAAGGATATCAACGTCTTAGTTTTAGACACTGAAGTTTATTCTAATACAGGAGGTCAGGCTTCTAAGTCAACACCTGTTGGTGCAGTGGCTAAGTTTGCCGCTTCAGGAAAACGCATCAGAAAGAAGGATCTGGGCGCCATCTCTATGACCTATGGTTATATTTATGTGGCGCAAGTCTCGATGGGAGCGAGCAATTCTCAAGTTCTTAAAACGATCCGGGAAGCAGAAGCTTATCCAGGTCCATCGATCATCATCGCTTATTCACCTTGTATTGCGCATGGATTGCGGTCGATGGGTCGCACACAAGAGGAGGAGAAGTTGGCTGTTGAATGCGGGTATTGGCATCTTTATCGCTTCAATCCTCAATTGGAAGCAGAGGGTAAGAATCCATTCCAGCTTGACTCGAAGGAGCCTGAGTGGACTAAGTTCCAAGATTATCTCAATGGAGAGGTCCGCTATACCGCACTTAAGAAATCATTCCCAGCTGAGGCTGATGAGCTCTTTAAGGCAGCTGAAGAGAATGCGAAGTGGAGGTACCGCTCTTATCAGCGAATGGCTTCTGTGAGCTGGGATTTTCCTGTTGTAACTGAATAAACAGCTACTAATTCTCGTATATTTTTCTTATATTATAGTCGGAGCCCGACTTTAGTCCGAGTCCGACTAGAGTCGGGCTCGGACTAAAGCCTGACTCATATCTTAATATGAGTTGATATGCACTTTGAATCATGTCATTTATATCATATTTATAATCAGGGTAATAATCGTCAGTCAGTTTTCCTGAATCGTGAAAATTACCTGTATTTTATTCGAAAAATAAGGGTGCATGTTTTGCCCTATGCTGATATTTTAGCTTGGTGTTTAATGCCGAATCATTTTCATTTGATGGTTTATGTAAACAGTGTAGAGGTTGTTCGTCCGAGAAAAACGAAAGGTTGCACTCCGAAAAATATGACTTTCAATAAATCGATTGGTATAATGCTTGCCTCCTTTACAAGGGCAATTAATAAGCAAGAAA
>JAPLDS010000068.1 GCA_026391295.1 Bacteroidia bacterium | reverse complement strand
GGACTGGAAAGTTTTTTACGATACGATTGCGAAGATCAACAATTATGAGGTTAACTCAGACAAGGCTTTTGAGTTGCAAGAATCAGATATTAAAGAGTTTGAAGATCTGAATCGGGTGATTGTCACCATGACCAAACGGATAAAAAACGACTATCTAAATCTGAAGGAGTACATCGAAAATGCGTCGCATGAGATTCAAACACCCCTTGCGATCATCAATTCGAAGATGGAGCTCTTGCTGCAGTCGGGCGATATGCAAGAGAAACAATACAAATCGGTTGCCGAAGCGTATGAAGCTTCTAATCGTCTTTCGCGACTGAACAAAACGCTTATTCTCTTGGCTAAGATTGAAAACAGGCAGTTTCCTGAACTTAAGCCTGTGAATCCAGCGATTATGATCAATCATCAGTTGGAAAGCCTGGAAGATCTGATCCATTCGAAGAAGATCAAGATCACCAAACTTCTTGATCCGGAAGCGACTATCTCCGTGAATCCCTATCTGGCTGAGATCTTGTTCGTGAACCTAATCAAAAATGCCATCCGTCATAACCTCACGGGAGGTCATCTGATTTTGGAACTCACGTCTCAAAGTTTGAAGATTGCCAATTCTGGATCGTCAACGCCACTCGATCCCGAGATGTTGTTTAAACGTTTCCATACCTCCTCCTCATCGCCAGAGTCGCTTGGCTTGGGCTTGTCGATTGTGCAAAAGATCTGCACCATTTATGGATTTCAGATCTCCTACCGCTACGAAGATGAACTGCACGTGATGCAAGTTGATTTTGCCAAAGCGTAGAAAAGAATCATCCACCTATTTTATCGACTACGACCCCTTCAGAGCGAAATTTGTGCTGATTTGAATTATTTTGAAAAAAATCCAAAAAAAATTCATCTTTTTTTAATTCATAAACGATCTAAATAATTCGGGCTGGGTCGGTTTTTGAGATTTCAAACTTCTCTAAAATTGAAAATAGACAGATCGAATACAAACTCTCAACAACCTGCAAATCAACATACAATAAAGAAACCTTAATCTTTAAAAGTCAAAGTTTAGGACCGTAAATTATATATTGTTAAGCTAATTTTATTTAGATTAAAAATCAATAAGGAGGAGCCTCCCCGAGCATACCTCAATTCTGTGTTTTTCTTCAGATTTGCTTCAGATTCTATTTCTAAAATTGTACTCAAGATATCAAGAAAGCAAAAGCATGATCGGATTAATTGGTTTAAATCATAAGTCGGCTCCCATCGACATCAGAGAGAAGTTTGTATTTTGCGAAGAGGATATCAGACGGTTTGTTCCCCAGCTCTTAACACAAGACATTGCGGGTGCGGTGGTTGTTTCAACCTGCAATCGGACTGAGATCTACTTCGAATTAAAAGAGAACGCTTCAGCTGCTGATTTTGAACAAATCATCACCACCCTTATACAGTATCGCAAAGCAAATGCGGAGGTAAAAGCCCATTTCTATCACATGAAAAACGAAGAGGCAGTAAAGCATCTCTTCCGCGTGGTATCGGGTCTCGACTCTATGGCGCTTGGCGAATACCAGATTGTTGGTCAGATTAAAGAGGCCTTTAGCATCAGTCAGAGCAATCAACATTGCAGTTCGATCCTCTATAAGCTGTTTAACGAAGCGCTAAAGACTGGAAAAGATATCAGAACCAATACTGCACTGAACAAAGGTGCCGTTTCGATGAGTTATGCTGGCGTAGAGCTTGCCGGACAGAAACTTCAAAACCTAACCTCTCACCCGGTATTGTTAGTCGGTGCAGGTCAGACTAGTGAGTTGACCTTATTAAACTTGATTAAAAAAGAGTGCACCCAATTTACTGTGATCAATCGCACACAGGAGAAAGCGTGTGAACTAGCAGAGAAATACCATTGTAAAGTAGCGAATTTCGATCAACTTGAAGAGCTACTTCGGACCAATGATATCATCATAACCTCTACAGCCTCAAAGAAACCATTGTACACCGAAGAGATGGTGACTCGGGCTATGAAGGAACGGAACAATCAACCCCTCTTATTTATCGACCTTTCGGTTCCACGTAATGTGGCCAATGAGGTCGGCGCCATCGAAAATGTACATGTGTATGATGTGGATGCCTTAAATGGGGTGATCGACGACAATTTAGAGCGTCGCAAAGGGGAGATCTCACATGCCGAACAGATCATTGAAGAGTCGGTATTGGAATTTACCCAATGGCAATCGATACAAGTTTTAGTCCCAACATTTCAGAATATCTCGACCCGTTTTCAAGAGATTAACAAAACCATGCTTGACAGCTATGTCAAGAGTCAGAATGAAGCAGACCATGAAAAAGCTGCTGCTTACGGCGAATTAATTACGAAGAAATTTATTGGTCTCATGATCGAGAATGTAAAATCAGTCACCAATAATGGACAAGAGCAAGAGTACGTTTTAATGCTTAATAAGTTATTCGCGCAAAATTGATGGTTCAGAAGACGGTTAAAATTGGAACAAGGGGCAGTAAATTAGCGCTTTATCAAGCATTTCTGGTCCAGGAAGGACTTCAGAAAGAGTTCCCCAACACAAACTTTTCCATTGAGATTATAAAAACCAAAGGAGATCAGATTTTGGATGTGGCCTTGTCGAAAATTGGCGATAAAGGGCTATTCACCAAGGAGATGGAGACGGCTCTTTTCAATGGAGAGATCGACATGGCGGTCCATAGTTTGAAAGATCTACCCACCAAATTTCCAGAGGGCGCTAAGCTTGGAGCGGTTCTTAAACGGGGTGATATCCGTGATGCCCTTGTAACCCTTGATGGACGAAAAATCAAAGACCTAACCTCCGACGATATTATTGCCACCTCAAGTCTTCGACGTAAAGCACAACTGCTGCGCATCAACAAAGATTTTCAAATCATTGAGATTCGTGGTAACGTAAACACCCGAATTCGCAAGATGCAAGAGGGGTATTGCACAGCCATGGTGATGGCTGGAGCAGGTCTTCAACGTCTGGAAATGGGTGAACATATCTCTGAATTCTTCGAGCCAGAGCTGATGATACCGGCTTGCAGTCAGGGTGCCATTGCGGTGGAGATCCGGATTAATGATGCAGAAATCGAAAATCTTGTAGCCAAAATAAACGACCAGACCACCTATCAAGCCACGGAAGCTGAACGAGCTTTTCTGGGCACTTTAGAAGGAGGATGTCAGATTCCAGTAGGGAGCTATACCAAGATCGAGGGTGATAACTTCGAAATCACAGGATTTATTTCCAGCATCGACGGGACAAAATATCTTCAGAAAACAGCCAATGGCTCTTTAGCACAGGCGACATACTTAGCCGCAAAGCTAGCCAACGACTTATTCAAAAGCGGTGGATCCGAAATACTTACAGAGATACGAATTGAGACTGCTCAAGATCCACATGCTGAATTGCCATTAAAAGAGAAGGTGATCATCTCCACCAGAGCCTTAGAAGCCAGTGATACCTTGCCTAGCATTATTCAGGCGAGCGGAGCGAAGGTGATCTCTTTTCCGATGATTGAGATTATCCCAGCGCCACTGACAGATCAACTTAAAAATACGATCGAGAACTTAAATCAATTTGATTGGGTCTTCTTCACCAGTAAAAATGGGGTGGTGAACTTCTTCAAACAGCTGATCGACGCCAAAGGGAGTACTGATCTCCCTTCAACGCTGAAACTAGCTGTCATTGGATATAAAACAGCCCTTGAACTAGAATATTACGGCTATGCCCCCACTTTTATCAGTGCGGAAAATACGGCGGAGGAATTAATCAATCGCTTTTGCGCCACGATCAATCCAAGAGATCTTAATATCTTACTTTCGTTAGGGAATCTTGCGGATAACACCCTTGAAGATCGACTTAAAAAAGAGAACAAAGTAAGTCGGATCAATGTCTATCAGACTGTTAAACCAAGTCAAGTCGATCCGACAATCCTAGCAATCATCAAAAATAACCAATACGACCTCATCGTCTTCACCAGTCCTTCGACGTATCACAATTATTGTGAGGTGGCTGGGGCCGATGGCTTGAACGAGTTAAAAATGGCCAGCATCGGGTCAATAACCACTAAAGCAATTCAGAAATCGGGCTTTGAACCTCTGTTCACCGCGCAGAAATCGAATGCCGAAGGTATACGAGATGCAATTTTAGACTTTTATAAATCTTAAAATCTACGATTATGACTTTTCCGGTAACCCGCTTAAGACGATTAAGATACAACGCTGTATTACGACAAATGGTCACTGAAACGAAGCTTTCGGCAGATGATTTTGTGATGCCCCTGTTTGTGGTATCCGGAACAAATGTTCGGAATCACATCAACTCGATGCCTGGCAACTACCAATTATCGGTAGACCAATTGGTTGAAGAGTGTCGGACGGTCTATGCTGCCGGGGTTAAGTCGGTCTTGCTTTTTGGCATACCGGCGACAAAAGATGAAGATGGTACTGTGGCTTGTCAGCATAACGGAATCGTACAGCAAGCTATCCGGGCCTTGAAAAAAGACAACAAAGAGCTTTACTTGATAGCCGATGTATGCAACTGTGAATACACTACTCACGGTCATTGCGGTACCATTATCGATGGGGATGTTGACAACGATCTAACCTTGGTGACCTTAGCCAAACAGGCTGTTTCACTAGCAGAGGCGGGTGCCGACATGATTGCACCAAGCGATATGATGGATGGACGAGTGGGTGAGATTAGAGCACAACTTGATGCGGCAGGGTATAACAAAATACCTATTATGGCCTATTCAGCGAAGTATGCCTCTGGTTTTTATGGTCCGTTTAGGGAAGCAGCTGAGAGCGCTCCTCAATTTGGTAATCGAGCAACCTATCAGATGAATCCAGCCAATACCAACGAAGCGATTCGCGAGGTTGAGCAAGATATCTTGGAGGGTGCCGATATCGTGATGGTCAAACCAGCGCTTAGCTATTTAGATGTCATCCATCGGGTAAAAAATGAGTTTAACCTTCCGGTGGCGGCTTATAATGTCAGCGGGGAGTTTTCGATGGTTAAAGCAGCTGCTGAGAAAGGGTGGATCGATGGTCCGCGTGTGATGATGGAGATTCTAACTTCGATCAAACGTGCTGGAGCCGATATTATCATCACCTATCATGCTGTGGAAGCAGCCAATATCCTTAACGGGAAATAGCCTATTTTATTAAAAAGAAGATTATGCAATTCACAAAAAGTATAGCGGCATTTAAAAAAGCGCAAGAGCTGATCCCTGGCGGTGTTAACTCACCGGTTCGTGCTTTTAAGAGCGTGAATATGAACCCGGTGTTTATTCAAAAAGCCAAGGGAGCCGTCCTAACCGATATCGATGGCAATGAATACATTGATTTTTTGGCCTCTTGGGGACCGTTAATCTTTGGTCATGCTCACGATTCTATTTTAGCTGCGATAGCTGAGGCCGCACAAAAAGGGACTAGTTATGGTGCGCCAACAGAATACGAAACACGCATGGCGGAGCTTATTGTGGAGATGGTTCCATCAATCGAAAAGGTGCGCATGGTATCGTCCGGTACAGAGGCTACGATGAGCGCCATTCGTCTTGCGCGCGGATTTACGGGGCGTGAGCTGATCTTAAAATTTGCAGGTAATTATCATGGTCATGGCGACAGTTTTCTGATCCAGGCCGGATCGGGTGCAATGACTTTAGGACTACCAAATAGTCCGGGCGTCACCAAGGGGACGGCTCGCGACACCGTTATTGCGGAATATAACAACCTCGAATCAGTCAAAGCGATCTTCAGAGAGAAAGGAAATGAGATCGCAGCGATCATCGTTGAGCCGGTATCCGGTAATATGGGTGTGGTGGTTCCGTCACCAGGATTCCTGCAAGGGTTGCGTGAGATCACTAAAGAATATGGGGCCTTACTCATCTTTGATGAAGTGATCACCGGTTTCAGACTTGCTAAAGGTGGGGCTCAAGAACTTTATGGCGTGCTGCCAGATCTCACCACACTGGGAAAAATTATCGGAGGTGGCTTGCCTGTAGGCGCTTATGGCGGACGAAAAGAGATTATGGATATGCTGGCTCCAATAGGACCGGTCTACCAAGCAGGAACACTGTCAGGTAATCCATTGGCGATGTCAGCAGGCCTAACCATGTTAACGATGATCAGAGACACGCCAGATTTTTATTCCGAATTGGAACGTAAAGCGGCAATTCTGGAAGCTGGTCTTCGTAAGAACCTTGCTGAGACAGGTGTTAAGGCGGTTATTAACCGGGTGGGTTCAATGATGACGATGTTCTTTACCGATCATCACCAAGTAACCTCCTTAGACGAGGCGATGACATCTGATACGGATAAATATGCGGCTTACTTTAAGCTGACACTCCAGAGTGGGTTCTACATCGCACCTTCGCAGTTCGAGTGTCTATTTATATCGTATGCGCATACCGACAAAAATATCCAGGATACCTTAGCAGCGAATCTGAAGGCGCTACAGGAGCTGAAACATCTAAGTACTAATACAAACAGTACTATAAATCAAAATACTTCAAAAAATAAAATAAAAAATACCACCGGTACAAGTAATAAGACAAATTATTTGGTGCTCGTTGGCAGACGCTTTGTGTCTTGGTGCCTTAGTGGCATAAAAAAGTAATTATAAAATTTTAAATAAATATGGCTGATTCAATATTTGTAAAAACGTTAAAGGGAGAGACAACAGAGCGACCGCCTGTCTGGTTTATGCGTCAAGCGGGAAGGGTGCTCCCTAGGTACCTTAAAATGCGCGAATCGCATAGCTTCAGCGCGTTGATGCAATCACCAGAGCTGGCGGCAAAAGTTACGCTCTTACCCATCGATGATCTGGGTGTTGATGCAGCCATCTTATTCTCAGATATTCTGGTGATCCCTGAAGCATTAGGGATGGAGCTAAACTTCACCGACTCGGGTCCGAAATTCATGAAGCCGCTGAAAGAGCTTAGCGATCCGTCAAGTGCCTTGCATCCGGACGCCTCTAAGCTGGAGTATATCTATAACGCCATCGATGAGGTGATGAAAACAAAGCGTGACGACACCCCGCTAATCGGATTTTGTGGAGCGCCATTTACAACGCTTTGCTATATGGTTCAAGGGTTAAGCTCGAATCATAGCTTCCCCGATGCAGTAGGGATTCTTTACAAGGATAAAAAATCAGCGCATAAAATATTGCACCAGATCACGGAGCTTTCGATAGAATATGCGGTCAATCAGGTGAAGCATGGCATCTCGGCCTGTCAGATTTTTGAGACTCACGCGGGATTGATTCCATGTGAACTCTATTTTGAGATGATCATGCCTTATGTTCGCAAGATTTCAGCTGCGGTTAAACAGGCCGGATGTCCGGTGATCTTCCTTCCCAAAGGGTTGGGAACGGGTATTGCAGATATCAAACCTGAAGATACCGATTTCTTAAGCATCGACTGGCAGACTCCTCTTGAGGTGGCGCGTAAACTAGTTGATCCAGCAATCGGACTTCAAGGCAATCTAGATCCTCGACTATTCTTAGCCGACCAAGCAACCATCAAAGAGACATTAGAACGTTATGTCGATTTCGGTTCTAAGAATTACAATTGGATTTTTAACGTAGGTCATGGCTTTATCCCTGGAATACCATTTGAAAATGCCAAAATGGTGACAGACTGGGTGAAAGAAACGAATTGGAAAAGAGACTAAACAATGAGCGTAAGTACTGAATTTTTGAATAAATACAATGTTTCGGGACCTCGATATACCAGTTATCCGCCCGCAAACTTTTTCAACAATGCCTTTTCGGTATCTGATTACATCGGTGAGCTCAAAGCTTCGAATACTCAGACGCCCAAAGATATCTCGATCTATATTCATATTCCATTCTGTCCTTGCCGTTGTCATTTTTGCGGATGTAGCACCGTTATTGCACAAAAGAAATCGATCGTAGAACAATATATCGATGCGATGAAGACGGAGATCTCGAATGTCGCGTCGTATCTCGATTTAAATCGGAAAGTTACCCAGATCCATTGGGGCGGAGGTACTCCAAACTCCATCGAGATGGCTTTTATTCGGGACATCATGAACCATATCCGAGGCATCTTTACCATAGCTCCAAAAGCAGAAATTGCCATGGAGTGCAGTCCTGCCTACTTGGAATTTAGCGACATCGATGAGTTAGCTGAGATGGGCTTCAACAGGATGAGTCTGGGGATTCAAGATTTCCGCGAAGACGTCTTGAAGATTGTTAACCGTATGGGACCAAAACATCCTGTTCAAGATATTGTCGCTTACCTACGGACGAAAGGCTTTAGAGGGATCAACCTCGATTTTATCTATGGTCTTCCTCTTCAAACTGCTGAGTCATTTAAGGAAACGCTTAAGCAAGCTATCGCGATAAGGCCTGATCGTATCGTAACATTCTCGTATGCGCATGTCCCATGGGTGAAAAAAGCACAGAAGATACTAGAAAAGACTGGCCTTCCTGGTCCTGAAGAGAAGATGGAAATGCTCATCAATACCATTGCTCAACTTGAGGAAGCAGGCTATATCTCTATCGGCATCGACCATTTTGTCCTTCCCGATGATGATCTGGCGATTGCCTACCAAGAGAAGAAACTACATCGGAATTTCCAGGGCTATTGCACGCTCGAAACAACCGGACAAGTGTATGGCTTCGGTGCATCTGCGATAGGGCAATTTTGGGGTGCTTATGCGCAAAATATCAAAGAATTTCCTAAGTATATCGAGGCTATCGAATCAACTGGATATGCTATCGAAAGAGGATACAAACTTAACAACGAAGAGCAGATCATCCGAACGATTGTCAACAACATTATGTGTAATGGCGTTTTGAGTTTTGACGAGGTAGCTGTGCAGTTTAATTTGAGTGGACAGGACATTAAAAATCTGGTTCGTTTTAATCCCAAAAACTTCAACGATTTTATCGCGGATGGGTTAATGGAGCTAAACGGCGATCAGATTAGAGTCCATGACAAAGGATTTATTTTCGCCCGTAATATTGCGATGGCTTTAGATCCAGCGTTCAATCAAGAAGAGAATATTTATTCAAAGACCGTATAGATACATGAAGGATGTCGTCGTAATAGGAGCTGGGATCACAGGTTTAACTACCGCTTTTCATTTGAAGAAAGCTGGGGTTGACTTTACGATCCTAGAAAAAAGCGATCGAGTCGGCGGCGTCATCAACTCTGTCACCGAGCAAGGGTTCACGTATGAAGAAGGTCCAAACTCAGGTGTGGTGGCTAATGTTGAAGTTTTACGACTCTTCGAAGCATTAGGAACTTGTGAGATTGAGGTGGCGAACGAGAACGTAAAGAAACGATACATCCTTAAGTCTGGAGTGTGGGAAGCCTTGCCTAGCAGTTTGAAGGCTGCTATAAAAACACCCTTATTTACCCTGAAAGATAAATTCAGAATCTTAGGTGAGCCATTTCGCAAAGCTGGCACGGTACCAAACGAATCGTTAGCAGGATTGGTGAAACGTCGGATGGGTCAGAGCTTTTTAGATTACGCCATCGATCCATTTATATTAGGTGTTTATGCCGGTGATCCAAACCGATTAATCACCCGATTTGCTTTGCCTAAGCTCTATAATTTAGAGCAAAAATATGGCAGCTTCATTGGTGGATCGATTCGAAAGAAATTAGAGAAAAAGTCAGACGAAGAGAAGAGAGTCTCCAGAAGTGTATTCTCGGTAAAAGGTGGCTTAATCAAACTAATCGAGGCCATAACAGACCAGGTGGGCACTGAAAATATCACCTTTGGCGTTTCAAAAATTACCGTTAATCCTGTTGGGGATCATTACGAGGTTAGCTACCTCGACAAAGATGGAACCACTGTTAGCCTGGAGACTAAAAAAGTGATCTCAACCGTTGGTGCGTATCATTTAGACAAGGTGTTACCATTCGTCGAAAAGGAGACTATTGCGAAGGTTACAGCCTTATATTATGCTCCAACCATTGAGATAATCCTTGGATTTAATAAGTGGGAAGGGATGGTATTAGATGCATTTGGAGGTCTTATTCCTTTTAAAGAGGATCGGGCGTTGCTTGGGGTATTATTCTTATCGGCGCTCTTCAAGGATCGGGCACCGGAGGGGGGCGCGCTATTTTCCATCTTTCTAGGTGGTGTACGTAAACCAGAGCTTTGTGACTTATCAACTGACGAATTAAAAGTGATCATCAAGCGGGAATTTTGTCATATTATGCGGACGAAGACTTTCGAGCCAGATCTATTTAGGATCATCCGCTATGAAGCGGCCATTCCTCAATATGAAGCCGACACCGAGTTTCGATTAAAGGCGGTTGCTGAGCTTGAGCAGCGTTACCCAGGACTGATTATTGGAGGAAACCTGAAAGATGGTATTGGCATGGCAGACCGCATTATGCAAGCTAAAGCCTTAGCTAAAGCCGCTATTAACTAAACCAATACGAACTAAAACCTAAATCTGAAGATATGCAGTTAAACACAATTCTCTTGGAAAGCTTAAGTCTGACGAAATCGTTCCATACCCTGATCAGTGATACTTTTGCCATTATTGCTGTCTGGCTTGTTGTTCGCTCTGTATTGGGAATTGTTAAGAAGGCACCATATACAAAGCTTGACAAATACCTGTCGTATGGGTTTATCATCAATCTCTATCTCCAGTTGATCTTTGGATTATTACTCTTTGCAAATCCGAATACGCTATCGGGAAGTGAGATGGCTGGTGTTGAAGGGGCGCTCAAGATGGCCTCGAAGCGATTTTGGCCGATCGAGCACATTGTGATGATGTTGTTTGCACTCTTAATTGCCAATCTTGGACTCATCTTCTCGAGTCAAACTCAAACCGATAAAGACAAACATATCAAAGTATTAGTCTATTATATGTCTGCCTTAATTTTGATTGCCATCTCGCTGGGAGCGAACTAACGCTTACCCGAACACTCCAAATCAGACATCTACGGAAGTAGTCAGGGGCCCACTTGGAGTGGGCCCCTGACTATAGTTGCATGAGGTTTTATTTCATCCTATTTTTCAGATATACCAACGTACTTTTTAAATTCAGTTTGGTTTTCTGCTTGTTTTATTAAAAAGTCTGCAACGTCTGCTCTATTGATTCCGCCTATATTAATCCCTTTGAATAATTTATTTTCAACACGGTATTTTTCTGTCAATTCCTTATCAAATAGCCTTCCTGGCCTCACAACAGTCCAATTAAGATCTGTATTAGTGATAATTTCTTCCATTTTAGTTTTGTCAGCATAAACATCTTTTAAAAAGTATTTTAAAAACATCTTTACTAACCAAGGTACATAATTTTTACTTTCTCCAGCTCCAAATCCAGTAACAAAAATAAGTGGAATATCTATTTTGTTTTCTGTATGAATTTCCACAATTAAGTTTGCAAAATCAGAAAAAAGGGTCGTAGGGTTCATATTCTTACCGGTCCCCAAGGTTACAATAAGTGCTTCTGCGTTTTGGATTGAATTTAAAAGGTCTGCTTTATTAGTCGCATCACCAAGGATCATTTTTAAAGATTTTGTCTCTTCTATTTCAATTTCAGATCGAGAGAGGGTCGTTATCGAATGCTTTCTATTTAATCCTCTTTTCACTGTTTCTAGTCCTATTCCACCCGAGGCTCCTATGATAGTTATATTCATTTTGCTTATTTATTGATTTCAGTTTTAAAAATATCAAATATGCCCCTAAAAGTAGTTTAAAGATTTCTGGTAATCGACTATTTTTAAGTCAAAATAATCTACCAAAAGCATTAGAAAAATAATTACTCTGCGTGAGGAAAACACTCCCTAAAATCGGTTGATTAAGATTTTTATAATACAACGAATATTAGTAGTTTTAAAGAGGAACCAATAGAATTGTAACACCGATTGAATGGATATAATTGACAAAGATAGAATCATAGAAATGGCCTGGGAGGACCGTACTCCTTTTGAAGCTATTACCTTCCAATTTGGACTTTCTGAAGCTGAGACTATTAAACTTATGCGTACCGAATTAAAACGTACTAGTTTTAATCTTTGGCGCAAGAGAGTGAATAGCGGGGTAAGTCAGAAGCATTTAATGAAAAGAAGTCCCGATATAGAACGATTTAAATGTACGAGGCAAACAGCTATTTCGATGAATAAGATTAGTAAGCGGTAAGTTTTTAAAACTGCTAAAGTTCGATTTTTTCATAGTCAGAGGCCCACTCCAAGCAAGTCAGGGTCCCACTCCAAGTGGGGCCCTGACTATACCGCATAAAAAACCCCGGACTCAGTTATGAATCCGGGGTTAGTATAGGTTGGCGGCGGCCTACTCTCCCACTTTACGCAGTACCATCGGCGCTGTCGGGCTTAACTTCTCTGTTCGGAATGGGAAGAGGTGGAACCCCGACGCTATAGCCACCTAAATCTTTG
>JAPLDS010000055.1:1490-8556 GCA_026391295.1 Bacteroidia bacterium | reverse complement strand
TGATCGATTGGACGGAAGCTGACGTGAACCGATTCATCAAAGAGAATGGGGTCCCATATAACCCTCTTCACGACAAAGGGTATCCAAGTATTGGTTGTCAGCCATGCACACGAGCCATTCTAGATGGCGAAGATATTCGTGCCGGCAGATGGTATTGGGAAAATCCAGAAACTAAAGAGTGTGGATTACACAAAAGATAAGATCATAAAAAAAGCGCTTAATTAGTAAGCGCTTTTTTTATGATTGAAGATTTCGAGATTAGTCAAATTTATGACCATCTTCTTCAAATCCCTTATTGTATTGTTCCATTGCACTAACGCTCATTCCCATAGATGAGAAACCTCCATCGTGGAATAGGTTTTGCATGGTAACCTTTTTAGTCAAATCAGAGAACATCACGATACAATAATCGGCACATTCATCCGCAGTTGCATTACCCAGTGGAGATAGACGATCAGAGAAATCTAATAGATTTGAGAACATCTTAAGACCATTACCTGCTGTAGTTGGCGTTGGTGACTGTGAGATTGTATTGATACGCACTTTGCGCTCATTACCATAGATATATCCGAAGCTACGTGCAATTGATTCAAGCAATGATTTAGCATCTGCCATATCATTATAGCCATAGAATGTACGTTGAGCAGCAATATACGAAAGAGCTAACACTGAACCCCACTCATTTATTGCATCAAGTTTTCTAGCTGTTTGCAAAACTTTATGAAACGACACCGCAGAAACATCAAGTGTTCTGTTTAAAAGATCGTAGTCAAGATCACTGTAATGACGACCTTTACGAACGTTAGGTGACATCCCAATTGAGTGAAGGATAAAATCCAATTTCCCACCCAAAACTTCTACTGATTGTGCAATCAACGCTTTAAGATCTGCAACATTTGCCGCATCAGCAGGAATAACAACTGAGCCACATTTATCAGCAAGAACCTGAATTTCACCCATACGAAGTGCAATTGGAGCATTTGACAAAGTGAATATTGCACCCTCTTCATGTGCACGTTCTGCAACTTTCCAAGCAATTGAACTTTCATTCAATGCGCCAAAAATAATCCCTCTCTTACCCTTTAATAAATTATAAGCCATTTAGATCAGATTTCTGAAAACGGAGTTTTCAATTAATAAATATTTTACAAATATAGTTTAAAATCACGTTTTTGCATCGATTATCCCGACCAGGGGATGATCAATTAGGTGCAAGATAGTGCATTTATTTAATTTAAATAGTAATTAGGATTTCAAAAGTTCCTCAGCATTGAGTATTGCAGCCGCGGTAATACTCTCCCCACTTAACATTTTAGCTAATTCCTCCACCCGCTCACTGGGTGTTAAACGTTTTAGACTTGTTGTGGTTTCATGGGCAGAATCTTGCTTGAAAACTCTAAAATGGTGATCACCTTTAGCTGCGATCTGCGGGAGATGAGTAATATTGATCACCTGCATATCTTTGGAAATCTCTTTCAAAATCAATCCCATTCGCTCGGCAATATCACCAGAAACACCAGCATCTATCTCATCAAAAACAATGGTTGGCAAAGCCTTCGAAGCAGAGATTAGGGCCTTAATAACCAACATCAACCGCGACATCTCTCCTCCTGACACCACTTTAGATATCTCGCATAACAACCCATTTTTGTTTGCAGTAAATAGAAAGTTTACCGAATCCATCCCTCTGACAGTTGGCTCATCAGTAGACGAAATATCAACTTTAAATTTCGAGTTAGGCATTCCCAACAAGGATAATTGTCGCACCACGCTACTCTCCAACTCTTCCGAAATCGAAATTCTTTTAGCCCTTAAAACAGATGCTTGTTCGGTAAGGTGCTGATATTTTTGATCTCGCACTTTGGTAAGCAAAAGGATTTCCTCTTCATTGGATGAGACCGCCTCTATTTTGAGGGATAATCCATTCCGAATCGCAATTAATTGCTCAACAGAATCAACATGATGTTTCTGCTGCAACGTATAAATAAGATCGAGGCGCTCATTCAAATAATTCACCTTTGCTGGATCAAGCTCAACCTTTTCAACAATCCAAGAAACCTCTTGAGCGATATCTTTTAGATCGATATACAACGACTGTAAACGATCAGCCAATCCAGTAGCTTCAGGCAAATAAGCAGACATTTTAGAGATTAGTCCAAGAGCCGTTTTAGCTTGATTAACAGCCGATCCCTCATCCCGATTTAGTAGTTCAGCCACATTCGAGAGACCAGCTTTAATCTCTTCAGCATGTGTTAAGATGGCCAATTCTTGTTCATGTTCTGTTTGTTCATTCTCAACTAATAAAGCTTTATCAAGCTGATCGAACTGAAATAAATAGTAATCAAGATCAGCCTTTGATTTTTCAACGGCTGATTTTGCTTCTTGGAGGGCCGCAGCAACACTGCGATATTCCTGATAGGTTAACTTGTATTGTTTTAATAACTCTTGATTACCAGCATAAATATCCAATACCATCAATTGAAAAGAGTGGTCGTTCAGTTCCAGATTTTGATTCTGGGAATGAATATCCACTAATCGGCAACCAATGTCCTGCATCACCTTTAGCATAACAGGTGTATCATTAATAAATGCTCGGGATTTACCGGCAGGATTTATCTCACGACGGAAAATAGTCTGCTGATCATAGTCAAGATCATTTGCTAAGAAAATATCTTCTAGGGCCAGCCCTTCGATATTGAAATTTGCTTCAACCACGCACTGAATCCCCTTATCTTTAAGCACCGATGAATCGGCTCTCTGACCTAGAATAAGACCTAATGCACCAAGAAGAATTGATTTTCCAGCTCCAGTCTCTCCAGTAATAATGGAAAAACCAGAACTTAGATCAACCTCTAGTTCTCGTATCAGTGCATAATTCTTTATTCGTAAACTTGACAGCATTCGGTTAAGGGATTAAAATATTTTTTGTTCTAATATCTTCTGATATTTTCCAGAATTAGATGGATCACATTCGGTTAAAATAGTCATAACACGCCCCTTCTCATCGGCGCTTCCTTTTGAAAACAGAGAAACAAGCTCTTCCGATTTTGCATCGAAGAAGATCCGATTGACATAGGTATCAGGCTTTGAACGGTAAACAACTTGCATGTTTTTTAAAACATCAGCAATTTCAGCACGACCAATATCTGGTTTCTCCGACAACACATCAAACCCAAGACGATGGTAGCGGTACATTAATTCACGGAATGGACTATATGATTTATTGGTAAGATTTTCAATGAGCCAAAATCGATTGTAATTCCCTTCAAAAGCCCTCCACCCTTTTTCGCGGGCATTCTGAGACCGGTTTACAATATTACGAGCTTTTTGAAAACAGGAGGACCCACCTAATGGCGAGAAAGTATCGAAATCAAATCCAAGAATTATATTCGCGTAAAAAGCCAAAATATTGGTTAAAGGATTTGAATTTCCCGTTTCATCAAATTCCATTGGCTGAAATTCAACATATCGAAACTGGATATCATTATCTTTTAAATTAAGTACCGGAGATTTATAAGATGAGTTAAAGACAGGGCGGTTGAGTTGAATCTGAAGATTACCACTAAATTCATCCGCAGA
Source organism: Bacteroidia bacterium (assembly GCA_026391295.1). Lineage (GTDB taxonomy): Bacteria > Bacteroidota > Bacteroidia > Bacteroidales > Prolixibacteraceae > JAAFHB01. The sequence goes on along the minus strand of JAPLDS010000055.1, from coordinate 4,977 downwards.
GATCTGCTGTGTTATTTGAATAAAAATATTACACTCAATCCGTTCGTCTATGGCAAATACGTTGTCAGACCATTTTCGATTATTCATAAACTCATAGATATCGGTACGCATCGACTCGAATATCTGTTTGTTTGTCCCTTCAATTCGCGAGCTTGAAACACTAACATTGCAACGAAGCTCTTGGCCCATTAGCAACACAGAGCTGCAAGAGAAGAGAACGATCAGTAATAATCTTAGCATAACAAATTGTGTTTAGTCCTATAAAAATACAAAATTCAGCACATACCCGGACGGCTTTGTTGAATCTCTATGATTTTAGCTACAATATCAATGGCTAATTCAGACTTAAGCTTCAATTCAGATGTAAAAACGACTCCCGTAGAATCCAGTATAGTGATCTTATTGGTATCGTATTTAAATCCTGCCTGATGATCTCCCAATGAATTCAGAATGATTAGATCTAGATTCTTTTGCTGCAGTTTGAGCATAGCTTTTTTCTCATCAGCAGCAGTCTCCAAGGCAAATCCAACGACTAATTGATCCTTGCGTTTTACCTTTCCTAATGAAGCCGCAATATCTGGGTTTGGACACAAAGTAATAGTTAGATTTTCATCTGTACGTTTAATTTTCTCGGGACTAAAATGGACAGGCTTATAATCTGCCACAGCGGCCACCATGATGGCGCCATCACAGGTTGGAAAATAGTCTTGGCATTTTTCAAACATCTGGTCTGCCGATACTACATCAACACGAGTAATTGCGGGATTTTGTACCTCTAAGGATACTGGACCTGTTACTAAGATTACTTTAGCACCCAATTGTGCAAGCCGTTCTGCAATGGCAAATCCCATCTTACCAGAAGAGTAGTTTCCGATATACCGAACCGGGTCGATTTGCTCGTGTGTGGGTCCGGCAGTGACGAGGTAGGTTATATTTAGCAATTTCTGGAGGCAAAAAATTCAACGATCTTTTCAAGAATGACTTCAGGTTCTTCCATCCGTCCAAGACCTACCAAACCACTAGCCAATTCACCAGCAGTTGGATCAATCATCAGCACGCCATCGGCTTTTAAGGATTGAATGTTTCGTTGAGTAGATGGATGTTGTAACATATCCAGGTCCATGGCAGGTGCTAACATCACTGGACATTTTGCCGATAAATAAGTTGCAAGTAAAAGATTATCACAAATACCACTAGCCATTTTAGCCATTGTCGTGGCAGTAGCTGGAGCCACGAGTAAGAGATCGGCCCAAAGACCTAAATCCACATGATTATTCCATTGTCCATCATGCGGATTAAAAAAATCAGTCATGACGGGCTTACCTGATAAGGTCGAAAGCGTTAGGGGGGTAACAAAATCACGAGAACAGGGGGTCATTACAACCTGTACTTCAGCGCCAAGCTTCGTTAATCCACGCAACAGGTACGCAACCTTGTAGGCTGCGATACTTCCTGTAACACCAAGGATAATTTTTTTCTTCTGAAGTTGCATCCGCGTGAAAAATTGAAGGTTTAAATTCCGGATGAGCTAACTAAGATCAAATCCTTCACTCCAAAGGGGAGAAAAGTAGGAACCTATTTTTTCTCCTTAGAAGGATTACGGTAGTAAATCTGACCCTCTTTAAACTCTTCGTAAGCAATAAGTGTTGGCTTTGGTAATTTTTCGTAATAACGAGAAATCTCAATTTGCTCACGATTTTCAAACACTTCTTCTAGGTTATCAGTAAAAGAAGCAAACTCTTGAAGTTTGGTATTTAACTCTTCTTTTAATTCAGCATTGATTTGATTGGCACGCTTAGCAATGACCATTAATGATTCATAGATATTACCAGTGAATGCTTCTAACTCATTCAAATCTCTTGAAACTGTGCTAACAGGAGCTTTTGTTTTTTTGTAATCCATCTCTATTTTTGTATTTTATTTATCTCTTCATCGGTTAAATTCATCAATTTCTTGGTGTTAGCAAAAAATCGATCTGCCTCTTTTCTATATTTACTTTCAGGATAAGCATCGGTAAATGTAAAATATTCATCCAATGCATTGTTTAAACGTTCCCGTTTTTTATCCTCAATACTATTCTCGCCTAATAAATATTTAGCCTTCAGCAAATAATACATCAGCTCTTCCCTATATTTCGAATCGGGAAACTCTTTAATACAATTATTCAAGGAGATTACAGCAGCGCGGTAATCCATTAAATCGTAGTATAATCGACCAGAAAGATACGACTTATAGACCAATTTCTCTCTTAATTCATCAATTAATTTATTGGCTTCAGCAACTCGTGAACTTCCTGGGAAAATATTTATAAAAAGTTGGAATGCATCTATCGCATCTTGTGATGTTTTCTGATCCAATCGCGGCGTCGGAGAATCTAAGTAATAGCAGTATCCAATAAGAAATTGAGCCTCCTCATTGTATGGACTGCGCGGAAATTCCTTCAACATTTGACGGAAATAATGACTCGACAAAACATAATCTCTCTGACCATAAAAACTCTTAGAAAGGTAATAGTAGATCTGGTCAGCACGACTTGTGCCTCTGTAAATATTCACAAGTTCTTGATACAACGTTGAAGAACGACCATACTCTTTATGGTCGTAATACTCTTTTGCTTTTTTCAATTTAAACTCATAGTCTGTACTCTTGACTACCTTTTGGTAATCACTACAAGCAGCCAATGCAAAAAAGAAGGCAACTAAAAGAATATTTTTAACTGTTCGAATCATGGTGCAAAGATACATTTTTTCAACAAATTGGCGCATGATTTTTTTGCGACTTGGCAAAGGGTTGTTTAAACGATTAAATAGATGGTTAAATGCCACTTAACACATCAGATAACCAATGATTATCATTACTGAAATCAAACATTTCATAAAACTGAAAATCAGTGAAATAACAGCAAAAAACAGAATCACTTGAAATTTAAAATCCCTATCCGTTCTAAATTGCTAGAATTAGCCAATCCATTTGGGTTACATCCTAACTCACCTTCTGGAATATCGATACCTAGTTTTTGGTAATGAAGCACCCAAGTTTGCAGAAAAGTACCTTTCGCTGAATCTTTAAAAGACATCGGTTTAAGCAAGAAAACTGAATCCGATTTGAAAATAAAGTAAATAAATTCGGAACAGTAAAACCCAGGATCTTGCAAACGATAGGAGTATTTATAGGGAGCTCCAAGTTGTTTCCGCGCTTCAGAAAGGGCTAATGTTAGCCGTTTAGCTGTTACATTTCTCAGTCGATATATTACTAGTTCTGAATAAGTTGAACCCCCATTAATAAAAGAGGATAAGGTTTCTCTGCAAACCCCTTTTTTAGGTGCTGCATGAATAATCCAACTCGTGTCTCCCGAAATCTCAACAATGCCTATATGGTCAAAATGGGTCTGAATGGAGGTCTGGGTCGACTGATCGATTGCTTGTGAAAGTGGTGTTGCAGTTGCACCGCAGAAAATCAGATCTCCTTGACGAAGGTCCTGTTTTTT
>JAPLDS010000055.1:0-1419 GCA_026391295.1 Bacteroidia bacterium | reverse complement strand
CCACTTAGTTCTAATCCGGCAATGGTTAAAAAACAAAGAATCAAAGATCTAGTCAAAATCAAAACAGACTGGGATTAAAAGTCAGGCGCAACAGTGCAGCCGAGACAAAGAAACGAAAATAGATCAAAGGGAAATCAAGAAATTTAGATCGTAGAGTCAGAAATAAATTTCGACCAATTAAATCCTATAGGCCAACACCGTAATCCTGCACGGTATAGTTAACAAAAGTGCTGGATAAATTATGAGAATAACCAATTCCGACCTTCGTGTAAAGTTTATTTAACATGGTTGTACGGTGACCTAAATCTGCCACACCAGCATCTATAATCAAAATCCGAACAAAATTAGTAGCCGCTAAAGTAGGATCAGCTATTCCATTGTATGCCTCGCTGGTAGAAGCGGCAATATTTTCTCCGATCGAAGAACCGGTATAACCCACCGTAATAGCGCGTTTAAGTGGAGTCCCATTTTCATTATGTCCCATCAAATTTTTCTCGGCCAAAAACTGAGCATAGGTAGAGGCTGCAATATTTAAAGCGTTATCAAAAGAGAGTGATCCCACTGGGACAAAAGTTCGCATATAGGTATAACTTCCATTATCTGACCCATCATTAAATGCCGTTTTTAATCGAGTGTCAGAGTATCCAATTGGATTTGTGCGGGCAAAGTTCAACTCGTCTAGCATCTGCTTCTGGTAGACTGAAATAGTTTGATTTTCAACTTTTAATGCATCAGTCGTTAGACTTTTCTGGCAACCCAGCAAGACCATTAACAGTAAAGCAGTAAAAAGGTTAATACTTGTTTTCATTTGACTTAGTTTTTAATGTACTCAATCCAAAATTGGAATTGAGAATTGAACTACTCAAAAATAGATCATAAAGAAGCCGAAAACAATAGAAAAGTAAAATATTTATTTAAGATGGCATATATTATTTTACACTTTACAATATAAAACGCGTTAAGAAAATTAATATCGTTAAATAGAGCTTATTATTTAACTAACAACTATCTACGGAACAAAAAAGCTTACAAAGAATAGCCTAATTAAATCTCAAACAAGCAATACCAGAATTAGTGAAGAAATGACAGTATAGAAATTTTATTTCCAAGCGAAAAATGACCTTGAAATTTAAATCAGCACGCTGAAATATGAGCTGAATTCAAGCTACAAATGCAACTTTTGGGTTAAACAATAATTTTTCCATTACAAATATAGGAGATTCAAATCCAAAACGTTTTCTTGGTCTGTTATTTAAGATGTTTTCAATTTCAGTAACGCTCTGATCACTAATAGTTGAAAAGTCTGTACTTTTTTGAATGTATTGACGTACAAGTCCATTAAGATTTTCGTTTGACCCTCTTTCCCACGGGCTGTAAGGATTTGCAAAGTAGAAATCACAATATTCATCTGCAATGTAT
>JAPLDS010000019.1:22633-57566 GCA_026391295.1 Bacteroidia bacterium | reverse complement strand
TGCTCTACCAACTGAGCTAAAGTGGCAATTTGAATTGCAAATGTAACGAAATTCAAGACCATATATTCGTTAGCTTGATGGTTTTTGGCATATATTTAAAACAATTCGTTGTGAAGTGTTTGTTTTTGAAAACATGCTGTTAAACATGTTTTTGAAATTTAAAGTTTAAATAACTGTTAATTAATTATTTAATATGTGTATTAGAATAGTTTAAACCCATCTGAAGATGAAAATGTATGATAGGATTAACATTTTTTAAGAAATTCGTTTACTTTAGCCGACGCTTAAATGAAAAATGTAATTATTGTTCTTTTACTAAGACTCTAATTTTCTACACTAAACCCAAACAAAAGAGCTGTCCTTCCTGGATGGCTCTTTTGCTTTTTAATCAAGTTGTTTGAGGGTGAGATAAATGGTTGAGCCTGAAGGTGAAAATTTCTATTTCTTAGGGCCGTTTTTTCCTTATTTATGATTTTAGATTTAGAATAGATCGCTCTAAATGGTTCTACTGTCTAAGAGATAGTGAATTAGCAAAACTAAATTAATGCATTGTTTTCTATTGAAAGTGTTGGTATTCATCTAAAATCTTTCTACTTTTGCGCCACTTATAATAATTGATTAATGTTTAATGTAAAACTTTAACAGTATGTTGAACCAGTACGAAACCGTTTTCATTGCTACTCCCGTTTTATCTGAGGCTCAGATAAAGGAAGCGGTAGGAAAGTTCAAGGATCTGATCACTGCTAGTGGTAGCGAACTTATCCATGAAGAACATTGGGGTCTAAAGAAATTAGCCTACCCCATTCAAAAGAAATCGACCGGATTTTATCATCTACTCGAATTCAAGGCTGATCCTGCATTCATCGGTAAACTTGAAATAGAGTTCCGCCGTGACGAACGTATCATCCGTTTCATTACGTTGAAATTGGATAAATACGCCGCTGAGTACAGCGCGAAGAGACAAAAAAAGGTAAATGCTAAAACTCAAAAGGAGAACTAAGTCATGGCCACGAATTCAAGCGAAATTAGATACCTTACTCCTACATCGGTTGAGGTAAAAAAGAAAAAGTATTGCCGTTTTAAAAAATCAGGTATCCGCTATGTGGATTATAAAGATCCTGAGTTTTTGAAAAAATTCCTAAACGAGCAAGGAAAAATCTTGCCACGCCGACTTACAGGTACTTCATTGAAGTATCAACGTAAAGTATCACAGGCTGTAAAACGCTCTAGAATGATTGCGTTGCTGCCTTATGTAACAGATTTGATGAAATAATAATAGGAGATACAAAAATGGATATCATTCTTCTTCAAGACGTACAAAATCTGGGTAGCAAAGACGATAGCGTTAATGTGAAAGACGGTTACGCACGCAATTTCCTAATTCCACAAAAATTGGCTGTTTTAGCCACTTCTTCTGCGAAAAAGGTATTAGCTGAGAATCAAAAACAACGGGCCCACAAAGAGGCTAAACTAAAAGATGAAGCACTGGTTTTAGCTGAAAAGCTTAAAGGAATCAGTATCTCTATTGGTGCTAAAACAAGTACAACCGGAAAAATATTTGGTTCGGTTAACAACATTCAATTGGCTGAAGCTTTAAAAGAAAAAGGTTTCGATTTAGATCGTAAACAGATTATCATTAAAGAAGATGCGATTAAAATTCGAAGTTGTAGCTGAATAAGAAGTGTATTAATAATATACTACATCAATTAAATAAGAAAAGCTGTTCCTTTAATGGATCAGCTTTTTTTATGTTTATTTTTCTCCTGTTGATTATAAACCTATTTGCTAGAGATTTTTTACCTTTGGTCGTCAATGAGGTTACATAAACTAAAATACAACCCAACTTGAAACAGAAAATTCAACAATCCTTAATCAATCTTTTTCAGTCTCATTTTAAGGAGATACCAACATCAATAGATATTTTGCCGATGTCGGGCTCTTACCGCGAATATATTAGACTGACAAGTAAAAATTATCTGGTAATTGGCACTTGGAATGAGGATGTCAAAGAGAATAACGCATTTGTTGAATTTTCAAGACATTTTAGAGCTAAAGGGATCAAAGTGCCAGAGATATTTGTCTATGATGCTGATCAATGCATCTACCTGCAAGAAGATCTTGGCAGCACGACCCTTTATAGTTTTATCACTGAAATTCGCGAAAAAGAGGGGTTCGGGGATAAAATTGTTGAGGTCTATAAAAAGATTGTCCAGGAACTTCCTAAGCTGCAGGTAATTGCTGGGAGGGATCTTAATTATGATTTTTGCTATCCTCGAAAAGCCTTTGACCGTCAGTCGATGATGTGGGACTTGAATTATTTTAAGTATTACTTCCTCAAACTAGCTAAAATCTCTTTTAATGAACAACTGCTAGAAGACGATTTTATAGCGTTTACGGATTATCTGCTTCGGGCAGAAAATCAATTTTTTATGTTTCGCGATTTCCAAAGTCGTAATATTATGTTGGTCGATCAGCAGCCTTGGTTTATTGATTATCAAGGGGGTAGGCAAGGGGCTTTGCAATACGATTTAGCTTCTTTGCTCTATGATGCAAAGGCTGATATTCCGGAACTTATTCGTGAAAATCTAATCGATCATTATCTCGATGAACTCGAAAAGATTCATCCTGTCAACCGAGAAGATTTTCGTCAATATTTCTATGGTTATGTGCTTATTCGGATTATGCAAGCTATGGGCGCCTATGGGTTCCGTGGATTTTATGAAAAAAAGGAGCATTTCTTAAAAAGTATCCCTTATGCGCTTAAGAATCTTACCATTATTTTATCTAAAGTGCAATTGCCTATAGAGTTAAATGAACTTTTTAAGGTGTTAGCATCTTTGCCTGAAACACAATTCCTTAAAGATATAGCTCCAATTCCAGTTAATCTAACCGTCGATGTGACTAGCTTTTCTTACAAAAATGGTTATCCAGTCGATAATTCTGGAAATGGTGGTGGATTTGTGTTTGACTGTCGCTCGGTGCACAACCCTGGACGATACGATCAGTATAAGCATTTAACAGGAAAAGATCAGGCTGTGATTGAGTTCTTCCAAGCTGAGACTGATATGAAGGAATTTTTAGAGCCTATCTATGCTACCGTGGAGCGTACGGTACAAAAATATATGGAGCGAGGTTTTACGCATTTGTCGGTTAGCTTCGGATGCACGGGCGGACAACACCGATCGGTTTATGCTGCTGAACAAATGAGTGAATTTCTTCAATCGAAATTTCCTATTCATGTTGTTGTTCACCATCGCGAACAGGATAAAAAGTAACTAACTACGGACTATGAAAGCACTGATTTTTGCCGCTGGCTTAGGTACTCGACTTTTCCCTTTGACCCAAAATAAACCAAAGGCTTTATGTGAAATAGCTGGTAAGACATTACTGCAGTATGCAATCGAAAAGGTTAGTCACGCTGGTTATAATGACCTAATAATCAATATTCATCACTTTGGTGACCAGATTATTGATTTTTTAAAATCGCATCATAATTTTGGTCTTAACATCGTTGTGTCTGATGAAAGAGAGCAACTTCTAGATACCGGTGGTGGAATCGTAAAAGCTTCGTGGTTTTTAGATGGCCCGGAGCCATTTCTAGTATACAATGTTGATGTGTTTAGCACGATAGATCTAGATCAATTGCTTCAGGTTCATAAGCAGAATGGAGCCTTAGCTACACTGGCTGTGCGTGAACGAGTGACATCTCGTTATTTGATGTTTGATAAACAGATGCAACTTTCAGGTTGGCGTAATACGAAATCCAATGAGCAAATAATAGCTCGTAAGTCTAATGAGGCAAATCTTTATGCTTTTAGTGGAATTCAACTTGTGAATCCAGAAATCTTTAAACTAATACTAGAAAAAGGATCTTTCCCACTCATTCCTCTCTATTTGCGATTAGCTAGCGAACAGTCGATATATGGCTTTCTTGATGAATCTAACCTTTGGATGGATCTTGGTAAGCCAGATCAACTCATTGAAGCAGAGAGATATATTAATGATAACAATTCATATTTTTAACTACCAGTTGATTGCTGACTTTTGATGCGCAACTAGATATTTATTTATGGTGCTAAAATGGTGGTTGTTAAAAAAACCACGATGCGCTGATAGTGGAGATGGGTGTACAGAAGTTAATATTAAGTGTTTTTTAGGATCTATAAGTACCTGCTTTTTCTGTGCAAATGTTCCCCATAATACAAAAACTAGGTTGTTGTGTTGCTCACTTAAGGTTTGAATAACCTTATCAGTAAAGATCTCCCAGCCTTTGTCTTGGTGAGATCCAGCCTCTTTTGCTCGAACAGTTAATGTTGCATTAAGAAGTAAAATACCTTGCTCGGCCCATCTATCTAGATTACCACTATCCGACAAAGAAATTCCAAGATCATTTTGAAGCTCCTTGAAAATATTTCGTAAGGAAGGGGGAATTTTTACGCCATCAGGCACCGAGAAACAAAGTCCATGTGCTTGATTTTCTTCGTGATATGGGTATTGACCTAAGATTACAACTTTTGTAGAGCTAAATGGACACTTGTTAAACGCATTAAAAACTAAATTTAAAGGTGGGTAAATGGTGTGGCTGTTAAATTCTGCTTTCAAATAATCGATTAGATTTGTAAAGTAGGGATCATAAAACTCCTGCTTAAGCTTATTTTTCCACTCTTTTTCAATGAAAATCTCCATGCAATACTTTAATTTTAGTTGCTACTTGAATGCTTAGGTAAATTTACATTATAACATAGAGATTATCAATTTGTTTACCTGTATATGTAACTTTTATAGTAGAGGTTTGCGTCTTTTGTTAATTTTATAAGGTTTTTATTCTGAATAAAATATGAATAGTTCTGCTATAAGAGAAGAATTAGTTTTTCAAGCTATTAGAAGTAGCGGTCCAGGTGGGCAGAATGTGAACAAGGTTAGTTCAAAAGTTGAATTGCGATTTAATGTACAGTCTTCTCTTGCTTTATCGGAGGAGGAAAAGATTTTATTGCTGCAGAAACTTAAAAACAAGATCTCTAAAATGGGTGAATTGATCTTGGTAGAACAGACAGATCGCTCTCAGCTTATCAATAAACAGAAGGTGATCGCTAAGCTATTTTCGCTGCTGGAGAAGGCCCTTGTAAAACCTAAGAAACGAATCTCCACAAAGCCTAGCAGGTCATCAATTGAGCGCAGACTTGAATCAAAAAGAGTTCAATCAAATCTTAAATCATTGCGTAAAGATCCAGGAGAATAATGTTGAATCTTAATTGATCTTTAGACTTATTCGGCAGGTATATAAATTCTCTCTCCCAGAAAATGAGGCTGTTTTGCCGTAAGCATATCATACAACATTAGTGTCCGTGCAGCAATTTCTCTTAGGTTGACTTTGTAATCTAATGGTTCTTTATCGCTCTCTGCATTGAAGGCAATGGCCTCAATATCTTTTTTGCGAGCTATATATAAGGCTCTTTGGTTATGAAATTGTTGAGAGACGATCGTGAATTTATCTTGGCCAAATACCTCCTTGCATCGCACGACAGAGTCCAAAGTCCTGAATCCAGCATAATCAAGTATGATTTTTCTTCCTGGGATCCCTGCTGCAACCAAATCGTTATACATCGTAATGGGCTCGTTGTAATTACGATTTCGATTATCTCCGCTAACGATTATATAATCTATTTTGCTGCAAAAATAAAGTTGTACTGTTGCGTTTATTCGATTGGTATAAAAGAGATTACGTCGGCCATTGGAGAGGTATTTGCTAGTCCCTAAGACTAAAGCGCAATGGTTGTGGGGTATTGAATCTATTGAACTATATGAAAATGGATCTGAATAATTAGCAACATGTTTATGGATGCACAGAACACACCCTACAGCCAATAGAATCGAGATTAATAAAAAGGCAATAATTCGTTTAAGTTTCTTCAACTTCTTTTATTGTATGATTTTATACTAAGCTGTTCTAACAAATTGAATTCGCACCAATAAACTTTAGCTATTCGAATTGATATTTGACTTTACTGCAAGATCCATTTTACCTAAGTAAAGGTACAAATTTTGGTTCTGAAAACTAAAATAAAGAGCGATAATTCTCCATGTTAATAGGTAATAAGTTGTGCTTTAGATTCTTAATTCCTGGAAGAATGTTAAGTTTAAGTATTATAGAATCAGATTTTTTTCCTGCAATAACTATGAAACCAATACGTTTAGACCTTTTGGTATGATAGAGATCTGCAACTCTTTGCCCATGGTATAGGTCTCCCCATCTAAGTGAATAAGACCATCTGAAGCCCTTGTAATATTTATTGAGCTCCCTTGAAGGTAAGTTGCATACCTATTTTTATATAGTTTTCCGGAGAATAGCTGCCAAGCTATTTGAGGTGACCTAAATAGATTAAAGGGAGCAAGAATGCAGACATCTAATAGGCCATCTTTAAGTTTGGCCATTGGTGCAATAAAAGCATTGTTCCCATACTGGGATGCATTTGCAATAGTTACTAGAAAAGCTGAATATTGTACTGATTCGCCTTGATTTATGGAAAGGGTGAACTTTTCAGGTTTGAATCTGAAGAACTCAGAAATAGCAATCCGAATATAGCTTATTAAGCCCCTTTGCTTGCTTTTATCAAACCGTGCTCCGATAATGGCGTCGAAGCCAACACCACAGGTGCAGAAGAATGGGGCATTGTTAATTGTTCCATAGTCAATAGTTGAAACTTTCAATTTGTTGATCACTTTAATAGCCCTACTAGGCTTTAAAGGGATTTTAAGATGTCTAGCCAGCCCATTTCCTGACCCAACAGGAATTATTGCTAATGTAGCATCTGTGTTTATTAATGCTTTTGCTATTTCGTTAATCGTTCCATCTCCGCCAACTGCAACAAAATACCGGTACCCTTCAGCAAGCTTTTCTGTTACTATCTGAGTAGCTTCACCTTTAAATAAAGTGTTTCGGACCTCAAAATCAAAAATTGATTTATCAATTAAGGCATTAATTAACTTGGGTATTTTTTTCTTCTTTTTTGTTCCTGAATTTGGATTAACTAAGAATATTATTTTCTCCTTCATAATCTGTTTGAAAGTTCGAATTGCGTATTTTTATAATTCAAAGCAAATGTATACATTCTGTGCTGAACTTTACTTCGTGTGCAGGTTCTTTTATCTAAATGTTAAGCCGAGTCTTCATCTGCTACTTTAAAAGGAAAAGATGCACGTATTTTGAGTAAATTCAGCTATTTTGCAACAAAAATAACATCTATATGGTCTCGACAAAAATTCCTCTTCTTAAAGTCTTAAGTATTGAAGATCCGAAAAAGTCAATTTCTAAACTAACATCTTCTGGATCCAAAAATATCATCAACCAAATCAATTGGAAAGAGTTTCCACATCTAATTGATGTTCAATTGAGTATTGGATACAATGGCCAAGATCTATTTCTTTATTTTGCCGTTAGTAATGAGCATATTCGTTCGATTTATCGGAAAGATCAAGATCCTGTTTGGCAAGATTCATGCGTTGAATTTTTTGTAAAAGAGGGCAATGGTTATCATAATTTTGAATTTAACTCCTTAGGATATTGTCTGTCTGCGTTTGGTCTAGATCGGAATAATCGTAAAAGCTTAGATAAGAATAGCTTGGAACAGATACTCAGATTCCCATCTTATACTGAAGATACATTGCCTTCAGAGCAAGTTTTATCTAGCTGGTCGTTAATGGTTGTTATTCCACTTTCGCTTATTGGTCTTAAAGCAGGTGATACCTTTTATGCTAATTTTTATAAGTGTGGAGATCGGACCTTGGTTCCGCATTATATCAGTTTAGCGCCTATTGGTACGGAAAAGCCTGATTTCCATCAATCTGCCTATTTTGTTCCATTTGAATTAGCACTCTAATTGAGTAGTTAGATTAATAATTATTGCTTATGAAAGCCTTAAATTTAGTTTGGACTGCCGGAATATGCTCGATGTCATTACTATGCTTTGATTTGCAAGCCTCTAATAAGTTTGCTAATCATGTTGCACCAAAACCTAATATTGTTTTTATTCTGGCCGATGATTTAGGCTACGGTGATCTCAGCTGTTATGGACAGAAGAAATTTAAAACTCCCAATATTGATGCGTTAGCGGCATCGGGTGTTCGCTTTACCAATTTTTATTCTGGTTCAACGGTTTGTGCGCCATCACGATCAACTTTAATGACTGGTTTACATACAGGTCATACTTATATTCGCGGTAATAAGGGGATGGCACCCGAGGGGGAAGAACCTTTACCTGCAGGATTATCAACTGTTTCTAAGCTTTTACATGAATCACACTATGCCACTGGGGCATTTGGAAAATGGGGATTAGGTGGGCCAGGGTCGACAGGTGTTCCTGAAAAACAGGGCTTTGATGAGTTTTTTGGCTTTAATAGTCAGAATTTAGCACATAATTACTACCCCGAATACCTATGGCATACTAGTGAGAAAATCTATTTGCAGGGTAATAAAGACGGAGGAACAGGCCAATATGCCCCTGATGAATATCACCGAATGGCTCTTCAATTTATAGATCAACATAAGTCGGAACCATTTTTCTTGTTTTGTCCCTATACCATTCCTCACGCTGAGTTAAGCGTTCCAGCTGACAGCTTGTTTAAGAAATATGATGGTCAATTTATAGAGGTTCCTTTCAAAGGTACCGATTCTGGTGTGAAGTATCGAAAAGGCGATTATGGTTCTCAATTAAAGCCTAGAGCGGTATTCGCCGCCATGGTAAGTCGACTTGATCTCTATGTTGGCGAACTTGTTGCTAAATTAAAAATGCTTGGGCTATATGAGAACACGTTAATAATTTTCACTTCTGATAATGGTCCTCATGTAGAAGGGGGAGCCACGCCTGATTTTTTCAATAGCGCTGGCTCGTTAAGAGGCCATAAGCGATCGTTATATGAGGGCGGAATACGAGTTCCATTTATTGCCTCTTGGAAAGGCCATACGCCAGTTGGGAAAGTTTCCGATAAACCTTTTGCTTTTTGGGATTTCTATCCTTCTGCAGCCGAATTAGTTGGTTCAAAGGTCAAAGAACCGATCGATGGAATATCTCTAGTGCCCGAATTGACAGGTAAAGGATCGCAGAAAAATCATGAGTTTTTATATTGGGAATTTCACGAAAAAGGGACTAAACAAGCGGTTCGTATGGGAAAATGGAAAGGTATACGGTTTGGTACATCTGAGCCTCTTGAGCTTTATGATTTAAGTAAAGATATTCATGAAGATCATAATTTGGCTAGTTCGCACCCTAAGATAGTGGCAAAGATTGAAAACTATCTTTTAAATGCACGTTCCGAATCCAAGTTTTGGCATGTTCGTGAACATTGGTCTGTTGGTATTCCAAAAGAATAGCTAGTTTTAAAAACCATAAGATTTTAAATTGACGCGTTAAATAAATACACCGTGGATTCAGCGCTAAATGAAAAGATACTAAATTCCTATCAAGCATTGATTTTTCAATGTAAGAAGAGTCAGGCCTTTAATTATGCAGCTCAGCATTTGGGTAATTTGGTCTGGAACAAAGGTGAATTTGTTTTAAATCACTCTATTGATGTCGCTAAAATTGCCGTTCTGGAATTAGGTTTGTCTACCGATTCACTAATTGCAGCTTTGCTTCATCATTTATATGGTTTAAATGGCATCGAATTTTCATTCGATACGTTAAAGAAAAAACTTGGAAACAATGTAGCGGTTATCCTTGAAGGGATGATCAAGATTAATGCTTTGAACACTGGTAATATTGCCTTTCAAAGTGAAAATTTCAGACGCCTATTATTGACCTTGTCTGGTGACGTTAAGGTTATCCTATTAAAAATTGCTGATCAACTACAGGATATGAGAACTTTAGATTCTCAACCTGACACAATCAAAGAGCGATTAGCTATCGATACATGGCATTTATATGCTCCATTAGCTCATCGATTGGGCCTTTATAAAATTAATACTGAGTTATTGGATCTTGCTCTGAAACACCTTCACCCTAGTGATTACAATTTAATCGTAGAGAAATTAAAAGAAACTGCTGTTGAACGAGCAACTTTTGTATCCGCCTTTGTCAAACCAATTGAAAAAAAACTTCAGTCAAGAGGTTTTAATTTTGAGATGAAAGCTCGAACAAAGTCGATTTATTCGATTTGGAATAAAATGCAAAAACAAAAGGTGGATTTTCATGAGGTTTATGATCTTTTCGCGGTTCGTATCATTCTTACAGCAGAACCAGAGCAAGAAAAAGCCGCTTGCTGGCAAGCATTTTCAGTTGTTACAGAAGAATACCTTTCGAATCCTGATCGTTTACGCGATTGGATTACTTATCCGAAATCAAATGGTTACGAGTCGTTGCATACCACCGTTCTAGGTCCAGATAAGCGATGGGTTGAAGTGCAGATTCGTACCGAGCGAATGGATGATATTGCGGAGAATGGATTAGCTGCGCATTGGCGTTATAAGGGTGGCAAAGGGGGAGAAGAGATTGATAAATGGCTTAAAAACGTCAGGGAGATCTTAGAAAATCCGCAGCTAAACCCTGTAGATTTTATCGATGATTTTAAAGTTAATATCTACGAAGATGAGATCTTTGTTTTTACCCCTAAAGGTGATTTGCTTAAGCTAAGATCAGGAGCGACATTGCTTGATTTTGCCTATGAAATTCATTCGAAAGTTGGAGATAAATGTGTTGGCGGTAAGGTCAATGGTAAATTAGTTACCCTTAAATACATTCTTAAGAATGGCGATCAGATTAGTGTTGAGACTTCCAATAACCAAATGCCAAAGCTCGATTGGCTTGATTTTGTGGTTACTTCAAAAGCAAAAGGTCGCATAAAGGCAAGTTTGAATGAAGATCACAAGAAAGAGGCTGAAAATGGGAAGGAGATCCTTAAGCGGAAGTTTAAAAACTGGAAAATCGATCTAAACGACACCGTCATTCGTGATATTTTAAAACATTATAAGCTTAAACTTGCTGTCGACTTGTATTATAATATCTCTACTGGAAAGATTGATACCTTAGAGATCAAAGAGCTAATTGCTGGGAAAAATGACGATTCACAGCATGAAAAATTACAGGAAATCCTGGCGCCTCACGAAATTAAAGAGCTATCATTTGATAATAATGATGATTATTTAGTGATTGACAATGATCTTAAGAATGTAATCTACAAACTTGCGGTGTGCTGCAATCCTATTTTGGGTGATCCAATATTTGGTTTTGTGACCATTTTAGAGGGAATCAAAATTCATCGTGTTTCGTGTCCGAATGCAAAGCATATGTTAGATCGGTTTCCCTATCGAATGATTAATGCCAAATGGAGAAATACAGGTAAGAAAAGCTCCTTTCAGGCATCTTTGCATATTTCTGGGTCTGATAGGGCCGATATTATGACCGATATTTCTCGAATTATTGCCAAGGATATAGGTGTGCAGATGCGTTCTATTGCAATAAACTCTGAAGATAAAGAGTTTGATGGTACTTTACGGATCTATGTGAATGACCTAGAACACCTAGATTTTCTAGTTCAGAAATTAAAAAATATTAAAGGTGTTCAGTCTGTTACTCGTTCTGATTCCTAACTTAAACCCTTAATTGATGCGTATTCTAATTGCTCCTAATGCTATGAAAGGCTCGCTTACAGCCGACGAATTTGCCAATGCTATTGAGGAAGGGTTGTTGAAGGCAGATCAATCACTGGAGATCATTAAACGACCTTTGGCTGATGGGGGAGACGGGACTACTTCCTTATTGATTAAAGCTTTGAATGGCACGTTTGTCCCAGTTGAAGTTCTTGATCCGTTAGGTCGAAAAATACAATCTCGTTTTGGTTGGTTAGCTGATTCGAAATGCGCAATCATTGAAATGGCTGAAGCTTCTGGAATAGATTTGTTAACGAGCGCTGAATTAAATCCAATGATCGCATCTTCATTTGGAACAGGAGAGCTTATGAATGCTGCGATAGCACATGGTGCTAAAAAAATTATCTTAGGTATTGGAGGCAGTGCAACCGTAGACGGTGGACTAGGAATGCTTAAAGCACTTGGCTTTTCGGCAACAGATAGCGCGGGTCACGAGGTCTCTCTTGGAGGAAATGGATTACTTTCATTGTCTCAACTATCACCTAGACAGGTGAATAACGGATTTTCTGAATGCGAAATCGTAGTGGCTACCGATGTAACCAATGTGCTTCTAGGAAAACATGGAGCGGCTCAGGTATATGGACCGCAAAAAGGGGCAGATGCCCAAATGGTTGTGACATTGGAGAAAGGGTCGAGTAATTTCCTCTCAATACTCGAATCCCAATCTGGACTTAAACTGAAAGAGACTATTGGTGGCGGTGCTGCAGGTGGCATAGCCTTGCCTTTAATGGCTTATTTTAATGCTCGTGTGATTAATGGGGCATCCCTTGTAATCGAACTGCTTGGGATCTTAAACGAGCTTAAAATGGTCGACTTAGTGATTACAGGAGAGGGCTCGTTAGATGCGCAGACAGTTAGTGGGAAAGGGCCAGCTGCAATCGCTTTGGCGGCCAGAGAGGCTGGTGTTCCAGTTATTGCAATAGGTGGCTCACTTAATGATCAAGCTTCAATGCTCTTTGATGGTATGTTTTCAATCCTAAATAGACCGATGGAGCTTTCTGAGGCCATGGCAAATGCATACGAATTAACGGCAGCATTGTCCTTTGAATTGGGCAAAGTAATAGGCATTTATAGGAAATAATTCTGTTTTTAAAGCTTGAATTATTACTTTAGTCTTTCCATGCAATTATTGACACTGTCAAGCCAATAAGGAATAGATATTCCGTAAGTCTCTTTGATTTTAGACTTGCATAAAACACTGAAGCTAGGTCGAGGAGCACTCACTGGATAGTCTTTGCTTAGAATCGGATTTATTTTGCAATCAAGTCCAGCTATTGAGACAATTGTTTTTGCGAATTCATACCAATTAGTTTCTCCTTCATTCGAGTAATGAAATAGCTCAACTCCATTTTTTTTGCTGGCCTGTGGGATGATATCTAAGATTGCTGTACTTAAATCTTTGGCGTAAGTGGGGGTTCCTATTTGATCAAAGACTACATTAAGCTCTTTCTTCTCACTTCCAACCCTTAGAATGGTTTTGATAAAATTGGCCCCAAAGGCAGAATAGAGCCATGAGGTGCGGATGATAACACCGTTTAATGCGAAGTCGTTGACCGCTTGCTCGCCAGCTAATTTACTTTTCCCATAAACAGATTGTGGATTTGCAGAATCTGATTCCGTATAAGGGACTTCACTCTGTCCATCGAAGACATAATCTGTTGATACGTGAACGATTAAAGCATTCACAGCTGAGGCAGACTTAGCCAGGTTTTCAACGGCAAGATGATTAATCCGATAGGCCATTTCAATATCTGATTCCGCTTTGTCAACAGCCGTGTAGGCGGCACAATTGATGACAGCATCTGGGCGATTTAACTTGAAATATTCATTCACTTGTTCAGCGTTCGTAATATCAAGATCATCAATATCTGTAAATAGAAATTCAAAGTCGATGTAATCTTTAGCAATGCTTTGAATCTCGTTGCCTAGTTGTCCCTTGGAGCCGGTAACAAGTATTTTCACTTTAAATGTTTTAATGTTTGAAAACGTTGCTGATCTCTCAGATTATCGATGAGAAATAGTCAATTGTTTTTATCAATCCTTCTTGAAGTTGTACTTTAGGTTCCCAGCTTAACTCTCTGCGAGCTAGGTCTATATTGGGTTGGCGCTGTGCTGGATCATCCGCCGGTAAAGGCATCTGTACAATCTTAGATTTTGAATTGGTTAATGCGATTACCACTTCGGCCAGTTGCAAAATTGTGAATTCATTTGGATTGCCTATGTTAACTGGACCGGTGAACGAATCATTGGAGGCCATCATACTGGTCATTCCGGCAATTAGATCGTCGATATATTGAAAGCTTCGAGTTTGTTGACCATTGCCGTAAATGGTGATATCGTCCCCTTTTAAGGCTTGAACAATAAAATTGGAAACTACTCTACCGTCGTTCGGATGCATGCGAGGACCATAGGTATTAAAGATTCTGATAATCTTAATCTTAACGTTGTTCTGTTTATGATAATTCACAAACAGCGTTTCAGCAGAGCGTTTGCCCTCGTCATAACACGACCGTTCCCCAATTGGATTCACATGGCCCCAGTAACTCTCAGTTTGAGGATGAATTTGCGGATCTCCATAAACCTCACTTGTTGACGCCTGAAGAATCTTCGCTTTCGTTCGCTTGGCTAGTCCTAACATATTAATTGCCCCTAAAACCGATGTCTTCATGGTCTTAATGGCATTGTATTGGTAATGGATTGGAGAGGCTGGACAGGCGAGGTTATAAATTTCATCCACTTCAATAAAAAATGGCATGGTAACATCGTGCCGAACAAGTTCAAAGAATGGATTATTAATCAGATGTATGATATTTTGCTTTTGTCCCGTGAAATAATTGTCAAGGCATACCACTTCATTCCCTTGTTTCAGTAAGTGATCGCAAAGGTGTGATCCAACAAATCCGGCTCCTCCAGTGACTAAAACTTTCTTTCTAATCATTTTATTTTTGATTTAAGGTGTCAATTCCGATACAGAAATATTCAAACCCTTTGAGTTTAATCTCGTGCGAGTCATAAATGTTTCGGCCATCGAAAATTAGAGGCTTGCTTAATCTAGATTTTACAAGTTCAAAATTAGGAACTTTAAATTCTGGCCATTCTGTTACCAAAAGTAAACAATCGGCACCAATCAATGCTTTATACGGATCCTCTGAATACGTTATGGTGTCACCAAGATAAAATTTGGCTTCATCCATAGCAACAGGATCATACGCCTTCACAGAGGCCCCTTGAGCTAAAAGTTTCTGAATGATTACCAAGGATGGAGCCTCTCGCATATCGTTGGTATGCGGCTTAAAGGATAAGCCCCAAAGAGCGATAGTTTTACCTTTAAGATCCTGATTGAAATAATCAAATAGTTTGTTAAACAAAACAGACTTTTGATCTTCATTCACCGCTTCAACAGCCTGTAAAAGTCGTAATTCGTATTTGTTCTCTTTGGCGCTCTTAATGAGTGCTTTAACATCTTTGGGAAAGCATGAGCCGCCATAGCCAATGCCAGGATAGATGAATTTGTTTCCAATTCTTGAATCTGAACCAATCCCTTTGCGAACCATATTGATGTCAGCGCCAACAATTTCACAGAAATTAGCTATGTCATTCATAAAACTAATCTTGGTTGCTAGCATTGCATTGGCTGCATATTTGGTCATTTCTGCCGAGGTGATATCCATGAATATAATTGGATGACCATTTAATGTAAATGGTTTGTAGAGTCTTTTCATAATCTCTTCTGCCTTTGGCGACTCTAATCCGACGATAATTCGATCGGGTTTCATGAAATCATCAATGGCAGCTCCCTCTTTCAGAAATTCAGGATTAGAGGCAATATCAAAAGAAAGATCTAATGACCTGGCTGATAACTCAGCTTGAATTGTATTTTTTATTTTCTGTGCCGTACTTACAGGAACGGTACTCTTTGTGACAATCAATAGATAATCTGTCATGTATTTGCCGCAATCACGAGCAACTTGAAGTACATATTTTAGATCAGCACTTCCATCTTTATCCGAAGGTGTTCCAACGGCTAAAAATACAACCTCGCAGTCACTAATTGCTTCTTCGATACTGGTTGTGAATTGTAAACGTCCTTTATTTACATTCCGATTAATGATATCGTCAAGTCCAGGCTCGTAAATAGGAATTATTCCCTTTTTTAGATTGCTAATCTTGGTTGTGTCATTATCCACACAGGTAACATGAATGCCAACCTCTGCAAAGCATGCTCCAGTTACCAGTCCTACATATCCACTACCTACGATTGCAATTTTCATGATTTAGCTAGGCTCATTAAACAATTAACAAATATAGATTATGTTACCAAGAGAAGCGTGATAAAAAGGATAAAATATTTATTGTTTAATTTAGTTTTTGCCTGACTGCAGGAATACAGCGCATTACTCTCTACAATTGAATGTCTGCTTTAAGAGTTCAAAGGCTTTAAAATTGATTTTTTTATCGTCTAATCCTGTTTGAAAGAATAAGGATATAGTCTTGCCTGATGCATTGAAAACAAAGATATAACCTTCAACTTTCTGCTCCTTTACAATAGCTGAATAATGACAGTTTTTAGTTTTAAACAGTTCTAAATTTTCATTCCCAATTTCGGTAAATTCAATCCCTGGATTTCGATAAATATTCGCATCTTTCATCGTTTTTTGAATGAGACGAATCGTTTTTTCTGGATCTTCAATTTTATTAATCCATGTAATTGTGATCAGTCCAGTCGCTTTTTTCCCTTCTCTCTCTGCAGAAAAATAGTAAGCGTTATTGCCAATCGAGTCATTGCTGATAACCTTCCATCCTTCAGGAATGGATAAAGAGATGCCATCTCTGAGAATTGACATTTCTTTACTTTTGACATTTGCAATTGCAAAACTACAATAGCATGCCAACAGAACTAGGATTAGTTGTTTTTTCACTCGAGGAATAAAAGGTGTATCTAACTCTTATGTGTCAAGATGATTATAACGCTTTAAAATGGGCTTTGTTATTCTCGATAATCTTTCGGTAATACCATTCTGGATAAGCAGGATGAGCTGGACCGACAGGGAGTTTCCCTGATTCATTTCGTTCAAATTGTCCATTTTTCTCCTGCATCACATTACCATCTTTGTATTTGATCAAAAGAAAATGCCCTAATTCTCTCCATTTGGTTACGGTATTTCCAACTTGGTTTTCTGAATACTCCGATAAAAATTGGATAGCAAGCTCTTTTTTTCCACCATTTAATAGTGTTAAAGCTGCTTGATCAATAACAGGTGTATAAGCAAGAAATTTATTTTCGAGTTGTGATTGGGTTTTTTGAAGATCTACAATCATATCACTATAGCGCGAATAACATAGGTTAGATACTTGATTAAATGTCCAAAATGCAGAATGATCCGACCAGGTTAGCATATCACCATCTCCAACCTTAATTGATTCTGGAACTTTCTTCAAACAGCAGTAGATCGGCATATAGCAGGTCATGAAGGTATCATCAAGGCCAAACCAGAGTATTCCGCCGATTGGATTTGGAAGGAATGATCTGCATTGCGCAACAAATGAGAATCCAGTTTGCTGGGTTGAAACGGCACGCTCGTGAACATATGTAACTGAATCGACTTTCCACTCCATAGGGCGCCAGCGATATGGGGAGCGGTAAGGTCCAGCACCCGGGTCTTTTGACATATCAAGAGCAGTCCCTTCATAATGATCACGCATTAAATTGATTACATCTTTTACTGACAAAAGCGAATCTGGCTTGATCCATAGTGGCATGCGGTTATTCGCAACCTTATTTTCGTCGTAAGTCACTTTGCCCATGGCATAGCCTTCATACTGAAACATCTGTTTGTTCACCTTGTTGAATCCTGACCATACTCGAGCTTCACAAAAACGCGCTCCAGAAAAATTTACTGGTGCATAGGTGTCTGAGAAACTAAATTCATTATTCTTTCCATCAAATAACCCTTTCTCTCTTGCAAAAGAGATGACGTCTGTCGAATAAACACAATTTTTTGAATCGTTTAGTGGAAATCGAGTAATCCTCGCTTGATTAGCATGCCCAGAGATATAGCCGTCTGGAATTCGCATGGCCACCCATACAGCCCCTTTTTGACCATCACCTTTGCCAATCATCTCCATAATCCAGACTTCATTAGGATCAGCGATGGAAAAGGATTCTCCACTAGAAGCGTATCCATAATTTTTAACTAGATCGGTCATGATATTTATAGCCTCACGTGCACTTTTAGAACGTTGTAAGGCAATATAGATTAAACTTCCGTAGTCCATAATGGCCTCTTTCTGCCCCTCGAGCTCTTTACAACCTCCAAAAGTTGTCTCCCCAATGGCCACTTGATTTTCATTCATGTTGCCGGTTACTTGGTAGGTATGTTTAACTTGAGGTATCTTTCCTAAGAATTTACCAGTATCCCACTCATATACATCCAAGGTCGATCCGTCAGGATAATCAGCTGCTGGCCAGTAGTATAGTTCGCCATAAAGAGTATGTGAATCTGCTGCATAAGTTATCATAGCAGAACCATCTTTTGTTGCTCCTTTAGAAATTAAGAAATTAGTGCAGGCATCAACAAGTTTGACTTCCAATGTCAAAAGCAAGCAGGTTAGGAGGATTATTCGGTACTTAATCATGTTGAATCTTTTATTTAGGTGCTGTTTGTACAAAAATAGAAAAATTGTGTCAGTTAATTGCTCGATAGAACGAAAGTAAATGGTCGATATGACCATTAGATTTTTACTGGCATCTGGGTTAGCATACCTCCAGTGTGATCTTTCGAAGAACCCGTAATCGTTGCCATTACATTGATCTCTCCTTTGAATGCTAAAACTCCCAGATATGCAAAGATTAGCGCTTCCTTGAAGTTAATAAGATTCTGATCTGGAATGGAAATTTCACACGCGGTTTTGGTCTTTAATTTTTGAATTAAGAACGTGTTATGCGCCCCTCCGCCAGTGATAAGAAGCTTCCCTTTAGCTCCTAGATTTAAAGAGATCTGATCTGTTATATGTTCGTAGATTGTGGCAGCTTGATCTTCGATAGATAACCCTGAATTCATTAGAAGTGGCATAATCTGAGTCTCTACCCATTCTCGACCTAGCGACTTTGGATATTTCTGCTGATAATAAGGTAGATTATTAAATTTAGATAGCAATTTGGAGTCAATTTGACCGGTAGCACCGATTGCACCATCTTTGTCGTATTCTTGACTTCTCGCAAGGGCTAATTGATTTAAAACAATATTAGCCGGACAGATATCAAAGGCTAGCTGATCTCCATCTAATTGCTGAGAAATATTGGCGAATCCTCCAATATTAAGACAATAATCAAATTCACTGAACAGATGCTTGTCGCCCATAGGGACTAATGGAGCACCTTGTCCGCCAAGTGCCACGTCAAGAGATCTAAAATCGCTAATCGTTGAGATTCCAGTCGTCGCTGCAATGGATGCGCCTTGTCCTAATTGAAACGTAAATTTTTTAGTTGGTTGATGAAATATTGTATGTCCATGTGAGGCAACGAGTGAGGGTTGTTCTTTCCCTTGTACGAATTCATTGATTAAATCTCCAATATAACATCCATATTCGTTGTGAAGAAGAAGGAAATCTTGGGCACCTAATGTTGGCGCCTGTTGAAGTTTACTTTTCCAAAGTGAAGAATATTCTACTGTTTTTGCCGCTAGGATATCATATTTCCATCTAGTATCAGAGGCCTTAAATCGACAAAGTGCGAGGTCGATTCCGTCAAGTGAGGTGCCTGACATCACCCCGATAGCTAGAATACTCATAAGTTAAATGTTGTTTTGTATTCAGACGTATTATTTTTATTGTCCTTGACTTCCAAAAGTAACAAGTGTGATTTCCCAGCCGCAACTTTTGTTTTGTCAATTGTGTAGGTTAGGAGTCCAATCTTTTCATCATACTCAAACAGGGCCCAGTGGCCATCGATTTCACCTTTGTAAGACTTTATTCCTGATAGATTGTCTGAGATATGAAATTGTAGCAGCTTCGGAATGTTGATTGATTTTTTCCCTTTTGCAATTAGTGGAGCTATTACTGGAGGCGTTTGATCTATTGCAATAGAAAATATGCCCATAACATTTGTTTTTGCCGTAACCCATCCATGTGAATATTCGCCTCCAATAGCTGATTTACGACCCTTTGCTGGGTCCACGACAACAATAAGGGCTTTGTTCTTAAGCTCACTAGGAAGCTCTTCGCAGCTAATCGATAGTGTATAGGGAATGTGAGTTAAAATAGTTTTAGTTCCCACCTTGTGAAGCTCAGAGTAACAGCCAGCAATTTTAGGTGTCGCGCTATAATTGAAATAAAGATTATCATAAAGCGCCCCTTTTGGTATCTCTATTTTTATCTTGTCAGTTTCAAATGAGTTGGATTTGTCGTAGTCGAATTCTCTTAAATGTGGTTTTGGCCTAACAGGTGCAATCGATTTTTTCTCTTTTGTCTTAAAATGTAAGGTCGCTTTATTTTTAAATGCATCACTGACGATTAATTCAAATTCATGACTTTTCCCATCGTTAAAGTTTAGAACTCCTGATGAATTAGGCAGCGTATAGATATCTAATTTGTTCCCTGGTTGTTTGTAGAGTCGTTCAACTCTTCGGCTAGCGCTCATATATTCTTCAAGATCACCTTGTGAATTGGCATATTTAGTATCCTCAAAAGCTACTTGATCCATCTTGAACCCAAAGACTTCTTTTTTATCACAATATAAATGAGCCGAATAAATACCGCATTTGAGTCCAATGCCATTGAAATAATCTTCCGCATGAACACCGAATCCAATCTTGCCGTAGACTTCTAAAGGTGCATTGTTTTTTAAGCGATATCCTCCCGGTACAGAGATGGCTTCAAGTCTTTTTTTTGTTCTCTCTTTCCCAATATTACTAGTCTCATCTAGTGGATAAACATAAAGCGCAATTACTTTAGGGGCACTTTTATCGGTTATTCCCATCGGATAAAAAAGTGGATTTTCAGCTATTTCTGAGTTCGAATTTCGAATCTCAAAATGGAGATGAGGACCTCCTGAACTGCCGGTATTTCCAGACCATGCAATGATGTCCCCTTGTTTAAATCGAAATTGATTGTCCGACGGGTTAAGTGTTAATGCAAAACTTTCTTTGTCGTATTGTTTCTCCCTCACATAGTCTTGAATAGAAGTTTGGAATTTCAAGAGATGTCCATAAAGCGTGGTAGTACCATCAGAGTGACTCATATATAGCACATTGCCATATCCAGTAGGAGAGACCCCTATCTTAGAAATATAGCCATCTTTAACGGCATAGACAGGTAGCCCGATCTTTCCTTGCGTTCTGAAATCTAACCCAGCATGGAAATGATTAGGTCGCAGCTCTCCAAAATTGCCGGCAAAATAGTATGGCGGATTTAATGGGCTTTTAATGGAATTGTCACCTGCGTTTTTTATCGCAACGGTGTTGTTAACGAATAGAAAAATTAAGCAGGTGAGGGGTAGCAATGCTCTCATTATTTCAAGTTTATCAATCAGATGGTAAAAATAGTAAAGTTTTAAATGTGAATAGGCAAGATTAAATACGTTGAAGGGGTTTGAAATTTGATTTTAATATTAACTTTGTAGTTGTAAATTCAAGGTATGACAGAGCGAGAGACTGCTTTATTAAGAGAGTTTAAAGAGAAACTTGATAAACTAATCGGACTATACCAGCAAGTTAACAAAGAGAAAGAGTTATTGTTAGAGGAGAAATCGAAGCTAATGATTCGGCTCGATGAGCTCTCTTTAAAGAATGACGAACTTGCCAGAAAAAGTGAAGATTTAAAGTTTACTAAAACATTACTTGGTGCGGATGATGATTCGCATGAAGCTAAATTGAAGTTAAACAAGATTGTGCGGGAAATAGACAATTGTATAGCTCTATTGAATAAATAATAGAGAAATGCTATGGATGATAAACTTTCGATAAATATCAATATAGCCGACCGTTTGTATCCTTTACGAGTTGATCGTAAGGATGAAGAGAGTATTCGGAGGGCTGCGAAAATTATCAACGAAAAGGTGGTTCAGTATAAACAAAAATATGCTGAGAAAGATATACAGGATTGCATGGCAATGGCAACATTGCAGTTTGTAATCCAAAAATTCGACACTGAAAAACGTTTAGATAATTCGCCTTTGGTGGAGCAATTGGAAGTTATGAATGATTTACTGGCTGATTTTCTCGAGAAAGAGGGTTAGTTTGTAGATTTTAGTTTGACCCGCAATTTAAATGAGGTGATAATTTCGACTTTTTGTTGAGATTGACCTATTTGATTTGCGGTTTTTTTATTAATCATTAAATGTAAATTAATAATGAACATAATTATTACGGCTATTGTAACCCTAATCATAGGAGGTGCTATCTCTTATTATGTTTGGGAGATGCTTTTAGGCAAGAATAAACGTAAGTTGCTTGCTGATGCTGAAGTTCAGGCAGACCTCGTGAAGGAAAAACGGATGCTTGAGGCTAAAGAGCGATTTATTCAATTGAAATCTGAGCATGAAACCTATATCAGCGAACGCAATGTTGAGATTGTAAGTTCAGAAAATAGATTGAAACAGAAAGAGGATATTTACCTGCAGCGCAAAGAAGAGTTGCAAATAAGTCTTCGTAATCTGGAAAATTCTGAACGTGAACTGGATGCTATTCGTGAAAATCTGAATACTCAATTAGAATTGGTTGGACAGAAAGAAGAAGAGATGCTGAAGATCCGAAAACAACAGATCCAACAACTCGAAACCCTATCGGGATTATCTGCAGACGAAGCCCGAAACCAACTGGTTGAATCGTTAAAAAACGAAGCTAAAACGGAGGCTATGTCTTTCATCCAGGAGATTATGGATGAGGCCAAAATGAATGCAAACAAAAAAGCTAAAAAAATCATTGTAAAATCAATTCAGCGAGTTGCATCTGAAACAGCTATTGAAAATTCAGTTACCGTTTTTCACATTGAAAGTGATGAGATAAAGGGGCGTATTATCGGTCGTGAAGGTCGTAATATTAGAGCTTTAGAGGCTGCTACAGGTGTTGAGATTATTGTTGATGATACTCCAGAGGCGATCGTTCTTTCTGCCTTTGATCCTGTTCGTCGCGAAATTGCTCGTTTGGCATTGCATCAACTGGTTACCGATGGTCGTATTCACCCAGCTCGTATTGAGGAGGTCGTGAATAAAGTGAAAAAACAAATTGAGGATGAGATTATCGAGACCGGTAAACGGACCACGATCGATCTTGGCGTACACGGACTACATCCTGAATTAATACGGATGATTGGTAGAATGAAATATCGTTCTTCATATGGTCAAAACCTTCTGCAACACTCACGCGAGACCGCTAATCTTTGTGCGATTATGGCAGCTGAGTTAGGACTGAATCCTAAACGTGCTAAACGTGCCGGTCTGCTTCATGATATTGGTAAAGTTCCAGATGATGAGCCAGAATTACCGCATGCGATCTTAGGTATGAAGCTTGCTGAGAAATATAAGGAGAAACCTGATATCTGTAATGCTATTGGTGCCCATCACGACGAAATAGAGATGGAGAGTTTAATCGCTCCAATCGTACAGGCTTGTGATGCAATCTCAGGTGCTCGTCCGGGAGCTCGACGTGAGGCCGTAGAGTCTTATATCAAACGTTTGAACGATCTTGAGAATATGGCTCTTTCTTACCCAGGTGTAACAAAATCATATGCGATACAAGCTGGTAGAGAACTTCGAGTTATTGTTGGAAGTGATAAGATGACAGATACTGAAGCTGAAAGTCTATCGTATGACATTGCTAAAAAGATACAAGATGAGATGACCTATCCAGGTCAAGTTAAGATCACTGTTATTCGTGAAACTCGTGCTGTAAGTTTTGCTAAATAATTAATTGTTTTGATACAATAAAAAAAGAGAGGCTAAATAGTCTCTCTTTTTTATTGTGGTTTTTTTAAGGCCCTGAGCAACTTTATCGTAAGCTCTGTTTTCTCTTCGTTGTTAGAAATTTGGTGAGCTCGTTTAAGGTACTGGAGTATCCTTTTTATTATTGAGCTTTTTGATAACAATTCCGTATCTTCAGCTTTTTCATTGTTTTTTTGAACGACATAAGCTAATTCCTTAGATCCAATAATGGCCCCCTTATTCTCCATGTTGATATAAAACAAGTAAGGATCAGCATGAATGCCATGGATCTCCTTGGCAAGTTCCGGACCGTAATAACCCAAAATTACATAAGCCCCTATTCCAATGACATGTATCGGGAGCTCTAATCGCTGAGCTATAATAGCATAAAGTGTTGTAAGAGAAATTAAATTCCCTTTTCGGGTCATCAATAAATTATTTAAAATGCAATTTTCAGGAATATCAGGTTCTAGGGTATTAAGCTCAAACTTGAAAATATCAAATAATACATGATTGAGGATTGATACTTTCTCAAGCGAAGTAAAAGACTCATTTAATTCAATCCAGATCTCATTCGTTATCTTATGTATTAAGAGTTCTATTTTTTCGTCAACGAGCATTGGATGGTCAATTTTGCTACATATTATCCAACCCTCTAGAAGCGATTTGTCCTCCTTATTTGCCCACAGTGCCAACTTTTCAATGAGCTTCGTCTTTTTTAATTCTACAATAATCCATTCTAATCTATCGTGCTGTTGAAGAGTTGTAGAGACTGCCAAGGCTGTTTCTAGTTCAGGCAGTATTGTGGTCCCAAACCCTAATAACTTTTCACGCACAGCCCCATAGACCTCCAAATTACTGTCGTCAATTAAGCTGATTAATGGTTCTAAATTATAATTGCTTTCCATGCTATTTTGACATCCTATCAAGTAAGAAAGTTACTAATTCTTTCATCTTCTCTTTATAGTTGATGCTTGCTTGTAAAGTAACTCTGTTGGCAATGATCAGGCAAACAGTTAGTGCTTGGTGCCCTAGCAAATGACTTAATCCATAGATCGCAGAACACTCCATTTCGTAATTGGTAATTGACATATCTTTGAATCTAAAGGATTCAATTTTTGCATTGATGTCCTGATCAACAAGGTCTAGGCGCAATATCCTTCCTTGCGGACCATAAAATCCAGGAGCAGAAATGGTGATCCCAGAGATGAAATTTTGATCAAAAATTTTATCGTAAAGCTTTTTGCTGCAATTAACAACATACGGGGAGGCTAATAAGCTATTCCAAGCCGTATGCTTTTTGAAGGAATCTTCAAAAAGTTAGGTTTAAGCTCGTCTTTTTATCTTTGATCTCTCGAGTTTGAAAATCTATATTTACTAAGGCATCAAGTTCATTCACCACAATATCTATGTTGTCTGTCCCAATGCCAGTTGAGATAACAGTTATCCGTTTTTTGTGATATAACCCAGTTATAGTTATAAACTCTCTGTTTTGTATGCGAAATTCTATATGATTAAAAAAGCTGGCTATTAGATCTACTCGATCTGGATCTCCAACTAATAAGATATCTGAAGCCACTTGTCCTGGCTTCAGATGAAGATGATAAATTGACCCATCTGGATTAAGTAGAAGTTCTGAAGATGCGATTGGGATTTTCATTTTATTTTTTGACGAACAAATGGGTTAAGATTCTGAATTATAAGTTTTTAATAAATATTCAGAGGTGTAAATATTTTCTGTTTTACAATCAAATTTATTTAAAATTATAGACTTAAACAATACACAAGGAAATTAATTGTTTTTCATATTTTTGTGTAAAATTATTGTCTTATGATTCAACGAATTCAAAGTTTATATCTGCTTGTTGCTGAGCTATTAGTAGGGTGCTTGTTTATTAAGCCTTTTGCAAAACTGGTAGATAAAGGGGGATCAGAATACACCACCGATATGCTAGCCGTAAATCGGCTTGGTGCGAATAGCCAGCTTTTGCAATCAAATACACTCTTAACTATCCTAGGGGGTGCTATCTTAATCTTGATTTTGTTAACGATTTTTAGATATAAGAACAGAAAAAATCAGCAAAAGCTTGCGCTTATTGGTTTATTGGGTTGTTTAGTGGCTAATGGATCCATGTTTTTACAGGTAAGGTCTCTCTCAGAGCAGCTGTCTGGAATATCTACGTTTACTTTGATCTTTGTATTCCCAATTATAGCAGCTGTATTCATTTTAATGGCTATCAAAGGAATCCGTAAAGATGATGCACTTGTTCGCTCTGTCGATCGTATTCGGTAACGATTTAGAATCTATCAGCTAATGCAAGGCATAGCCTAACAAGAAACTCTTCATCATCGGCTGTAAATGGGGAAGGGGTATTCGAATCGATATCTATCTCAGCCACAAATTCACCATTTTTTATTATTGGAATAACTATTTCACTCTTTACATCAATGCTGCAAGAGATGTAGTTTTCCTCTTTTCTTACATCTTGAACTATTTTAGATTTTAAACTTAGTGCTACTTGACCACAAACGCCTTTGCCAACAGGTATTTCTGTGTGCTCGGTAGGTAGGCCGCTGTATGGACCAAGTCGCAACATCGCGTTTGGCTTATCAAGCGCGTAAAATCCAACCCAATTATAGTGAGCAACTTCTTGTTGAAGAAGCTTAGTGATTTCAAAGAGTACCGTTTGGTTTGATTTCTCGGAGTTAACTAGCTGGATAGCCTTTTCTAACAGGGTGGGAAAGGGGATGTTCATCTCATTAAATTTTGATCAAGATCGAAAGAATTATTTGGTTTGCTAATGCCTTACAAATATGTCATTTCATTCTCGTTGGTAATCTTTTCACAATGAAAGCACTTCATGGTGATAGGCTTATTGGATAGCACTTCGAAACGCGTTTTAATATTTTCTACGTTTGTAATGCATTTCGGATTAAAGCAGCTCACGATTCCAAAGATCTCTTTCGGTGTTTTCACTACTCGCTTCTCAATTACTTCATAGTCACGGATGGTATTTAGCTTTGCGTTAGGGGCAACTAAAGCTATTTTATTAACCTCTTCATCAGCAAAGAAACGATTTGCAATCTTGATTATTGCTTTGGTTTTCATTGCTTTACTATCCAGGTTATTGCCGAAGGTAATCATCTGACTGCACTCTTCGAGCTGAAGTATTTTAATGACCTTAAAAAGAGCTTTTGTAGGGATATGATCAATGACAGTGCCATCTTTAATAGCGCTTACTTGAAGTTGCTTTTCCATGACAAAAAGGTGAGTTGGTTATTTAAGATTCAATAAATGAGCGATGATGGCCATTCGAGCATAGACACCGTTTTTGGCCTGTGTGAAATAGTAGGCTTTTGGATTATCATCTACATCAGTGTGTATTTCATTAATTCTAGGCAGAGGATGCAGGATTCGCATGTTCTCCTTTGTCCCTTTCAACATCTCATTTCTTAGAATATAAATATTCTTTACTTTTTCGTATTCTACAGGATCGATAAATCGCTCCTTTTGAACGCGTGTCATATAGATGATATCTGCAGCATTTATAATGTCAGTAAACTCATCGTGCTCGTAGTATTTAATCCCTTTTGAAGCAAGCAATAGCTTGTATTCATTTGGCATTGCAAGTTCTGCAGGAGCAATAAAGTTAAAGATTGGATTTTCAAATTGAAGCATGGCCATTAGTAAACTGTGCACCGTGCGCCCATACTTTAAATCGCCAACTAAGAAAAGATTTATATTGTCTAAAGTTCCCTGGGTTTTCATGATCGAATACATATCGAGCAATGTCTGCGATGGATGTTGGTTGGCGCCATCACCCGCATTGATTACCGGAATATTCGAAACCTCAGAAGCGTACCTAGCACTTCCTTCCATTGGGTGACGCATAATAATTAGATCGGCATAATTGCTGACCATCTTAATCGTGTCATGTAAAGTTTCGCCTTTAGATACACTCGATGAGGAGGAGTCTGAGAATCCAATAATTTTTCCTCCTAGTCTGTTAATGGCTGTTTCAAAGCTTAATCTAGTACGTGTTGAAGGTTCAAAGAACAAGGTGGCAATCACCTTACCTTGTAATAAGTTTTGATCTGGATTTGCCTCAAAATCTGCAGCCAATCGCATTATCTTAAGGTATTCCTCTTTGGTGAAGTCCGTAATTGAAATTAGGCTTTTGGTTTGCATGAGTCCATTAATTTGAAGTTATACAAAAATATAAAATCCAATCGTTTATTCATCAGATCTGATGATTAGTTGTTTATTATAATTTCAGCTTCTACATGATCTAGTTTCGCAAGTCGTTCTACTACACTTTTTACTAATTTTTTCCGTACTAAGATAGTCGCCTGACAATTTATATCAAATACACTTTTGCTAATTTCAAGTTCGAACTCTTTTAATAAGCTCATTAGATCATTCATCGATTCGTAGCTAAACTTTAACTCAATAGGCACGAGGATGATTCTCTCTACGATAACGGCGTTTAACATCACATCTGCTGCGGATAATTTATAGGCAATGGTCAAACGACTCGTGCCTAATAATACACCTCCAAAATACCGAACTACTACAATTAATAGATCGGTTAAGTCGTGTTGCTGTATTTGTGAAAATATAGGTTTTCCCGCAGTTCCGGATGGCTCCCCATCGTCGTTAACTCTATAAATTTGGGATTCGGTACCTAATTGCCAGGCCATACAATAATGTCTAGCACTATGGTGTTCTTTTTTTAAGCGGTTGAGGATGGTTTTAATCTGCGACTCATTTGAAACGGGAAATGCATAAGAGAGAAATTTAGACCCTTTCTCTTTATAACTGCCAATTGCTGGGGCTTCGATCGTTTTATAAGTGTCCAAATCAGTCATTAAAACCTATATTTTAAGTTTTGTTAATTCGAGGACTAGACATGAGTTTTTTTTTTTCAAAAAAAAGCAGACCGTTAAGTCTGCTTTGTATATTTTAATATTTTAACCTATTTTCTATTTCGTCAAGGTAAACTTTGAAATTCTTATCCGTGTCCTTCAGATTGGTGACGGTTCGACAAGCATGCAATACGGTTGCGTGGTCTTTTCCACCGATCTGTGAGCCAATCGAGGCTAGGGAAGACTTGGTCATGCTTTTAGAGAAATACATCGCTATTTGACGAGCCTGGACTGTTTCACGCTTTCTTGTTTTAATTCCCAGTGCATCAATCGGTAAGTTAAAATAGTCGCAAACTGTTTTTGAGATGTAATCGATAGTGATCTCTTTAACCGAACACTTAACTAACTTATTAATCATTTTGATAGCTAGATCAACATTAATTTCCTTCTTATTTAATGTTGCCTGTGCTAATAAGGAGATTAAAGCGCCTTCAAGTTCCCGAACATTAGTTGTGATATGAGAAGCGATATACTCTAGAACCTCTTCAGGTATCTCAATTCCATCTTTATAGATCTTTTTGTGCAAGATATTCATTCGAGTTTCAAAATCTGGAATTGAAAGATCTGCAGTTAATCCCCATTTAAATCGAGAAAGCAAACGCTGTTCTAATCCTTTAAGCTCGATAGGTGGCTTGTCAGAGGTTAGGATAAGTTGTTTTCCTGTTTGATGTAAATGGTTGAATATATGGAAAAAAGTCTCTTGTGTTTTTTCTTTACCGGCAAACTCTTGAACATCATCAATGATCAAAACATCAATCATCTGATAGAAATGAAGAAAGTCATTCCGATTATTATTACGAGTAGCTTCTGAGAATTGAGTCTGGAATTTATTTGCATTTACGTAAAGGACAATCTTTTCTGGAAACCGCTCTTTAACTTCAATGCCAATGGCCTGAGCAAGATGTGTCTTTCCAAGACCAGAATTTCCGTAAAGCATCAGTGGATTAAAGGCTGTTCCACCAGGCTTTTGGGCTACAGCATAACTAGCACTTCTGGCTAACCTATTGCATTCGCCCTCTATGAAATTCTCAAATGTATTATCTTGCTTAAGCTGAGGATCAATATTTAGTTTTTGAATTCCAGGAATGACAAACGGGTTCTTTATGGTGTTGTCATCATGAAATGCCGATGCAGTGACTGGCCTATTGTTTAAACTGTTATTCTGATTGGTCGGTAGCTTAACTGTATATGGTTTGCTATTTGCACTCAAATTATTGTCAACAACAACGCTGTATTCTAATTTTGCATTTGCACCTAATTCTTTTCGGAGTGTCTTTCTTAGGATATCAATATATTGCTCTTCTAGATATTCATAGAAGAATGGGCTAGGAACTTGAATAGTTAGAATGTCATGATCCAATTTTATTGGAACAATCGGTTCAAACCACGTTCTGTAGCTTATATAAAGAACATTATCTTTGATTACTCGAAGACAACTTTCCCAAATATTTTGATGATCTCTATTCATTAATACTGATAAACACAACTAATATTTAATACTCACTTTTTGCATTCTATTCGACAAAGATTAGCAAAAAATAATTGCAATAAAAATGCTAAATTCCTTGTTTAAATCAATCCTGTTAAGCCTCAATGCAGTAGACTTATTTTTTTTAATTAATTGATAATCAGATTGTTGTATCTGGGCAATTTGCAAGTTGTTGATTATATGCTTTTTGCAGATTTTAAATTCAATCTAAATTAATCAAAAATGTTTTTTTGTTTGGAAATCAAGAAGTGTAAAATCTCTCTTTTTCGACTCGGTTAAAAGTAGTTAAAATTGTAACTTAAAAAATTATTTTTTTATCAATTTTAACACTTTTTTAAAACTTATTTCTTTTCCATTTTGATAACACTTTAAAAGCGCTTGAGGAAAAGCATCTTGCACCTTATTTAGAATCATTCTAACTTTGGAATAGGATGAAAACTCCTCCGTGAAATAATAAAAATCATCTCCTAATTTAGTCTCGAAAACTGGTCCAGCTTCTTTAAATAGTGGGCTTGTAAGTGGGAGAGAACTCTTTGAAATGCTAATTTGAATCTTAAATTTAACATTATCAGGTATTTGTGAGTCTTCTGGCATGTTTGTGCTAGTTTTCTTCCCAAAGTCAATCGCAGAAAAGTGAACATATCTTTTCGGATTGCGGCGTAAATCGACTAACAATTGATTTAAACTTTCAGTAGATGAAGTTATGTTTTGATAAAGTTTCGGATCCTTAACTAAAAGACCAATGGTTCCATTTGCAGTATCAATTTTGCTTAAAATCTGATTAAGACTAGCTACAGATCCATTTATATGTTCAACAGTTTTATTCAGCTCCAATTTTGAAAGGGAATCACTGAATGAACTGAAATTTGTAATCATGTGTTCTAGCTTACCTGAATTTGTCTTAAGATTCCCAGAAATATCATTTATGTTTGAAATAGTAGAGGATAAGTTTTTCTTTTGCCCTGTTACAATTTCATTCAGGCTTGCCGATAAGCTTTCAAGATTATTCATCGTACTATGGATCTGTCGAATGCTTTCGCTGATGTTGCGTTGAGAATCGTTATTTAGAAATTTAGATGCTGCAGATACTATAGAGTCTAAATCTTCAATTAATCGTTCAGCTTTTGCCTTGATTGGCGCAATTTGCTCATTAACTTGCTGCATGAGGTCTCCATCCATCTGAGAATTCAACGTGTCATTTGCTTGAAGGATTTTCTCTGAATGACCTAAATTAAGCTTGACAACTTTTGACCCTAAAAAGTCACTGCTAGCAATTTGAGCAGATGTTCCTTTGGGTAGTGGGAAATTATTATGTACGGCAATCTTTACAATTAAATCACCTGTATGATCTTCTGCAAAGTATATTTCTCTTACATATCCAATTTTAAGTCCATTTAAAGTAACTAATGTAGTCGCTGTTAAACCACCCACATTTTTATACCTCGCGTAGAACACTTTTTCTGTTCTGAAGATATCTCTCCCTTTCAGAAAATTAATTCCCCAAATTAAAACGGTTAAGCAAAGAATTACCAGAATTCCTATTTTCGATGGCTTTGAAATTTTCATTTTAGGATCATATACAATTTACTGCGAAGGTACACAGGATTTTTAAAAAAATGGAAATTATGCCTACTTAGATTTAGGCCTGTCTTTAAATAAAATCGGCTCCCCATTTTTAAAGACAATGATAAAAGCTTTTGGAATCTTAAGTTGAATTTGTGAAAGATTATGTTTCGACTCAGCAAGCGTTTCGGTGCTTAGGCAATAGTATTTGTAATAACCTCCGAATTGAAATTCTGATACATCTTGAATCCCTTTAAATATTTTAGAATTCAAGGGTAGTTTTTTGGGGAATGCAGCTATCTGAACCGCATAGGTGATCTGATCTGTTGTGATCTCCTTTTTTTCAACAAGCCTCTTGGCAGGTTTTTCGATTTTTTGCTCTATAATCTCTGGCTCCTTTAAGACTTCTGATTCCTTAATGACTTCCTGTGGTTTAGCTTCTGGTTCTTTTTTGATTCCTAGTTCAGCAGAAGGCACAGCTGCAGACACTTCAGCTGTGTTTGTTGCAATTTTCTGATTTAGCCTGGACTCAAACTTATTTTTATAGGTCTTAAAGGAATTGTAAATAGATGTTGCTATAGCCATTCTGCCATTGTCCGACATTAGATAGGCAGCTTCAGATGGGTTGCTTAAATAACCAGTTTCGATTAAAACGGATGGCATGGCGCTTTCTCTTAAAACTAAGAAGCCAGCTTGTCTAACATCTCTGCTATCACGCTGTGCCTGTTTACGAAAAGAATCCTGAATGATTCCCGCAAATTCAACACTTTGCTCAATATTGGTATCTTGAATTAATTCAAACATAATATAGGATTCCGAAAGATTCGGGTTGAATCCTTCATATCTTGTGGTGTAGTCTTGTTCAAGAAGTATAGCGCTATTCTCTTTCTTTGCAACATTTAAGTTATCCTCAGTGCGGTGTAACCCTAAAACATAGGTTTCTGTCCCTTTGATAGATGGTGTTGCACAAAAATTAACGTGAATAGAAATAAATAGATCTGCATTATTTTTATTGGCAATTACAGAGCGTTCAAAAAGGGGTATGAAAACATCAGTATGGCGGGTGTAAATAACCTTTACACCTGGTATTCTCTCTTTAATTAGATTTCCAAGGTTCAAGGCAATAGCTAATGTGATGTCTTTTTCACGCTTCGACCCAGTCATTGTGCCTGGGTCTTTGCCTCCATGACCGGCATCGATTACGACGGTTTCAAGACTCTTTGATTGTTTGTTTTTGCTATATAATAAACTGATGTTCATTAATATAGTCACAATTAAGAGTATGAAATATCGTAGGCTCCGATAATTCATATTTTTAGTAAATCGTTTTTTCATTATTTTGTTCAGTTAGACTGATAATAGTACTACAAAAATAGAAGATTAAATTATTTTTTTATGTTGTCAGTTTCTCTAATTGCTTTTCCTACTTTTGTCTAGCATTTAATTGCATCAAAAGTAGAATTTAACTTGATTTTGAAAAAGTTTTGAGCGCGTTGCGATATTTATCTTTTTTTGTTGCACTACTATTTGTAGCACACGGATCAATATTTGGACAAAAGTCTGAAAACAACCAAAAAAACTTGGTTGTTTCTAAGAGTGTTGTTAAGCCGGAGCGAAAAAATAAGCGTGGGTCTCTCCTTGCTGATAGCCTGCGCGTCTCTTCAACGGATACTATTGCAGTTGATAGTCTTAAATCAGCCGGTGGTGGCGGTTTTGATGCCGAGGTAGAATATACCGCTGATGGATATATCACTCTTTCACAAACGAAGATTGGGAACAAGGTTTTTATGTATAAAAACGCCCATGTTAAATACAAAGATATTGAGCTAAATGCCGATTATATTGAGATGAATCGGGATAGCAATCAGGTTTATGCGATTGGAAAACCTGATTCTACTGGAACAATTGTTGGTAAGCCTATTTTTAAACAGGGGGATCAGAAATTTGAGGCCGATGAGATTCGGTATAATTTTAAAACTAAGAAAGGGATTGTAACGGGAGTTGTTACCGAACAGCAGGGTGGCTTTGTTCATAGTGATAAAACCAAACTAATGAACGATTCCACCTATTGCTTGCGCAATGGTCGATATACAACATGTGACGCTGAACATCCTCACTTTTGGCTTGAGATGACAAAAGCAAAAGTCTTGTCGAATAAAAAAATTGTGACAGGACCTGCCTATCTTGTGGTGGAGGATTTTCCCTTGTACTTTGTTTTTCTTCCATTTGGATTTTTTCCTAATTCACCTAAATATTCTTCAGGTTTTATTATGCCAACTTATGGCGATGAGATAAACCGAGGTTTCTTTCTTCGCGATATTGGCTATTATATTGCAGGTAACGACTTCTTTGATGCTTCTCTTCGAGGAGACCTTTATTCTAAGGGTTCAAGTGGTATAAAACTTCACACAAACTATAGAGTCCGATATCAATACAGTGGTTCTTTTGACTTGCAGTATTTCAAAAATGTTTTTGGAGATAAGGGGTTGCCGGATTTTCACAAACAAAATGATTTTGCTATTACATGGAGCCATTCAATGGATCCCAAGTCAAGTCCTAGTCAGACCTTTAATGCGAGTGTAAACTTCTCGACTAGCTCATTTGATAAAAATAATGCGTTGACCTCAGAGAATTATCTGACCAATACCAAACAATCAAGTATTTCCTACTCAAAAAGATGGGAGAACTCCCCATTTAGCCTATCGGGAAATATGCGCCACTCTCAAAATAGCCGAGATACGACCATAAGCTTAACCCTTCCTCAATTTACCCTAAGCATGTCTAGGATTTACCCATTTAAATTTAAGAATCGAGCAGGTAAGGAGAAATGGTATGAGAAAATTGGACTAAGCTATTCGATGGATATGCAAAATACCATCGATACCAAAGAGAATCAATTGATGAACTCAAATATTTTCAAGGATTGGAAAAATGGTGTAAAGCACTCAATCCCTTTAAGCACCTCGTTTAAGGCTTTGAAATATATCACACTTAGTCCTTCGATAAATTACAATGAGCGTTGGTATACGCAGCAGATTCAAAAGAAATATAATCAGCAAACACAAATGGTTAGTACCGTGGATACTCTGCATGGGTTTTCTCGCGACTATGATTATGCTGTTAGTTTTGGTGCTTCCACAAAGATTTATGGAAATTTTATGCCTTTGAATCCTAAGTCTAAAATTGCAGGTGTTCGGCATGTTATGACTCCGACTTTGAGCTTTAGTCTATCTCCTGACTTTAGTAAGCCATCCTATGGCATGTACGAGAATATTGAATATTTTGATGAGAAAGGGCTTCCAGTAAGTTACCGCTATCCAAGGCATGAAAATGCAATTTATGGCACGTCTCCCTCTGGTCAATCTGGGTCAATCGGATTTAATCTGAATAATACCTT
>JAPLDS010000019.1:0-22530 GCA_026391295.1 Bacteroidia bacterium | reverse complement strand
TTAATGACAAAGATTCGACCTCGAAAGATCCTTTTATAAAGATTAAGCTTCTAGATCAATTCTCTATAAATGGTTCGTATAATCTTGCCGCTGACTCCTTAAATATGTCAAACATAAATATTGCAGCTAGAACGCGTGTTGCTGGTGTTGATCTTAATTTTGGCGCAATTTTAGATCCATATGCTTTTGAAGATGGACATCTTATTAATACATATCAATTTTCAAAAAATGGTAAGCTAGCTCGTTTAACCAGTACGAATGTCTCTTTTGGTTTATCCTTTAAATCTAAGGAGGGGAAAGAAAAAGATAAAGAACAAGCAAAGATGACCCCAGAGCAGAAGAGTGAGATAGAGCGAGTAAAACTGCGTCAGAAGACAGGTGATGTGCCACAATATGCTGATTTTAGCGTCCCTTGGGATCTGTCATTTAACTATAGTTTCCGCTATAGTAAACCAAATCCTGAGATGAAATCTATTATCACTCAGACGGTAGATTTTAATGGAAATGTTAGCTTAACCAAACAATGGAAGGTGGGATTTTCTTCTGGATTAGATGTTGAAAAGATGCAGTTGACCTTCACACAGTTTAATCTATTTAGAGATTTGCACTGTATGCAGATGTCACTGAACTTGATTCCATTTGGCTTTCGTCAAAGTTATAGCTTCTCAATCCGTGCAACTTCTCAGCTGCTAAAAGATCTCAAATTAACCAAGCAGAAGAGCTACCAAGACAATGTGTCTTATTAATTTGCGTTAAAGAAAAAACTCACACCAATACCTAAATTGTTGAAGGTTTTTTGGACCAAATTTAGTCATCGATTGAACTATCTGATCGATAGATTTCTCCTTGAATAGATCACCACTTTTTGAATAAAACTTATCTGTAAAGCAAATTAATTGCTCCTCAAGCGAGATTGGCACGAAATCTCGGTTTGGTAACGGTAACTTATTAATTACTACCTCTTCTTTAGTTATTCCGATTCCTGTATGTCTTTCACAAACAAGTCCGTGTTTGGGATAACCTTCCTTTTCCAATAATTCATATCCCAAATAACCATGGCAGATATAGGGAAGTTTTCCATAACAGCCTAAATCTGGGGCATTGCTAAGAAATATTCCGATGTCATGCAGCATCGCTGCTTGTTCTATGAAAATTAGATCTAATTTTAAATTTGCATGGTTGGATGCAATCTTTAAGGCTTTATCAGCGACTAATCTAGAGTGATTCACTAAGATATCGTACGACTTAGATTCTGGTTTGTAGTACTTTAAGATTATATCTAGTGGCTCCATTGAATTGGTTTTGTTGTAAAAATAACGTTAATCTATCAATATAAATTTGGGTTTATTCCAATGAGAACCAAAAAAGTATAATTCTTCCGTGTTTTTTGGTCAAAGTATATCTAATATTTACGCATTTTAAAGCTAATTTTATACCCTATTTTGAATCACAGCATAATGAGCCAAATAATTGAATCTGCCCCTCGAGGATTTCGTAAAGGGGTTGAATATCTAAAGAAGGGAAAGAAAGAAAAAGGGTTAAGTCGTCTGAAAAGTGCACTTAAAGATGGCTATTTGCCAGCTATGGTTTTTTTGGATGTCTATGATCATGAATCTGATTTTGATCAAGTTTTAGCATCTTTTGAAACCAGGATGGAAAATGGCTTCTCTCAGGCTGCTCTTGCGATTGGGAATGACTATTACTCTGGAATAAATCGCCTGGTTTCGCGAGAAGAGTCGGTTAAGTGGTTCCTAGAATCTGCTAGAGACGGTGGCATCGAAGCCTGCAATTTTATTGGGGAGATGCGTGAAAATGGGGAAGGACTGCCTAAAGATTTAACAAAAGCTTTTGAATGGTATGAGCGCGGCGCTCAACGCGGCGACAGTATTGCAAAATATAACATTGGTCGACTGCTTGAAAGTGGAGATGGT
Organism: Bacteroidia bacterium; assembly: GCA_026391295.1. Lineage (GTDB taxonomy): Bacteria > Bacteroidota > Bacteroidia > Bacteroidales > Prolixibacteraceae > JAAFHB01. The sequence goes on along the minus strand of JAPLDS010000019.1, from coordinate 20,599 downwards.
GGTTATAAAGATATGAATGAGGCTGTTGACTATTGGTACGAAGCAGCAAAAGCGGATTATGCCCCTGCGATGTATAAAGTTGGTGAAATATTTGAACTCGGTCTTACCGTTCCTATTAAACTAACGAAAGCATTTGAATGGTATTTAAATTCTGCAAACAAAGATTATCGTCCAGCTTTTGAAAAGGTGGGATTGTTTTATTACGAAGGTCGAGAGATTGAAAAAGATGTAGATCAAGCATACAAGTGGTTATCCCAGTTAGAGCCAATTCTTACTGATGAGGTTGCCCTTATTTTAGGTAAGCTCTATTTTAAGGGGTTAGGCACAGAAAAAGATAATATAAAAGGTAAACAATATCTTGAACAAGCTGCTAAGGGCGATTACGTTGAAGGTATTTTCTTGATGGGTCGATTATTGGAAGAGTTAGGAGATCCTGATGCTCAAGATTGGTACCAACGTGCGGCAGACAAAGGTAGTGCTGATGCTCAGGATGCTATTGCCGGACTTTATCTACAGAAGTCAGATGATGAAGGGATTAATTGGCTTAAGAAAGCAGCTGAGAATGGCAATGCTGAAGCCATGTTCCGCTTAGCTGAAAAATATGAAATAGGGGAAGAGATCGAATCTAATCATAAGATGGCTGTGGATTACTACCGAAGCGCCGCAGATAAAGGAATTATTGAAGCTCAATATAAATATGCTAGTATTTTATTGGCAGGTGAACTTACTACTAAAGATAATCAAACTGCGGCAGAATACTTTAATAAGGCAGCTAAGCTTGGTCATCCTCGAGCGAACTACCTAATCGGTATTATTCATGAGAAAAGTCTTAGCTATTGGTCTGAAAAGGAGCAAGCCTTAGAATGGTTTACAAAAGCTGCTAACCTTGGAGTTCCTGGAGCAATGTTTAGAATTGGCGTTTACCATGAGAATGGGATTAATGTGCCAATTAGTACCGATGAAGCCTTTAAATGGTATCAGAAAGCAGCAAAAGCTGGTTATCCAAAAGCTGTTTTTAACTTGGGCGTTATGTACGAAGCGGGTAATGGGGTTCGTCAAGATATGAAAAAAGCTTTAAAGCAATATGAATTAGCTGCTAAGCTTGGTGTTTCAGAGGCTATGAATAATCTTGGAAATGCCTATCATCAAGGTAAAGAAGTGGATGCAGATCCAGTGGAAGCCTTAAAGTGGTACAAGATGGCTGATGAAGCTGGATTCTATTTAGGCACTTATAACCTAGGCGTATTGTATTATTTTGGTGATGGAGTAGAGAAGGATTGGCCAAAGGCCTTTGAATGCTTTAAAAAGGCTTCTGATGCCGGTTATAATCAAGCTCAATATAACTTAGCCGGGATGTATTACTTCGGTGAAGGGACCGAGAAAGATGTTGAAGAGGCCTTTAATACCTATTCAAAAGCTGCAGAGAATGGCTTTATTGAAGCTTGGAAGAATTTAGGCGATCAGTATCTCCATGGAGAAGGTGTTCAAAAAAATGTTGAGAAGGCTATATTAAGTTTTGAAAAGGCTGCTGAGGCTGGTGATGACGAGGCAAGGGTTGAGCTTGGAAGAATCTTATATACCACCAAAGGCTTTCAAGATTTTACAAAAGCATACGATCACCTAAAAGCTGCTGCCGATAATAGCTTTGCCCCGGCCTATAATCTTTTAGGTGTTTTATTAGTATCGAAAAAATTCACTTCACGCAATCCAACTGAGGCTATTCTGTTTTTAGAAAAAGGGTCAGAATCAGGTAGTGCAGCATCGAGGATCAATAGCGCGACTTATTATAAAAGAGGGGAAGATGGTAAAGTGGATTATCCGAAGGCTTATGCGATCTTAAGTGAATTAGTGGAGGAGAATTCTGATCCAACTGCAGCTTATTTATTAGCTCTTCTGATTTTATCTGGAGAGTGTGAGAATAAAGATCAAGCGATCGCTCGAGCGAATTTGGAACTTTCTGCTAAAAAAGGGTGGAAGCCAGCTGCCAAACTAATTGAAAATGATTCGTTAATCGCTGGGCCAGCCATTTTAAATTTCTGGGAAGATTATATCGTAGACGAGCTAGAAGAGAAAGAGGCTTAAGGCTACTCTGAATTAATTTAAACTTAAAAACTAATATGTCATGAAGAGTAAATCATTGTATTTCGGACTGTTTTTATTTATAATGCTTTCTGCTGTTGGTCATTTGTCGGCTGCTGAAAAGCCTAAGGTTTTGCGCCATGTGGTGGAGTTTAAATTTTCTCCTCAGGCAACAGCGGAAAATATTCAGCGGATTGAGAACTCATTTGCTGCACTTCCTCAGAAGATTAAAGAGATTAAGAATTTTGAATGGGGAACAAATGTTAGTCCAGAAGGTATAAGCCAAGGATTAACTCACTGCTTTATTTTAACCTTTACCTCCGATAAAGATCGTGATGCTTACCTTGTTCATCCAGATCACAAAGCATTTGGTAAGAGCTTAGGGAAAGATCTGGAGAAGGTTACTGTTATTGATTTCTGGACGAAGTAGGGGATTCTACTTCGTTTTAGTCTGAATCCATTTTAAGGCATTCACAAAAGACTCAATCCAAGGTGTTACTTGATCATCTTTGCGTTCCGCTGGATAGTTAGCCCATTGCCATGGATAAATAGCACGCTCAAAGTGAGGCATCATGGCTAAATGACGACCATCAGCAGAACAAATAGCTGCTGCATTGTAATCCGAGCCATTCGGATTTCCCGGATAATTGGCATACGAGAATTTTACCGGAATCTGATATTTATCCTCCTTGTAAGGCATAGTAAATTTACCTTCTCCATGTGCAACCCATGCTCCAAGACTTTTACCTGATAGGGTGCTGAACATAATTGATTGATTTTCTTGAATGTCAACACTTACAAAGCAAGATTCGAACTTATGAGAATCATTATGTTCCATTTTGATTCGTTCACCATGACCAGGGTTTACAAGGTCTAGTTCAACCATTAGCTGACAACCATTACAAATGCCCAGACTCAAGGTATCAGATCTTTTGTAGAAGTTCTCAAGAGCCATCTTGGCTTTTTCGTTGCATCTGAAAGCGCCTGCCCAACCTTTGGCTGATCCAAGCACATCTGAATTTGAGAACCCTCCTACAAACACAATTAAATTAACGTTTTCAAGAGTTTCTCGACCGCTTATAAGATCGGTCATATGGACATCTTTCACATCAAAACCTGCAAGATACATGGCCCAAGCCATTTCGCGATCACCATTACTCCCTTTTTCACGAATAATTGCCGCTTTTATGCCAGTTAATGAACGACGTTTTGGATCAATGCCAAGATCTTTAAACTGACCGCTAAATGAACCTAAATCGAATTTTAATTCATTCTTTTTATAGTTGTTAAAACGTTCTAAGGCAAGTTTTTCACCACTCTGACGACGATCTAGAAGATAGGATGGTTTGAACCATTTATCACGTAAACTATTAATATCAAAATTGAATTTTTCATCCCCATTTTGAATGGTAATAACTCGATCTTTTGTAGGTATTCCAATTTTAAGATATGAAACACCATTATTCGTTAATGCTTGTTCAAATTCTTCTCCATTATTTGGCTGGACAACAATTCCTGGATTTTCACTGTATAATAATTTAATGCTATCTGATTCACCCAAAGCTGTAAGATTTAAGTCTAATCCACCTGAGTTTTGTGCAAAACAAAGTTCCAAAAGGGTGGTTAGAATACCTCCTGAAGAGATGTCGTGTCCAGATATAATTTTCTGATCTTTAATAAGTTGTTGAATAGTATTGAAAGCTTTGATAAAATAAGCTGGATCAGAAACCGTAGGGGTATTATCTCCTAATTGATTAAGGATTTGTGCAAATGAACTTCCACCTAACGATTTTGATGCCTTGGAAAAGTCAATGTAATAGATCGCTTTTGAGGGGTCAGAAACAAGCACTGGCTCTACAACTTTACGGATATCAGATACCTCACCAGATGCTGAAATAATAACTGTTCCAGGAGCATAAACAACATCGTTTTTATATTTCTGTGTCATTGATAGCGAATCTTTTCCAGTTGGGATATTGATTCCTAATGCACAAGCAAAAGTAGATGCAGCCTCTACGCCACTGTATAGTCTGAAATTCTCACCTTGATTTTTCGCTGGCCACATCCAATTGGCTGATAGCGAAATTCCTTTAATCTGGTGGGTAAGAGGTGCCCAGATAATATTTGTTAAGGCTTCTGCAATAGAAAGAATAGATCCATTACCCGCATCAATTAATCCAGCAATGGGCGCATGGCCTAATGAAGTGGCAATTCCCTTTGTTCCTTGATAGTCGACAGCTACAACACCTAAGTTATTAAGTGGAAGCTGCAATGGACCAGCACATTGTTGTTTTGCAATCTTGCCGGTTACTGAGCGGTCTACTTTATTGGTAAGCCAGTCTTTGCAACCTACCGATTCTAGTTGTAGAATCTGCTCGATATACTGATAAACTTTTGATTGGTCATAGGTTAAGCTTGAATAGGTCGCTACTTGAGAAGAATCTTCTAAGATAGTTCTCGGTGGCTTTCCAAACATATAGGCTAGCTCCCAATTAATAGGTTTTTCGCCAGTTTTTCGGTTTAAGAACGTAAACTTATGGTTTCCAGTTGTCTCCCCGATGACATAGATAGGTGAGCGTTCACGTTCAGCAATTTTTGTGATTAATTCAATATTTTCGCTGCTAGTGACAAATCCCATTCTCTCTTGTGACTCATTCCCAACAATTTCTTTAGCCGATAGGGTAGGATCGCCAACAGGTAATTGATCGACATAAATTTCCCCACCAGTCTCTTCGACTAATTCAGATAGGCAGTTTAGATGACCTCCTGCGCCATGATCGTGTATGGAGATAATAGGATTATTACCTGTCTCAGCTAGAGCACGAATCGTGTTGTAGGCTCTTTTCTGCATTTCCGGATTCGCTCTTTGAACGGCATTTAGTTCGATGTGACTTTCAAATTCTCCAGTATCTACTGAAGAAACAGCACCTCCGCCCATGCCGATTCGGTAGTTATCACCACCTAGTAATACAACTTTGTCACCAACGCCGGGAACATTTTTAAGACAATCTTCTTCACGTGCATAACCGATTCCACCTGCTTGCATGATCACTTTGTCATACCCGAATTTTTTCTGATTCTCGGTATGCTCAAAGGTTAAGACAGATCCATTAATCAAAGGTTGTCCAAATTTATTGCCAAAATCAGAAGCTCCGTTAGAGGCTTTGATTAAAATCTCTTCGGGTGTTTGATAGAGCCATGGGCGAGGAGCCATCCCATTTTCCCAAGATCTTTCTTGATCGTCGTTTCTGGAATAGGAGGTCATATAGACCGCAGTACCTGCGATTGGAAAGCTACCCTTTCCACCTGCCATGCGGTCACGGATTTCGCCGCCAGTACCAGTTGCTGCTCCATTAAATGGCTCAACAGTTGTAGGGAAATTATGTGTTTCTGCTTTTAAAGATAGAACTGTTTGAATGTCGGTTACCTGGAAAAAGTCAGGTTTATCTTGGGTGATTGGTGCAAACTGCTCAGAATCTGGACCTTTACTAAATGAGCAATTGTCCTTGTAAGCCGAAAGAATAGTATTTGGATTGGCTTTTGTGGTTTTTTTGATCAATTGAAAAAGGGTTGATTCTTTTTCAACTCCATCAATAATAAATGTGCCATTAAATATTTTGTGTCGACAATGTTCCGAATTAACCTGAGAGAAACCAAATACTTCGCTGTCAGTCAGTGGACGGCCTAATTTTGAGGAAACTTCTGTTAGGTAGGTAATCTCGTCGTCGCTTAAAGCTAAGCCCTCTTGATCGCTGTAGGCTCCAATATCGGATATTGAACGGATCGGTTCTGGTTGATGCTTGATGATAAATAAATCTTGATTTAGTGCTGCAGAAACAACTTGAAGCATTGGATCAAACTTTGGATTCTTAGGGTCAGCTTCAAAAAACTCTTCGATGCGAAGGATTCCATGAATTCCCATGTTTTGGGTTATCTCAACAGCATTGGTGCTCCATGGGGTAATCATCTCTTTGCGAGGCCCAACGAAACAGCCTTGTACCGACATTTGATCGATAAGCTGTGCTCCATCAAAAAGCCAAACTAATTTATCTAAATCATCGGAGGTTAGATTTTCAATTGAATCAACGGCAATAAGGTTGGATTTTCCTTTAAAAAAGAGGATCATGAAGGTCTGTTTTATTTGACTATGTCAATATTTATCACTGTCAGCAAAGATAGAGAAAAAATAAAGTTCGAAATTAGATTGCCTCCGTAAACGCAAGGCAATGATGTTAACAATTGGTTGAAAACATTAGAATCAAGAACCAAATTTCAATAAATCAGCTCTCAATTTATTCCGGTTTCCACTCCGTGATTTTAATCAAGGATGGAAACGCTTTTGGCTTGTAGATCGATTGATTGTAGAATATCCGAATACACTCTTGTATTCCTTCAGTTATACTTGGATGAGGATGAATACTTTGCAAGACTTCGTGAAGTCGAATGTCGGAATTAATTAGGTAGGCTATGGAGACAATAAAAGCCGAAGCTTGCGGTCCTGCCGCTCTCATACCTAAGATTTTCTCCGTCCCATCGTTACTTACAATAATTTTTACAAATCCTTTTGTACTGCGCATCGCAATAGCTCGATTAACTAATTCATTGGAATAGTAAATCGCTTTATAGGGTATTTTCTGCTCTTTTAAAATTTTCTCATTTGCACCAACAGAGGCTAGCTCAGGCTTAAAAAACATAAGCGTTGGCATATAGGAGTAATCTAGTGGGAAGGAGACTTGACCATAGATTGCTTCTACAATAAATCGACCTTGTTCTTCAGCCACTCCATAGAGGGCTTTTTGACCAGTTACATCTCCAGCAGCAAAGATGTTACATTTTTTAAAGTCACCGATGGCACACTCCTCATTAATATGCAGATAGCCTTTAACATTTGGTTTGATCTGAACATTTTCAAGACCTAAATTCTTGGTATTCGCATCACGTCCAATGGCGACTAGTATGATGTCTACTTCAACAACTTGACTATGGCCATCTTCATAATCTAATACTACTTCCAGATGAGTTTTTGCTTTTCGAACTGTGCGTAGGATAGCTGTATGATGAATGATAACGCCATTTCGCTCTAGATTATTTGAGACAAAATCACTTACATCATCGTCTTCAAAAGGGATTACACGGTGTGACTTATCCAATAAATGAACCTCCGTCTGTTTGAAATTCGAAAAAATAGTCGCGAATTCACAACCAATGATTCCAGATCCTAGGATCATCATCCGTTCGGGAAACTTATTCAAATTTAGTAATCCGTCTGAGTCGAAAATCTGCTTCTGATCAACAGGTAGTTCAGGCAGTTCTCGTGGTTTAGAACCCGTAGCGATAATAATATAATCGGCTTCTATCGTTTCAATTCCATTTTCACCTTCAATTTGCAAGGTGTTACGATCTAGAAACTTGGCAAATCCTCTTTTGAAGGTTATTGTTCCACCGTCGTTATTGTTAGCCGAGAAAGATTCTATTTGGGACAACATTTGATATTGCTTTGTTTTAGCTGCTGCGAAAACAGTTTTCTTAACCATTTTATAGTCAACTTGCAAGCCAGAAGCACGATAACCTCGATCGATGGCTGCCGCTACAGAATAGTCAACTGATAGCTCCCACATTGTTTTCGAGGTTAATGGACCATTCATGATTCCCGTTCCTCCAACGTGCCCCGCTTCAATAAGACAGACATTTTTTCCAAAGTCTACCGCTCTCATCGTGGCAGCAAAGCCGCCAGGACCACTGCCAATTATCGCAATATCAAATTTCGTCATAGGGCATTGTAAATTATTAGTAAGCAAACATACAAAACTTTATGTAGGGTTGAGTTGGGTTGTTTGTAATTTTTAGGTTATTAATCAACAACCTTTTCAGCATATCTCGTTTTTATTCACGTCCCTTTTAGGTCTGAAAAAAGAGGATGATTAGCCTATTTATATTTTTTATCTGTTCGCCATGTTGTTAACTATTTAGTCTATAATATTTAAGACGTTAAAAGATTTTTTTTAGGTCTCTGAATTAATGTTGATCTTTGTAGAGATCAAAATCATAATTCAACTTCTTATGAATGTATCGCATATTGAACACATTGGCATTGCCGTTGTCAGTTTAGAAACAGCTATTCCGTATTATGAATCACTTCTAGGCACGAAGTGTTATGCTATTGAAGAGGCTGATCAGAAGGTTAAGACTGCTTTTTTCAAGGTTGGAGAGACTAAGATTGAGCTCTTAGAGTCCACTGATCCAGAAGGTCCAATTGGTAAGTTTATCGATAAAAAAGGGCCAGGTGTACACCACTTGGCTTTCGCTGTTCCGGATGTAAATTTTGCCTTGGAACAAGCCAAAGCTTCTGGGATAGAGTTAATCGACCAGGTTGCAAGAGATGGGGCAGAAGGGTTAAGAATTGGTTTTTTGCATCCCAAATCAACTTTAGGTGTTTTAACTGAAATTTGCGGAGAGAAATAGCCTCTTATTCAACCATCCCAAAATAAATCCTGTTGAATTTTGATGCATTAATTTTGATTGATTTCAACAATATGCTGACCTCTTTTTGTCACTAGTCCAAAGGATTCTGGGTTCAACCCATGTTGAGTCATGATCTCTATGAATTTTTCTTTTCCTTCCGGACTTACCGCGACTAGCAGTCCTCCGCTAGTTTGAGGATCGCAGAAAAGATGTTTTTGCAGGTCCGTCATAGGTGAAACTTTATGGCCATAGCTATCAAAATTTCGAAATGTTCCGCCAGGGAAAGTTTTTTGTTCCAAATAGTAAGGTATGTTTTTAATAATTGGAACTTTTGCAGGATATAGCTCAGCGCTTAAGTTGCTTCCTTCGCAAATCTCAATTAAATGACCGAGTAAGCCAAACCCTGTTACATCTGTCATAGCCCTAATAGCTTCAATTTTTCCTAGTTCTTTCCCTACTGAATTTATTGTTAACATGAGGTCACGCGCTACTTGACGATCTTCTTCTTTTAGTAGACCTTGTTTTTGTGCTGTGGAAAGTATTCCAATACCTAAAGGTTTAGTAAGATAGAGTTCGCAGCCTTCTGTTGCGGTGCAATTAAGGCGAACCTGATCCTTTGAGGCTATCCCAGTGACCGCAAGTCCAAATATGGGCTCAGGCCCATCTATGCTATGACCTCCTGCGATGGCGATACCCGCCTTTGCGCATGCCCTTTTCGCCCCTTCAATCACTTGACCAGCAAGTTCTGCTGATAAGGTATTTATGGGCCAACATAAGATAGCCACTGCCATGATTGGTGTTCCTCCCATGGCAAAAATATCGCTAATCGCATTTACCGCAGCAATTCCACCAAAGTCAAAAGGGTCATCAACAATGGGCATGAAAAAGTCAGTGGTTGATATGACAACCTGATTATTTCCGATGTCGTAAACTGCTGCGTCGTCAAGGGTGCTATTGCCTACGAGTAGGTTTGCATCTGGAAATTCAGTCTTGCATTGCTCTAAAATTGTGTTTAGAATTTTAGGAGATATTTTGCAGCCACATCCAGCTCCATGTGAATATTGTGTTAGCCTAACAGCAGAATTAGTTGACGTCATGATTTACGAAATTGCTTGTTTGAGAGTTTGAAATTCTGGTATTTTTTTGATTAATGTGATGGCATTCGTCATTGAATTATCAGAGGATAGCACGATTCCATTGACTTCCTTTTTGAATTTTTCGCGGCTATACAGGTAGGCTTGATCATAGTATTTTAATAGTTTTTCAGCCACTTGCAAGAGATTTTGAGCACGGTAATCCGTTAGGATTTCTAACATTGCTTTATGACCTAAGCGTTGAACAATGGTATTAATGGCTCCTTCCATTTGATCTGAAGGCAATGTTCCATATTCATTTACTAAACGTTGAATACGATAGTTTAGAGGTATTTGTATTTCAATATTTAGTGCTGAATTCATCGCTTTCCATAGTGGATCAGGCAAGAAAACCCGACCTACGGATAGACTTTCTCCTTCAATCCAGATGCGTCGATTTAGATCGAAAGTTAGAATCTCGTTAAAAATTTGGTTTTGAAATTGTTGAGTCGAGGGCTGTGGCTCTTGACCAATACCTCCAAAGGCAGATCCTCTGTGATTCGCGAATCCTTCAAGATCAATGACCTGCTCGCCTAAATTCCGTAACTCCTTAAGAATATCTGTCTTGCCACTTCCGGTGTAACCTTCAATAACAATTAGATTTGGAAGGTTTCCCACCATTTCGAGTAACAGATTTCTATACCCTTTATATCCACCTTCTAATAAATGACATTTGATTCCCACTCTTTCGAAGAGCCATGCCATACTTTCTGAACGCATACCCCCGCGCCAGCAATGGACTCGTAACTCTCCATTTTTTGCTATTTCTAGAGCCTTTTGAGCAAAATCAGCCATTTTTGGTCCAACGATGTGAAGCCCTTTTTCAATAGCAGGAATTCTCCCTTTGTTTTTATATAAAGTTCCAATTATAGCTCTTTCCTCATCTGTAAATAGTGGCATATTAAATGCTCCTGGAATATGCCCTTCCGAAAACTCTCCTGGTGACCTCACATCGACAATCGGCAAGTCGTTAAGCTTTATGAAATCTAATGAATTAAGGACAGTCATTTCAAATGTGAATGAGATAAAAGTTTGGATGTAAAGACTCATTGCTTAACACGAGTCTTGTATAAAGCAGGAGATTAAACCGATCGATTTAAACTCCTGCCTTTAATTATGGATTCTTTGGGATCAAATTATTTCACTGCCTCCGATTTTTCAGGCATTAAAGCAACGCTTGTATAATTCTTAAAATCAAAAGTTTTCGCTGCAGCAGCCTTTAAGGATTGAGCGTTTAGACCTGTTACGGCACCATTAAATTCATCAAATGTTTTGAAATCACCATTCATATTTAAATAGTAAGATTTCAAAGTCGTTTGCCAATAGTTGTTCTCTCTTAAGTTTGTCTCACGTTCTCTTTTAATTTTTTCACGTGCTTTATCAACTTCTTCTTGTTTTGGACCATTTACGACTAAGTCTTTAATAATGGTAAAAACGGAGGTTTTTAAATCTTTTACTTTCTCTGGTGCTGTGCCATAATAGATGGTCATGTCAAATTCTGGATGAGGAAATTTAACCATTCCAGGTTGAGCCCCGATATAGTAAACGCTAGACTTATCTTCTCGAATACTTTCAAGTAAACGGGTCGTTAGAATTTTACCTAAAGCATCAATTTCCATCAAGTCTTTTGAGGCGTAATTAAGCTTGCCATGAAATTGGATATATTGAATCGACTTTGGCTCTTTTCCTTTAAACACTGTTTTTTCTACAACTCCATTTGGTTTGCGAACTCCTAGGTCAACCCATTTCTCCGCTTTTTGTCCATTTGCTAAAGAGGCGATGTATTTTTCTACCAGTGGTTTAAATTTAATTGGGTCTATTTTACCGACAAAAAAGAATGTGAATGCTCCTGGATTAGCATAGCGCTCCTTCGCAATTTGAGTGATCCGACTGAATTTTGCTTCGTCTAACATCTCTTTGGTCAACGGTTTCATGCGAGGATGATAATTTGAAGTTGTCCACTTAAAGGTATCAGCGAAAGCACGCTCAGGCGATACTGTGCTATTGTCTAATTGACTATGCATTCTAGTGATATAAGAGGAGAAGGCCGATTCGTCGAAACGCGGCTTGGTAAAATAGAGGTTAATTAGTTGCAGGCATGTCTCTAAGTCTGAAACATTGGAAGATCCTTCGATTCCTTGAGTTAACATCTTTAAAACTGGAGTTACATTAACCGATTTTCCAGATAGCATCTTCTTTAAAGTGGTGTTGTTATAGTCGGCAATACCACTTTGGTCCATTATAGTGGAAGCAAAGGATGCTGACATGTTATCGTCTTGTCCATACAAAGACCAACCACCTAATGAATAGGCTGTAAATAAGATCTCATCGTCTTTAAAATCGGTTTTCTTATATACGACTTTAGCGCCGTTCGACAAGGTCCACTCAGTAGCATCCACCGAAGCTATCTTTTTTTCTGAGGTTACTTTTCCAGGAGTTGGCATTGATTTCATTAGAGGCTCTGAGGATGTTACGTCAGCATATTGTTCAATTTTCTGACTCTCTACCTCAGTTAAAACAGCTCTTATTTCAGCTTCAGTAGGAGCGGGCGTATTCGCTAGTTCAGGAGCTGTTATCACCACCACGCGATTTTCAGTATTAATCCATTTCTTGGCCAATGCATTAATCTCTTCCAAGGTAATGGTTGGCATAAATTCTTTATAGTATTGATATTCAACTTCAATACCAGGAGTAGGTTCTTGGCGCATAAGGAAATTTCTAGTAAACTCTTGAGCAAGGCTCATTGATTCTCTCTTGCCTCTGTTGTTATAAGATGTTTCCATATATTTCAATGCTGCATTTTTATTCCGATCAAGTTCACTTTGGGTGAATCCGAATTTTTTTACTCGCTCATTTTCTAGTAATACAGCTTTAAGACCGGCTGGTATTTTCCCTGGATGGGTAATCGCAGTAGAAGTATAAACGTCAGATGGACCAATCAAACTGCCATATTCAGCTTGTCCCATGACAAACGGTGGGTTTTCTTTTTGTGCTAGTTCCGACAATCGTAGGTTTATCATTTGGTTATATAGACCATTCACCATCGAATTTCGATATCCTTTAATGGTCAGATCCAGATTCATTGGGTGTTTAATGTAAACCGAAGCAGATGAGTAAGTTGCTTCTTTGTCTGTAACTATTTTCACTAGAGTCTCATGATGACCAGGTACGGGGGCAATCTCTTTCTTTCTAGGATTTGCCTGAGCAGGAATAGCTGAAAATTTCTCTTTGATCAAGTTGATGATTTTTGTTTTGTCAAAATCACCTACAACAATAATTGACTGAAGATCTGGTCGGTACCAATCTTTTCTGAATCTTCTTAAAACTTCAGGTTTACAGTTGTCGATAATTTGTGGATCTCCAATCGGTAGCCTTTGTGCATATTTTGAATCTTTCAAAAAGACCGGAATCCATTGATTAAGCATTCTCTTCTGAGCACCTTGTCCACCTCGCCACTCTTCATGCACAACGCCTCTCTCTTTTACGATTTCATCATCAGAATCGGTTACTTGAGAAGCCCAATCATATAATACTTGAAGTCCTTTTTGTAGATACTCTTCTTTGTCAAGTGGAATTTTAATCATATACACTGTTTCATCAAAGCTCGTATACGCATTAATTTCTGGTCCAAACTCCATTCCGATGGATTCGAAATACTTAATTAAATCGTTTTTTGGGAAGTTTTTTGTGCCATTAAAACTCATATGCTCACAAAAGTGCGCTAGTCCAAGTTGATCGGCATCTTCAGAGACAGATCCTGCTGAAACGACAAGCATTAACTCGGCTCTGTTTTTAGGGGTTGAATTGGACTTCACATAATAGGTCAATCCATTTTTTAATACACCTTTTGTCGAATTAATGTCAAAAGGAACCTTCTCTGATAATTTGAAAGGCTGAGCTGTAAGGAGGAGTGTAATAGATAAGAACAGTCCTAAAAGGGTTAATTTTTTCATGTTTAAATTTTTAAAAATGAGTAAAATTCTTGTTGTAACTATTAATTTCTTACTAGATAGCGAACTATCCTAGTAGGTTTATTTTGATTTAATATGTTGATTTACAGCGTGTGTAAATCCGTCGTCGTAATGGGCTAGACTATTTAAATATTTTAATTTTAATTCCTCAGGTGCATTTTCAACTACGTATGAATGCTGGGTAAATTCTAGCATCTCAAGGTCATTAAAATCATTCCCAATTCCAAGGGTATTTTCGCGAGCTATCCCAGTGATTCTGCAAATTTCTTCAATCCCTTGAGCTTTTGAGACTCCATTTGGAAATATCTCCATCCAGATATAACCTGAGAAAAATGGTGAAGTTGTCTTAATGACGCTTAAATCAGGGAAGTTTACGCTGTCAAATTGGTTGGTCTCCATCGGAAAAAACATCAAAAATTGCGAGGATATAAAAGGTTGATCAGGGTCTATTTTAAAGGCTTCTCCTAGCTTACTGTGATGTTCGACATAACGCTCTAATTCAGGACATTCAAAACTTTTATACCATCCAAAATTATGATTGTCAGGTAATTCGCAAGAAACCTTGAAATTATATTTTTCTGCAATTAAATAATTTATTATTTGGCTTGTTTCTTTCGCTGAGATGGCTGTTGCACGAATAAGTTTTTGAGTCTTCCAATCAACAATGCCTGCCCCAGATGAGAAGATAACATAGTCGAATGGCGATTTCTCCGTTAAGGCCATTCTTACTTTAAATAAATTACGACCTGTTGCAGCTACCCGGCATAACCCAAGCTCCCCTAGTCTTTCAAGTGTTTTTTGGTCGGTAGGACTTATGGAATGATCTGATTGCAAAAGGGTTCCATCTAAATCAGTAACAACCATTTTTACTTCATGCATACAAGAGAATTGAGTGATGATAAGTGCGAGTACCTTTAAATAATAACGACACTAAGATACATTATTGGTTTGAGAGTGAAGTGATATTGGTGAATAAATATTTTTATGTTAGTAAAGGTTAGTTCGCTATTATTTGAAAGCATTACAAATTAAGGTTTCATTGCTTTTGGTATTAAAATAGACCTTAAATTTGTACTATTATTTCCAACACAAAGGGTTGCTATATTCGTATGACCTTGATCGATCAACCTAGCTCGTTCACTTTTTTCAGATTTGTTTTTTTTTATCGTTTTCTAAAAATTGGTTTTTAGTTTGTTGAAATACAGGTTTTTAAATCATGGTATGTATTTCTCTTCAATTCATAATTATTCATTTTTAATTTTAATGGTATGAAACGCATAGTTCCATTTCTTATGTTTTTGGCATTTCCGGTTTTAGGATTTAGCAATGAAGCAGATCTGAAGATTCCGGTCTTGGAAGCTAGTCAGTATAACATGCTTCTTTTTGGTTTTCTAATTTGTATCCTAGGTCTACTTTTTGGATTTTATCAGTTTGTAAAGGTCAAGAAGCTGGGTGCACATAAAAGTATGTTAGATGTCGCGCATATAATTTTTGAAACATGCAAAACTTATTTGATCCAACAAGGTAAATTTTTAATGATCCTATTTGCCTTTATTGCTGCCTGTATTGGATTTTATTTTGGTTTTCTTCAACACATGAGTCTTGGTGGTGTTCTGTTAATTTTAATGTGGTCAGTTGTGGGCATTTTAGGTTCCTATGGGGTAGCCTGGTTTGGAATTCGGATGAACACCTTAGCAAATAGCAGAATGGCCTTCGCATCTTTAGAGCGAAAGCCCTTGAAGCTTTTAAACATACCTTTAGATGCCGGAATGAGCATTGGAGTATTGTTAGTCAGCGTTGAGCTTATTATGATGCTTATAATTCTTTTATTCATTCCGAGAGAATTTGCTGGTGCAAGTTTTATTGGCTTTGCCATTGGTGAATCGCTTGGAGCATCCGCACTGAGAATTGCGGGTGGTATCTTTACTAAGATCGCCGATATTGGTAGTGACTTAATGAAAGTCGTTTTTAAAATCAAGGAAGATGACCCACGTAATCCAGGTGTAATTGCAGATTGTACTGGCGATAATGCAGGTGACAGCGTTGGTCCAACAGCCGATGGTTTTGAGACTTATGGTGTAACAGGTGTGGCCTTAATCAGCTTTATCGTGTTAGCTGTAACCAATGTTGCCGATCAGACCTTACTACTTACCTGGATATTCTTGATGCGTATTTTGATGGTTGTAACGTCTATTGCCGCATTCTACATCAACAAAGTCTATACAAACGCTAAATATAAATTAGCTCTTGATCTGGATTTTGAAAAGCCTTTAACGACCTTAGTTTGGATCACATCCATTCTATCAATTTTGGTAACTTTTGCAGTGAGTTATACTATGCTGGGATCATTGGCACATAATCTTTGGCTTACGTTATCCATCATAATCAGTTGCGGAACTTTAGGTGCTGCCTTGATCCCTGAGTTTACAAAGCTATTTACAAGTCCAAAATCGAGCCATGTAAATGAAATTGTTACGGCCTCAAGAGAAGGTGGAGCCTCCTTAAATATCCTCTCTGGTTTGGTAGCAGGAAATTTCAGTGCATTCTGGCAAGGGATGGTTTTTCTCGTTCTTATGTTTGTAGCCTATTTTGCCTCTACCCATGGTCTTGATTTATTGATGATATACCCTTCAATTTTTGCTTTTGGACTCGTGGCATTTGGATTCTTAGGGATGGGTCCGGTAACAATTGCTGTTGATAGCTATGGTCCAGTTACCGATAACGCACAAAGTATTTATGAATTATCTTTGATTGAAGAGAATCCTAATGCAGCTGCTGAAATCGAAAAACAATTTGGATTTAAACCCGATTTCGAAAATGCGAAACACTATCTTGAAGCAAATGATGGTGCAGGAAACACCTTTAAAGCAACAGCTAAACCGGTACTTATTGGAACTGCTGTCGTCGGTGCCACCACGATGATCTTCTCGCTGATCTTAGTAATCAAACATAAATTTGGTATTGAACCCGAGACAATTTTAAATATACTAAATCCTTTTACTATCCTTGGCTTCCTTGCTGGTGGCTCCGTGATTTATTGGTTTACAGGTGCCTCCATACAAGCAGTAACAACTGGTGCTTACCGAGCAGTTGAGTATATTAAGAAAAACATCCAGCTAGATGAAGGTGCTGATAGCAGTGCGTCCATTGAAACTTCCAAAGAGGTGGTTAAAATTTGCACACAATATGCTCAGACTGGAATGTTAAACATATTTATTGCCATCTTCTCCTTTGCTTTAGCCTTTGCTTTCTTTGCTGGCTATCGCGATACTGCTGCAACGAATTCTGCGACCATGTATGCTGCCACTTCATTCTTTGTTAGCTACCTGATTTCAATTGCCGTTTTTGGCCTCTTTCAGGCCTTATTTATGGCCAATGCTGGTGGTGCCTGGGATAATGCGAAAAAGGTGGTCGAAGTTGATCTACGCGAAAAAGGCTCTGCCTTGCATGAAGCTTCAATCGTAGGTGATACCGTTGGAGATCCGTTTAAAGATACCTCTTCAGTAGCGCTTAATCCAATTATTAAGTTTACCACTCTGTTTGGATTATTGGCAATGGAAATAGCCATATCCGATAGTTTCTATCAGGTGGCACCTCTGGTAGGTGGGGTATTCTTCCTGGTTGCTTTGTATTTCGTCTATCGGTCGTTCTATAAAATGCGTATTATTAAGTAATTACAGCCTGAAAGTTTTAACAATCTTTATGATCTGTTGAGTCGGTTTAACCAAAGTGATGTGCACCTTTGCATTACTCAATATTCAAATAAAGATTTTTTTTTCATAGATTTTGGTTTAGTTGGCTTGGGGTACTTCGAAAGAGGTACCCCAAGTTTTTTATTTATGGTCATTCGAAGAGCTTTCGAATCTAGATCTTTTCCTCTATTTTGGCCATCATAAAAAATGGGATTATTGAGTAATCAAGAATCCCATTTAAATTTGGGTAGGTATAAAATGTATTATAGTCCTAGCAAAACTTCATCTCCACTTTTACCATTGAATAAAAGCTTAGCAGGGTTTTCAATCAAGTCTTTTACTTTCACTAAAAATCCAACAGAATCTTTTCCATCAATGATTCGATGGTCATAAGATAATGCAACATACATCATTGGACGAATTTCAACCTTGCCGTTGATGGCTACTGGTCGGTCTTTGATAGTATGCATTCCTAAGATTCCACTCTGTGGTGGATTAAGTATAGGTGTTGACATAAGCGAACCAAATACGCCACCATTGGTGATGGTAAAGGTTCCGCCTGTCATCTCTTGCACCGTTAATTTTTTGTCTCTAGCTTTGTCAGCAAGCTCCTTTATCTCGCGCTCGATTCCTTCAATTGATTTGGTTTCTGCATTGCGAACAATCGGAACCATCAGACCTTTCGGTGTTTGAACGGCAATACCAATATCGTGATAGCGAGGGGTAATGATATCCTCATCTTCAATCAATGAATTTACTGAAGGATGACTTGCCAAGGCTATACTTACTGCCTTGGTAAAGAATGACATGAATCCTAATTTCAAACCATATTTATCAACAAAGGCTTGTTGGTGTGTTTTACGCAACTCCATCAAATGACTCATGTCAATCTCATTGAATGTCGTAAGCATGGCTGTTTCGTTCTTAACAGCAACTAAACGTTGACGTAAAGGTGACATGGCATTGCGATCAACTTCTCTTGTTATTTCTGTTGAACTCAAGGGTAAGCTTACATTTGAAGCTCCAAGTACCGCTTCAACATCTTTGCGGCTAATTCTGCGTAAACCACTAATTAATTCATCGATATTTAAATTTGCCTCCTCCATAACAGCTTTTGCTGCAGGAGTAATTTTTAAATGGTTTGTGACTTCTTTCGTCACAGCAGGTGCTTCTTCCTTGATAACTGCACTCTTTGGAGCAGCAACTGGTTCCTGTTTCGGAGTCTCTTTAGCAGCTTTCTTTTCAACTTTCTGAGCATTTTCATCACCATCAATCTGGCAAACAACTGTTCCTACAGCTGTTCTCTCACCTTCGTGAACCAAAATCTTAAGTATGCCATTCGCAGACGCATTTAAGGGCAAAGTTGCCTTATCTGATTCTATCTCAGCAATTTCTTGATTCTTTGATACGCTGGCACCATCTTCAACAAGCCATCTGCCAATCTCAACTTCGGTAATCGATTCTCCAGGTGAAGGTATTTTGATTTCAAAAATCATATCAGAATAATTTAGGATCTAAAGTTAATTAAATACTGCATTTAGAATTCGCTCAAGACTTCTTTTATGCTTATCCAACATTCCAGTAGCTGGACTGGCGCTTTCTGGACGACAAATTAATTCAAGTTCGAGCTCTGGAAACTTACGTGAGATATAAGGCCAAGCTCCCATATTTGCTGGTTCATCTTGTACCCATAAGATCCTTTTAGCTTTTGAGTTCTTGAATTTTAGCTGACGAAGTTCTTCAGATGGGAATGGATATAACTGTTCAACACGAATAATAGCTTGATTTTTAAGCCCTAATGATTCACGTCTTTCTAATAATTCGTAATATATTTTTCCAGTTGTAAAGATTAAAACTTCAGCTTTTCCAGGAGCAACAGTCTCATCAGGAATGATCTCCATAAACTCATGCGAGGATAAGTGCTCAATAGGAGAGACCACCATTGGGTGCCTTAGAAGACTCTTAGGCGTAAATACCACCAATGGAATCCGAATATTTCCTAATACCTGCCTGCGTAATAGATGGAACATATTAGCTGGCGTAGTAGGCATCATCACTTGCATATTGTGATTGGTGCATAAAGATAACATCCGCTCTAAACGGCCGCTTGAATGCTCCGATCCCTGACCTTCATAACCATGAGGAAGGAATAATACTAAGCCATTCATTAATCCCCATTTCTCGCCAGCAGAACTAATATATTGATCTATAATAACTTGAGCTACATTACTGAAATCGCCAAATTGTGCCTCCCAAATGGTAAGTCCTTTGGGATAGAACATGGAATAACCATATTCGAAGCCCATGACGCCATACTCGTTAAGAGGGGAGTTGTAAACACTAAATTTAGCCTGGTCATCAGATACGCTTTTTAGAGGGAAGTATTTCTCTGTCCCTTCTTCCATAACAATAGCGGCATGACGATGAGAGAACGTTCCTCGTTCACAATCTTGGCCACTTAAACGGACAGGAATATCCTCAGCAAGCAAGGATGCAAAAGCTAATTGTTCAGCTAAAGCCCAATCAACTTTGTTTTCATTTAACATCTGACGACGATCAGATAATATCTTAATGATTTTCCCAAAGAATTTCTTCTCGTCTGGTAAGGTGTTTATTTTAAGACCTAGCTCTTTTAGTTTAGCTCCAGATACACCGGTAGGGGTAGAGATAATTTCTGCTGGCTCTGGGAAGCGGTACTCCTTGTATTCATCAACCAGGAAGCTTTTTATCTTAACCTTATCAATACCTTTACTTACTTCATATTTGCTTTCCAAATGTTGATTAAATTCATCAATTTCTGAAAGCACTTCCTCTTTCGTCATCACCCCAGCTTCGATTAATTTGCTGGCATAGATATCGCGAGGATTTGGATGTTGTGAAATCGTTTTGTAAAGGAATGGTTGCGTAAATCGAGGCTCATCACCTTCATTGTGACCATACTTACGGTATGAAAGAATGTCGATAAAAACATCACTATGAAAATGTTGTCTGAACTCTAAGGCTAGCTTAACAGTAAAGATTATAGCTTCTGCATCATCCCCATTGACATGGAAAACAGGAGAGCGAGTAACCTTTGCAACGTCTGTGCAATAGGTGCTAGATCGTGCATCTAAATAATCAGTGGTAAATCCGATTTGGTTATTTACCACAATATGTATTGTCCCACCTGTTTTATAGCCAGGTAGTTGTGACATTTGAATAACTTCGTAAACGACTCCTTGTCCTGCAATAGCAGCATCACCATGGATAATAATCGGAGCTA
>JAPLDS010000066.1 GCA_026391295.1 Bacteroidia bacterium | reverse complement strand
GGTAGCGGCGATAGGAAGTGTGATATGCTCAGAGTCAGAGACTTCTAATGGTCCCCACTGACCATTACGATGCCAGGTACGAACATTATAGTCAGCTTTAAGATATCCAAATCCAAGGTTTTTCCAGTCTGTAATTTCCATAATCTAATTTTGTAGCACAAATTCTGCGGGTAAAAATACAATTAATCCTTAAAATCTTCGATTTATCACCTAAACAAAGTGATTCGAAAATTAAAATTGATCGGATTATAACCCTTATTCAACCTCTTCGTACGAAATATCCTGAACGGTAGGTTCATTGGGATCTTTAGGCTGCTTAGGACCTTTAAAATATTTAAGTAAGTCTGTGAGGCCATTAAGCAGTATTAATCCCCCTAGGAAAGGTAAGATCGCTTCAGCGCTTTTAAATGGATCAGACAATAAATAAGAACCACTTATAAGAGTCAAGAAGCCAATGATCATAAAAAACCAAGCCCAAACAGAGCGTCCGAGAGCTCGCAAAGATCCAAAGAGTTGAGCAAGCCCCATCATCACCAGCACAATTCCGATGATCACCATAAATATTTTGACCATGGCCGCTGGTGAAGAGATCAGGATTAATCCAAAAATAATGCTGACCGTTACTTGAACCGAGACAAATCCACCTTGATAACTCCGATTGCTAAAATTAGATAATAAGAGGGTTAACAGACCACTAAAGGCCAACATTGAACCCATTACCACCACCACTGTTTTCATGGTTAATCCAGGTACAAAAAGCAGAATACAACCGGTGACTATGGTTGAAAGAATTCGTACAATAGACTTTCTAGAATTGGAAGAAAACATGACCGCCATAACAAAGATTTAATAATCAATTAATTAAACTAATCCACAGAATAAATAGCTTTAAAAAATTCAGCTTTCAATTTCCGAGATAGCCATTCACATATTTAAAACGAAATTAACTGAAAATATCAATATTTCCGTCAATTTTTAACTTCAAAAAAATAGCGATGTTGAACTAGAAATGAATGGCACTTAATATTTCATCCAATATGATTCTAAATTTAGAAAATCAGTTTAAATTTGTGGGCTATAAAAATTGAACTAATTAAGATATGGGACGCGCATTTGAATACCGAAAAGCGAGAAAGATGAAACGTTGGGGCTCTATGGCCAGAACGTTTACTAAGATTGGAAAAGAGATAGCTATTGCAATAAAGGCAGGTGGTCCGGATCCAGCAGCAAACTCACGGCTACGTGTTTTAATGGTGAATGCAAAGAATGCGAGCATGCCGAAAGAAAATATCGAGCGTGCGATTAAAAAAGCCACTTCAAAAGATCAATCTGACTACAAAGAGGTTGTATATGAAGGATATGCAGCTCATGGCATTGCTGTATTAGTTGAAACAGCAACGGATAATACAACCAGAACTGTTGCAAACGTTAGAAGTTACTTCAATAAATGCAATGGTTCATTAGGGACATCAGGATGCGTTGAGTATCTTTTCGAGCATAAATGTCTATTCAAAGTTAAGAACAAAGAAGGGATTGACTTAGAAGAACTTGAGTTTGAAATGATCGACTTAGGGATTCAAGAGGTTTTTCCTGAGGATGACAACATCATTATCTATGGTGACTTTGAAGCATTCGGACCCATACAGAAGTACATAGAAGAAAATGATTTCGAAATCGTTAATGCTGAATTCGAGCGTATACCTACTGAATTCAAAGAACTTACAGAAGAGCAAATCTTAGATGTGGAGAAATTATTGGAGAAGCTGGAAGATGATGAAGACGTGACCAATGTCTTCCATAATTTGAAAGAATAAATAGGTTAATATTCTACCACATTTGATCAACTTATTATCAATATTACCTTGTTTTAATATCTAAAATTGTAAAATCATTGCAGGAATACAATTCCAAAGATATTTAAGACTTCCTTTCACTTGTTGAAAGGTTATTTAGGTTAGGTTAGGTAGAGGAAGGGGTCTTAGGGCTCCTTCCTTGTTTTTATGCCTCTCGATCACGACTCCTCAAGCAACATATTCTTACTCTTCTCGATATTCTCACGTTGATTCGCGGTTAATTGAGGATACTCAACACCTAGTGATTCCAGACGATCAACAATAATCTGACTTACCAGAAGCTGCATAACCCACTTACGATCGGCAGGGATAATATACCAGGGTGCAGAAGCAGTGGAAGTATGGAAAAATACCTGTTCGTAGGCCTTCTGATATTCTTTCCAGTGTTTCCTTTCCACCACATCACGATCTGAAAATTTCCAATTTTTCTCTGGATCTTCAATCCTTTTTAAAAACCGTTTCTTCTGCTCCTCTTTAGAAACATGCAAGAAAAATTTCAATACCAAGGTGCCATTATTGGATAGGTAGTGTTCGAAATTATTGATATCGCCATATCGTTGCAGCCAAAAACTCTCATCAGGAGTTTGTTTGCTATAATCGACAGGCAGTTTCTGACTAGCTAAGATTATAGGATGAACGCGGGTTACCAAGACTTCCTCGTAATACGAACGGTTCTTTCATACAGCGCCACAAATAGGCATGATCTAACTCTTCGGCAGAAGGAGCTTTAAACGAGGTTACATTGCACCCTTGCGGATTTATTCCCGACATCACATGTTTGATGGTCGAATCTTTTCCCGCAGCATCCATGGCTTGAAAAATGATCAATACCGAGAATTTATCTTGGGCATAAAGTACATTTTGAATCTTCGAAAGCCTTTCAACGCTTTGCTGAAGCATCTCATCGGCACTGTCGGAGTCACCATAGCCATTCTTATCACTGGTGGAGAAATCGGACAACGATCGGCTCCGATCAGATGGAAAGCGGTACTTTGAATAATTCATAACTTATTAATTTAGGATTTTAAGAGTGCGAACAAAGGTGAAACGGATTAAAGTTAAGGAATATTTTTGTTTTAGTTATCTTTGTCGAAGGTTCGCTAAAAAGAAACTATGTTAGATCAGAAAACTATTTGTGCCATATCGACACCACCAGGAATTGGCGGGATAGCAGTTATTCGCGTATCCGGGAAAGAGGCGATTACCATTGTTGATCTAGTATTTAAGTCTCCAAACAAGGCGAAGAGACTAATTGACCAAAAAGCTAACACGCTCCATTTTGGATCCATCGTTTTAGGAGAACAAATCATTGACGAGGTAATTGCGGCCCTATTTAAAGCCCCACACTCCTTTACGGGTGAAGATATTGTTGAGATCTCTTGTCATGGTTCGGTATTTATCCAGCAGCAGATTTTACAGCTATTGATTACCAAAGGGGCTCGGATGGCGCAGCCAGGCGAGTTTACGCAACGGGCCTTTTTAAATGGCAAGATGGATCTTTCGCAAGCAGAGGCAGTGGCTGATCTTATTGCCTCAGGTAATGCTGCGGCACACAAGATGGCTCTCAATCAGATGAGAGGTGGATTTTCAAAAGAACTTATTCAGCTACGATCGGAGTTATTGCGCTTTGCAGCCCTTGTAGAGCTGGAACTCGATTTCAGTGAGGAAGATGTTGAATTTGCCGATCGAACCTTACTTATTGGGCTCTCTACGCAAGTTGCTGGGTTATTACAACGACTGACTGAATCGTTTAAACTCGGAAATGTTATTAAGAATGGGATTCCGGTAGCTATTATTGGGGAAACCAACGTGGGCAAGTCCACGCTGCTGAATGCCCTATTAAATGAGGATAAAGCCATTGTATCCGACATCCACGGCACCACACGTGATGTAATTGAGGATGTGGTAACCATTGGAGGAACGCTATTCCGATTTTCGGATACGGCAGGAATTCGGGATACCGCTGATGTGATTGAGAATATGGGTATTGAGCGCAGTTATTTGCAGCTTGATAAAGCCGAGATTGTGATCTTGGTAACCGATATCAGTCGTGCTATTTTGCCAATCACCGAACGGATCAAGAGTATTCGGGAGAAGATCACCCATCAGCAGTTGATAATTGTTGCCAACAAGGATGATCTTGCTACGGAGAAAGCTCGCGCAGAACTTTCAGCTTTTCCACTGCTACCCAATGAATGTTTAATCTATTTAGCAGCTAAGAGTCGTTTGAATCTTGAGCAGCTTATCGCGAAGATGACAAGCACCTTTGATTTCAATGGCCTAGGAACTGCCGACGTGGTCGTTTCGAATGTGCGACATTTCGAAGCGCTTAGTTTAGCTCTTCAAGCGATCCGAATGGTTATCGAGGGTTTGAATACGGGTGTAACGGGTGATTTTCTAGCTCAGGACATTCGCGAATGCCTTCATTATCTGGGTGAGATCACAGGCGAGATCACCACAGATGAGACGCTAGGTTATATCTTTAAGAATTTCTGTATCGGAAAATAATTGCAAATTGAGTGAGGTTCCGACTCCAAGTCGGACCCTAACTATCTATCGGATTACAAATCCGCACCAGCAATGTTCATAGGCATGCGGATAAAAATAAAAATGCAGGTCTAGAATTTACAACCCATATCTAATCTTTTGGGTTGAAAAATTACTACCAATTTCAGATGCACTTAAGGCCTTTGAATAAAATTTGAATCGTGAAATTTTCACTTGCTGCACATAAGTTGTTGGTGTCTTGGGAGGATTACCAAAATACAAAGGATTTATTGCATTAGCACCCATTAAATTATTATTACTTACATTGGCATGTGAACCTTGCAAAACCCCATTTATATATAGCGAGGCTATACTACTAGAATATACCACTGTAATAACGTACCAGGTATCATTTGAAAATTGATAACTCTGAAAGTTATCTCCGGCAGGGGCAAAATTAATAGTCCCACCTTGCACTCCGATATATGCGCCTCGCTGATTATAGCCAATCCCATCTGCTATAGAAACAAATGGCGTTGTCGTCCATAAGCCTTTATTCGAAATTTTTGCGATCACTTCCATACTCCAAGCGTTCAAAGTCCCTGTATTAATATTAATAGAACCATATTGTTGCAAATCGGCAGAAGTAGGTTTGTTAAAGTACAGATTAGCCGCACTGCCACTCTCAAATACTGGCGCATTGGTTAAACTGGCATTATAAGTGGTCCCCCCAGTTCCCAAATTTGTCCATGTAGTACCTGTTCCTGGATAACTACTAGCATCGGTAGCATCTAAATTAACTATCAATCCGTCGCTAACAAATTTGAAAGGATTTAATGGCGAGCTTGTTGCTAAACCTGTGGTTGTTGAAGCTCCATTATAATTCGTTACTGTAGCACCACTAGAAGAATTATCTTTTAAATATTTTGCATCATAGGTCGTGTTCAATAATAAAGTAGTTCCTGCGACGGCCGATAATCTAGAGGTAGGAGGCGTAAAATTGCTTGTGTACATCGCAGTGCCTTTTACAAATCGCACATTACTAATTAAGCCATTAAAACGATCATTCCCAGAAGCATCACCTGCGCCAATCGTATTTTTTTTTGTTCTATCACCAAATGTAGAAGTGATGGTTGCACTTCCATTATTCACCCCATTCACATAAATTTTCAAACAGTTTGCTGCAGTTCCACTTCTAACCACAGCAATATGATACCATGTATTTGCAGATAATGTACTTGAATAAACTTCTGTATAACTTCCGCCAAAAGTACCCACTAGTCTTAACTGCCCATTTGTCAACAATTGAAGGAACCAAGGAGTACCAGTTGTGTATTGACCTAAAAAACTTTGATAAACACCAGACACATTTTTAAAATTCACCCAACACTCTACCGTAAAATCTCCTATAAATTCGAAATTACTACTGGCGGGTATTGATAAATATTGATTGTTTGTAGGAGTACCACTCGTATAGGTGGGCGAAAACTCCATGCTTCCATCTATTGGAGAATAAACTTTAGTATTTACTGCTTGATAACTTGCCAAGGCAAATTGCGCTTGTATGTTTTTTGTAAAAAATACAATTAGAAGGAGCATTATTATTTTCTTCATGACAGTCATTATTTTATGCCACTCCAAATTTCTATATTATCAAAATAGGCAGTGCCTCCATTATTATTTCCTAAAAATCCGAAACAACATTGTGTAGTATTTGCATTAGTATAACCAGCATTAATTGTAAAAGTAGATGTTTGTTGTACATCATTTATATACCAAGTACAAACACGATCAGACGTAATTCGGATCTTTATTTTATACCAAATATTGGCGATAGTAAATATGGCGGTGGTCTCTGGAACAGGATTGTAGGATGGACTTCCTAAGTAAAGCCATCCACCATTGTCAACCGATCCTAGCCCTTGTGGTTTTGCGTTCACATTATCCTGCCACATTCTCAAAGAAACGCGATACGTTGAATTCCCCCCAACACTTTGAGCAAATAAAAAACCCATATCCGAACCCGCTCCTGGCTTATAATCAAATAGAATTGTTTTATTATGAAAAGTCTGTCCAAGATCTCTATAAAAAAATTGATTGGCAGCAGTGATTTTAAAACAGGAAGATGGATTTCCATTATTTGCATCAATCATAGCATTTGAATTTGTCCATCCCGTTAGCGAAGAACCATCACTTGAAAAAAGATGTGAAGGCCCTTTTACTGCATTAACAAATCCCTGAAAGCTAGGCAAGGTGAGTTGCGCATTCACGATGAAACTGCAACAACTAAAGAATAAAAAAGAGATTAACTTTCTCATCTCTTATTGCATATCTCCTCCGGTAATAAAATAATTACTTGCAATTGAAAGAATTGTAACAATTGCATTCTGTCCACCAGTCTTACTACCGCCACTTCTATTGATGACAGTTACCGTATTTGCTGGTGTGATGGTGACTAAACCTGCCCCTTTTTGTACTATCATACAATTAAAGCCAGCAGCCAAACCTGCAGGTACAGTTAAGGTAATTGCAGACCCATTATCTAGTGTAACAACTTTCCCATTATCAGATGCTTGCAAGGTATAAGTTGTTCCATTTTGATTATTTAAATTGGCATTAATTGGGGCGGCTCCTAAATTTGTCAAGGCAGCAGGTGCAGATGTTGCTCCCGTTCCTCCATTTGCAATAGCAACAGTTCCTGTCATCGTGTTTGCATCTGCAACGGTTGAAACCGTTGTCCAGGTTAAAGTGCCACTTCCAGTGGTACTTAATAATTGTCCGTTTGTTCCATGTGTTTTAGGATAAGTAACATCACCGGTCTTTAAGTTACCGGTTGTTAATACACTATCTATTGCGGTTGTACCATCCAATCCATTGGCGCCTAAACGTATAGTATTACTTGCAATAACTTTTGCACCAGAACCTATGGCAGTTGAATTTGAAATAGAAACATTGGTTTTTGCTATGGCGTTATATCCTAAGAACGTGTTGTTACTTCCTAAATTTGAATTTGCACCTGCGTTTACTCCGAGTGCTGTACTATATCCTACTGGACCTGAATCTCTTAATGCATTTTCACCAAGTGCAACATTCCATATTCCACCATTCCCAGTCATGGTTCCAGTTCCAATGCCTATGGAATGGTCATTCGCATTGGTCCAAGGTCCTATTATGATACTATTTCCATTGGCACCTTTCGAAAACGTCATTCCATTTATGGTTCCATTTACCAAAAGTGAATTTGTGAATGATTTATCCCCTCCAATATTTTGATTGGTTGTTAAATCAACAAAATTCTGAGCCGCCGAGCCAGTGCCGCCATTAGCAACAGGAAGAATTCCCGTTAAGCCAGTGGCCAAGGTGGTACCTGGTACACCAATTGGACCAGTGGGTCCAGTATCCCCAGTTGGACCGGCCACACCTTGAATACCTATCGGACCTGTTGGGCCAGTTGGACCAGTCACACCTTGAATACCCATCGGACCTGTTGGACCAGTCGGGCCAGCGATACCGCCCCCTGCAATAGGCCCGGAACTCCATGTTGTACCATCAGAAACCAATACATTTCCCAACGTTCCAGGTGCAACGGACTGAACCGCTCCTGTTCCATTTCCAAGCAGTACACCATTTGGAGTTAGAGCAGCCAAACCAGTTCCGCCATTTTCAACAGGGAGAATGCCTGTTAAGCCGTTAGCAGTAGTCGTTCCAGGTAATCCATTAGCACCAGTAGCACCAGGGATCCCCTGAGGTCCGATTAGACCAATCGGACCTTGAATACCCTGTATTCCCTGATCTCCTTTATCTCCTTTGACTCCTGTTGTACCTGCAACCCCTTGAATTCCCTGTGGCCCAGTTGCACCAGAGGGACCAACGGTCAAGTTACCAGTAGCAAGCTTGGTCCAGACAGGAGATTGAGGTGTTCCTGCATTGTAATAATATCCAGCTACCAAGCCATTAGAAGTGGTTAAATTATAAATCAAAAGAGTGGTTGCCGGCGTGGGAATAGTGGCGGCATCGTTAATACCGGTTAGGCGAATCTGCGGGATTAATAAACCTTTATTTTTTGAATTAATATCGAGCATGGCACTATTATCAGGAACAGAGCCATCGGCATTTATCCCAACACTTTGCGCTAACAAATCGCTTGAAATAGATAGCATTAAGATCGGGATTATTAATTTAAAAATCTTCATAAAGAGGCTGACGTTAATTTATTTTTATTCAAATTGAATAAAAATAACGAAGCACAAAAATGTAGATAGCAGAGGTGAATTCCTATTGATAAATATCAAAAAACACAACTTGATCCACCCCAATTTCGCGACTTTAAAATCATTACAAACGACTGAATATAGATAGCTTGACAGTAAAAATTTTCACAACAAAAAAAATTACATATCTTACAATAAATCAACTTATCCGCTTAATGAATTTAGCAATGGATATTCGATAGCAAGGAATTTATAAATTAGTTAATAAACCTTAGACTTTACGCTGATGAAAATCTGAATAATTAATTTATTTTTACTTTGAAAACAAACAGAACATGACCACCCATTTACTTAAACAATTTCTCGAGCACTACCACTGCTTTTCGGAGGATGAAACTGCTTACATCCTTAGTAATTGCTTCGAACGAAAATATGCTAAAAATGATCTAATCTTTAAAGCAAATGAGAAGATTGAATTCCATGTTTTTATAAATAAGGGATTTGCATGCTTCGAAGGAAGTCTTGATACAGACAGATCGAAGGTATATGGATTCCGAAGTGACGGAATGATGGGATCTGGTTTTTTTGTTGAACGAAGAGACATGCATGAATCCATCTCGTTGCTAAACTTTGTCTGCATTGAAAACTGCGAAACCTTAATCTTACCCAATTCGGTCACGGCACATATCATGCAGAATTTTCCCAATGGAGAGCGATTTGTTCGGTTTATTGCTGAAGACCATATCAATGAATTAACACAGCAACTTTTTGATCGAGACTCCAAAAAGTTAGTCGAGCAATACATAAACTTAGAACGAATTTTCCCTAAAATTCATTCTAGAATTCCTCAATATTACATTGCAAATTATCTTGGAATCACTCAAGAGCATTTATCAAGGATTCGAAAAAAGCGGTTTGAAAGAGAAAAAAATCCAGATTGAATCTAGCAAGACAACTACTATTACAATGCGCTGTTGCTTTTGAAGCAGCGTGAGGTTCCGACTTGAAGACCGTTGCTAAATGAAGTTAGGGTCCGACTCCAATAGTTAGGGCCCGACTCAAAGTTGGACCCGCACTTACTAAGCACCAGCTAAATA
The DNA here is from genome assembly GCA_026391295.1 of Bacteroidia bacterium. GTDB lineage: Bacteria > Bacteroidota > Bacteroidia > Bacteroidales > Prolixibacteraceae > JAAFHB01. The sequence continues at coordinate 2,130 of JAPLDS010000066.1, read as the reverse complement.
CGTTTCTACACGTCAGGCTAAACAGGAAGAGGGTCATTTATAATAAATGACCCTCTTCGGCAGAACCTATGATTAAGGTTATATTATTGTCTAATCAAGAATTTAAAGGTGTGCAATGTCCCTTTATCCACAACTTTGAGTAGATACATACCAGAACTCACACTTGAGGTGGTTACGATATTTAATCCACCTGGGTTTAGCTTTTGCGTTAAGACCTTACGTCCTAATGTATCGTAAAGATCAGCCACTGCTGAAGCGGTAACATCTCCTTCAACACGTATTTCGTTGTTACTAAATAAGTAGGCAATCAAATCACCAACCTTAGGTCCAGGGTCGGTTGTAAGGACACCTGTTCTAAGTTGAAAACGGTTTGGAATATTGGAATTAGCAGCTACCGTCAACTTGTAAGTTCCAGACTGAAGATCGGTAAACGTATTGGTCACTTTATCTTCTAAGATAACCTTACAGTTTGAAGGCAACCCTAAGCTCTCTGCCGAAAACACAACTGGTCCGCCCGATACACTCTCTAGTCCAAGAGGAATAACAAGTGTACTGATGTTGTTACTTGGTAAAGATTGAATAGCAAAAGGCTCACCGTTATCTTCAACTAAGCGGCTATAAAGACTCAAATCTTTGTCGATTTTCATATATCCAACATCATAAGTAGGATCAGGGCCCAGAGTCATCAAGTCATTAAATGCAATAATAGACTCAGCTGCTACCCCACCGATTGTTGCAGTAAGTTTTATGGTTGGCCATACAATTGTACCAGCCTTCAAAGCTAGCGTTGGTGAATGAAGCTGCATCGATTTGCGAAAGGTTACAGAAGTCGCACCAGGCTTAAGTTTAACCATAAATGCCTGACCTTGTGGGATACTGTTGGTAGCCGATGTCAATGGCACATTTGAAATAATTGAATAACCACCTGGTTTATTAGACGAATCATCTTCTTTTTCAGAGATATAGATGGCTCCATAAGATGGATCTAGGTTGGCATTATTAAATACGTTGTAGGTCAAAAAATCTTCCGTCGTAATACTCTCATCATTCACCCCAATAGCCGATGTAAATGGGTTTCCAATACAATTCCAACTTCCTGGTTTTAGTCCCGAAATAGTTATTGTTCCAGCCTGTAAGGAACCGCTTGATGTAACTGCAGCGTTGTTAGGTGCGACATGCATAGCGTAACCTTTTCCCATTCCGACAGAGCCATTGTTAGCTCCATTGGCAAACAAAGGACTCCAAGCAGCCTGATTGGCGTTAAAATCCATCATAGAACGGGTCGAACCACTTGAAGCAATCGCAGTATTAGCTGCAAGAAATCCGCTAACACTTTGAATAACTGGAGAAGAAACTAGGTTCCATTTACGAGCAGAAAGCCAACGTTCAGCCGTGGCATTACCTGATATACTTAGAGAAGAAGTGATAAGTGAACCAGTACCAGCTGCAGAGCTCTTAACCACAAGTCCAGACCCGGCTGTATTCGCGTTACTAACCGCATTATTAACGGTCAAACAAGTCGTTGGAGCTAATGTTAGGGTGCCATCTGAAAGAATGGTCAAGTTATCCATGGTGGCTGGTTTAACCGCATTTGAGCTAGTGAGGGTAAAATTCCCCTTGCTTACCACCCAATATGAACCAGAACCTGATCCGGTACCAGCAACTATTTGCGCGCCGTTATTGTAAATTCCTTGCGCATAGATAAAAGATGCTAGAACAATTAAACCGAGACTAAAAAAAATATGCTTCATAAAACGCTGAACAATTAAATTAAAAAACTGATAAACAGTGAATTAACCAAATGAATTTTTAACTAAAAATCATAACAATAAACCTCAAAATCTATCGGTTTTGTTATGCAATTCAAATAAAAAAGAATAAACAGATCAATTTTATGATCCAAAAAAAAATATTCTGATTCAATTTTTGTGCAATATAGCTTATTTGGATTAATTATGAATAGCCTAAGAAAAAAACATCAAGAATTAATAAATGCTGAATTCAAGCTACAAATGCAACTTTTGGGTTAAACAATAATTTTTCCATTACAAATATAGGAGATTCAAATCCAAAACGTTTTCTTGGTCTGTTATTTAAGATGTTTTCAATTTCAGTAACTCTCTGATCACT
>JAPLDS010000030.1:11762-22207 GCA_026391295.1 Bacteroidia bacterium | reverse complement strand
ATTAGTGATCAGAGAGTTACTGAAATTGAAAACATCTTAAATAACAGACCAAGAAAACGTTTTGGATTTGAATCTCCTATATTTGTAATGGAAAAATTATTGTTTAACCCAAAAGTTGCATTTGTAGCTTGAATTCAGCTTGCTTCAATGCAAAAAGGAACCTATTAAGACTATTCCCGTAGTTTCAGCATCAGGAACTTCAGGTATAACGAGTAGCTCGGTGACTATTGGAGGAGAATTGATCTCTGATGGTGGAGCTTTAATTACTGTTGCTGGGGTTTGTTGGAGTACTTCGTTGAATCCAACTATAGCAAATACTTCTGCAAGCATTGTCCTAACTAAAGGAACTTTCACCTTAATCATACAAAATCTAAATCCTGGAATATCTTATCATTTAAAAGTATTCGCAACTAATGCAATTTGAACAGGTTATAGTGCAGAACTTAATTTTACTACGCTTGCCACTTCGCCTATATTAACAACGACAGATCCATCGGTAATCTCAGCAATTTCTGCAACTACTGGTGGTTATATAACAAATGATGGCGGCTCGCCAATAATCGCCAGAGGCGTCTGTTGGAGTACTAGCCAAAATCCCACAATTTCGGATAATAAAACGGTGGATGGTTTAGGAATAGGAAATTTCATAAGTAATCTTAAAAATCTTTTGCCAGGAACAACCTATTTCATAAAAGCCTATTCAACTAATATTGTAGGGACTACTTATGGACCAATCAAATCGATTAAAACACTAGTCTTAAAAAATTATCTTCTTCCCTCATACATCCTTCGAAAATCAGACCTGTGGCTAGACTACGCTAAGATTCCTCAATCAAATGGAATTTTTAATAATTTTTGGTATACTCAAACAGCTGCTATAGCTGATTTTAATGGAGATGGATTTGATGATATTTCTTATGCTCCAACCTCAACCTCAGGTATCGCAGTATTAAACCCGATTCCAATTGAAATATATCTAAATGATAAAAGCAATGAAAAATTTATCTTAGACAAAACAATAATTTCTCAAAATATTGGTACTTCAGGAACTTCTATCAGATCAATTATTGGAGATTTTAATGGTGATGGGAAACCAGATGTATTTTACCCTGATGGCGGAACGAATGACATAATTGTACCGAATGGACAGTATGCTAGCCTTTTGCTTAGCTCACCTTTAGGATATGAAATAAAATATTTAAATGGTCTCATAAAACCGGTACATACTAGAACGACTTCAGGTGATTTTGACAATGATGGAGACCTTGATATTTTTGTGACTAACATGGGCGCTGTTAACTGTTATTTTTTAATCAATGACGGGAAAGGTAATTTCACAGTTGATAAGTCGATTTTCCAATCCAAGGGAGATGCTATACTACCCGCTGAATTGATAGACGTAGACAAGGATGGTTTTCTTGACTTACTTATCGGAGGACATACAATGTATACTAATGATATGGAATGCAACCATATATTTTGGGGTAATGGCAAAACATTTAGTGATTTAAATGTGTCAAATTTGCCAAACATACCAGGTTGGGGAGTCTCACTTGATTTTGCTGTTGAAGATATTGATAATGATGGAATAAACGAAGTAATTGTGAATAGAACAGGTGGTATTCCAAGTCCTACACCACCTGATACGCCTTTGAATTTTTATGTGGGGTATCGACTTCAATTTTTAAAAAAGGATGCAAGTAATATCTATCGCGATATTTCAGATAAAGTCGCTATGGATTATTTCACAATAACTGGAGGGGCAATAAATAAGATTCAAATCCAAGATATTGATAAAAATGGTAAATTAGACATATTTGATCCTGATAAAAATCAGAATCTTCGCTGGGAGCGCGATACCGATGGGATTTTCAGAAAAAAATAATGAACCCTCTGCTGGCGCGGATTTGGAATCCGTGCCCCACTAACTTCGGATTTGGAATCCGTAATGGCTGATAAAGCTATATCTATTCTTCCACCTCATCCTCAAAGGTAGGTAGCTCCAGCGCCTTGACTTCGGGGATGGCACTGCCGGCAATCCCTTTGACAGAGCCATACATGTCGATGGTATTGGTGATCACCTTCTCAATCTGCTTCTCACGCTGCTTCCAGATGCGCTGCATCGCCCGCTTCTCACTGTCCAGATCAATCTTCATCTGCGTAAACCCTTCCACAATAGCCTCAACTTGCATGGTGAAAGTCTTACTCGTTAAATAGTCGTATAACAAATGCATCTTGTCACCCTTGTTCTCTTGTGCTATCGAGGCATTGCTAACTAAGATAATCGACTCGCGAAGTGCTAAACTGAGCGCCTTAAACTCTTCGTAGGTGCAGATCCAGATCCCTTCCTTTAATCCCATCCGCTCCATGTCGCTCGGCATAGCCTCGGTGACTAAAACGCCAATATCGGCCCCTTTCTCGCGAATGTCATTTTTGAATTTCTCAATCCAGCTGGGTTGGAAATCTTTGGTGCGCTTGCTTTCGTAATAGATAGTCCCGCAATTTTGTCTGTTCCGCGTGTGTACCACCTGGATACAGTCGCCTCCGCGAGCCCCTTTCTTGATCTCTTCAATGGTGTCGAGAGGGAAATTAGTGGTCAGCCAATCTTCAATGGCTAACTCCTGAACCTCACCCTGCATCTGCATCGAGCCCTGCTCTTGCTTGCGCTTCATCTCCTCGGTGAGCTTTTTCTGATCGTCGAGCTGCTTCTGTAGCTCCCTTAACGCAAGCTCATTTTTTTCATGCTCGATTTTGCGTATCTTCTCTTTCTCTTCGATAAGTTGCTGATTGAGTGATTTTTGTGCCTCCGCTTCAATGGCCTCCTTAAGTTCGCTCTTTTCACGTATCAGCTTCGAGATCTCAGCCTTTCTGCGGCTTAACTCCTTGAGCTTCTCCGACTGCTCATTCAGCTCTTTCTCTAATAGTTTAAACTCTTCACCCTTCTCTTGTTCTAGCTTGGCTTTTAGCTTCACCTCCAAGAGTGCCTTTTCCTCCTTAACCTTGGCATCTAATCGATCCTGAAACAGTTCGTTCTCGCGTTTTTTCTTCTCCTCAAAAGCAATCTTCTCGGCTTCTAAAAGTTTAGCCTGATTTTCGAATTTTAATTTCTCAGAGGCTAGCTGTGAATTGTAGCTTTTTTTAATGTCTTCTTCAAGCTGATGAGCTAAAACATGCTGAACATCAATCTCTCCACCACAATGCGGACAGTTTATCTTGGATTCTTTGGTAGTCATAGTGGCGTAGTTTTAGATTAGGAGATTCATGATTAAAGCCTGCCCTAAATGTAAGAATATTTCGAATGAATAAAAAAGATCTAGCCCTTAATAAGACTAGATCTTCTAAGAAGGTTTTCCTTCTGAATGACTTGAGAGTTAAATTATCTCACGATGGTCTGCGATCTGTTTGGACCTACAGAGACAATGGTGATTGGCACATGAAGTTGCGCCTCAAGGTATGAGATATAATCGCTTAACTCTTTTGGAAAGTCTTTTTCTTTGGTGATACCAGTGAGTGGTGCTTTCCATCCTGCTAGAGATTCGTAGATTGGTTCTACGCTATCATTGAGCTCATACGGAAAGTCTTCGGTTAATTGGCCATCAATTTTATAGTGAGTACAAACCGAGATGGTTTCAAATTCATCCATTACATCGGCTTTCATCATAATTAACTCAGTAACTCCATTAATCATAATGGCATATTTTAAAGCTACCAGGTCGAGCCAGCCGCAACGACGAGGACGACCAGTGGTAGAGCCATATTCGTGACCTACATCACGTAGTTTCTGTCCGGTTGCATCGTGAAGTTCGGTAGGAAATGGTCCGCTACCTACACGCGTGCAATATGCTTTGAAGATACCATAGACCTTGCCAATTTTATTCGGGGCAATACCCAGACCTGTGCAAGCACCTGCTGATATTGTATTTGAGGAGGTTACAAAAGGGTAGGAGCCAAAGTCGATATCGAGCATGGTCCCCTGAGCACCCTCGGCAATAACTGATTTGCCTAGTTTGATCTGGTTATTGATGAACGTTTCACTCTCGATTAACTGAAACTGACGAATCGTTTCGATCCCTTCAAACCAAGCTTTTTCGTAATCGCTAAGTGCTTCTTTGTAATCGAAATGGTAGAAGTTGGTTAATAGATCGATATGCTGTTTAACGCGAGCATCGTATTTCTCTTTGAAATTATGCATGATATCACCTACTCGCAAGCCATCACGACCAATCTTATCGCGGTAAGCTGGACCAATACCTTTTAAGGTTGAACCAATTTTAGCCGCACCTTTAGCTGCTTCTATAGCCGCATCTAACAACCGATGGGTTGGGAGAATTAAGTGTGCCTTTTTCGAGATGTATAGGGTCTTTTTAAGGTCAAAGCCAAGTTTTAGAAGGGAGTCGATCTCTTTCTTAAAGATGGAGGGATCGATCACCACACCATTGCCGATCACGTTCACTTTGTCTTCCCGAAAAATTCCTGATGGGATGGTGTGTAAGACATGTTTGATGTTATTGAACTCAAGTGTATGACCAGCATTTGGACCGCCCTGAAAACGTGTAATTACATCATAATGTGGAGTTAATACATCCACTACTTTACCCTTACCTTCGTCTCCCCATTGCAGACCAAGCAATACATCTACCTTCATGCGCTTATGTGTTATTTTTTAACTGATTTCTTTTTGATGCTTCTTTTTTTTGTGTTAGAATCAATGCCTACGTGCTGAAAATCAATAGAATAAATTGCTTCAAACGACGTTGGGAATGGTCTAACCAAAACCTTTCAAAGGTACAGATAATTTTTCGGAAATGGAATAAAAAAACCTCCCGATTGGGAGGTTTAATTTATGAAAATAATCTTTTTTTGATCGACTGTAAAAGGTCCAAAAAAAGTTTTGAAGTAGTCTTTTTACTCTAACTCACCATAGAGGTATAACGAGTGATGCGAAAGTTTGAAGTTGTGCTGAGCACACGCATCTTTAATAATCTCAAGAATTCGTGGATCGTGAAACTCTTTAACATTACCATTTCGCACATCGATCAAGTGATCGTGTTGCTTGGAGGCTAATGTTTTCTCGAATTGAGCCATGTTCTTTCCAAATTGATGTTTGATAACCAATTTGCAGTCCAGCAAAAGTTCGATGGTGTTGTAGAGGGTAGCACGACTTACGCGATAGTTCTTGTTCTTCATCGAGATGTATAACGTCTCAATGTCGAAGTGACCATCTCTTGAGTAGATCTCATCTAGAATTGCATAGCGTTCCGGAGTCTTCCTATGACCTTTGCGTTCAAGGTACTCGGTGAAAAGTGATTTTACGGTTTCTTTACTAGTTAGCATAGATACTATTGTTACTTAATCCAAGTTAGATTAGGAGTAAAATTAGAAATTTATTTGAGAATATTCAACAAATGCCTACTTTTTTACACTTTGAATCTTAGATTTCTTTTCGCTGAACGGTATCGACCCCCTTAATATTTTGAATCTTAGTAATTAAAGTCTCTAACAATTCAGTGTTCTGGATGTATAGATATAGGTTTCCTTCAAAAATACCATCATGAGCATCCATATTGATCGAGCGCATATTAATCCCATATTCGTTCGAAATGACATTGGTGATCTTATTTGCGATCCCCTGATGGTCGAATCCTCGAATATATAGGTGCGTTAAATAGAAAAGCATTTTAGACTTAGTCCAAGTAGCTTCAATAATATCGTCGCCACGACTCGACATTAATTTTACTGCTTCGGCACATGATTTATTGTGTATCATGATTTGTCCATCATCGGTGGCAAACCCCACCACGTCATCACCTGGAATTGGATTGCAGCATTCAGCTAAGAAGAAATTTGCCTTTCGCTCATTCTCACTAAGTAAGAATGGCTTTTTCTTGTCGATGATTAAGCTCTCATTTCGTTTGTCACCCCCAAAAGTGAAGGTAAGCTTCCAGAACTTGATGAACTTATTAACCGACTTTTCAAGCAGGGTAGTCTCTAGGTTTTCAAGGCTCACCAGTCCCATCCCAATTTCAGCATAAAGCTGCTCCTTGGTATGTAAACCATAATGGTTGATGAGCTTTTTTAAGGTGTTTGAAGCTGGTTTGACATTCAGTTTCTCAAGTTGCTCATTGAGTTGCTTCCGACCGGCTTCAATATGTTTTTTCTGCTCTTGCTTGAATGTATCGCGAATCTTAGATTTCGCACGAGCCGTGATCACACTCTCAATCCACGAAGGCTTCGGTGTTTGCTTGTCTGAAGTTAAAATCTCCACCTGATCGCCACTTTTTAATTCGTGACTCATCGGAACAAGAATGTGATTGACCTTCGCTCCAATGCAGTGGTTGCCCAATGCGGAGTGGATATCGTAGGCGCAATCTAATACGGTGGCCCCTTTAGGAAGCATTTTCATCTCTCCTTTTGGGGTGAAGATCACTATTTCTTGAGAATAGAGGTTGAGCTTAAATTCATCCAGGAAGTCTAAGGCGTCTGATTCCGGATTACTTAGCAGTTCTCTAATTTTAATCAGCCATTTGTCGAGTTCGCTTTCTGATGCACCCTCTTCTTTATACCGATAGTGGGCCGCAAATCCGCGCTCAGCGATCTCATCCATTCGCTCGGTGCGGATCTGAACCTCTACCCATTGCCCTTGTGGACCCATCACTGTCGTTTTTCTGATATATTCTCCTTGGGTTTGAAAACAATTCGAATGGCTAGCAGGTCGTAAATCTCATCGAAGGTGACATTTTTCTTCTGCATCTTATTCCAAATCGAATAAGTTGACTTCGGTCTTCCGCTGATAGTGAACTCGAAGTCCTCCGCGTGGAGCTTAGTCTGTATCGGTTTGGCAAAGTCGAACACGAGGTAATTAATTCGAGTCTCTTCGCTTTGTAGCTTTAATTGAATCTGCTGATAGACTTCTGGGTGTTTATATTTTAGACTTAAGTCTTCGAGTTCCGATTTAATGGCATATAACCCCAGTCGATGTGCTAATGGAGCAAAGATATAGAGCGTTTCTGATGTGATCTTCAGTTGTTTCTGATACGACATCGAATCGAGCGTGCGCATGTTATGCAGACGATCGGCTAGCTTGATTAAGATCACCCTAACATCGTCGGATAAGGTGAGTAACATCTTTCGGAAATTGGTCGCTTGGCTCGAGTCGAAGGTGCCAGAGAGTTTGGTAAGTCCGTCGACCAAGGATGCCACTTTGGCGCCGAACATCTTCTCAATATCGCTCAGGGTATATTCGGTATCTTCCACTACATCATGCAGAATGGCGGCCAGAACAGATTTCGTTCCTAGGCCAATCTCGGCGACTACGATTTTTGCAACTGCAATAGGGTGGATGATATACGGTTCGCCCGATTTACGTCGGATCCCCATATGTGCGGAGTTGGCAAATTGAAATGCTTTTCGAATTAACTGCTCATTTTCAATAGTCAATGGTCTTGTAAAAGACTTTAGCAAGTCCTCAAATAAATCATCAATTTCTCTTTTCTCTATGTCAGTTTGCAAATCCATTCGCTACTTTAATATACCCCAAAAATACTCTAATCTCATTGAAATTAATCACACTTGAAGGCTCGGCTTACTTTTTCATGCTTTTTTCAAGCACTAACTCGATAGTCTCAACTAAGGTTCCCCAGGAGAATTTCTCTTTTTCAGCGATCACATTATCGGTAAAGAACTGATTCCGATCTTTTTCGTAGAAGTTGTAAATCGCTGCGGTAATCGCTTTGGGATTTGGCTTTACCACATAGCCTACCTTGCCATCTGGGATGATCTCCCCTAAACCTCCGACATCGGTCACGAGCATGGGCTTGTTGTAGTGATAAGCTATCTGTGTAACGCCACTTTGAGTTGCGGTCTTATAAGGTTGCACAACCATGTCGGCTGCACCAAAATAATTGGCAATATCTTGGTCGGCAATAAACCCAATCCGAAGCTCTACATGCTCTTCTAGGTTCTTCTCTTTAATGATCTGGAGATATTTTTCTGAAGAGGTGTAAAACTCACCTGCAACAATTAATTTAATGGGGAATTTGCGCAATTTTTTATCTCCAAAAGCTTCTAATAGCCAGTCGAGACCTTTGTAATCGCGAATAAAGCCAAAGAAAAGCAGGTATCGAAATGCTGGATCTAGTTCCAATTTTGCGATTGCTTTTTCCCGCGTTACGCTTTTCCCAAAAATATCGTAGAGTGGGTGCAAGGTGTAAAGCATTGGCGCAGTAGGTCGAAAACGCTTTAGGTCGTTTAGCACTGACTGCGAAAGTGTCACAAAGCCGTTGCAGCTATTTGTAAAGTAACGGGTTAAGAAAGTGTCGAAAAAGTGCTTCTCGTGAGGCACGATATTGTCGGCTATCGCAATGACCTTTGTATGTTTATTTTTACGTGCAATTCGGGCGATTGTACCCAGACACGGAGCCATGAAGGGGGTCCAATAGCGAACCAGCAAAAGATCGGGCTTAAGATTTCTGATCTCGCGACCCACTTTGAGCCAGTTGAAAAGATTGATTGAATTTACTTTGACTTTAATGTCTAAATCAGGTGGTGCTGGCTGATCAGAATATTGTGTTTTTCCTGGGAACAAAAACGAGGGATACTGAAGCGAAAAAGTATAGATTGTAACTTCGTCTCCATTTTCTGCAAGTGCCTTAGCTAACCGCTCATTAAAAGTGGCAATACCGCCCCCTCTAAATGGCCAAGATGTACCCAATAAGATAATTTTCTTCTTCAAAGCAAATCGTATTTACGACAAAGGTAAAATATTTCGGTGAGAACCTGACCTGTATAAAACTCGCAAATTTAATTGCAGATTTAGGGAGTTTTTAGCTTGTTTTATACTGAATCCATTATCTTTGACATTCAGTAAACTTTTAAATGATAGTATGGACGAGAGACCACTAATCTTAATTACCAACGACGATGGAGTCTATGCAAAGGGCTTAGCCGAGCTGATTGAAGTGATTCGTCTATTTGGAAATATTGTGGTTGTGGCACCTGATAGCCCCAGGTCTGGGATGGGTCATGCCATTACGGTGGATCACCCTCTTCGGGTTACCCGACTTCAGCAGGAGGAAGGCCTACTAATCTATTCGTGCACCGGAACACCTGCTGATTGCGTCAAGCTTGCCTGCAATCAACTGTTAGAGAAATTGCCCGATTTTATCATCTCGGGGATTAATCATGGGGCCAACACATCGGTGTCGATTTTGTATTCGGGGACCATGGGCGCTACTTTAGAAGGTTGTATTCATGGGGTCCCTTCGATTGGATTTTCGTTAAATGATTATAGTTCAGAGGCTGATTTTTCCAAGGCTAAGATTGTTGTTGCTCGCGTTTTTCAAGCTGTTGCGCAGCATGGTCTGCCGGAAGGTGTTTGCTTGAATGTGAATGTTCCTCAAGGAGATGTGAAGGGGATTAATTTTTGCCGCCAGACCCGAGGTAAATGGGTGGAAGAATTTGAAAAACGAACCGATCCACATGGTCGGGAATATTATTGGTTGAAGGGGTATTTCAATAATGCCGAGGCAGAAGCGTTAGATACCGATGATTTTGCTCTGCTCAATGGGTTTGCCTCCGTCGTTCCCGTTAGTACTGATTTAACAGCATATTCTGCATTTCAGCAGATGCAAAAATGGAAATTTTAAGCTATGCATATCGACAATAGAAATTTGTTTTTTAACCGAGTAAGCTATGGATTGCTGGTCGGATTTCTAATGCCAATATTGTCGTTTGTGATGTATTATATGTTTCGTTTTGGACATACTACATTCCTTGATTATATCCATATTTTGATCGAGTCAAAAAAAATTGCCAATGTGTTAAGCTTGTCTGTCTTGCCTAACCTGGCCCCATTTATGCTTCTGATCAATAGCAGTCGCTATAGCTCAGGAAGAGGGGTTTTAGCGGCAACAATTGTGCTTGGTGTTATAATTTTCATTCTCAAATTTACACTCTAAATAGTTCCATTGCTATTTAATTGATTTTTTAAGCGCTTAATCACCTATTTAGTCTACGAATGAGGTATTTTATTATTGCAGGAGAAGCTTCAGGCGATTTACACGCCTCTCATTTAATGAGGGAGCTTAAGCACGAAGATACGGCTGCAGAATTTTCATTCTTTGGAGGTGATTTAATGCTGGCTGAAGGGGGTATACTGCTCAAGCACTATCGTGAGATGGCTTTTATGGGCCTTTTTCCAGTCTTGCTTAATCTGCATAAGATCAAGCGAAATTTTAAATTAGCAGAACAAAAATTACTCGAATTTAAACCCGATGTGTTAATCTTGGTTGACTATCCAGGGTTTAATCTTCGGATGGCTGCCTTTGCAAAACGAAACGGCATTAAAGTTTACTATTATATCTCACCTAAGATCTGGGCTTGGAAAACCAAAAGGGTTCATAATGTTAAGGAGTTTGTCGATGAGATGTTTACAATATTCCCATTTG
>JAPLDS010000030.1:0-11695 GCA_026391295.1 Bacteroidia bacterium | reverse complement strand
GTTTTATGCCAAATACAATTATCCCATTCGGTATGTTGGAAATCCTACTGTTGATGAGTTAACAGCTCGCCCAAATCAGAATGAGACTTTTGATCAATATATTACTAGAAATAACCTGTCGCATAAGCCTATAATAGCCTTATTAGCTGGTAGCAGAAGGCAGGAGATTAAACGAATTTTACCTGTATTGGCTGAAGTCTCGTTTCGCTTTCCTGCTTATCAGTTTGTTATTGCTGGGGCTCCCTCACAGTCGCAATTGATCTACGATGAAGTCTTGGGATCTACTCAAATTCGGGTCGTTTTTGATCAGACCTATGATCTGTTGCAGCAGTCGACAGCTGCCCTTGTGGCATCGGGCACAGCAACCCTTGAGACAGCTTTTATTGGCGTTCCTCAGGTGGTGTGTTATCGTATTGAAGCAGGTCGATTTGGAACCTGGGTTAAAGATCAATTGGTGAAGATTCCATTTATCTCCTTGGTAAACCTAATTGGAGGACGCGAGATTGTCAAAGAGCTTTTTCAACAATACTGTACGCCTAAAACAGTTGAGGCTGAGTTGAACCTGATCTTAAACGATGATAACTACCGTGAAAAGATGTTGCAGGGATATGCTGAGGTGCTGAAGGCTTTAGGTGGCCCAGGTTGTGCCTCTCGTGCGGCAACATTAATGGTGGAATTATTGAAAACTAAATAAATAGTACCATGTTAAGTTTATTCAAAAAGGAGATTACGCAATTCTTTGGTTCCATCATCGGAGTCCTGGTTTCTGTCGTATTTTTAATTTTGACTGGACTTTTCTTATGGGTATTTCCAGGAAATTTTAATTTGATCAATGGTGGATATGCCTCTTTGGGTGGATTTTTTGATATCGCTCCTTGGATCTATCTTTTTTTAATTCCTGCAGTTACGATGCGCTTGTTCTCAGAGGAGAAACGCAGTGGGACTATGGAGTTACTTCTTTCTCGACCACTTTCAGAATTAAAACTAGTTCTAGCGAAATTCTTAGCTGCGTTTTGCGTGGTTCTGATAACCCTTATACCTACGCTGATCTATTTCTTTAGCATTTACAAATTAGGAAACCCCGTTGGATGCATCGATACTGGTGCTACTTGGGGAAGCTACCTTGGACTTCTTTGGCTTGCTATTATCTATTTGTCAATTGGGATATTTACTTCGTCATTAACAGATAACCAGATAGTTGCTTTTTTAAGTGCAGTATTTCTTTGCTTTGTTTGGTATGCTGGCTTTGGATTCTTATCTCAACTTCCATTGCCATCATCTGTGTCCACGAACCTCGCACTTTTAGGTGTCGATGTTCATTATGAGTCGATAAGTAGAGGCGTTGTTGACAGTCGTGATCTAATCTATTTCATCTTTATGGCAGGCTTATTTGTGCTGCTAGCTCGAATCAAATTAGAGTGGGGAAGGGTATCTAAAAATCGCGCAGGTATTCACCTTGCATCTTATATTCTTTGATCTTCCTGCTGGTTTTTTGAAGTTGCAAACAGCCATAGTTGAAAAATTACGCGATTTCAAGACGGCCTCTAATCAGCCATTTGTTATCCATACGACCGATCCTTATGAAGTCGATGACAAAGCTAAATTTCAGGAAGGTTTATTGAAAATAGGTATTATGCCAATTAATTTGCGGATCAATACCGATCGAGGAATTTCTAATAAGACAGTTTTTCCAAGTTTGATCTTACGTGCAAACGGAAGGGTATTGGCCCTTAATCTGCTGAAGAATGATCCCTATCTACGTGATGAAGAGAATCTAATTCGATCGGTAGAACTGCTAGAATATGAGATCGCAAGAGGCTTAAAGGTCATCTTTCAAACTAAAAAAGATAATCTAGCTTTTCTGACTGGGCAGGATGAGCTTGAAGAAGTTCAAGTTCGCGATATCTCAACGACTCTTTCCGATCGATTTGATGTTAAGCGCATTAAAAGTGATGAGCTACTTTCAAAGCCTGATAGTTTTAAATGTTTGGTAGTTGCCAATCCGACTAAGCCTTTTACTGAACGTGATAAATTCGCTGTAGATCAGTTTCTGATGCGGGGAGGAAGGATTTTATGGTTAATCGACCCAGTGAGTGTGAGCTTGGATAGCTTGTCAAATGGAATGTCAACCTTTGCTTTTCCTCGAGATCTTAATTTAAAAGATCAGTTTTTCCATTACGGCATTCGATTTAACTCAGATCTAATTCAAGATGTGGAATGTCAAAAAATAAAGGTTAATACGGCTGGAGTAGGACAGCCTGCTAAATATTCAATGGCGCCATGGTATTTCTCACCCCTTTTGTTTCCTTCACAGCAACATGCTATTGGTCGAAATGTGAATCGCGTGTTGTCTGAATTCGTAAGTTCTATTGATTTTGTTGGAGAGTCACCAACGGTGAAAAATACAGTGCTTTTAACCTCCTCGTCGTATGCCCGTTCCAATCAAAGTCCGATGATTGTGAATCTTGGAATGATAGATGCGCCGCCAGCACGAAATTTATTTACTAAACAATGGATCCCTACTGGCGTGCTTGTTGAAGGTTCGTTTAGTTCGGTATTTAAAAATCGGATGAATAATAATCTGGGAATTCCTCTTGATTACAAATTACTAGCCGAGAGTAAGCCAGCTAAAATGATCTTCGTTTCTGATGGCGCTTTGATTGCCAATAAGGTGACTTTTAGCGCAGGGCAATATCTTTCATTGCCTTTAGGGTATGAGATTTCTTGGTTAATTCGATCTATTACCTCTGCGATGATTCTGGCTTGATGGAGCTGCGATCACGTGCCATGCAAATGCGTCTCTTAGACAAAGTGCGTTTGCGTGAAAATAAATTAATGTGGCAACTTGTGAATGTTCTTTCTCCCGTTTTACTGATTCTTGGCGGAGGGCTTTTATTCCTACTCCTTAGACGCAGACGTTATTCTGTTCCTCACCTCGATGATTAGTTATCTATTTGATTTCTAATCGTATTCCTCTAAAAGTGTGAAATTTTTCAACTTTTTTTAATTTGAAATTGGAAAGTGTTTGAATAGTTGTAAATTCGTAAATTCCTCTTGTTGGAAATGAAAACCAGTTTTGGTTGGATAGAATACCTTTTAAAGCATCAATAAGTAATACATAAAACCCAATATACCGATGAGATTTGTCGTTTCAAGTACCGAATTGTTAAAGCATCTAAATGCCATAAGCCGGGTTATAAGCAGCAAGAATACTTTGCCTATTCTTGACAATTTTTTGTTTAAAATAGAGGGGACTACCTTGCTGATTACAGCTTCCGACTTGGAAACTACCCTGATCACCAAGATCGATCTTGAGAATTCTGCTGCAGATGGCTTGATCGCTGTTCAAGCAAAGATCATGCTTGATACCTTGAAAGAATTTCCAGAGCAACCTCTTACATTCAATATCGATCTTGAAACATTTGCTGTAGAAATACTCTCTGCAAATGGTAAGTTCTCTATCGTAGGTCATAATGGCGAAGATTTTCCGGCCTTGCCAAGCTTAGCTGAAAATCACAACGCCCTTAATTTGCCTCATGATCTATTACTTGCAGGTATAAATAAAACACTCTTCGCTACTGCTGACGATGAGCTTCGTCCAGTGATGAACGGTATTTTCGTGGAGCTTTCAACCGAAGAGATTGCTTTTGTTGCATCAGATGCGCATAAATTAGTTCGCTATAAACGGAACGATGTTAAATATACTGATAAGGCTTCATTTATCTTACCGAAGAAACCTGCATCCTTATTGAAAAGTTTGCTTCCAAGAGAAGACTCAGATGTAAAATTAGAATTTGACGACAAGAATGCCTTCTTTACGTTAAACGGTTTTAAACTTGTTTGTCGTTTGGTAGAAGGTAAATATCCAGCCTATAATTCGGTTATTCCAACTAATAATCCGAACGAATTAGTGATTGATCGTGTTGATTTCTTCACAACTCTTAAGCGTGTTTCTGTCTTTGCTAATCAGGCTAGTAACCTCGTTCGTTTGAAACTTAATCCTTCTGAATTAATTGTTTCGGCGCAGGATATCGACTTTGCAATTTCAGCTGTTGAGACGATTAAATGTGAATATGAAGGTCAGTCGATGGAGATTGGTTTTAAATCGACTTTCTTAGTTGAGATATTATCAAATCTTTCGTCTGAACACGTTAAATTAAAACTCTCTGATCCATCACGCGCAGGTCTTTTACTTCCAGCTGAAAAAGAGCTTGAGTATGAAGATGTTTTAATGCTGTTGATGCCGATGATGATTAACGCATAGTTTTTTAAACCCCCAATATTAAAGCCTGGTGGATTTTAACTGCCAGGCTTTTAATTTTTAAAATCTTCCTGAATCGTGCAACTTAACCTAAAAAATCCTATCGTATTTCTTGATCTTGAGACTACGGTGGTCAATGTGGTCACTGACCGGATTGTTGAGATCGCTCTGCTGAAAATCTACCCTGATGGTCGTGAAGAGGAGAAGCTGCAACGTATTAATCCTGGAATGCCCATTCCGCCATTCGTCTCTGCTATTCATGGTATCTACGACGATGACGTGAAAGATGCCCCATTGTTTAAAGATGTAGCCAAGAGCTACGCTAAATTTATCGAAGGGTGCGACCTCGCTGGGTTTAACTCATCGCGCTTTGATATTCCATTGTTGTCGGAGGAGTTTCTCCGTGTGGACATCGATTTAGATATCAAGAAGCATAAATTTGTTGATGTGCAGGTGATCTTCCATCGTATGGAAAAACGAACGCTTGCAGCTGCCTATAAGTTTTATCTGATGCAAGATCTTGAAAATGCACATAGTGCGATGGCTGATACAAAAGCTACGTATGAAGTGTTAAAAGCTCAGTTGGATCGCTATCAGGGTGTCGAATTTGAGGATAATGGAAAAAAGACTACCCCAGTTCAGAATGATGTTGAGGTATTAGCCGCATTTTCTGCTTTCGATAAAAGTGTAGATTTTGCAGGTCGTATTGTTTATGATGATAAGGGTGTTGAAGTATTTAATTTTGGAAAACACAAAGGTAAAGCTGTTGAGCGCGTGTTTCAAGAAGATTCGGGTTACTACTCTTGGATGATGCAAGGGGAGTTTCCTCTTTATACCAAAAAAGTTTTAACAGCGATTAAGCTTAGGGATATGAATCGGAAGATTTAATTTGAATAGGTTTAAACTCTATAATTCCTTTTTTTATGAAGATTATTTGCATCGGTCGTAACTATTTAAAACATGCCCGGGAGTTAGAGCGGGATATCCCAACGGAACCGGTCTTTTTTATGAAGCCTGACTCCTCCTTGCTTTTGGATAATCGTCCATTTTTTCTACCTGAATTTTCAAAGGAGGTTCATTATGAAGTTGAGTTGGTTGTGAAAATCAACCGCCTGGGTAAGACTATTGAAGCTCGTTATGCCAATCGATACTATTCTGAAATTGGTCTTGGGATAGATTTTACCGCCCGTGATCTGCAGCGTCAGCTTATTGAAAAGGGGTTGCCCTGGGAGAAAGCTAAAGCCTTTGATGCCTCTGCTATCTTAGGTGATTTTATTCCCAAAGAAGAGTTAGGTGATTTAGGTCAGATTAGATTCTCACTGCAACAAAATGGAAACGTTGTACAGGATGGTAACTCTAAAGATATGATCTTTGCAATTGACACAATCATCGAATACGTTTCGAAGTTTGTGACCCTTAAGATTGGTGATTTAATCTATACCGGCACTCCAGCAGGAGTCGGACCTGTAGCCATTAACGATCATCTGGTCGGATATATTGGAGATCGTAGAATGTTTGATTTCGTAGTTAAATAAATCCAGGTCAAGTAAATATTAGAGCACTTTTCCCGCGCAGGCCTCGTCAATAAACCAGTAGAGTTCTCCAGTAGGTTTGATGTATGAAGCCGGGTAGGTTTGTGATACTTACAGGGGGGGGGTCAACAACAGGGGGGGTACTTACGGCCAGTTGTATCAAATAGTCCCGTTAACAAGTCCTGAGATCGGATGATTCGCACTTGCAGTCGTTTTGTCTGATTCAAGTAATATTAGGTTGTTTGGGAATATCGAGGCTGTATGACCATCGTCACCAAGACCTAACATGATTAAATCAAATTTAGGCCATCCATTTGCCGTTGGGACTAGGTTTCCAATCTCTTGCTGATAGCGAATAATCTCTGCTTCCATTTCTGCTTCCCCTCTAATGCGGTGTATTTGTTCTGGCTGAATGTTGACTTTAGAGAACAGTAGGTTGTAAACTTCTCCATAGTTGCTCTGGGCATCATCTGGTCCCACCATACGCTCGTCGCCCCACCAGAAATGGACCTTATGCCAAGGCACTTCTGTACTGTATTTCTCTGCCAGTAATGAGAAAAATATCGAAGGCGTTTTGCCCCCAGATAGAGCAATATGGAAAGCTTTCTCTGAAGAATTTTTAGCCCATTCAATAAGTTGACTGGCAAATCTATCGGCTAATTCTGATGGCGATGAAAATGTGTAAATTAGTGGATCCATATTGAAAAATACTCAATGAAAATTAAGTGCGCTTTGTCCGTCTGCCGACGGTTGATTTTTGATTTTTGCACTTTGCATTTTGAATTGTTTAATCTGTAGATTTAATTTTACTTTACAATTCGCAATAAAGTCCATCATCTGATAGGTTTTTGCAGGGGAAGCGCCATTTCATTCCATTCTCCATCAGTTTATCTGATTCGAGTGGTCCCCATGTGCCTGCAGGATAGCCATAGATTGGTATAGAGGGGTCGTTTGTCCAAGCGTCTAAGATTGGCTGAATAAATCCCCAAGCTGCCTCTACAGTGTCGCCACGGGAATATAGTGTTGCATCTCCCATTAAACAATCTAGCAATAGCCGTTCGTAGGCAGCAGGAAGTGCGATATCGGCAAGATCGGAGTAGTGAAAATCCATATTTACTTGATTCACCTTAAATCCTGCACCCGGCTCTTTCATGCCAAATTTAAGTAGTAATCCTTCGTCAGGCTGAATCCGAATGATTAAAAGGTTTGACGTATTTTCATTCAGCCCGTTTTGATCAAATAGATGATGGGGGGCTGGCTTAAATTCAATGACAATTTCAGTAACCCGAGTTGGAAGTTTTTTTCCTGTTCGGATAAAAAATGGAACGCCGGCCCACCGCCAATTGTCAATAAAAAATTTCATTGCGACAAATGTCTCGGTGTATGACATAGATGCTACTTCGGGCTCCTCACGGTAACCTGCAGTTGGTTTTCCTTTTATTGTTGAACTCGTATATTGGCCTCTGATAACTTGGTTTGGTATATCTTCCGGTCTTATAGGTCTAAGTGATTGAAAAACCTTCATCACCTCATGTCGAATAGCATCCGCCTCAATAACTACAGGAGGTTCCATGGCCACGAGACCAACCATTTGAAGCAGATGGTTCTGGATCATATCGCGCATAGCTCCAGAATGATCATAATAACCGCCTCTTCCTTCAACCCCTAAGCTCTCTGCTGAGGTGATCTCAACTCGTTGAATGAAATTTCTGTTCCAGAGGGGCTCGAAAATACCATTCGCAAACCGCGTGACCATTAGATTTTGCACCGTCTCTTTCCCTAGATAGTGGTCGATTCGATAGATTTGGTGTTCTTCGTAATGCTTAAGCAGATTGATGTTTAGCTCCTTGGCACTTGAAAGGCTATTCCCAAAAGGTTTTTCAATTACAATGCGTTTAAATCCATCGCGCTCAGTATGCATCTTGGCATGTGCAATTTTTTCGGGTATGATGCCATAAAGATTCGGTGGTGTCGATAGGTAAAAAATATAATTTGCAGGAATATTAAGGGACTTTCGGATATCATCAAGCCTGATTCTTAATACTTCGTAATCGTCATTTTTGTCGTAATCAATTGTTTGATAACTGATTCTTTCCATGAATTGACTGTCTGATTTCCCTTCGGGTGGCATGAATTCGGTAATTCTTTCTCTGAACTCTAGATCAGAAAGGCTTGTCCGACTTGCACCCAGGATCGCAAAATCTTTGGGTAGATGGTTATTGATATAGTCGCCCGAGGCACCGAAGATTACAATTATATGTGGATCTGGAATATTCATTTTATGCGCGTTGCGGTGTTTTTAAAGTTAGACATTTGAATCTCTAAATTGTTCAAACTCTTTGTTAGCTTTAATAGCCTTTTTTAATCGTTTGTGATGCCCCAGACAAGAATGAGTTTATCAATTTCAAGGAATTCTAATGATATTATTTTGGCGGTGTTATTTTGAGTAAAAACTCCTAGTATTCGACCTGATTCTAAATCAGTATCATTTATTTCAATTGCAATATCAGTAGAAAATTCAATATTTCCTCTCTTTATCATTTTAAAAATAGCCTCTTTGGCACACCAATGGAGCATTAAGTCCCTGTTTTGCGATGCTTTTTCTCTAGAGCACCAGTCTAATTCTTTTGCTGAAAGAAAGCGGGGTGCAACCTTGCCGATCTCTCTAGTTGATTGTTCAATATCGATCCCTGGTATTAGTGTTGGATGCAGCAATATAGCGACAAAGTCTTGCGTATGTGAGATGCTTAAATTAAAATCTAACGAATCAAGATACGGTCTTCCAGTATTATGGTGCTTTATTAGACAGGGTTTTTGTACTAGCTCATTTAGTAAGACTCGCGTTGCAAGCCACTCTTTTTTTCGATTTTCTGCAGAAAAACTGGAGTAAACTATGGCATCACTTAGTGGTAATTGTGCTAGGTTCTCTAGCTCGCTTAGTCCTTCGGTGATCTGCCAGAGTCCTAGAATGCTTTGATCTGTATGTTGTTGAAATAGGAGTGGCATTAGTTAACCTCCTTCCATTGAGTCGTTTTTATTAACTGAAGCACATCTTTTGAGAGGAATCCAATCACAGGATTTAAGCTATCGATATTGGGGACTTCTTGGATATAAAGTGAGCCACGCAGGAAGTTCCGAACACTGTCAGTGAGGTAGAATTGCATAGGTGATGCGGCATTTCCTTTAATCGTGTAGACGGTTCCATAAACTTTCATCGATGGATTAAGAAATAGTTGTTCTTCAATGGCAGAGGCTTTTTCAGCATGCTTGTATGCTAAAGAGCGCGACTCCTCAATGTAAGTGTTTAAGTTGTTCGTGATCTTTTTATAGCTAATATGTATTTGAGCATGATTTGCAGGCACATCAATGGTTGTCCAGTAAGGTTGATTGGGGCTTAAAGGATCTGGTCCTGCATTCGAATAGGTCGGTATTTGAAATGAATAGGGGAGCTTCTGTTCGATTGTTTTATAGCTTTTTGTTGGGAAAGCTATTCTGAAATATCCTCTAGGTTTTGGCGTGGGATTGTCTTGACAAGAGCCAAAAAAAAGCAACAATCCGAGCATTAATGGTATGAAAGAATAGTTCATAAGTAATGTTGTTGGATGGTTGCCAGTTCAGATAATAGGTGACGAAAATCAGAATGGAAGACCGTCGTCTGTTGCTGCATTTAAGGAACTAGACTCTGAATCAGATAAAAGCTCCATCGGTTTTTGTTCTTCTGTAGCTTGACCATCAGGTTTTTTGCCTAGAAGTTGCAGCGAATCGGCCAAAATCTCAGTTGCATAACGTTTTGTTCCGTCTGGTGCATCATAGGTTCTAGTTCGTAATTTGCCTTCAATATAGACCTGAGATCCTTTACGGATATAGTTTTCAGCAATCGTGGCAAGTCCTCGCCAGCAAACGATGTTATGCCATTCGGTTGAGGTGACCTTGTCGCCACTTTTATTGGTGTAGTTTTCGGAGGTGGCTAACGTGAAATTAGCAACTGATACGTTGCTTTCAAGATGCTTTACTTCAGGATCTTTCCCTACATTCCCGACTAAGATAACTTTGTTAACTGACATAGTATAAAAGTTTGATATATTAAAACGTTAAGATACGTATAGTTCTGTTCACTTTACTCTCCAAAGGTAAAAAAATACCACTTGATTTAATTTTCTCGAACCTTAATTTTCAGTTTTTTTCGCTAAAAAATTCTCAATCACTTTAGGCACTCCATATTGGATTAAGTCTTCCTCGCAAATCTTAATCCAGTTGTCATGCTTAAGGTCATTGTTCACTGATATCTCTATAAATCGAACATTTAATTTCTGATGCGACAATAGGTGTGTAACCGGATTTGTTATGGCGTCAATAGCTAGATCGGCGGTGTTGAATAGTTGTTGGAACTCTTGGTGGATGATGATTTTCTCTGGCATTATCTCTTCATTAGTCTCGATAAGTGGCAGTTGATAAAGGTTTTTCCAAATGTCATTCTCTTTTCGCTGGGTGATATAAAATGATTTTTTGTGCTTGATATATAAGTAATAGAAATAGCGATTTCTCACTTTCGTCTTTATTGATTTTACGGGAAGTGATTTGATTGTTTTCTGATCGTATGCAATGCATTGTTCGATCAATGGACAATGTGCGCAGTTGGGGTTTTGTGGTACGCACTGTAAGGCCCCAAATTCCATGAGGGCTTCATTGTAGGTACCAGGATTCTTTTTGTCAATTAATTGTTGAGCCAATTCGGCAAATTCACGTTTCCCTTGTGTTGAGTCTATAGGTGTTGAGATGCCAAACACTCGGGAAAGCACTCTGTAAACATTCCCATCTACAGCAGCCATCGGTAGTTTGAAAGAGATCGAGCCAATGGCGGCAGCGGTATATTTCCCTACGCCTTTAAGTTTTTCAATATCTATAGCAGTCGAGGGAAACTCCCCTTTGAAATCGTTTTGTATTTGCTTGGCTGCAAAATGTATGTTTCTAGCTCTTGAATAGTAGCCAAGTCCTTGCCAAAGTTTTAAGACTTCGTCTTCTTGAGCCTGTGCAAGTGACTCTACGGTTTGGAATTTCTCGATAAATCGGAGAAAATAATTGGTCCCTTGATCGACCCTAGTTTGTTGGAGTATGATTTCGGAAATCCAGACAAAATAGGGCTCCTTATTTTTCCTCCAAGGAAGGTCTCTAAGGTTCTGTTTGTACCAATCTGTCAAGATCTTATGAAATATCGGACTATCTATGTTCATTTTCTAATTTTTTTACAAAAAGACGAAAAAATATTGATTAGTATGTTGTTAGTTAAATCAAAAGCTATATATTTGTGCACCAAAATTGAATAAAGGTCAAATAATTTAAATTTTTAGTAATGACAAAAGCAGATATCGTAAACGAGATTTCAAAGAGCACTGGTATTGAGAAGGTGACAGTACAGAAAGCAGTAGAAGCATTTATGGACACTGTATCAGGTTCACTTTCAGAAGGTAATAACGTTTATCTTCGTGGATTTGGAAGTTTCATCGTGAAGAAACGTGCTGAAAAAACAGCTCGTAACATTTCCCGTAACACTACTATTATTATTCCAGCTCATAACATTCCATCTTTCAAACCGGCTAAAACTTTTGTTGGTCGTGTTAAGAATAATGTAAAATAATTAAAACGAATTTAAGATTATGCCAAGCGGTAAAAAAAGAAAAGGACATAAGATGGCTACCCACAAACGGAAAAAACGTTTGAGGAAAAATCGCCACAAGAAGAAAAAATAATTTCTTTGTGGTAGCAAACGAATTTAGAACCTAAAGTGCTTTTGCACTTTAGGTTTGTTGTATTTATAAATGTTATTTAAGTTAAGAGTAGAGATCGTGAGCAATGAACTGATTATTGATGTATCCCCCTCACATGTTGAAATCGCTTTACTCGA
>JAPLDS010000076.1 GCA_026391295.1 Bacteroidia bacterium | reverse complement strand
TAAACCTTGAAAATGCTGTTCATACAGTCACCTTTAGCTCAAATAATGTAAACTATAAACGGGAATATTTTAGTAGTGCCAAGGATCAGGTGATGGTGTTGCATCTTAGTGCGGATCAAAAGGGTGCTGTTAGTGGTGCACTAAATCTCACCGATATGCATCATGGCGAAATCTCAATTGCAGATCAAGAGATCTCCGTAAATGGAAAACTTACCAATGGCTTAATCTATAAATCTAAAGTCTTAGTCTTAAATGATGGTGGGTCAATTGCAATTAAGGATGGAAAGATTGCATTTGAAAAGGCCAATAGTATTACGATTTTGATGGCAGCTGGGACTAATTACAAACCAGATTTTAGTAAGGGATGGCGTGGTGAAAATCCAGATAAAGTTGTTAATCAGCAGATCAATAAGGCCAAAAAATTTACATATAATCAATTAATTAATAGGCATGTTGCAGATTATAAAAAGTTGTTTGGTCGGGTCGAATTGTCTTTTGGCGATAGCGATCCTGCCGTTGTCAATTTGCCAACTAATGAACGTTTAGTCGCCTATAAAGATGGAGGTATAGATCCTGATCTAGAGGAGCTATTCTTTCAGTTTGGAAGGTATTTGCTCATTAGCTCATCACGTCCTGGTACGCTGCCAGCTAATTTGCAAGGGCTTTGGAATAATTCTAATAATCCCTCTTGGCGTTCCGATTACCACTCTAATATTAATGTACAGATGAATTATTGGCCTGCTGAAGTGACCAATTTGAGTGAGTGCCATATTCCATTTCTAGATTTTATAAATAATCAACGTGAGATAAGGAAAGTTGCGACTCAAAAGTATTATAAATCGCACAAGGGGTGGACAGCTCAAACTGAAAACAATATCTATGGTGCTGGGAGCTTTAATTGGAATCCACCTGCAAGTGCATGGTATTGTCAGCATCTTTGGGAACATTATGCTTTTACTGCTGATAAGGCCTATCTTAGAACTTTTGCTTATCCGGTTTTAAAAGAAGTTTGTGAGTTTTGGGAGGAACGCTTAGTCGCTGACTCTATTGGAGCCCTTGTATCTCCTGACGGGTGGTCCCCCGAGCATGGTCCTACCGAGCCTGGTGTAACCTATGATCAGGAGATCATATGGGACTTGTTTACGAATTACATTGAGGCAGCTACTCTGTTGAATGTTGATTCAGAATATAGAGCTCAAATTGATCATTTGCGTGAAAAGTTACTGAAGCCGAAAATAGGTAAATGGGGGCAGTTAATGGAATGGAGAGTCGATAGAGACGATTCTACAGATACTCATCGTCATATATCTCATCTTTTTGCCTTACATCCGGGTAGGCAGATTTCGGTTGTAACAACGCCAAAACTTGCTGAAGCAGCAAAGAAGTCATTGATTTTTCGAGGAGATCTAAGTACTGGCTGGGCGATGGCTTGGCGGATTAATTTTTGGGCTAGGTTACTCGATGGCAATCATGCTTATCAACTGCTTCGTAATCTAATTCATATTGTGGGAGACACTGGAACCAATTATGATAAGGGGGGTGGAGTCTATTCAAATTTATTTGATGCACATCCACCTTTTCAGATCGATGGCAATTTTGGCGCTACTGCAGGTATTGCTGAGATGTTGATTCAGTCGCATGCTCAAGAGATCGATTTGCTTCCTGCGCTGCCTAAAGCATGGAATAATGGTCATGTAAAAGGATTACGTGCAAGGGGTGGTTATGTTGTAGATATAACATGGCTTAATGGTAAGGTTACCAACTATCGAATCGCTTCTAAAGATGGTGGTGTAACCAAAGTTCGCATCGATGGAGAATTGAAGGACGTTAAGGTTGTCAAATTCTGATCAAAAAAAAACTTAGTTGACATAAAAAAAGCATCACAGATTACTCTGCAATGCTTTTATATGGTTAACTAAGTTTTAGAACGTATCCTATGTTTGGATTATCTTAGTGATACTTACACGAAAATACTTCAAACGGCCACTG
>JAPLDS010000018.1 GCA_026391295.1 Bacteroidia bacterium | reverse complement strand
GGAGATCCTTAAGCAACTTGAACAAGCGAATCGAAAAGAACTTCCTGCCAAGCGGGTAAAAGATCTTGCCGAAATGCGTGAAGGATTTCAATTAAGCTTTTTTCAGTTAGATGACCCCATCTTAAAGCAGATCAGGGATGAGATTAAAAATCTTGATGTGAATAATCTAACCCCGATGGAGGCTTTAAATAAGCTTAATGAGATTCAAAAAATAATTGGCAAATAGCTTATTCTACTCTGGCCACTTCCCCATGGATATGTAGGTCAAGTCCTACTTTTTGCACCGTATCACTTACCTTGACAGGTACAAATCGATTGATCGTGTGAAGCATTACCCAAGTGAATAAGCTGGCCCACACAATTGAGATTAGTAAAGCAACAAACTCTTTAAAAAACAATAGGGATCCTCCTCCGTAAAATAGACCATTTGGCGTAGACTGATTAATTGCTGTAGTTGCGAAAATTCCAAGCATTAAAGTTCCGAATACTCCTCCGACACCATGCACACCCCAAACATCTAAGGCGTCGTCCCACTTCATTCGATTTTTAAATTCGACTGCCAGATAGCAGACCATTCCAGCTAATATTCCAATAAATGCAGCTGCTCCAACAGTGACATAGCCTGCTGCTGGTGTTATGGTGGCAAGACCAGCGACTGCCCCTGTCATTAAACCAATAAAGGTTGGTTTCCGCTTTCCTCTGTTCCATTCAATGAGAAGCCAGGTGACTGCGGCAAATGATGCAGATATGTCAGTATTGATAAATGCAGCTACTGTTACATCATCCATGTCTAGCTCACTTCCGGCATTAAATCCATACCAGCCAAACCAAAGAAGGGTTGTGCCGACTGCTACCAGTGGAATGTTGTTAGGCTCATGATCACCGCCCTTTCTTTTCCCTACGAATATTGTTGCCACTAATGCTGCGAATCCTGCTGTTGCATGGACTACTATGCCACCCGCAAAATCAAGTACGCCCCATTGTTGCAAAATTCCACCACCCCAGATCATATGGACAAATGGGTAATAAACCAATATCTGCCAAAAAATTAAAAAGATAACATAGGATTTAAAGGTCACGCGGTTAATAAATGCTCCAGTAATTAGGGCAGGTGTGATAATTGCAAACATCATCTGATAGGCAAAGAATACATATTCAGGAAATGCTTTTCCTGGCATAATCGTTTTGGGTGTAATGCCATTAAGGAAGGCTTTGTCTAGATTGCCTATGATTCCAAAAAGATCGGTGCCGTTAGCTAAGGTGCCACTAAAACATAACGAATACCCAAAGCTGAACCAAAGAACAGTTGTTAGTCCTACGGATACAAAGCTTTGCATCATAATGTTTAGAATGTTTTTCTTGTTTCCTAGCCCGCCGTAGAAAAATGCCAGCCCAGGTGTCATTAGCATCACTAAACTAGTTGCTAATATCATAAACGTAGTAACCCCTTTATCGATCATTGTTGAGAAAGTTTATATTTTAGTTAGTCGCTGCAAAAATATAAAATAATACAATTGTTAAACTGTTTTTAAGGGTGTGTGGCGGAAATATATAATTTTATTCGTATTGTGCTATTAAAAAATAGGGCAGTATTTGATATTTTATATTTTTATTATGTTTTATGATAGGTGTTTAAGTACGGAGCGAATTGATTTATTTTCGAAAGGTTTGGACATAAAAAAAACCGCAGAAGCGGCTTTTTTATGATTTGGGAGAGAGTTTGTTTAATAAAACTTAGCTCTTTTATCAACGATCTTAGCATTCTCACGTAAGGCCTCGAAAGCATACATGCTCGTGCGGTAGCCATTACTTGCTGAAAGTTTTTGTTGATTGGACTTCACATCCTGATCGGTTCCAGTATTAACAGCTGTAACTTTAACCACAAACACCCCATTTGTTCCAGCCACAGGCTTAGACGTTTGGTTGCTTTCTAGTGCGACTGCTGCTCCTGCAATAGCTGGTTCATAGCCTACACTTGGAATTGAATAAGTTTCAAAGCTGATATCTTTTGCTTCGCTGATACTTGCTCCTGCTGTGGCAGTAAGAGCACTTAAGTCAGATTTGCCAGACATTTTTTCAATCAATTGTTTTGCTTTCTTGTCTTTGCGAACTTCTGTCGTAACACGTGCTTTAACAGAATTTAAAGATGCAATACCTTTTTCTTGTTCGCCCGTCACATAAGCTACGATAAATTGATTTCCAAGTTCAAATATTGGAGATTGCTCTGTACCTGCAACAACACTTCCTGGAGCAACCTTATAGGCTGCACGAATTAATGACCTTGAGCCTTCAATGCCAGGAATGTCTTTGTCGTTCTCACGTATATTTGCAAGTCTCTTATTTAAACCTTGTGCAGTAATTGCGGCATTGAATTTTTGCAAATCAGAAGCTGAAGTAGCAAACTTTGTTGCAGTTGTATATGTTGCTTGGTAGGTTTGACTACTTGGTTCGATGATCCGGTCAATAGTTGCAAGTTGCACATTTGGTGCTGTTTTGCCCCTGCTGGTCACCTGAACAAGATGTATGCCGAATTGTGACTTAACCACTTGAAGTTCTTTCTCTTTTCCGAAGAATATAGCCTCATCAAAGGGTTTTACCATCTGTCCACGTCGAACCCAACCTAATGCGCCGCCATTTTTAACAGATCCATTGTCTTGTGAATTTTTGCGTGCTACATCTTCAAATTTTTCACCTTTAATAACGATAAGGTTTTTTAAGCTGTCAATTTTTGAAGATGCTTTAGCAGCTTCTTGTGCTGTAGCTACCTTGATAAGTATATGTCTTGCCTCTACAGAGTCAGGAAGTTCTTCGAATTTTTGAATCTTGGTTAATTTCCAGCTGTTGTTTACTTTGTATGGACCATAGATATCGCCAGCTTTTCCAGCAAAGGCAAAATTTCCAATCTCTGGTGAAAGCTCACCCTTCTTGAAAAAGGATGCGTCAAATGGAACATCAGAATTGATGTTTACAAAGGCAGCAGGATCGCTAATAGATGCAAATTCGGCTTTAATACCATTTGACCATTTGATCAATTTGTCTTCGTCAGCCTTTGAAGCTATTACAGGAAAAGAAACGTATTCGATGTTGCGATTGTTCTCTTGTTTGAACTTATCCTTGTTTTTGTCGTAATAAGCTTGAAGTTCAGAATCTGAAACTTTAATGGTGCTATCTGATACTGCACTGAAAAGTTTAGATGCGATTTGTATGTTGGCTTTGTGATTTCGCCCTTTTAAATCGCTTTTAGCTTCATCGGTTGTTGTGTATAAACCTTTTGATATTAAGTTGTTGTATTTTGTATACGATCGATCTTCAACAATCTGGTTCTCTATAAATAGCCAATAGTTGCGCTCTTTTCCGGTTGGATTAGTCTGTTGGTATTTAAGGAATTGAATAAGTGCACCACGATTAATCGCTCCTGTGTTTTGATCACGGAAGATATTTTGAATAATAGCATGCGGGTGTTTACCTTGAACTAAATCAAAAAGCTCAACAGAGGTTACTCCAACACCTAGATTTTCATAGGTATCTTTCATGGTCATATTACGCACCATTCCTTGCCAGGATTGCTCTCTGATTTGTTCTAGCGTATTAAGATCAATAGTCGTTTTTCCAGAATTCATCTTGTAGACCTCTGAAATCTCATCCACCTTGGCTTGAAACTCAGGATAAGTTACACTTTTACCTGCTATTTCAGCGATCTCCATTTGCTTGCCACGCATAATCGAACTTGACGATTTAAATAAGTCGCCTAGAACAAAGGCTGCTAATGCCATACCAATGAAAATTGCAATTCCAATTCCGGCACGGTTTCTAATTTTCTGTAATGTTGCCATTCTTTATAATTTTATTAATCTGAATTCTTTAAGAGTGTGCGAATATAGTAATTTTCGGCTTTTGATTTACTCCGTTTAAGTGAAATTTAAGGATAAATACCCTTTTTTGATGTTGAGTGTCTTAATTTCGATCCTGTAAGGTTTAAACTTTTGTATTTCAGGAGGTGAACGAGGTTTGAAAATCGATTTTAAGGAATGGATTCCAATTCAATGAAAATGATATCTCTTTTAAATCTTCGAAACCTACTTTTCAATTACATATATATGACCTGTAGTTTTTTTAAAGGACCATTTTTTCATTTGTGAATCCGATTCAAAACCTCCAGTACCAGTAATGTCTTGATCCCCTTTCTTGATGTTCACAAATTTTTCCGAAAAAATTCTATCTTCTTTAATGAGATAGGTAAGCTCCTCAGTCCGAAGTGTATCCCCTTTGTTGTTTACCATGATCACATTGCCAGATGCGATCCATTTTTGTTCTAATTCAAAGTTCTTCCCGTAGTTACCCGACAATTCAGAAAGTATTTTCTTGTTGGCATCGAATTGCTGCATATGAAACCCTTCAGGAAACTCTTTGTAAGGTGATTTTTCATTATTGAAAATCAATAGTCTTGGGGTCTTTAGAAAGTAACGGACAATATTTGAATCGGTATAGTAGGTTTCGAAATTGAAAGCCTCTACCGTTGGAGTCTTCTTTGCAGTGATTAAATCTACTGGGATATCCGAGACCTTTGACGTGCAAGAACAGAGACACAGAACTATGCTGAATAGTGCTGCACTGACAAGGGAATTTTTGACAAGTGATAAGTTTAGCCATCCCTGCTTTCTCTGTCTGTTTGTTATTGACGATTGCACTGCTAATTCGTTTTAGTGTATTCTAAGATCCTGTCTAGCCCAATAAGGGTTAGCTCTGGTTTTACAAAGATGGGCATTTTTAATTTTTGTTCAAAGAACTCAGCATCACCGCCCGTGAGAATTACTTGACAAGTTGGCCACGTTGTTAAGCGTTGCTTGATAACTCCCTCAATTTCAAAAATAATTCCTTGCTGCACTCCAGATCTAATCGCTTCTTCGGTATTTTTCCCAAATTCTGAAAATTGTATGGCAGGCTTGATCTCTGGTAGTTTTGCAGTAAAATGGTTTAATGCCTTAAACCTCATGGCTAATCCAGGGGATATACTGCCACCTAAAAATATATTGTTTTTGTCTATTAAATCGTAAGTGATTGCCGTTCCCGCATCTATAACCAAAAGTTCTTGATTCGGGAAAAGTGTTGATGCACCTACTGCAGCTGCAAGCCGATCAAGGCCCAGCGTTGACTTCGATTCGTAATGATTTATGATGGGGATTGGTGTGTGAGCATCGAAAACAACAAATAAATCTAATTTCCCCTTCAATTGCTCAATGAAATCGATGTCGTAATTGGTCACTGACGAAAGGATTCCCTTGCTTATTGATCCATATTGGGTTTGTAGTTGTGCATATTGGGTTTGGTCAAAGCAAGATATATAAAGCGTTTGCACGATCTTTCCTTGGTCAAAGATGCCAACTTTAGTCTGACTGTTTCCTATGTCAATAATTAGATTCAAGTTGCTATGATTCAATGTTCATACTGATATCGAAGGCTATGACCGAATGGGTTAATGCACCAATCGATATGAAGTCTATTCCTGTTTTGGCAACCTCTTTAAGTCGCTCGATGGTCATGTTTCCCGATGCTTCAATTTTTGCCTGATCTCCAATAAGCTTTACACACTGGGTCATCATCTGTGTTGACATATTATCCAACATGATGATGTCGGCACCTTGTGTTAAGGCCTCTTGAACTTGCTCGATAGTTGTAGTCTCCACTT
This sequence comes from Bacteroidia bacterium, assembly GCA_026391295.1. GTDB lineage: Bacteria > Bacteroidota > Bacteroidia > Bacteroidales > Prolixibacteraceae > JAAFHB01. Next base: position 432 of record JAPLDS010000018.1, on the reverse strand, counting down.
CTATTTTCAAGCTCTTTATATTGTGCTTTTTTACTTGTGTAATGGCATTGGTAATTCCCCCTGCAATCTTGATATGGTTATCTTTTAGTAACACCATATCGTACAAACCAATTCGATGATTTGTTCCTCCACCCATCCGCACAGCATATTTATCTAGTAGTCGAAGCCCAGGAGCTGTTTTGCGTGTGTCTAAAATTTGTGCTTTTGTTCCAATTAATTCTTTAACGCAGTTGTGGGTCATAGTCGCAATACCACTCATGCGCTGCATGAAATTAAGGGCTAGTCTTTCTCCGGTTAGAAGGGTTCGATAGGAGCCTGTAATTTCAAGAATAAGTTCCCCCTTATTAACTGATTGGCCATCTTGAACAAATGCTTTCAACGTTATATTTGGATCAAGTAATTTAAAGATATATTCCGCAACAGTAATTCCAG
>JAPLDS010000009.1 GCA_026391295.1 Bacteroidia bacterium | reverse complement strand
TTCAACTGCCTCTTTTAATTGTATTTCGGTCGGTTGTTAAGAAGTTATTGTTCTTTTACCTAAATGACCACATAACAGCTTTTCAACCGTTTTTAGTTTTTGGTATCGGGTTTGAAACTCAAGTACCGCTTCGTCGTTGTGCTCCTCAGAAGCTTTCCGTATCCCTTTTTCTGCCTGAGCAATTAAAAAGGAGATGTATCGGAGTTTGCATTCTTGCAAAACTTTAGGCACTAACTGTTGTAAAATCTCATGCTCCTCTTCAATGAAACTCCCTTTCTTTCGCCAAAACTGACTCAATTTATTTTTCTCAGATAGAATATCGGAAATAAGTTGACTGATTTGAAGGTTTGAATGGTTCACGAAATATTTAATAGCATCGAAATTTTCGGTGTCGAAATGAAGTCGGTATTCGTCGAAGATGGCTTTAATCGTTGGATTTACAGACACCATCTGGTCGGCAGCTAACTCGGCGAGAATGAAATCTGCAACTAAGATTTGATCGGGAGATTCCTGTTCAGGATTCTCAACTTCGTAGAGTAGGTTTGAACCATATTTAAGAAGTAACTTAAGAAGTTCTCGCTCTTCATTTTCGCACGGATTGACCTCTGGCAATGGCAAATTAATGCTTGGCGCCTTGACATTGGCCTCTTTAATAAGCTCCCTCTCTTGATGCTTGATCATCTCATCTTCCGACTTGACTTTAAGCTTTCTGATCTCATTGTAAAGCACTGTCTCTCGAACGTCAAGCAGTCTACTGCACTCTTTTAAGTATTCTGAACGCACAATCTCTGCTGGGATAACCGCAATTGAGCTTACGATATCGGTGATAAGCTTCGCTCGACTGATGGGGTCGTTCTCCACGCCAGCAAGCAGAAGCTTGGTCTTGAATTTTATAAAGTCTGTCTCGTGGCCTTTGATATATTCTTTCAGTTCAGTCGAACTCATCGATCTAGAGAATGAGTCTGGATCTTCCCCCTCTGGAAGTGGTAACACCTTGACGTTTATCCCCTCTTCAAGAACCATATCGATACCACGCATCGAGGCTTTTATACCAGCCTGATCGCCATCATAAATGATCGTCACGTTATTAGTAAACCTTCTGATTAAACGAATTTGATCGATGGTCAATGAGGTGCCTGAGGAAGCAACGACATTTTCTATTCCAGATTGGTGAAGTGATGTTACATCGGTATAGCCTTCTACAAGGTAGCATTTATCCTCTTGAATAATTGATCGTTTGGCTTGAAAAATACCGTATAGCACTCGACTTTTATGGTAGATATCTGATTCTGGAGAATTTAAATATTTGGCGATTGTTTTATCTTGGGACAGTGTTCTGCCACCAAAGCCAATTACTCGTCCCGAGATACCATGAATAGGGAACATCATACGACCAGAAAAACGGTCGCGAACCCAATCTTCACGTTTAATGGTTAGCCCTGTTTTCTCCAAAAACTCCATTTTGAACCCCTCTTTTAGAGCGGCATTCGTCATGATCTCTTTCCCTTCCGGGCAATATCCGATCCCAAACTTTTTAATGATATCATCCCGCATTCCGCGCTGACGCAGATAGGACAACCCGATTAATCGACCTGAATTGGTGTCCCAAAGTTGTTCATCGAAGAATTTTTGAGCAAATTCGGAGACAATAAGTTGGCTCTCGCGATCATTGCGTTCTTTAATATCTTCAGGATTTTCTTCCTTCTCTCGAATTGCAATGTTGTATTTACCAGCTAACCAGCGTAAAGCTTCGGTATAGGAGAGATGTTCGTGCTCCATGATGAAGTTAACCGATGATCCACCTTTGCCACATCCAAAACATTTGTAGATCCCCTTGGCTTGAGAGACATTGAAGGAGGGAGTTTTTTCGTTGTGAAACGGACAGAGCCCGATCATGCTGGTTCCGCGACGTTTTAAGGTCACAAAATCACCAACAACATCTGCAATCTCTGCAACATCGAGTATCTGCTGTATCGTTCCCTGGTCTATCATTTGAACAAAGGTAATGAAAACTGCTTCCCAAAAAACTTTTGTAGGCTATTTAAAATAGGTTAATTAGCCTCTTCTCTTTTTCCAATGTTTTAGCTAACTTTACTAAGCGCTAGAAAATAAATGCTTCGTTAATCATTGACATTCAGTCTTAAGCCGAGATCAATTTGAACGTTTAATCCTAGCGTATTGATGGTCCTTGATGGCCATTACTTTTTTTTAACCCTTAAAACTTGCTATTGTGAACCTATTTATTGCACAACTTAACCAAACCACCACTTCTCAGGATTTACAGAAATTATTTGCTCATTATGGCTACGTGACTTCGAGTAAGATAATCTACGATCGATTTACTGGCCGTTCAAAAGGGTATGGATTTGTGGAGATGCCTAAGAGTGCAGAAGCAATGGAGGCTATTACGGAACTGAATGGAACCTCCTTTCAAGAGAGCATTATACTGGTCAAAGATTCTCAGCCTACCCATCTGTGGGATCACGATAAGTTTAACCAATCGAATACGGCCCAGAACTTAAATGGTTATCGCCATCATGAATTTGTCCAAAATAGAAGTGGCGATTTGAACCAATTAATGGACTAGTTCTATTCCGTAGCATTCGACGATTGCTGGACCAGCATAACGACTATTCGATTGTTAGCTTTCGCTTTTTTGGTCACGTTATTTCCCAGTCTAATCTTTTCTGCATTATGGAAAATGAGTTGATCAGTAAAATTGCGTTATCCCTAATCCCTGGCATTGGAAGTATCACGGCAAAGTCATTAATTGCCTACCTTGGATCGGCCGAAGAGGTGCTTAAATCAAAGGAGAAAACGTTGCGATTAGTCCCTGGAATAGGGACTATTTTAGCTAAAAATATTTTTAGGTCTAAGTTAATGTCGCGTGCTAGCCAAGAGGTCGAGTTTATGCAAAAAAATGGCATCAAGGCGCTGTTCTATCTTGATGCCGATTATCCGCAGCGATTAAAAGCCTGTGCTGATGCCCCCATAGTATTGTATGTGAAAGGAAATCCACCGCTAAACGAGGGTAAGACGATCAGTCTTGTTGGAACCCGTAGTGCTACTGAATATGGAAAGCGAATGGTTGATCAACTGATTGGTGCTTTGGTCGAAAAGGGTTATCGGATCGTTATTGTAAGTGGCTTAGCTTATGGTATTGATATTCATGCGCATAAGTCGGCTTTGCGCAATGGGCTGCCAACTGTTGCAGTATTAGCCCATGGCTTAGAGACTATTTACCCTAGTTTGCATGCTGGTGTTGCTCGAGAGATGATTGAAAATGGAGGTGGTCTGGTTTCCGATTTTATGAGCTTTTCAAAGATTGAGCGGACAAATTTTTTGCGTCGTAATCGGATTATTGCTGGACTCTCGGATGCTACAATCGTGGTGGAGTCAGCTAAAAAGGGGGGTGCCTTAGTCACAGCTGAAATCGCAAATTCATACAATCGTGATGTCTTTGCTTTCCCAGGCCGTGTAGGCGATGTGTATGCTGAAGGGTGTCATTTTCTCATTAAATCAAATCGAGCTGCCTTGATCGAGTCGATCTTAGATTTAGAATATGTAATGAATTGGAGTGCAACCAGAAGTCGCCCTGATGCAATTCAGCCTTGTCTGTTTTATGAATTTAATGAGGAGGAGAAAAAAATTACTGACCTCCTTCGTGAGAATGGACCCACAGCCATTGATCTAATCTGTATTAAGACCTCCTTGCCAATGAGTAAGGTTTCGCCCACACTGCTTAATCTTGAGTTTGCAGGCATTCTAATTGGCCTTCCTGGTAAGTTATTTCAATTGATTTAATATTCGACTCTTTAGCTTTCCTTGGAGCTTTTGCCTGATCTTATATCCCTCAAACTATCACCCTGTTGGCTCGAAGCTGAAAATGGCGAAGAAAAGTTAACTTTGCACTCTATTAAAAGCATTGAGAATGACAACATTTGAAGGATTTGGTATTGGAAAATCAATTTTAAAGGCCTTAGACGAGATTGGTTTTGTAACGCCAACCCCCATTCAAGCAGAAGCTATTCCCGTTATTAAATCGGGAAAGGATGTATTAGGTATTGCCCAGACAGGCACTGGCAAGACTGCTGCTTACGTTATTCCCCTATTGATGAAACTCGTTAAAGCAGAAGGGACCGATCCACGAGCGATTATCTTGGTCCCTACACGCGAACTCTCGATCCAGGTTGGGGAAGATATTGCGGAGCTTTCTCAATTTACCAATATCCGACATGTGGCAGTTTACGGGGGCATTGGCTGGACGAAGCACGCGGAGCTAATTACTCCAGGAATAGATATTCTAGTGGCTACACCTGGTCGACTTTGGGAATTGTATCGTGCAGGTGCTTTTGGGATGAAAAGCGTTAAGACTCTTGTGGTCGACGAAGCCGATCGGATGTTGGATATGGGGTTTATGCCACAGCTCAATAAACTTTTCGAAGTTATCCCACCACGTCGTCAAAACCTGCTTTTTTCAGCTACATTCTCAGAAAGCATTGAGCAGATGAGTAACGAATTTTTGGCTTTCCCCGAACGGGTTGAGGTTGCGCCCTCTGCAACACCTGTTGATAAGGTGAAACAATATTTCTACCGAGTCCCGAACTTTAAAACAAAGTTGAACTTCATCAATCATCTGCTTTTGGATGAAGAGACCTTTACTCGGGTGATAATCTTTACTCGAACCAAAGAAAACGCGGAAGATGTGTATAAGGTTATTAAGCGCAAGACTGAAGGAGAAGTTCGAATATTACATAGCAACAAAGCACAAAGCTCTCGAATAAACGCCATCGAAGCCTTTAAATCAGGAAGCGTCAGAGTTCTGGTCTCAACAGATATTTCGGCAAGAGGTATTGACGTAAGTCTGATCTCTCACGTTATAAATTTTGATCTGCCTCCACGTTACGAAGATTATATTCATCGTATTGGCCGAACAGCAAGAGCGAATACCGATGGGGTGGCCATTTCATTTATTGGTCCAGAGGAGGATTATCACCTAAAAAATATCGAGGAGCTCATTCGGATGAAAATTGAAGAGCTGCCACTTCCCGAAATAATTGATGTGGTGCCATTAACTAAGCCAGAACAACAAGTTATTGACCGGGAGCTAGATCGACAAAAACGGTTGGCTAATCCAGAATTTAAAGGGGCATTTCACGAGAAAAAAGCGCGTCATGTCAAGAATGCCTTTAGTTTTAATCAGAAAAGTACTCAGCTTCGAGACACCAAAACGAAGGGTAGGAAAAGGGGAAAGTAGGAAGAGCATAAAATGCAAAGGTCAAAATTCAAACGTATCAGACACGTTGAACTTTGACCTTTGCACTTTGATCTTTGCACTTTGAATTTCTTAATACGCTCGCCCTTTAATTCCTTCAATGAAATTAATAAACGCGGTATTTACAACTTTATTTCCCCCTGGAGTAGGATAGTCACCGGTAAAATACCAGTCGCCTAAGTCATTTGGACAAGCTAAATGAAGATTTTCGACACTCTGATAAACGATTTCAACTTCAGCTTTGCACTCTGCTGGTTTTAACAACTCTGCAATCTTAGCCGAGATCTGCTCAGGCGTAAAGGGCTTGTAAATCTCTTTTACATAATTCACCATCTCCTCTTTTCGGAGAGTCTGTTGTTGCTTGCATTTGCGGTAAACCGAATTGATAATTTTTGCTTGACCAGTCTCGTTGAGCAAAGCAATTGCAGCTTCAAAAGCAACAAACTTTACCAAAACAGCCATATCAATACCATAGCAATCTGGATAGCGAATCTGAGGTGCAGAAGAGATGATGATGATTTTTTTTGGTTTAAGACGATCAAGAATCTTTAGAATACTTTGTTTTAAAGTTGTCCCTCTTACGATGGAATCGTCTAAAACAACTAAGGTGTCTTTTTGATTCTCTACAATACCATAGGTCACATCATAAACATGCCCAACCAAATCGTCACGACTTGAATCGTCGGCGATAAAGGTCCGCATCTTCACATCTTTAATGGCAATCTTCTCCATGCGAGGCTGAACGGCAATGATCTCATCAAGCTGCACGTCAGTAATAGATGCACCTAGCTCGCGAATTTTTTCTCTTTTCCATTTGGTCTGCTCATCTCGAATACCTTCCATCATGCCGAGAAAAGCTGTCTCCGCAGTATTGGGGATATACGAAAAGACTGTATTTTTTAGGTCGTGATCAATCTTTTGAAGTATCGTTGGAGCCAATAGGAATCCTAGCTTTTTACGCTCTAAATAGATGTCGCGGTCTGAGCCACGAGAGAAATAGATCCGCTCAAACGAACACGATTTACGCGTTTGCGGAGTTCTTACCTGCTCATGCGAAACCAACCCATTCGCTTTTATGATTAATGCATTGCCAGGTTCAATCTCATTTACCTGCTTCCAGCCTACGTTCATGACTGTTTGAATGACCGGTCTTTCAGATGCGACAACTACGATCTCATCATCGGCGTAGTAGAATGCTGGACGAATGCCCCAAGGATCGCGGAATACAAATGCATCACCATGACCTAAGACACCACCAATGGTATATCCACCATCCCAATCGCGACTTGCACGGTCAAGGACTTTGCGCAGGTCAAGTTTCTCTTCAATCTGATTTGTAATCTCCTTATTACTAAATCCCTTGTTTTTGTATTGTCTAAATAGCAATTCATTCTCTTCGTCTATGAAATGCCCAATTTTTTCGAGTATAGTAACGGTATCTGTTGATCCTTTAGGATGCTGGCCTAAGCCAACTAAAAGGTCGAAAAGTTCATCGACATTGGTGAGGTTGAAGTTTCCAGCAAGTGCAAGGCTTCGTGATCTCCAATTGTTGAGTCGCATAACCGGATGGGTATATTCAACGCTATTTCTACCAAAAGTACCATAGCGAAGATGCCCCATATAGACCTCACCTGCAAAAGGGAGGTTTTCTTTCGCCCATACTGGATCATGAAAGCTTTGTGGATATTGGACGGCAGCGTTATTAAACTCTTTGTAGATATTCGCAAATACGTCTCTGATTGGATTTGCGTCAACAGAACGATGACGGAACATATACTCTTGTCCAGGTGGGACATTGATCTTTAGTCCGATTGTTCCTGCGCCATCTTGACCTCGGTTGTGCTGTTTTTCCATCAGCAGATAGAGTTTATTCACTCCATATTGCCAGGTGCCATATTTTAGGCGGTAGTATTCTAACGGTTTAAGTAATCTTATCAGGGCAATTCCACATTCATGTTTAATTTGTTCGCTCATCCTGGATAGTCCTGATTAATTATTAGTTAGTATGATTATTTAATTCGGGTAATGTAATATCATCGGCCACGATAAATGCATTTGGGAATCTTAGCGTTAACGATTTTCTCATTTTTAATGCTTCACTTTTTGTGCGCCAATCGCCTACGCGAACGATAAAGTCTGGAGATTTAAAGAGTAAATAAGCTTTAATCTCTGGGTTGACAGCAAGAAATTCAGTCTTTACCTTTAACGCTTTGTTATGAGCATTTGCTCCAGAACCAAAGTAAATCTGAAGTCTAAAACCACTTGTTGTTCCGCTTTTTTTAGCCTGTTCGGCTTGTTGAGCTAGTAGGTCATTGATTTTGGCATCGCACTTGATATTTAATTTCTCCCAGATCTTTAGCGAATCGGCATTCGCCTCTTTGCCGACTGGCGGGTGCCCGTTGTTTAGGGCACCAAAACCCGAGAAACTAAGTATACTAAAAAGCAGGATGATCAAACATCTCATATTCCTGTATTTTTCTGAAATGCAAATATAGTTAAATTCAAATGGCCTAAAAATATCGAGACCGAAAGAGGTGTTAATTGTTTATTAACTTTCAAGGGGTAGGGGTTTCATTTATTGTTTTTATTCGGCATTAAATTGGTTTTTTAGTTAAAATATTGATTTGTTTTTGAATAGAAATTTTATTTTAATAGATTGAATGTTAAATTTATAGCTCCATTATGTTTCAAATTTAATAGGAAGATTGATTCTTCTTTTTTTTTTTTTTTTTCTGTTTCTTAAGATGATAATAATGTCAATAAATTAGTCTGAATTTGGGGATAAAAAAATGTGAGGCGGACTCGATTTGTGCAAATTAGGGTTTGCTTTAAAGTTTTAGATCTGTTTTAGAGAATCACGGCTATATGGAACTAAATATGGGGTATAATATTTTTATATTTGCATGAATTAATTCGTTGTTCAGTTGAGTTCTGAAGATTGAATGTAGTGATTTTTACTAGTGATATTATTATGGAGATTTTCCTTGGGTTAGAAGCGTGGATTGCGTTATTGATGTTGACTTTTCTCGAGATTGTTCTTGGGGTGGATAATGTCATCTTTATTGCCATTGTTACCAATCGTCTTCCGGAAGAGAATCAGCAATATGCGCGGCGTTTGGGCCTTAGTATTGCGTTGATTTTCCGAATCGTATTATTAACTCTCATCTCTTGGATGACCAAGAGTTTAGTCGAACCGCTATTTACTGTTTTTGATATAGGGTTTAGCATTCGGGAGTTGATTTTATTAGCCGGAGGATTATTCCTTTTAGCTAAAAGTACAGCTGAGATCCATGCGAAGATGGAAAATATTCATGCGGTGAGTCAGAAAAAGGGCGGTTCCGTTCTGTCTCATGTAATCTTTCAGATTATCTTGTTAGACATTGTATTCTCATTTGATTCGATATTAACGGCTGTTGGACTTACCAGAGAGTTATTGATCATGATTATTGCGGTTGTTATTTCACTATTTATCATGATATTCTTTGCTGAGAAGATCAGCAAGTTTATTTCTAAGCATCCTACGCTGGAGATTTTAGCCCTATCTTTTTTGATTTTAATAGGGTTTATGTTGGTGCTGGAAGGGTTTCATGTTGAGGTTCCAAAGGGTTATGTCTATTTTGCGGTGGCCTTCTCCTTGCTAGTTGAGCTGGTGAATATGCGGATTCAGAAGAAGCACCATCCCGTGGTGCTGCGCCCCGGTGTCGAGTCGGCGATTATTGATGACGAGAAGAAATAGGTTCTTGTTTGAGCTTTGATATCTCATCAAATCTATTCGATAACTATGATTTTAGAC
>JAPLDS010000051.1:52140-90800 GCA_026391295.1 Bacteroidia bacterium | reverse complement strand
GCCTCAGATGGGCGGATTAAAACACGCTGCTCCCAAGATGGCTATTCTGTTGCTTATGATCGTCCTTGTTTCAGTTGCTCTTCCACTTACCGGTGGCTTTATTGGGGAGTTTCTGATCATTATCGGACTTGCTAAACAGTCGATTTGGGTTGCTTTGTTTGGCGGTACTACCATGATACTTGGAGCAATATATATGCTTTATGCTTATCAACGAATTATGCTTGGAGACAAAAATGTCTCTTTCAAAAATACCACGGATCTTGTTCGATTGGATTATTGGATGCTTATTCCATTAATTGCAATCTTATTTATCTTAGGTATTTATCCTCAGCCAATACTTAACCTAGTGGAAGTTTCGGCTAACACCATGCAAAATCTTCTGACTTCTGCTACAGGTGTCGGAACGATGATGCCACATTAATTTATTTGAAATAACTTGAATTGAACCTATAATGAGCGCACTAATATTTATAGCAATTTTTGGAATTATTGTCCTTTACCTTGGATTTGCAAATAACAAGGCAATACTAGCACCTGCGGCTATTGGGGGATTATTAATTACCATGGCTCTATCGATTAAAGATTGGGGCGTAGGCTCAAAATATTTCCACGACATGATTGTGGTCGACAACTTCTCGATCGCTTTTAATGTCTCGATGCTAATCATCACAATACTGATCTTTCTATTTGGCGTTAACTACTACAAAAGGATGGAGCATCACGTTGCAGAACAGTATGCCTTAATGATCTTTGCGCTTACTGGGGCATTCTTGATGACCTCTTATTCGAATCTAATTATGCTTTTCTTGGGGATTGAGATTTTATCAATTCCGCTCTATATCCTTGCAGGCGGTAAAAAATCGTCTTATCGTTCAAACGAAGCTTCTTTCAAATATTTCTTGCTTGGTTCATTCTCAACCGCATTTTTCCTCTTTGGTATCGCCCTTGTATATGGTGCCTCTTCAACATTCTATCTTCCAGAGATCAACACCTATATCGCTCAGTTTAATGGCCATCTTCCTCCTATGTTAATGGTCGGACTGCTGTTTATACTTATTGGTGTTTCGTTTAAAGTGGCAGTAGCGCCATTCCACTTCTGGAGCCCCGATGTGTACGAAGGTGCTCCAACATTGGTTACTGCTTTTATGGCCACCGTAGTTAAGACGGCCGGCTTTGCAGCTTTTTATCGGCTGCTAGGAATGGGACTATTACCCTTACCTGCGGCACTGGAAAAAACCCTTTGGGTGATGACCGGACTATCTCTTTTAGTGGGAAACTTAGCGGCACTAAAACAAAGCAACTTCAAACGATTATTGGCTTATTCCGCCATCGTTCATACTGGTTTCATGCTGTTGGCGATGCTCTCTCAGCACGACTCTGCAGGGTCGGTATTGCTTTACTATACCTTCGTCTATTCATTAGCTACGATCCCTCTTTTCATCATCTTCATCCATATGAAACGTTCAGCGAAAGGGCTGGAAGATTTGGTTATTTTCCGCGGTCTTTATAAACAGAAACCGTGGGTGGCCGTATTTATGACCATCTTGCTGATGTCATTGGCCGGCTTACCTCCTACATCTGGGTTTATGGCAAAATACCAAGTCTTTACGTTGGCTATTTCACAAGGATATATTGCAATAACCATCTTTGCTATCGTAATGGCAATCATTGGCGTTTACTATTATTTCTACGTTCTGCGTGAAGCTTTTACCGATAGCGATGAGCCTAATCCAATTTTGATCCCCTTTCTTAACGCTGCTTTAATCGTTGTTTGTGGTATCGCTGTTGTTTTATTAGGACTGTTTACTTTCACAATCCCCATCTAAACCCTACAGCAACACGGATTTCTTTTTCCTGATACCGGAATAAATTTCGTTGTGAATAATTGATCTTTTTTCTGATCTTTATGCATGACTTATAAACCTATGTTTTATAAGATCCTAAACTAAACTAATTAGCCTTACTCAGACTACCTGGGTGAGCGCGCAAGAAACTATAACTAATCTTGAAAGCAATGTTCGCTAAACTATTTAGTGTGCTAACTTTTTCTATTCTAATTTTTCCAGGATTTTCGCAATCGAATGGGAACAAAAACGGCTGCTATATCAATGAGCCGAAATTTAATAGGAATGGGGATTTAATGCCATTGCAGTCGTATGAGCAGACCATTGTTCGTTCAATGAATTTTGTAACGACAAGCGAGAACTGGGTTATGACCGATTCCGTGACCTTAAGAGATGAAAATGGGGGAAGGCATCCGGTCTATTTTTTCTATTCCTTCTTCTTAAATGACGATGGCAGTCAGCGCCGAAATAGCTATGTCTCCTATCCGGCATTTCATCACTCGCTGTATATAAAGGCGTTTATACGCTATTATCGATTTAGTGGAAAGAAGGTGTTTCTTCAGCGGGCCCTCGATCTGGCAGATTGGAATATGGCACATAGTACCCCTTCGAATTATAGATATGGTGGGATGCCTTATAGCACCTGTGCGGCGGGTAAAATGGGTGGCTTTGTTGACGGTCAGGCGATCATGACTGATAAAGCGGCAATCATGGCACTTGCTTATCTTGAATTATATCAGTCGACAAAGATCCAGAAGTATTTAGATGCAGCCTTGCTGATCGCTACTAACCTTCTTAAAACACAGAAGCCTGAGGGGAACTGGTCGTTTCGCGTAGATCCCCAGACCGGGAAAGTAAAAGAAGAATATACAAGTAGCGCCATTTATGCGGTCATGCTATTTGAGGAGATGGAAAAACTTTATCCAAAATTAGATTTTAAACAGAGTGGGAGGAGAGCGTTGGACTGGATCCTAAATAATCCTGTTAAAACCATGCTTTTTAATGGTTTTTATGAAGATGTGGGTGCTGATACAACGAACAGAACCAATTGGGACTGTATCGATCTCGCTAAATACCTATTGGCCCATCATCGCGATAATCCTTCCTATTTGAAAATCGCAACTAAGTTAAATGAGTATATCGAACATACGTTTATTGATAAGCAGCACCAGTATAAACCTGCGGAAGGGATCAAGGAACAACTTCGATGTTTTGTCACAATGGGCATTCATAGCGCTCATTGGGCAAGCATGATGGCTAATTTTTATCGCGTCACTGGAGATAAAAGCTATAAGAATAGAGCTGTTCAGACGATGAACTTTGTGACCTATCTTCAGCAAGAGAATGGTCGGATCTTAGTGAGCGCCGATGAATATCCTTATTACTGGTATAGCTGCGACATTGGAGTCGATTTATTCCTGCTTGATTTTTTAGCTGAATTTCCAGAATTTTCAACACCTCAAATAAAAAAATAACATGATAAACCTAAAAAATGGCATCCTATTCTTTCTTACGGTTACCCTGATTCTTTGTCTGGGCTTGATCTATACCTTGGAACAGAATACAACTAAGGATACGAACTATCCTTTCAATGTAAAGAATTTTGGTGCGAAGGGTGATCATAAAACCGATGACACGAAAGCGATACAAGCAGCGATCAATGCAGCCGTAAGTCATGGCGGTGGAACAGTTTATTTTCCCGATGGCGTCTATCAGATTGGCGGTCCAGCTATTGATTCGGTGAACCATCAACGGTGCTCTTCTCAACTTTACATCCCTGTGAGCACGTTAGAGCATCCCATAAATATTGTTTTTAAGGGCGAGACTGCTCCTGAATTTGAGTTGCAAGGGCTAATAAAAACAACCCCTTCAATGAATGGATCAATTCTATTGTCGACTCTTATCACATCAGATTCTACCCAGTTTGTGATTGGAATGGTTCGTGGTCAAGGCAAAAATTGGAGACAATGGAATTATTCAACTCCATCATTTTTTAATCTTGGAATCCGAACAAGTACAACTAAGCAGGGTGATACCGTGCAGGTTCGCAATTCGTTAGGGGGGATAAATCTCGCATATGCCAGCAAAAGCACTCTAGATAATATCCTAATCACAACTCAAAGCCCCTTGGCATCGATCTTAAATCCTACTGGCACTGGCAGCGTAGCGTTGGTGACTCCTAAAGTTGACAATCACGCGCAGATCGATATCGGATTAATTCGAATTGGTGGATACGATTATGGAATTAAATTCAGTGAACATTTTGTGGCTCAGGATGTGCAGATTGTCTGTTGTAATATTGGCTTCCTTTCCGAATTTAGTCACCATAGCAGTTCCGTTCAGACCCTTGAGATTGAATGTGTTCGTTATCCCATTGTTTTTCGGCCCGGACATAACCTGATGGTTGCGAATTATAATACAGAGCATTTAATGGATAATGTCTGGTACCGATTTGTGCAGGATGTCACCTTTGAAGGCAAATCCTATTTCCCTGCAAAAATTGTTATTGGCCTCTGTAATCCAGTGGTCTCTAATGTTGGGTATAACTTTAATCATTTTAAAACTAACGATTCGTCTAGAGTGGTGCTGTTGGAGAATGCAAAAGTTAATTAGAAGTTGAATAGAACTATGAGTTATTTAAAACAGCAAATTATGAGCAGAAGCAAGATTTATGGCATCGTACTAGCATTAAGCACCTTCTTTCTACATGCCGCATTTAGTCAGAATAGCGTTGACAAAACGGTTCAAACTATTGCGGTAGAGTGGCGCGATGCAGAGCCGAAGGGTACTATTGAGGTTTATAATGGTCGACTATCGAACATTCGTATTGTTGACGGGAAAGGGAAAATCCATGGTAATTCATTTGAGTTTAAATCGAAGGGGAGCAGCCGACTGGAGCTTTCGTTAGCTGATGTAAAGAATCAGGTAGGAAGTGATGCGACGAGGATTACCATCCGAACAGCCACCCATCCTTTTACGTTCTTTCTTCGTGATGTTACTTCTCAATACCCGATTTCTATCCCTCTCTTTCAGGTTGTGGTTACTGCAGCTCAGGACTCGCGCACCTTGGATCAAATAGAATCTTTTATCAAAGCTCAAGGGTTAAAAAGCAAGGTTCAGCAGTTGTCCGAACTGCCGGAAGAGAGTTTTGATTCAGCTGCCATTCATACTCGAAACCAATCTTGTCCAACTTGGTTAGGCATCAGTCGTGATATCCGGATCTTCGAACTGAACGACAATCGCACCCATCCAGCCAGCGAGATGAATCTCATTAAGCCTCGAAATTCATCAACCACCATAAAATTACCGGAGCTAGATAATAAACCAACTGATTACGCTTATTTAGTGGGTCGAGGACAAGGGGTTTCCGTGAATGTAACGCGTCGATTAGATGAAGGGGTACTTCCCATATTACATTCAACCCATTTGGATGAAGATATTGATTACCAATCAACGATGTTTGTCTCGCTAGAGAAATCACCGTTGAATAATCAAGCTGCGATTGGCACCGATTACCTCGTGGCTGATCAGTATAGCGGAGGCCATATGCTCACCAAGCAACAGCAAGAGCTGGTAAAACCTAGAGTGGAAGAAGAAATCAATAAGAGCGAGACAACGGTTCTTTATTATCATTGCGAAGCCATTAACCGCTCGTCAGTACCACGATACGCTTGGTTTAAAACGATCAGACCTGGGGCAGGATGGTGGATTAAAAACGCCTATTCGTTTGATAAATCGACTGGGTTTTCAACGTATGCTTCTGATCGAGTATTCGGAATTTCGAAGCTGAATGGCCTTCCATTACATGATGAGGAGATCAGTGTTTTAATTAAACCAGGCGAAAAGGCCATCTTTGAATTTTACGTTCCCCATAGTCCAATCACAAAAGCTCGGGCAGTCCAACTTTCAAGTCAATCGTTTGATTCTCGACTTGCTGAATGTAAAACATTTTGGAAAGAGAAGTTGGCCACTGCGGCACAGATCAGTGTCCCCGAGACCCGCATCAATGAGATGATACAAGCGGGATTATTACACCTTAATTTAATTACCTATGGCAAGGATCCTGCGGGAACGTTGGCTCCTGCTATTGGAGTCTATACACCTATTGGAACTGAAAGTTCGCCCATTATTCAATTTTATAATTCAATGGGGCTTACTGACGTCGCTAAACGTTCGTTGACCTTTTTCTTGGATAAGCAGCACGATGATGGGATGATTCAGAACTTTGGTGGTTATATGGTCGAGACAGGTGCAGCGCTTTGGAGTATGGGCGAATATTTCAGATACACCAAAGATAAACAGTGGGTTCAGAAAGTCGAACCTCAGCTGTTAAAAGCGACTGAATTCTTGCTTCAGTGGCGTGCACAAAATAAAAAGATCGAACTTAAAGGTAAAGGCTATGGGATGATAGCTGGAAAGGTTGCCGATCCAGAAGATCCATTTCATCAGTATATGTTGAATGCCTACGCCTACCTTGGTCTTAGCCGAGTTGCGGAGATGCTTAAGGAGGTTGACGCTACGCAATCAAATCGTTTGGAACAAGAAGCTCTCGCCTGGAAAAATGACATTCGAATTTCATTGGAAAATAGCATTTCAAATTCCCCGGTTGTTCCACTTGGAGATGGAAGTTGGTCTCCCACGGTTCCCCCTTGGACCGAAGCAATTGGTCCAAGAGCCTTGCATATCATCCCAGAGAACTATGTTTCTCATGGTACGGTGACTGCTCCCGATGTGCTTCTAGGGCCGTTGTTTCTCGTTTTTTGCGAAGTTTTGACACCTGAAGATCCAATCTCCAAAATGATGCTAAATTACCACAGCGAGCTTTTTTATCAGCGCAATGCAGCATTTAGCCAGCCGTATTATAGTCGTCACAATTGGATTCAGCTTAAACTTGGAATGATAAAGCCATTTCTAAAAACATACTACAACACTTTTTCGGCTTTAGCGGATCGTGATACCTACTCTTTTTGGGAGCATCTCTATCAGGTGAGTTCTCATAAAACTCACGAGGAGGGTTGGTTTTTAATGGAGACACGTTGGATGCTTTACCTTGAAGAGGGACAAACCTTGAACCTACTGCCAGGAGTTCCACGCCAATGGTTGGAAGATGGGAAGAAGATCACCTTGAATAAGGTGCAATGTTATTTCGGGCCTCTCTCTTTGGACGTAACTTCTCACCTAAATAATGGGTCAATAGAAGCGAACATTACGTGTAATTCAACCTCGAAACCTCAAGATGTGCGAATCCGTATTCCTCACCCAGCAGGTAAAAAGGCTATAAGAGTTACTGGAGGTACCTATGATTCGTCAACAGAATCTGTTTTGATCCAAGGTTTTCAAGGAACAGCAACTGTAAAACTAGAATACTAAGACTATGAGAAAGCTATTTGTCGTTGTTGGGATGATTGGTTGTTTGGGCCTTAATACGTTTGCTCAAATTCGTAAAGCGGATAATTCTGCAGATATCCATTTTGCAATTCCGATCCCTAAACGTCTGATGCATAATTATACAGTGGCAAATAATTCAGGTAAGCCTACTGCGATTTTTCGTGATCAAGCCATTCTTAAACTGCCCAAGTCTTATACACAGGGAGGTAAGCCAACTCGACTTATCTACTGTGCTCATGGTGCTGGTGGCGGTGTGACAGCGAAAAATTGGTTTATCAATAATTTTGCAATAGTTGATTCTTTATTGAGTCATGGCTATGCTATTTTTGATGTCAATGGAGGAGAGTCAATGGAAAATATGGGAGGTCCACTGGTCATTTATTCTGCTTTTCAAGCCTATAAAACCATTAAAAAGTGCTATAATATTGAACCAAAAATCTTCGTTGTTGGCTTGTCGATGGGAGGTCTCTCGTCTTCGAATTTTTGTCTGCAGCACCCAGCAATTGTCTCAGCTCAAGGTTTGTTCAGTGCGGTACTCGATTTAAAAGGGCAAGCTTGGGATCACCCATGGTTTCCTACGACACCTAAAGTCATCTCTACGGTATTTGATTTCACGGATAAGTCAGGGAAAAATTGGGAGCCAGCTAAGGTAAAAGGATGGAATCCACTTTATGCCAATAGCAGAATTCGGGGTAAGGATACTTTACTTCATTACCCAGTTCCAGTCGCAATCTGGCATGGAAATGGCGATCCAGTTGTTCCTATTTCAGCCTCGCGCACCTTCCAGCGCTACATTCAAAATGGTGGCGGTACCTGTGAATTAATTGAAATTAATTCATCCGATCATGGACTTAGTTGCGGTAATCCTTTTATGAACCAAGGGTTAGTCACTTTTTTTGATCGAATTAAATAAACGATTCTTCTTACTCACAACTCACTAACCTGATCTGCCAAGGTCCCACTTCTGGGATCGTGAATTTTTGATAAACTCCGTCAGTGCCAGATGAGGTAATCGTTGTTTCCTTACACTGCATATCGTATAGCTTTATCGTTTTATTCGCAGTTCGTAACTTCAATACCACATTCTTGGCTTCATCAAAAGAGGCGTTTGTAAAGGCGAGAGCTATTTTACCTTGATTCGGCTCGCGGATCCAAAGGTTGATCCGATGAAAGGATTCAATATATCCAGGGAGTGTTTGGTTGGATAGCCAGCGAAAGATCGATTTCATCTGATTGCTTTTCGACTTGTTTTCCATAAATGTCCAAGGGTAGTAGCCTGCCACAAATATCCGTCCTCCTAACTTATTTTCAAAAGTCCCGGAGGTGCATGGGGAGACTTCGCGTCCTGAATAGTCAATAAGTGTGCTGATGATTTTCGCATTAGCGCTATTCGGTTTTAGCGTGAAGGCCTCTGATTTCCAAAATGATTGTCTGTTGTCTCGTGAGGCTCCAGCAAAGCTGCCATTGAGAGGGTGGTTGGTGAAATGCTCTATCCTGTCGACCTTATCCGATTTTCCCACTTCAAATCCGGTAAGATCACCAAATCCTAAACGATTTAGTTGTGCTAAAGCTTCTGCATCCATATAAACGCCACCTGAAAGAATTTGTCGAACCTCATCCTTCGATAAGGTTAGGATATTATCTTTTCCTAGAATAGTCACTTTCGCATTCTTCCCAGAATAGAAGGTAGGTAGGCCGATATTGTATAGGTCGTGGCTAACCAAAGGATTTCCTGAGCTAAGCCAGTTACCTTGATCGATATTCCCCGTGGCAAAACTATTTTTATTCCAGAAGGTCTCGATGCCCGTTAAGTCCGTTCTTCCTAACTTCTGAACCATCAGATTAAAGAAAGGCCTGGCCTCTTGGAGTTTTGCTAATAGGGGTTCATACTCATCTAATGGCTCATCGTAAAAAGATAACACATTAAAGGCGGCTCCAGTGCAACCAGCTGCAATGTGTGAACAGGCCTCCAGTACCACCATATTCGCTGCTTTTTTCAGTCTTTGGTAGGGAAAGTTTTCGATCTCCGACTCAATTGAAACAACCTCTTTCGGCAAGACCGATACTTGTCGTCCTACATCGTGCGATTTTCCAACAAGTTCTGCGGTCAGGTTATCGGTGTAATAACCTCCACCTGGTCGCCACATGACTGGAATGTGATTTGGTCCAGCTAAAATTCTGGCCCAATTCTCAAAATCATACCCTTCATAAAACCGATCGCCAGTCATAAAGCCTAGCGACATTTTGGGTTGAATCGTATGAACTGTTTTCTCAATTAAGACAAAGAGTTTGGAGATCGTATTCCGATTATGCTGCAGCCAAGCTAGGCGAACCTTAAGTTTATCTTCGACTGATCCTTCATTTAACACAGTTTTGAGTTTTTCGCGCGTATAGTTCACTCCTGACTCTTTTTCAAAAATTTGCAGACACTTATCACAAAAACATCCAAGGCCAATGGGCATATGACCAAACCTTACATCATCGTCGATCCAGATATAGTCAGGATTTGCTTCAGCAGAAAGCTGATAAATGGTTTGCACATACTCGCGCAGGTGTTCTCCATTTGGACAAAACGAACCCTTGCAAATCTGACCATCAATATTGGTCATATTGACATAATCACCATTTAGCGAATTGTCGAGATTCTCGTTGTGATGCCCTATCGAGGAGAGGATATTAATCCCTGCTTTATAGCCACGTTTCTTCGCTTCAGCTATGCGAATTTTTAAAATAGACGCTCTCTCTTTAAAAACTTTGATTGGCAGAGGGGGATGGGTAGCTGAGCTAAAAAAAGTGATCTCATCGGTTACCCCTTTGTATTTATCGAACAGATTAAAGACCTCGGTGCATCGTTTTTCTGAAGCCCAAAGCGGAACACCAATTCGGAAGGAGATATTCGCTTTATTAATTATTGGCACGTTCGCCTCAGCTGTGCCCTTGTCGGGAACGGCTTTTAAAACAAGTGAACTAAAAAATAATATCAGAACAAAAACGATGGTTGTGCTAAATCTGTTCATAGGAGGTTCGATTTGTAAATTTGCATCCGATTATAACGCGAAGAAACGCATGTGAGCTAGGAGCTGTCTGCATTTCTTCACGTTGTGAATTGATCGTCTAAAAGACTAACATATTCGGTAATTCCTTTCCAATGATCTGTTCGGAAGGAAGAAGCAGGTAGATCGGCACTATTGTATAGGTTGGCATCATCCGGGTTATTTCCCCAGGCATAACGCACCGCCACTGGGTTTTTAACCTCAGAAGAGCTAATCTGAAGTGTGTTAATCCCAGTTAGTTTGCCTGTCGCCCAATGAAACTGATGGTCTTCTCCAGCCACCGCAAAACCTTTAACATAGCCATATTTATCTTTGACTTTTAATCCGCTTCCGATCTGATCGAAGGTTAGCGTTACCTTATTGCCCTCGATATTCATTGTTTTATAAACAGGTCCAGAATAGACAAGGTCTTGTTGATATGCCACCTTAAGTCCTGATAATGCCAATCGCATACCAACTGTCTGCTTATCGATCGGATGAATATTTACGGCATCCCCAACATCGGTAATGACTGCCATTCCAGTATTTGGTAGAGCAAGTGTCATGCTTTGTGCTTCACGTAATTCAGCCCATGTGCTTTCTACCGGTACCGAATCCGTTTTCATAAAGTTTGCTAGCTGAACAAATAAAAACGGGAATTCTCCTTGGTTCCAGTGTGCTCTCCAGTCTTTAATCAGATTCGGGAAGACCCGCTGATATTGTTTTGCTCGCCCTGCATTGCTCTCCCCTTGGTACCAGATTGCCCCTTTAATAGCGTATGGAATTAATGGGCTTAACATCGCATTGTAAAGCAAGGTTGGGTAGGAGTTCGGACTTAATACGGTGCTGAATTTTACTTGTCCAACTTTGTATTTCCAGTTGCCGCTTAACGATATATTTTGATCGATGCACTCTAGCTTCAGTGCTGCTGAATCGCCATAAATACCACCCATGCCACCAATGTCTTCCACTTGGACCGTAATATTATTTTTTCCAGCTTTGAGCACTCCAGCAGGAATGGTGTAGACGCGCGAACGTTCAGCAATCAGTTTGTTGGAGCCCATAAGAGTCCCATTTACGAAGGTATTATCCGAGTCATTGATTTTCGCTAACCGAAGTGTTGCAGGTTTGCCAGCCGCATCTGCTGAGATGGTTACTTCTTTTCTAAACCAGATAATTCCATCAACTCCTGCTAAACCATTGTTTTCAATATATCCAGGTAGCTTCATCGATTTCCAGTCTGAGTCATTTAGATTTTGGTCGGCCCAGATAGGCATTCCATTCTCCATTCCAAGATCTACTTTTGAGATAGCACCTACACGGTCGCGTACCTCTTTCTCGATTGTTTTCGCATAGTTGTCAAGATCGATTTTTTTTAATGCTGCCAATGAAGGGGCTAAATCTGGGTCTTTTACAATTGACTCTTCACTCATCCATGTTTCTGCAACGGTGCCACCCCATGAGGTATTTATTAATCCAATGGGAACTTTTAATTTTTCATAAAGAGCTCTGCCGAAGAAGTAAGCGACAGCAGAAAAGCGGGGAGAGGTGTTTGGTGAACAGGGGGTCCATTCTCCATCTTCTAATTTATCTTGTGGCGATTGCGTAATTCGTTTTTTTACGGTGAATAGTCGTATTTGTGGATAATCAGATGCAGCAACTTCAGCATCTCCATTTTTACTATTAACAAGGTAAAATTCCATGTTCGATTGACCAGAGCAAACCCAGACTTCTCCAATCATAACATTTTCGAATGTGGTAGTTGATTTACCTTTAATAATCAATTTATAAGGTCCACCATAGTTCATGGATGGCAGTTTAACCATCCATTTTCCAGCTTTATTGGCTTTTGTTGAGGCGCTAGATTTCTCAAGTGATACCGTCACCCTTTCGCCTGGTGAAGCCCATCCCCAGACTGGAATCTCAACCCCTTTCTGAAGAACCATATTATTACTGAATAAAAGGGGAAGTTTTACCTGAGCTGAGAGACTGCCCGCAATAAGCAAAAGCAGCAGCATTGTCCATTTTTTAGTTTTTAGTATTGTCATGATTGATTTAATTTAAGTAAATCTGAAATTTTAAAATAAGTAAAAAAATAGTTTGTAAAATTTGTAAAAATAAACCTTAGTAGGCACATTCGGGTGACTTTTGCAATATGGCTAGAACTGCGCTAATTATTTTTGGTATTTTCTCATTTTCTGATTATAACGAAATATTAATTTCTATTGTACCTATTGTGGTTAATACATCCTCGGAATACCGAGCTGAGTTTTGCCTGACGAGTGATATTTGACCTTCTCATTTTCGATTGGTTTTTCCCCAACGATCGTCCATGAGTTCGGGTTTTTTTCTTCTGGAACTATTGTAATCACCTCATTAATTTTTGTGCTAATAATTGAAATAGGCTCTTTCAGCATTTGGCTAGATCTCTTTAAACTGGATTGCGCCACTCCGGTCTTCCAAGGGAGTGCCAGATTGCATTTGTTTCCATGCAGACTCTTAATGCTAATCCATTGCACTTGTCCCGATTGAATCTCGGAAGAGACGATAAAACCTCCTTGTGCATGAAGGGTAAATCGGCCCGATTTATTGGCCGGGAAAGCCGGAAAAACACGTACGATATCGTTATAGCTTTGAAGGAGTGACTCATTCATAGCCGTTGTCAGCACTGAGGTCGCCTCCATTGACATATGTCGGAATGGCCACATCGGTAGTGGGAACTTCTCGTCTTTAGCTTTTGAGTTTACATCCACAACTTGATTCGTTCGGAAGAACCATTCTGCATCTTTATTGACCTCTACTTCGAGGCCCCAATGACCCCAGCCATTGAGGTAAATTTGCCATCTGCTTGGGAATCGCTCTAGATCGATAGCGAGCTCCTTCGCCATCCCAAGTCGCGCCATGACAATGGGTACTGGGTCCCATCCTGTAATCTCAGCACCATATAATAGAGTGGTGGCTTTGGCATGGTCAAATCGTTGATCGCCCTTGTTTGCTAGTCCAATAACGCCAGAAGGGAAGACGGGTGAGGAGGGGACAGATGGGAAGATGCCATCTAAAAGTTTCAATCCATTATTTGGATAGTTGCGGTCTTTAATGGTGTCGCTCTTGCCAAGTAGATTATAGGTGACAAGCATTTGCTGCTCTTTAATACCCCATCCTGCAGCGAAAATCTCATTGGTTGGCGAGGTTTTACCTCTGAAAAATCCCCGTTTCATTTTGTATCCGTCAGCCGTTTTTCCGATGGTCTCCTCGTGGCAGCGGGGCCAAATGGTTCAGGGTATCTCTCCATCTTACAGATTCTGGAGCCGCAGAACCTGGAACTTTCATCGCATCTAAGGCCGCAGTAAAAAGCGCTTGGGCGTATACAAGTTCGGTAAGTCCATCCTTTAGTTTTATCCAGCCTTCATAACCACTCCCTTCCTTGGCATGGTACTGTCCATCGGCTTCTTTGACTAATATAGACTCATAAAACCGCGCTGCCTCAAGGATAAATGGGAGTGCTTTTTCTTGAAGAAATTTCTTGTCGTTGGTAAACTTATATTGTCGCCAGAAATCGAGCGCAATCTCGGCAATTGGAGTATGGTTGATCTTCTCTCCTGACGAGTTGTACCCGCGTCGTTCCGTTACATCGGAGACAAATGCACCGTTGGCATTGAATAGTTTCTTGGCATCTTTTTTTGCTTCGGGCAGCGAGTTGAATCTGAAATCAAGATAGGGCGTTACTAGCTCATGAAACCCTGCAGCATTTAAAGGCCAGCTAATCTGTTGTTGGTTCCAGTGGAAATAAAAATTCCAGTTTTGGACATCACGACTCCAGCTCCAAATACCATTGTTAAATCGACCAGGATAGTTGCCCCCTTGGGAGGCATTGGCATAAAACATAGTGAGATACCACAAACTATTTAGGTAGTCATCGCCATAGTCCATCAGCGAGCGGTTCCAAATTTCTTTCCAGGCTCCTGCATTGGCTTGCCTAAATGCTTCTAGTCCCAGGTCATTGATGGCTTGCCTATTTTTCCTAAGTATTTCAGTTGGATCGGCTTTCGTTGGAGAGGTCACACTAAACGCTAATTGTGCATCTTTTTGCTGTTTTCCAGCTAATTGTATGGTTGCTGCATGAGAATGGTCACGTGAGTAGGTAACTGTTGATCCATTGTTGTTAAGCACGCTTCCGCCAATAGCAAAGGTGCCTGAAGATAATTTTTGGGTAATGGAAACACCATTTTTATCGGCGAATGATTCGGTTCCTGTTGTTCCAATGGTGGCATCTCGATTAATCTGATGATACCAATGTGAAAAGGTTCGCGATCCAAATCGCTCAACGGTAATGTCAACAGGGACATTTTCCTTAAGATCACTTTTTAGCTCATACAGTAGTGTCCCTGTTTTGTGGTCCACAAATGCTCTTAGTCCAACTTGGCCAAACGGACTGGAGCCTTCAAGAGATAAGGAGCCATCGGCCAGATTTAGTTTGGCTTTAAAGTCTGAGATATATAAGGTGTTAAAGACTGGATATTTAAAATCAATAATTATCCGACAGGCATGGCGTTGCGTGGTACTTACATCTTCTTCCTTTCCATCCCAGTTATGAAAAGGTCCAAAGGCAGCATCATCCCAGAGATCGCTCTTATTGATCACGGCAATAATTTTGGAATCTTCGCACCAAAACAGAGCCCCTATTTCACCGTTTCCTAAGGGAATTCCTTGCATTGGATCAACCGGAGGAGAGAGGTAGACTAGGTCATATTGTGAGACTCGACCTGGCCATGCGATATCCCAAGTGGCTGTTTTAGGATTAAAGGCCGATGTCGTTGGACTTTCTTTAGTTGTCAATTTTGCATTCGCAGTATTTAGTAATGCAAACCAGAGAATTAAAACCGAAATGGGAAATTTCAAAATATGGAGAGAGGTAGCTTTCATAGAATTTCGGATTAGTTCCTGGTTGAATTTATTTTTAATCTCAGAGTTGGTTTATTTGAACCTTATTGAATACAAATCTGCATCTTTCATCTGAACTCGCAGCCGGACAATTTTTGTGATCAGACTTCCGAGGTCGGCCCCTTTTTCCCATCGCACAACTCTTGAAATCTCATTCCCAACGATTCGTTGACAATCGCCAATTGAATAGCCTGGAATTGGGTTCCCATCTTGATCTTGTAATTCAAATTGCATCTCTCCTGCCGCAGAAGTGGAGTAGTTAATCTCTAATTCTGACCCTGAAAATTTAAAGGGTTTAGTGATCATCTCTCCACCGCTATATGGAGCCGTTAAGGCGGAGAAGCCATCGATCCGTAACGAGTAACGGTGCAGGTGGGCTGTTGGTTGAGCATAATCTTGGTTGACATAAATTGACATCTCCGAGGGAGAAGTCTGTACGACATTTAGTGCTGGGTAGTTCGATCGTGAGACCCAGTTTTTCATCCCGATGCCAGGACGAATAAAGGTCTCCATAAATGTTCGTTGATAACTATTTCCTCCGCGCGTACTCATTAGATAAGCATCGGAGCAGTCTTTGAAATATTTTGGATTGACATTTAATTCTTTGGCCTGCGATTCTGTGAGGATCTGCTTGCGCGGCATAAAACGGCCTCCTATTGCAAGGTAAATATGAGGTGCTCTGAAATAGGGACTTGTTTGTTGAGTATAGAGTTGTTCCAAGGGTGTGTCCCCAAAGGTCATCGCAACGGGTTTTGTCCATTCGATAAAATCTTTCGAGGTGGTCCGGCTTACTGAACGGAAACCATTGTACCCCCCTCCAGTCCAAGAGCGGAAATAACATAAATAACACTGCTCACTCTCTGACCAGAAGGCGACGTTTTGAGAATCAAAAGCAAAGCCTGATATCACCGCTTTCTCTTGCAATTTTTTCCAGTGAATTCCATCAGGTGAAACATAAGCCCGCAGTCCAACCTTATCTTCTCCAGCTAAGGCTTTATATCGCTGACTAGGATCTGTGTTTGGGTTTTTATCCAAAAATGGACTGAAATTATGACTTGATGGTGCTTCATTGGCAAGGATTACATTGTTTCTGCGTGACTTTCCAATTTTGTAGATCTTCAAAATAGGTTTAACCCAGTGGATACCATCTTTAGATTCTGCCATGCAGGTGGTTTCTATATTGCTTCCATCCTTGCCATCAGTGGGTAAACCACGGTAATAGCTTCGAAATAAATCGCCATCTTTTATAATGGTGCAGTAACCGCAAAAGACACCTTCCCATGGTTTATCAAATGAGAGCACTGGGCCTTCATCATGGGGTATTTGTTTCGATATTTGCACTCCTTTAAGGGTTTCGATAAGATAATGATCAATAAATAGTTCACGTTTATTGCTTAGATCGATTGGCGCTACGGATCTATTTTGACTAAAGCCAGAGTAAGATAGTAGGCTAAATATCAAAAAGCATAGAATAGATTTGGACGTTTTCATGGGGTCGGATTCTGTCTAATGGATTAACGCTTACTTCGTTTTTGCTGAGGTTTTCAAGACGGTTTTTCTTTTTGGAAAATGTCCTTCGAAAAAGGATTTTTCTGATCCGTTGAATTGCGCTACTCGAACCGTGCTCCATGTCTCCTGATCGCCAGTGGCGTAATACAGATATGTTTTTCCTTCGTACTCTAAAAGATCGGTGTCTGAGTTATTTTTCCCTTCGCCGGCAGCAGCTTCTAAGATCGGATTATAGGGGCTATATTCCCAGGTCTCTAAGTCTTTCGACCGGATCAGGAATGAATTCCATCCATCATGACCTTTAAATGGCTCATGTACATAGATTACGTAATAGTAAGGTTTGATATAGCGTATCACTGGACAGGATGAGTATTCGTGCTTCAAACCAGTAAAGACAAGATTTGGAATTTTTTCCCATTTGGCCAGATCGGTGGATCGCGCAAACTTAAAACAAAACTGCACTGGTTTATCCGATTCGTATGCCATTAAATACCCTTTTTCATCCTTGCAAACCGATGAATTAAACAGATGCTCATTCCCTTCAGGCAGGATCACTTTTTCGGTTTTCCAAGTTTTTAAGTCTGTTGAGGTAATCCTGTCGATACCGGTGGAGTTCATCTTATGTCCAAAGTCCGTAAAGTCAAGTGCAAAAACATTTAGTTCTTTGTCATTAAGATAAGCAGAGACAAACGAATGCCCTTGTCCGAAGCGAGCAACTTCCTGACCGGTCTGCATGTCGTCAATATACAAATAGGCGTCTTTACCTTTGGCTTCTGCTCCTCCAGGCCGATAGTTGGAAACTAATAAAAGTTGATGGCCCCAAAGAATGGGAGTATTTTCCATCGGGGTCCGCTCGTTTTGGGAAAAGGCAAATGGGAGCTTTGTTAAGACCGGTTTTTGAGCATCCGCAGATATCCAAAAAAATAAAAGCGCTGTCAGTAAAATTGGGATTGCCAATGTTTTCATCCTATTTTGTTCTTAGATTTTATAACGTTGTTTTTTGATATCGAATCAAAAGAGAGCTTTGTTTGTCTTTTAAGATAAGTGAATAGCCACTCATCAGTTGAGCACCAGTAAGCGTAGTTTTTTCTTTTGTATCGATATTTACTAAATCATAGTTGACAGCAGTTTCGAGTCCGAGAAGCTTCACCGTTATCGATTCTGCCTCGCAGTTTTTTCGCCGGAAGGCCATCACGATTCCATCCCCATTCTCTGGACGATTTTGTTGATAGGCCAACCAAACTGAATCTTTGGTCATGTTTTCCGTCGTTGTCAGTGGATAATAATCACCATAATAATAAGGCCTTAGATCCTTAAATGTTTTTAAGAATCCCTGAAGTTCTGGTATCGTATGAGCTCTACTATTTAAATCTAGATTGATGGCCATTGCAGTACTCATATTCGACCTAAAATGATACGGTGTTAAGGTAAAATTTCCTGTCCCATGCATCGGAAGATAGAAATTCAATCCGTAGGTATGGCATTGTGATCCATCAGGCTCTCCATAATTATAGTCGGTACGCCATAACGGAGAACTGCGCGAAATAGTCTCTAAGTCAAGACGGCGGCCTCCGCTGGAGCAATTGTCAATCAGCAGATTAGGAAATCGCTCTAGCAAGGTATCCCAAAAGGCATAAAGTCCTTCGATATGTCTTATCTCCGAAATGCCAATTCGATCAGGTTTGTCATTGGCTTTCCAATAAGGCATGGGATCAAAATTAAAATCCTGCCTGTAATAATCTAGCCCCTCTTTTTTTATAAAGTTAGAGATGTAATCGGTTAGCCAAACCCGTGCTTTTGGATTTCCCAGGTTAAATAAGAAGTTGCCATTTTTAGGGATCTTGATGAGCCAATCGGGATTTTGATTCGCAAACAAGGTATTTTTTGTGACTCTTTCTGGTTCAAACCAGAGCATAAATTTAGCTCCTACCTTATGTGCGGCATCGGTGACGGGCTTAAAACCACTTGGAAAATTATCTGGATTAGGAGTCCAGTTGCCTACATTAGGCCAGCTTCCATTACATGGATACCATCCGGCATCCAACCAAAAGACTTCAGGTACTAACTCAAATTGTTTGTGCCTATTTATCATTGCAACAGAGAATGACTCGGTAGAACAGGTATGTTCGTTGCATGGTGGTGGACCCTCACGAGCTAAAAAGGCGGAGAAGGGTAACTCTACATGCTTCCCATTGATTTTCCGCGTGTGGTGCACGAGCACGAATTGTCGAAACTGATTGTGCCCAACCATTCTGTCGGCACCGCTCCAAAATAGCAGACAGATCTTAGGTGTTCGAATCTCCTCGTGTGCCAGTAGCGTAAGTTTCATCCGCTCCATGCCGGATGTTAGTTTAACCGATTTATCGTCTAGCTGCTTTAACTCGGCAATCCATTTACCCGTCCAGCCAATGGCAATCATTACGCCATTCTGGTCGGGCATCTCTAGATTGAAAAACGGGAATGCCGTATGGTCAGAAGAGCGACCACCAGCCGGCGTCATAACAAGACTTTTCTGGATCGACAGAGTCTCGTCAATCGGCTGAAAATCGGTGATTGCAGCATTGCTTCCATTGGCATGATGCACAATAAATGGACCTTTTTGTTTTGCATTAAATTGATGATCTACAGCAGAGACGTGCTCCAATATTGGACTATTTTCAGATGACTTATTGGTGAATTTCAATACCCATTCAACGGCATGAAAGTCCTTAAACCCTGTCACTTTGCAGGTTACTTCTAAGCTAGTCTTAGGATCGGAATAGGTTATTAGCCGCCCAATTGTATTGGGATTAATTGTCTTAATTGGCTCTGACCGGTAACCCCAAGATTTTATAAACTTGCTCGAGTTAACACCTCCAAAGTCAAAGGAGAACGGGGGAATCTTCCCTTTGCCAAAGTTCTGTTCAATCCATTTGCCAATATCTTGACCTTTCATCACAGGTGTTTGCTTGGCATGGACCGATGATCCACTAAGGGTTAAAAAGAGAGAAAGAAAAATTGAGAGCACTAGATTAAGTCTGAAAATTCCAATATTATTTTTCATAACTGTCCGTTAATTTTGGTTGACTTGTGTTCGTATAAGTTGTTTTCAAAAGTTAGTCTAGAAGCTAAAATGTGATTTATTTAGCTTGGGCACATTAGATTTGACTGATCCCAAAGGATCGGCCAATAATCAATTCTATAATAGAGCTATATCTTATGATCGAGGAGGATCATAAGGTATAGAAGTTAGTTTAGGTGTGAAAAACGACCGGTTTATTGGTCAAGCATTGGTTCTAATCAGTTTAGTGCATCTCTGTTTCGCAAGCTCCAATGCCGCCCACGAAATAGTTGAATTGTACATTTGGATGATCGGCCAAGAGTGACATCGGAACAGAGCTGTCTCTAATTTTCTTGCTAATCATCAGTGCGGTTAGACGCTGTCCAAAAGGGTTGTCGTGAGCTCCAGCTTGCCAGATCGATACTTTCTCGGCTTTCCAGGTCTGCACGGGTCCAACAGTTAAGGCTTGTCTTGGAATTCCGGTAACCACACCTCCTGCACTAGTTCGAGCATTTTGCATGCAGGTAATTGGATGTAAATCAACTACGCGAGTGGTTAGCTTGCCAAATTCTTCCGGTGTTGGGGGAGCATCTTTATAGATCCCTTCGCGTTTGACTGGGTCATTAAATGCCCAATGTTTAGTATCTCCTTGTCCTCCCTGCATCACGGCACAGCGAATGCCACTATCCCAGCTATTGATATATTTGCTGGTATCGGCTTTCGGGAAATGCATATTAGCATCTGGCATTCGATATCGAGGATCGATTTTATTAAACGAAAGATAATGGATGACTAGCATCTAACTCTTTGCCATCGACATACCACTCATCCATACCCCAGAAATGGGCATTCGAAAGATCAAGCTGTAATTCATTAACCATTCGAGCGACTAAAGGTAACTGTTCTGTAGGGCCAATTGGACCACATATCCCAACGGGATTGCTGGCTGTAGCTTGTTTCCAAGCGGTGATATATTCAAGCGCTTCGGCAAGGTAAAAATCTTCTAAGGTATCGTAGAAAACCACTTTAAACCCTGGTCTTGAAAGCTGTAAGATATCTTTGGGTGTGAGCTTGGCGGCATCTCTCAATAAATCATCCTCAAGAGTGGTGAAATCCCACCAGTCGGGCGCTAACATGCTTAATTTTCTGGCCATACGAATTAAATTTTAATGGTGTAATTAGTTTATTTTAGAACGACCTTGCTTCCCAGCAACTCTTTTAGAATGTTATCCTGAGGATAGCTATGACCAAGATGCTGCCTAAAACCTTCTGCATAGTTTGTCTTAATTTCTTGACCCCGATGTGCAGCAAATTCCTTCATCGCTACAATATATTGGTCCATCTTGTGATGTTTGCGCAACCATTCCCGCTGACTGGCATGACAAGCTAGGGTATCTTCCTTAATTTGAATCTCATCTGTTATATCCACATAGATAGATGGATTAATAGCCTTTCCAAATTTATCTTTCCCTTCCAAAGGATCAACATAATATAGATGAGGAACCATCTCAAAAGGTGTTCCTGAGGCCTCCATGTTTTTTATCCCAGCGGCAAAACAGGCTGTCTGAACCACCAAGCTAGTTAGCTCATGATCGATCATATAGTCATTTGGACTTGCTGTAAAAACAATACTTGGACGAACTTTGCGAATAACCTCAACGGCTTTGTTGATGGTCTCCCGATCATAGGCGATATAGACATCATCACATTCCAGACAGTGGTAATCACCGTCAAGAAGTGCTGCTGCTTGAGCTGCCTCATTTTTTCTGATTGCACTAATCTCTGCTCGCGTGTGTTCTGCAGAACCTTTGTCGCCCGGAGTCATAGTTGCGATATGTATTTTCCAGCCAGCCTTCTTTAAAAGCGAAAGAGTGCCTACACACATCAATTCTGCATCGTCAGGATGCGAAAAAATTCCTAATGCTATTTTGTCCATTTTTATAGTGGTTTTAGTTCTTAGTTTAATGTTTAAGTATGCTGCATTGAAATAAAGATACTGCTTTTTAGTTCGTCTCTCTTATTTGATAGAAGTTAGGCTAACCTGTTTAAAAAAGATCTCTGCACCTTCCGATTGTATTTGAATACGCCCTTTTTGCGGCGTTACATTCGTGGCATGATTCACTAATTTACCATTTAGGTAAATAGTAATCTCATGCCCTTTGGCAACTACACGGAGTTTATTCCACTTTCCGATAGGTTTTTCAAGATCATTGGCACCTCGAAAGCCTTTGTCATCTTTCCATAAAGGATCGCGTCCGTACCAGTTGATTCGCCCACTGTTAATCGTGGCAGGCTCACCATTGGGACTGAAGATATACGATTTATCTTGCATCTCTTTCTCGACCGGACAGGTTAGCGAGAACTTCGTAGTCCCATCACCGACTGCTAGCATATCACCCGTTCCACCTTCGATAAGTTGACATTCTATTGAATACATCCAGATGCCAGAGAAGGCTCCATCGGCACCAGTCGAATGAAGTAAGATGCCGCTGTCGCGCGCATTTTTTTCACGCGGAGGATAGGTTAACTCGCCCCATTTAAATTCCACATCTAGCTGGTAATTTTCAAATGCTTCATTCGTGGTGATGCAGCCAAAATCTTCTCCCGAGATTCTGATCTGACTATTCTGAACAGTAAATACATGATTCGGATCGATGTTTTTTCCTTTCCCTCGAAGGTAGGTATACCAGCCAGTTAAATCTTTTCCATTGAAAAGCTGATTTTTCGACTGCTGCGCAAGAACATCCTCGTTGAAGATCCCCCATGAAAGTACAATCAGGATAAGACTCAGTAATCTATTTTTCATTTGGGTTCTATCTATTGGTTACTTCGTTTCAGCTGACTTATCGGCTTCGAAAATCAACTTGTGTGTTTTCAATGCTTCTGCTAAATTTGTTAATGGCATCTCTTTGCCTTCTTCGAGAGCTTTAAAGAAAGCCTCAAACTGAGCCTGATATGGGTGATCTGATACATCGCCAGAATCCAACATTTTCATTGGGATCTCGGTCCACTTGTTTTTGTCGAGCCCTGCTGTTTTCGTTGAATAATATTTATTATCCAATAAACTTCCTTCGCTTCCCACTAAGTGGAAATGAAAATAATACGGCTGCAGACAGTCGATCACTGACGCCACTTTCCCAACCGCTCCATTTTTAAATTTGACAATGGATACTGAGCTTGTCGGATATTCGTAGGGCTTAAAATCTTTGTTTTCAGAATACGAAGCATAACTACTAACTTCTTCAAACTCGCTTCCCATGCAGAGTAAAAGTGCATCCATGGCATGGCATCCTGCCGACAATAGACTACTTCCTGCTGCAGCTTTGATGGTGTTCCAACGATACTGGCCATACCATGGTCCAATACCATGAAAATAATCAACCTCCCCATAATGAATCGTACCCAGAAGTCCCTGGTCGATCACTGATTTTATGGTAAGCAACTGATTTGAGAATCGACATTCAAAGCAGACACAAGAAAATACCCCTGCAGCTTTTACCGCTGCTTCCACCGCTAAACACTCTTCCCAGGTTAATGCAATGGGCTTTTCAATGATCAGATGTTTGCCTGCCTTTGCTGCTTGAATAGCCTGCTTGGCATGGTCCGCAGGATAGCTGCAAATAGAGACCGCATGAATTGTTGGATCCGCAAGCATCTTCGAAAGATCGGTATGGCACTGGATTGATCCACCGTGTTTGGCACTTAGTGTCGATGGATCCAACATCCGAGAAGAGCTTACTGCCGTAACTTGAGCATAGGGCGTTTTATTGATTGCTTCAATATGAGCCTCTGCAGCCCAGCTATAACCGATAATCCCAACATTATATTTCTTCATGGTTAAGCTTTAATTAGTTAGACTATAAACTTAAGTTTAAATTTTTACAATTCCGAACGTGTCGGCACCATCGGAGCTCCCTTCAAAAAGATATGGCTCGCCCATGCCAGATTTTGCATACTGATCGAAAACCCGTTTGACAACTGCCGAAGCGCTCTTCTCCGCAAGGATAGCGACTGTTCCTCCAGCACCACCACCTGTGATTTTTGCTCCGTAGATGCCATTTTTTGCTCCCTCCTGGCGGAATAATTCGACAATATAATCGGTCGCCTTGGCCCCTAATCCACATTCGGTGTAGGCATAATGCGATTGATACATCAGTTCGCCCATCAGCTTAAATGCTCGTTTGGTAGGAGCCAAAGAGGCACCTCGTGAAAGCTCAGAAAAAAGTTGAACGCGATAATTCTCTTCTACCGCATATCGCGTATTGTCCCGCACATGATAGACCACACCCTCTTTAAGTGGGGTATAAGGATCGACATGAAGGTTATGCTTCGACAGATATTCGGTGCTACTCAGATTAATTGGGAGTTGATTCTCATATTTTTCATGAAATACGGAAGCCGAGAGATTGGCTAAATAGCCGTTCCAGTTCTTATCAGTATAGCGCTCTATGTCATTTCCTTCTTCTAATTTGACCTCTATTTTTTCTAAATCACAGATCATTTTATAACCCATAAAGGCAGCGGCACGTGCTGCTTCATATTCAATTCCTGAGACTTGGTGACTGACCCCTGAGTCGATGCCCCAGATCTGCAGATCAGCTGGTAATTGAATAAGAGGTTCAGGCAGACAAGGCTGACAGACCAGCGGAAGGATGCAGCCCTCTTTCCCCGCTACTACGGCAATTTGATCCATAATGCCACATGCAGAATCGGCAATAACATTCTCAACCCATTGACAAGCCAGTGCTAACTCAACACCTTCAAGCGGAATGTTATAGACTGAGGCTGCAGCTTTCATAACCGCGACTTCAATAGCGGCAGAAGAGCTTACCCCTCTATTTAGCGGAACAGTAGATTCCATATAGACACTAATGCCTAGCTTGGTATGTGCTGGAAATTTCTTTTTAAGATAAAGAAATGTTCCGAGGACATAAGCTGTCCAGCGGATAGACGGAGAGCTATTGACAAAGGTTTTTACCGTTTCTTCATCACGAAGATCGGCATACGGAATAGTCAAATCACCTTGCCAGCCAGCCTCGGAGGCTGTTTGATTCTTGAGAACAATAAGCTCATCTGTTCGAAGTTGTGCTGCTGCCCAAGTTGATTCACGAATAGTTGATTCAAAGACTAAGCCTCCGGTATAATCGTCGTTGCCTCCCATAAGATCAAGTCTTCCAGGGGATCGAGCGATTGAGACCGTTGCCGAAGGGTCGAAAAAACCATCGGCTTTGATTAATGTTTTAACCTTGTCTATAAATTCCATCTTCTCGTTTTATTTCCGAATCTCTTGAATACTTTTCACTAAATATTCTAATGCTTCCTCTGTCTGTCTAGGATTAATAGGCAGGGTAACAAGCTGATCGCCTAATTTCTCCGCATTTGGGAATTGTCCTTTTTTAAATCCACGATTTTTAAAGGCCGTAGAATAATGCAATGGGATATAATGGAACCCAATCTTGATTCCAAATTTATGAAGCATATCGTAGATAAAATCTTCTTTGGTCATGCCAAACTCTTTCGCATCGATCATCACGGGATAGAGATGAAAGACATGTTTGTTATGTTCTTTAACTGCTGGAAGTGTAAGACCAGGAACTCCGGCTAAGCCTTGCGTAATATAGGCGGCGTTGTCTATACGATTTTGGTTGAGCTGATCCAATTTCTTGAGTTGCTCTATACCTACCGCTGCTTGGATATCGGTCATTCTGAAGTTATAGCCACAGTCGTCGAAATCTTGCCACCAGAATTTTTTCCCAATCGGGAATTTCTCAGCATCTAGGGTGCAGTATTTAGTACTTGCGCCATGTACGCGGGTGCAATGTGAGCGGTATAGGGAGATTCGTTCGAAGATCTCATCGTCATTGGTTAAAACGATCCCGCCTTCACCGAGTGTTGAGATATTTTTTTGTTCGTGAAAGCTGAAACATCCAGTGGCTCCAATGGTGCCTACCTTTTCCCCTTTGTATTCTGCTCCAATAGCATGTGCTGCATCTTCAACTACGGCAAAGTTATGCTTCGTCGAAAGAGCCATAATCTCATCCATGTCGCATGGTTGGCCATAGAGATGAACAGGAATAACGGCTTTTGTGTTGGCTGTTAATTTATCCTCAATTTGATTTGGATCTAGGTTGTGGGTGATGGGATCAATATCGACAAAGTCGACTTCTGCACCTAAGGTTACAGGTGCCGCTGCAGTTGCAATCCACGTTACGGGCGTGGTTAGAACTCGATCACCTGGTTTAAGACCAATTCCAATCATAGATAGAAAAAGGGCAGATGTTCCGTTGTTGACCACCCTGGCATGTTTCGCTCCAGTATATTTGGCGAAATTATTCTCAAAGGCGATACACTCATCTCCGCTTGTGGGAGCGTTATTACGTAATACTTTGAGTACCGCTTCTTCTTCCTCTTTTCCATACTGCGACCCGAATTTTATCTCTAGATCGAATTTGATTTTACTCATGATTGTTATTTTTTTGCGTTGAAATTAAGTGTCAAGGTTAACCCTTCTGCTAAGGTAAGCATGGGGGTTTTTAAAATTCTTTTTGCTAAGGAGTTGTCCATTGAAGCGTCTTCTGCCCGTGGCGCACGGCCTGGCATCGCATTTGAATTGGTGCTTAAAATTAATTCGGAGGAGTATCCTAGTGCTTTGGCTATGACCAATCCCATCTCGTATCGATTAATTTTTGTTGATCCTCCGAGATGTATGATGCCTCCAAATTGATTGCCTGCAAGCTCTTTGAGTGCAGCTCCTAAGGTTATCACATCGATTGGAGTGCGTATTTCGTTTTCTGGAAATGGAACTTGAATCCCTTGCTCTAACTTTGATATGGTGTCGGCAAGAAAAGAGTTGCCTTTTCCGATAACTGGAATCCCCATCACCAGAGCTAGTCTGCCTACTGCATTTTTTGGAGAGGCAGATAGTACGATCTCTTCAGCTCTGATTTTTGTCTGAGCATAATAGTTGATCCCATTCGGCTTGTCTGATTCGATATAATCACCTTTGAGACCATCAAAAATTGTGTCGGTTGAACAGAAAACCATTTTTACGTCATGCTCTTGGCAAGCTTTAGCAATCATTTTGGTTACTTCAACATTGGTCTGCTCTGCTTGCTCTTGGTTGGCTTGACAAATATCGATATTCGCCATTGCTGCAGCATGGATAACTGCGTCGGGGGCTATCTCCTTGAAGAGGGCATTAAAGCTTTCCGAATCTAGCAGGTCAAGCGAGTGGTAATAAATGCCAGGCTCATCAATCGGATTTTCTGTCCGCCCTATGCCATGAATTTCCCAGTCCCCTTTCGCTTGAGCAATAATACTACCTGCCACAAACCCATTAAAACCGGTGATTAATAATTTCATTTGTAAGCTGTTTTTAAGTCATTTATTCTATTTCCTTCCCTTCGAAATCCGTCTGAAGAAGGTTAATTATTCTTTTCTGAAGCTCTTTACCTGTCTGTTCGTCACTGCTTGAGATATAACTGCGAACAACACCTTTTTCATTGGTTGCGGTTCGCACGTAGGCTGCATACCAATTGTTGTCTATGCTAATGCGAGCTGACTGTTTACTAATCCCTTTGTAAATAACTGTCCCTTCGAGGTCGTCGCCATTCTGGGAATGTGTGGTTAGCTCAGCTTGATCGTCTTTAAATAATTTTAGTATCGCATTCATAGCCTTGTCACGAATGTCGTCATTCGCAAATTCAAAGTTAAACTCACCACTAGTAAAAATCTGATCTTGCATCACTCGAATATCGTTGATGCAGTCTTTATCTTGATAAACTGATTTAAGAAATAACAGTATGGTATAGAGTGAGTTTTCCCCAGAAACCAACATCTTCTCAAGCGGGAGTTGATGGTAAAAATGACCAGACTCTTCAGCTCCAGCTAAAGCATTCGTCTGCTTCATAAAAGCTTTGATTTGCGAATGGCCATTGCGAAATAGAACCGGGTCAGCATTTGCTTCTGCCCATTTAAGGAGCGCCAGTGGATTTACTTTAGGGTCATAGAGCACTTTTGATACAGTGGCATTCCCTGAAGTTATTGATCTCAAGATTGGGATCATCACAAATCCAGCACTAAATACCCCTTTTTGATCGCCGAAAACGATGCGATCGCCATCTCCGTCGATGCCGATAATAAGGTCTGCATTATGCTGCTTTGCTAAATTAATGGCATGATCCATCTTATGCTGACTAGTTGGATTTGGTGATCCAGTAGGGAACTCTCCATTTGGAGCTAGTCGATGTGCGGTCACTTTTACTCCAGCTAAAGTTAACGCGCGATATAATTCGGGACCTGCTGAGCCGTTAAAGGTATCCAGGATTATTGAAATCCCTTTAAGTGAGTCTTCCTTTATTGAGGCTAGTTGAAAGGTGTAGTTGATATATTCGTCTGCGGGATTTTCTAAAATTGTTAGCGATCCTCCAGCTGATCTCTTTAGCTTAAAGTCTGACTGATGATAGAGCTCTTTGACCTTTTTTAACCCACCTAGCGGACCGCAGTCGTATCCAATGGCTTCAACGGTTGGTACCGTATATTTAATCCCTATGTATTGTTTAGGATTGTGCGATGCTGTAATGGTTAATCCCATTGTATTGGGGTGATGAACGCTTGTTTGCATCGTGGCAAAATAGCTCATTGGAGTACTAATAGGATCGTAGCAGACAAAGATTCTAAATCCGGATTCTAACGCAGTTTTAATCCCAATCTCTAGCACACGAGCGCATCCCAGTCGGGCATCCCGAGCCATCACCAAGGTGTCTATTCCGAGCATTTGTGCATACCCAAGAGAAGCCTCAAATAGGCGCTGCACCTCTTGGTCGTTAAATTCATCGACCTCCCATCGAGCATCGTAAACTTTTATGGGATCTTTGGAGGAAGTCATTTTTTCTTGTTGGTTCAAAACTAATTATCGATGAATCTTAGGCTTTACTTCTCTTTAATAACGGTATTCTAGTGAAGAAAAAGGCATAAATGGTCACCATGACAATGCAAATCATTGGAATAATATAAGAGACCTGCACGCCATGGTTATCAGCAATCATCCCTTGGATAGGAGGGATGATTGAGCCTCCAATGAATGCAAAATTTATTAAAGCAGAACCTTTGCCGGTAAAGGAGCCAATGTCTTCAATCGCCAGACTAAATATCGTTGGAAACATAATTGATAGAAAAAGACCAAGTCCAGCCAATAAATATTCGTTATAACCGGTATTTGTATGGATGATGACCATGAATAGGGCGATCATTCCAAGGCCAAAGAATCCTAGTAGCTTATGTGCATGGACATATTTTAGGAGGACAACGCCTAGGATCCCCATCACTGCCGTAAAGATATAGTAGAGCGTAAGATAGCTTGCGGCCGTTGTGTCGGTATATCCGAGGAAAGATTTGAGGTAAGGGATAAAAAATCCACAGGTGGATGCTTCGGCACCCATGTAAAAGAACATGGCAAAAACGCCAAAGAAAAGATGTTTGTGAGAATATCCTTCAGCAAAAATTCCTTTTAACGAAAACTGGTCATCCTCTTCTGCTTTCATGGCAGGGAGTTTAGAGAGCGCAAATAAGAGAGCGATCATTATTAATATTCCAGCGAGTAAAAGGTATGGAAAGTGAAATCGAATTTCTCCTAGGTTGTTATATATTAATGCAGTAGCTATTGTTGGAGTGAAGGCGTATCCAA
Organism: Bacteroidia bacterium; assembly: GCA_026391295.1. Taxonomy (GTDB): domain Bacteria; phylum Bacteroidota; class Bacteroidia; order Bacteroidales; family Prolixibacteraceae; genus JAAFHB01. The sequence goes on along the minus strand of JAPLDS010000051.1, from coordinate 61,361 downwards.
CTCTTGAAAAAACTTGAACGAAGTTAATACGCTGATGAGCTCCTTCGGGATCGCCAAGCATTGAGGCAAACGGATTCGCCGCAACATTGATAATTGTAAGTCCCGTTGAGATGATGAAAATGGCCGTTAATACCAGTGCGTACGAATTAAATATTCTTGCAGGCCAGAAAAATGCAGCGCCTAAAGCACAGGTAATAAGGGCTACTAGCAGACTCACTTTATAGCCATGGCGATGGATCATCCACGCAATTGGGATTGGGAAGATGATATAGGTCAGGTAAAAGGTAAACTGAATCATCGTTGCCTGAGTATAATTTAGCTTAAACTCAGTTATTAAGGATGGCAACAAAATGTCGTTCATGCAGAACAGCGCTCCGACCATGAAGAACATCAATGATAACAACATCAGTGGTTTATAGTGGTGTTTCATCTAGATTCAAGTTTTGACAAGGTGATTATGATTCAAAAGTACATTTCCAACACCTTAAATACTTCCTTAATATTAGATAATGCACATGGTATATTAACTATTTGGTCGATTAAATAGATTATAAATCCTTGTTTAAGTAATTAATTAGATAGGTTAAAGATCACTCTGGCTCTTAAACTTAATCCCGATTGATTAGGAAGTTCCCGAAGAGCTTGGTTGTTCGTAATTGGATTACTCGTGGCATAAAATACAGGTCCGCCAGATAGGGCGAATGATAATCGATTATTTTTTGTTGTCATATTCAACGATGGTCCAATAAGTATTTTTGCGCCACCTTCTGCTTCTTCTGCATCCCAAAGCCCTTCGAGGTCTTCTCCAACAGCCTCCAATCCGCCATAGAATTTGCCTTTCAGACGGTAATGAAATCCAATGCTTGAGATAATATCGATCTTGTCACGATTGGCTGCGATTGCCTTTTCGAATAGGATATTCCCGCCAGTTTTCCATCTTGTTGCGTCATAGGCGATCGTTGCCCGACTTAGGATGGAGTTTGTGCTGCTGTAATCTCTTCGCATGCCTAGTCCTAATCCTACTCGTAATCCACCTATTTTCTTGCCACCAATAAAATCACGAATCACTTCAACTTGCTGAGCGTTTGAGACGTTAGATGAAAACGTATTGCCAACTGCGGCATGAGCATAAACGGTAAACTGCTTCCCTAGATATCCTTTAACACCAACTTGCTGACCAACTCCCTCTTGTCCAAATGGACCGGTTACTTTCTCCCCATAGCTAGACGAATAATCAAGGCTCCACTTTAAATCTTCAGGTGTTAGCGTGGTAGTCGAAAATAGAAATGGCTCTGCCGACCTTTTCGGAACGATTAGACCAGAATTTTCCACGAGCTGAGCTAAGCTAGTTTGAATCATTAGGCAGGTAAGCAGAAGCGTGACTAAGGTGGTTTTCATAGAATTTCGATTTTAATTTGCAGATTTTTTTTTCAAATATAGATTGATTTATTGGATTTTAAAAATCTCAAATATGACATAAAAAATAAATTTTCAGTCATTGCTCTGTGGTAATTGGCTAGTTTTTGAAACGAAATAGAGCATTCAAACGTATAACTAGCGATTGTCAATTTTAGATCGTCAAGCCACATTAATTTAAAACTAGTTAACATGAATGAACCTATCTATCGGAATAGCTTGGGCTGGCTGCCCGATTATCCAGATTTTAGAGATTACACGGTAGAACACGACGATATTAAAGGGATGCTAAGGCATATTGGGGTCATTAAAGTAACCAGTCTGCCTGAATCTGTGGACTTAAGGCCATGGTGTTCGCCGATTGAGGACCAGGGCGAATTAGGGTCGTGCACGGCTCATGCAGGCGTTGGCATGGTTGAATATTTTGAGATTCGGGCTTTTGGAAAGCATGTTGTTGGTTCGCGATTATTCCTTTATAAAGTTACCCGTAACTTGTTGCATTGGACTGGTGATTCTGGAGCTTTTACTCGGAGCATGATGGGAGCTTTAGTGCTGTTCGGATTGGTACCTGAGGAATATTGGCCTTACAATATTGCCGACTTCGATAAAGAGCCGACCGCATTTTGTTATGCATACGCCCAGAATTTTCAGTCGATAGATTACTATCGTTTAGATCCTCCTGGAATCACTCCAATTAAACTGTTAAACCAGATAAAGATCAATATTTCAGCAGGTCTTCCAGCAATTTGTGGATTCACCATTTATAGTTCATACTTACAAGGGATGGTATCGGGTAAAATTCCATTTCCTACCTCCGATGAAAAAATCATTGGCGGTCATGCTGTGATGGTAGTTGGGTATGACGACACACTGAAAATAAAAAACTCAAACATCGGAAGTGCAGAAACAACGGGGGCATTCTTGATTCGAAACTCTTGGGGCGCTAAGTGGGGTATTGAGGGATATGGCTGGCTTCCATATCAGTATGTGACCAAAAGATTGGCCATCGACTGGTGGAGTTTATTAAAAAATGAATGGGTCGATACGGGTGCTTTTAAGGCGTAGCATTTCGGATTTTTACTCTGCCTATTTTGCGTTTTCTTGTGGCCATTCAACGGTTACAATGATCTCATTCTTCCTTCCAACAAGTTGAAAGGGGGGATTGTATGCTAGGAATCTAAAGTTTCCATGGTATTTTATCCCTTTTGAATCTAAAAGCGTTTTTAATTTATCGGAGTGACGAAGAATCTCCTCATCCGAGGCAAATCCTCCAAATTGCAATGCTGCAACAGTTTCGTCAGCTGATTGATGAAGGATAACTTTGGCATCCTTTGGCTTTGGTAATTTGTCGAGCGAATACTCGGCGGGCATCACAAAACTCATTTCCGAAACCGAATCATTGATGTTCATTTGAACCGGCGTGGTCATAGCGATCTTAGTCTCCGATTCATTGCCCCCAAAAATATAACCAGCGAGCTGTCTAAATCCAGGGCTCGACACCTCTCGATAGCTTTTAGCCTTTAGATAAACCGTTGCTAAAGTAGCTGATGGATAAAAGCGAATTTCAAATTCGGGTTCTGCATGAAGAACATTGAAAATTCGGGCTTCTGTCTTTTGGGTCGCCATCGTAGTAAAAGATTGAAAGGTTATAAAGGCTATGGTTATGATTCCGAAAATGATTAATATGATTTTCATACACCTACTATATTAAGCGTTAACATTAAAATTTGTTCAATTTACTCTTTTGACAACTGTAATAACTTCTGACGGTTGTTTCCGTGAAGTTACAATAATTTGAAAACGGTCCTCCAAATGCTTCACCGCTTGGTAAGCAATCTCTGGTGTATTGTTTTCCCCCGATAGGTGACTTAACAAGACAACCTTTAGGTGCTCTGCCGCATGCTCTTCTAATAGTTCAGCAGCTTGCAGATTGGAAAGATGACCAACATCAGAAGCTACTCGCTCTTTTAAATGCGGTGGATATGATCCATCCCACAACATTTTCTCGTCATAATTAGATTCTAAAAATAATGCATCGCAAACTTTAAGATGGGCGGTTACATTGTCACAAGGTGATCCGATATCTGTAAATACGCCAATATTGATCCCTTTATGTTCAACACGAAAGGAGGTGGGCTCTTTGCCGTCGTGATTTTTTAATACGGGATGAATGATAAACGAGCATAGATCGATTGATTGGTCAGACTCAATAAGTCGAACCGCATCTGGTCGATTGGTCAGATAGAGTCCTTGATAGGTTCCTTTGGTCATGAAAACAGGGATGTCGAGTTTCTTTGCTAGCACTCGAACGCCGCAAACATGATCGTTGTGCTCGTGCGTAATAAAGATGCCGCGAAGTTTCGATGGACTTAATCCACTTAACTTCATTTTTGAAAGAATCTGCTTGCAATTTACACCGGCATCTACCAAAATAGCATTTTCGTGGTTCCCAATGTAGTAGCAATTTCCATTACTACCTGACGCTACTGCACATATTTCAACCATCCAGTCTATTTATAAAGAACTTTTAATTTATGTTTAAGACTGGTTTATTTGAGAACAACGTTAACAATCTTATTGGGGACAATAATAATTTTAGCTATTGTTTTTCCTTCGATCCATTTACTAGTATGTTCGTGGTTTATCACAGCTTGCTCTAGTTCATGCACTGGCATATCCACTGCTGCAGCAATTTTAAATCGAACTTTTCCATTAAATGAAACTGGATAGTCAAACGTCTCTTCTGTTAAGTATTCCTCTTTAAAAGTTGGCCAAGGATGGAAACTTAAGACCATGTTATTCCCATAAAGTTGCCATAGCTCTTCTGCCACATGAGGGGCAAAAGGAGCAAGCACTTGGATGAAGGTTAGGGCCGTTTCGCGATTGACTTTTCCAGCCTTGTAACAATGATTCGTAAAGACCATCATCTGTGAAATAGCGGTGTTGAATTTCATCTCCGTTATATCGTCGCTGACCTTGCGGATCGTTTGGTGCAGAATCTTTAGAGTCTCTTTGCTTTCGTCGTCAATGGTAATGTTGTCAAGCTCGCCAAAGAATGTCACCACCCGGCGCAAGAAATTGTATACCCCCTTCACTCCATTTTCGGTCCAAGGTTTTGTGGCATCCAATGGCCCGATAAACATCTCGAATAGACGCAAGGAGTCTGCTCCATAGACCTTGATCACATCATCGGGATTAACGACATTTTTCAATGATTTCGACATTTTGGCAACGATCTGACGAAGCTCTTCTCCCGTTACAGTACTGAAAAATTTAGCTTCACGCTCTTCCACTTGATCCGATGGAACTTTAGATCCTGACTCTGTTTCGTAAGCAAAAGCCAAAATCATCCCTTGATTGAATAATTTTTGGAAAGGTTCAGCTGTAGAAACAATTCCTAGATCATAGAGAACTTTGTGCCAGAATCGGCTATAAAGTAGATGCAATACCGCATGCTCGGCGCCACCGACATATAGATCGACAGGCATCCAATAATTTTCGGCCACTGCACTGAATGGAGCATCGTTATTTAGTGGATCCGTAAAGCGGAGATAATACCAACATGAACCAGCCCATTGTGGCATGGTATTGGTTTCTCTGCGTCCTTTTCGACCATTTTTATCTGTTACGATTAGCCAATCACCCGCATTTGAAAGTGGCGATTCTCCAGTCTCTCCGGGCATGTATTTCTCAACGTCAGGCAAGGCAAGTGGCAATTCTGAATCTTCTAAAACACTAACTTCCCCATCTTCCCAGTGAATTACAGGGAATGGTTCGCCCCAATAGCGCTGACGACTGAATAACCAATCGCGAAGTTTATAGTTGATAGTCGATTTGCCAAGGCCATTCTGATCGAGCCATTCGGTTATTTTTGCTATTCCTACTTCTTTCGTTAGTCCATTGATGTCAAGACCAATAGACGCATTGGTAGAATTGATATAAGTTCCATCCTCAGTCCAACATGCAGTTCCATTTAATACTTTTTCGCGGAGTTCAGAAGCTGCATTTTTAGGATCAAGAATGCAAATAATTGGAATATTAAAAGTTTGAGCAAATTCAAAGTCACGAGTGTCATGAGCCGGTACTGCCATGATTGCCCCTGTGCCATAGCCCATCAGCACATAATCGGCAACCCAGATTTGAATCTTTGTTCCGTTAATTGGATTTATAGCGTAACGTCCAGTGAAGACTCCACTTTTCCCTTTGGCAAGATCGGTCCTGTCAAGATCACTTTTTAAGGCGGAATTGAGAACGTAGCTGTTTACCGCTTGACGTTGATCATCCGTGGTGATGGTTTGAACTAAGTCATGTTCTGGTGCGATGACCATATAGGTTGCTCCGAAAAGCGTATCAGGACGGGTTGTATAGACTCTTAATTTTTCATCTAAACCATCGATGCTAAAATCAACCTCCGCTCCTGTCGATCGACCGATCCAGTTGCGCTGCATATCTTTAACACCCTCTGGCCAGTCTAGTTCGTCAAGTCCTTCCAATAACCGTTCAGCATAATGGGGAATACGCAACATCCATTGTTTCAGAAATCGTCTTTCAACTTCTTTTGTTCCGCATTTTTCATGCGATCCATCGTTTAAGACCTCCTCATTGGCGCAAACTGTTTTGCAATTACGGCAATACCATACCTGCGCATTATCATAATAGGCTAATCGTTTGCTGCCGATGTATTTTTGTGTGGCTTCAACTCCACTTTTTTTGATCTCTTCTGGGATTGGAAGCTCCGCTATATTTCTCCCTTTATTTTGAGCGGTGTCGAACCAGGTATTAAATAACCGGGTAAAGATCCACTGGGTCCATTTAAAATATTTTGGATCTGTGGTATTAATTTCTCGCTCCCAATCGTAACTTAATCCTAATGATTGAATCTGTCCACGAAAAGTATCACAGTTTTTTTGTGTCGTGATGGCTGGATGTGTTCCAGTCTGTATTGCATATTGCTCAGCAGGAAGTCCAAACGCATCCCAACCCATCGGGTGCAAAACATTAAATCCATTTGCACGCTTATAACGACAAATAATGTCTGTTGCAGTATAACCTTCAGGATGGCCAACATGCAATCCTGCTCCCGAAGGGTAAGGAAACATGTCAAGACAATAAAATTTTGGCTTAGTTAGATCGATTTCCGTTCTAAATGTATGGTTGTCGGCCCAGTGCTTCTGCCACTTCTGCTCAATTTCTTTAAAATTGTATTCCATCCCTATTTTACTTATTCGTTCAATTGCATTATAAGAAGGCGAAATTAACGCTTTATTCGCTCTCCTAATCAGTCTATTTGCAGAATTCTATTAAAAAATAGAGATTAGCACTAATTTCTACCCTTTTTAGCCCTTGCGCTTAACGTATAGCCTTCTGAAACTTATGCCAAATGAACGTTTTGGTCGTTTAAAAACATGACTTTTATCATGTTTTTATGAATTTCAGATTGAAATATTAACGGGCGGATATTAAACGACTGTTTTTCAGTAACATAATATTTTTATTATTTACTTGAAACCTCTTCCTTTTTGGTTTAGATTTCTGTAAATTTGGTAATCATTTAGTTGTTCTCAGTGGTGTTTTTCGTAGTTTGATCATTTAAAATAATCAAGTATGAATGCCGATATAGTCCAATTTATGGAAGGAGTAAAAGCCCGTACTCCAGGAGAAGATGAGTTTCACCAAGCCGTATTTGAAGTTGTAGCCTCCGTGTGGGATGTGTATGATGCGAATGTGCGTTATAAGCGAGCACGGATCTTAGAAAGAATGGTCGAGCCAGAGCGCACGATAATTTTTCGCGTTTTATGGACCAATGACAAAGGGGAGGTGGAGATCAACAGGGGTTATCGCGTAGAATTTAATAGTGCGTTAGGTCCATACAAAGGTGGATTACGGTTTCATCAGAGTGTTACACTCAGCATCTTAAAATTCTTGGGGTTTGAACAGACATTTAAGAATAGTCTAACCACCTTGCCGATGGGTGGAGGGAAGGGTGGTTCCGACTTCAGTACAAAGGGGCGAAGCGACAGTGAGATTATGCGATTTTGCCAATCATTTATGACTGAGCTTTATCGACATATTGGTCCAAACACCGATGTTCCTGCTGGAGATATAGGTGTTGGAGGTCGGGAGATTGGCTATCTATTTGGACAATACAAACGAATTAAGAATGAATTTACAGGCGTTCTCACGGGTAAGGGACTTGGTTGGGGTGGTTCATTAATTCGACCAGAGGCTACTGGTTTTGGGGCAGTTTATTTTGTGCAGCATATGTTAGCCGAGATGGGCAAGCAGATCAATGGACTTACCTTTGGTGTTTCTGGGTTTGGAAATGTGGCTTGGGGTGTTATTACCAAGATCAATGAGCTTGGGGGAAAAGTGGTCACGATATCGGGCCCAGATGGGACTGTTTATGATCCTGCAGGTATTACGGGGGAGAAAGTCGATTACTTGCTTTCGTTACGGGAGAGTAATAACGATGTTGTTGCCCCTTATGCCGAAACTTTTGGAGTAGATTTTTATCTAAATACCAAACCTTGGGAGATAAAAGTAGATATTGCCATGCCATGTGCTACTCAGAATGAGTTGGATGAAACAGATGCTGCACAACTGATGAAAAACGGCTGTTTCCTTATTGCGGAGGTCTCTAATATGGGCTGTACGCTTGATGCAATTAATTTTTTCTTGTCACAAAAAGTACTTTTTGCTCCTGGTAAAGCGGTAAATGCTGGGGGAGTGGCAGTCTCTGGATTGGAAATGTCGCAAAACAGCATGCGTTACAATTGGACTAAAGAGGAAGTTGATAAAAAGCTGCATCAGATTATGCAAGAGATTCACCAAACATGCCTACAGTATGGTCGGACCCCTGATTATATCAATTATGTACAAGGATCGAATGTCGCTGGATTTGTTAAAGTTGCAGATGCCATGCTGGCACAAGGGTTAGTTTAGTCGATTAATAGGCATAAAAAATCCCAGGCAGCAAAGTCTGGGATTTTTTATGAAACCTAAATAAGATTAGAGAATCAACTTATATCCTTTTCCGTGGATATTAATAATTTCAATTCCTTCTTCTGATTTCAGATGTTTTCGAAGTTTGGTGATGTATACATCCATGCTTCTGGCGTTGAAATAGTTGTCGTCGACCCAGATTGTTTTTAGCGCAAAGTTTCGTTCTAGTATTTTATTGGCATTCACACAAAGAAGTTTTAGAAGATCTGACTCTTTGGTAGTTAGTTTGGTGTGGATGTTAGCGTCAGACAAGGTTTGTTTTCTAGCGTCAAAGATAAATCGACCTAATTTGAAAACAGCCTGTGAATTTTCGCTCTCTCCATTTACCCTTCTAAGAATGGCTTCGATACGGAATAGCAACTCTTCCATGCTAAATGGCTTCGTCATATAATCATCCGCGCCAATTTTAAAACCTTCGATCACATCGTCTTTCATGCTTTTAGCGGTTAGAAAGATAATTGGGATATCCGCATTGATCATCCGGATCTCTTTAGCCAAGGTAAACCCATCTTTTTTTGGCATCATCACATCGAAGATGCAAATATCATATAGATTATTCTGGAACTCTTTATAGGCGATCTCCCCGTCAGGATATAAGTCGGTGTCATATCCTTTTGCGATAAGATATTCTCTAAGTAGAAGTCCAAGATTTTCATCGTCTTCTGTGAGGATTACTCTAGGTCTCTTTTCCATCATTGTCTGAGTTTTTTAAAGGGAAGTATAATCTAAATCGAGTACCTTTCCCCAGGGTACTATCTACTTTTATTTTACCATTGTGAACATCAACAATCCTTTTCACATAA
>JAPLDS010000051.1:0-52109 GCA_026391295.1 Bacteroidia bacterium | reverse complement strand
ACGCGATAAAAGCGTTCAAAGATCTGTGCTTGATGCTCTTTCGGGATACCGATTCCATTGTCTTTTACTTGAATGATTGCCCATCCATTTTTATTCTCAGTTGAGAGCTCGATTAAAGGGTTTTTATTACTGTATTTAACTGCATTGTCTAGCAAGTTAAAGATTACATTCGTAATATGCACTTCATCGCCCTTAATAAAAGGGTTTTCAGCTAATAATTCGGTTCGCAATTCTCCGTTTTCGGTGGAGACTCTAATGTCGAAGTTAGAAGCCACACTCTCAGCCAATCTGTTCAGATCAATCTCGGCAAACTTTAGTTTTAGACGACCTTCATTAAAGACAGCCATCTGTAAAACTTTTTCAACTTGATTGCTCAGTCTTTTACTCTCTTCAAAAATCACGCCAGAAATATGATCGACTGTGGATTTGGAAAGTGAGACCGAAGAATCTCGTAACATTTGAGAGGCTAGAGAGATTGTTGAAATGGGGGTTTTTAGCTCATGAGTCATATTATTAATGAAGTCATTCTTAATCTGAGAGATTTTTTTCTGACGCCAAATAATCTGCAAGGTGACGATGAAAATCCCTATAATCATTAAGGTCAATAACAAGGAAGGGAAGACCAAGAATGACGTAGATTTTAGAAAATTATTGTCTTGTCCAGGGAAATAAACGCATAGGTAATTGGGTTTTATCGGTTCATCGTCTGCTAATAAAAGCCTTTTATATTGTTTCGTTTTTAGTCCGGGCTTATAATCTTTACTCCCCATGATATAGGCGTTCTTGCCATTTATCTGAGTTGAAATGGTGTATTTATAATCAATAAGAATGTCGTTGCGTTTAAGTGCAGTATCAATTGCTTGAGCTAAGATCTCTGGAGGCAAACGGAGTGAAAGTGGCAGTTCAGATCGCTCTTTCATGAAAATTTGATACCTTAATTTCTGGGCATCTTGAGCACTTTTACGATTGTACCCATGCTGGAAACTTTGAATTTCTACTTGGGAGAAATATTTTGATTGCGAATTTGATTGGCCAGTACTGCCAGAGGTTGAGAACTTTTGATAGATCGATATTTCATTCGTTCTTTCCAATGCTCCTAGGCTTAAACTTGGATCGGAGTTAGGAAATTGGCCAATTGAATTAGGGGGATATTCTGTTCTGTCGGCATCAATAGCATAGAACTGGTTTATCTCAAGAATGTCAATGTATTCGGCAACATCCTGTAAGGCTTTGTAGGCTTGAGTGCTGAAGTTCTTCTCTTGTAGCTCCGCCGTGTGCTTAATAGTCATCATCTGCACAACAATGAGAAAGGCCGCAGCAATAGCCATAGCAACACTCAAAATATAGATCAATCTTTTACTCATCGAAGCAAAGATAAAGCTATTAATGAATGTAAAAAGTTCTACTTAACATTATTTAACTTAGGAACTTAAATCCCTGTAGCTATTGGGGTGCTTTTATGCCAAGAGTTGCAAGTGCTTTCCCTGCAGAATTTTGTTGAGCCTCTTTTTTGGAATAGCCATCACCTTGTCCAGCAAGTTCCCCGTCAATGTAAATCTTTGAGGTAAAGGGTATGGTATTGGATTTGCCGTCTCTGTTTTCGTGCGTGTCGAAAGTTACCTCTCGCTTGTTCTTTTGCCCCCACTCGATGAGCTTCGATTTATAATTACTATCGCTCTGTTCTAACTGTTCAATATCAACATGAATGGGTAGAACTTTTTTAAGGACAAATTCACGGGCACCTTCATAGCCCATATCAAGATATATTGCCCCAACAAAAGCTTCAAACACGTCGCCATAAATATGGCTCGAATCGTTCACCGTGTTTGTATTTGCGTTAATAAAACGGTTAAGGCCTAACTTAAAGGTTAACTTGGTTAGAAAACCACGGTTGACCATTCTCGACCGCATTTGTGTTAAGAATCCTTCGTCTTTACGTGGAAATCTATTGTAGAGATACTCTGCAATGATCGCACCAAGCACAGCATCACCAAGATATTCTAAACGCTCATTGTTGATGGGTTGTCCCATAAGGTCAGCGGAGGAAGCTGATCTATGGATAAAAGCCAAATCATAGAGTCGGAATCTTAGGGGACTAAATCCGGTAGTGGCTTTTATGAAACTATAAAACTCTTTTCTTGAAGAAGAAAAGAGTTTTATTTTATACCTTAAATCTCGTAGCACTTTACTCCGAAAGTTTTTTAAATATTACACTTCCATTGTGACCGCCAAACCCGAATGTGTTACTTAAAACATAATTGAGTTCGCGTTTTTTTGCTTTGTTAAAGGTGAAATCAATTTTTGGATCGATTTCTGGATCTAGCTCAAATTGATTGATGGTCGGAGGGACAATACTATCTCTCATGGCCAAAATTGAGGCAATTCCTTCAACAGCTCCAGCGGCTCCTAGTAGATGACCAGTCATCGATTTGCCTCCACCTTCAGGATCTGGCGCAGTCATATGGTATGCATCGGTTGACATTCCTATGCCGACAAGTTCAGCATAGATTGTCGCTCCTCGTTTTTTTGAATGTTCGTACTCTTCAAGAATTAAAGCACCACCACCTTCAGCCATCACAAAACCATCACGACCAACATCAAAAGGTCTTGAGGCAGTCTTGGGATCGTCGTTTCGAGTAGAAAGTGCCCGCATAGCGTTAAATCCTCCAACTCCGGCATCATTGATTGCGGACTCAGATCCTCCAGCGACAAATAAATTTGCTTTTCCTAGACGAATATAAGTAGCTGCATCAATCATGGCATGCGTTGCAGAAGCACAAGCCGTAACGGTTGTAATTGTTGGACCACGGAAGCCATACTTAAGCGCAATATTCCCGCTGGCCATATTGGCAATCATTTTGGGAATAAAAAATGGAGAAAATCTAGGAATTTCAGGGTTTTCGTTATACTCTGTTACAGTCTGTAAGAAAGTATTTAATCCCCCAATCCCAGCTCCCCAAATTACGCCGCATTCATCTTTATCAATTGTTTCAAGATTAATGCCTGAGTGTTCTATAGCTTGAGCTGCAGCAATATATGCAAATTGAGCATACATATCATGCTTGTGAACCTCTTTTTTATCAAGGTAATCGGTCGGTTCGAAATTCTTAACTTCGCAGGCAAAATGTGTCTTGAAATTGGTTGAATCAAAACGAGTAATGGGGCCGGCACCGCTAACCCCATTGCACAAGTTCTTCCAAAATTCCTCAACATTCTTACCTAACGGGTTAATCGTGCCAAAACCGGTAACAACAACTCGTTTTAATTCCATAGTAAGCTTTTGAGCCCTATATTATTAGTGAAAAACTTTATTACTTTGCGTTTTCGGTGATGTAGTTAATTGCATCGCCAACAGTTCCGATTTTTTCAGCCTGATCATCAGGGATTGCAATATTGAACTCTTTTTCAAATTCCATAATCAACTCAACAGTATCAAGTGAATCAGCACCTAAATCGTTTGTGAATGATGCTTGTGGGGTAACTTCACTTTCGTCAACACCTAATTTATCAACAATGATCGCTTTTACTTTACCTGAAATGTCAGACATAATTTTTAATTTTTACGTTAATACTTATTGCTAAATTTACTCGCTGAATTTATTTTTACTCAGCGAGTGCAAAGAAACAAAGAAAGAAATTTATCTTCCAAATATTTAGACAAGAATCTATTATATTGGACATGAAAATAAGGGTTGTCCGTATAAATTAAAACATTTGAGTCGAATATTCTAAAAATATAATTTTATAAAAAATTACAAATGAGGACTATAGCTATATTTGCGTCAGGATCGGGTAGTAACGCAGAGAATATTATTCGGCACTTTCAATCAAACCCTTCCATTCGTATCGATTCCGTTTGGTCAAATAAGAAAGACGCCTTTGTTCTAGAACGTGCTAAGAATTTGGGCGTTGAGGCTAACTTTTTTACTCGGGAAGCATTTTCCGGGTCAGATCAGCTACGCGATGAATTGCAGTCGAGGGGTGTCGAAGTGATCATTTTAGCAGGATTTCTTTGGCTGATACCCTCCGCTTTTATCGATTCATTTGAACTAATAAACATCCATCCCGCTTTATTGCCAAAGTATGGAGGGAAGGGAATGTATGGTTCTCATGTCCATGAGGCCGTCATTCAGAACAAAGAAAAAGAATCTGGGATTACAATTCATCTAGTCAATAATGAATATGATAAGGGAGAGCATCTGTTGCAAAAAACCTGTCCTGTATATCCTGATGATTCACCTGAGACTTTAGCGGAGCGTATTCATGAATTAGAATATGCCTATTTCCCAGCTGCAATTGAGGCGTATTTATTGAAGTAAAACTAAATCCACTACGAAAATGAAATTTCCGTCATATCTTGTTCCCGGAGATAGGGTTGCCATTGTTTCTCCTGCCGGTTTCATAAATCAAAAGATCGTTGAACGCGGTGCCGTAATCTTGCGAGAACAAGGGTTTGTTGTGGAGATCGGTCACCATGCGTTTGGCAAGGAGGGTGTTTTCTCTGGCTCCGACATGGATCGTAGCACTGATATGCAAAAAGCCCTTGATGATAAATCTGTCAAAGCAATATTTTTCTCGCGTGGTGGTTACGGCTCAATACGAACCCACGCTAACCTTAATTGGTCTTCCTTTTTTAAAAAGCCGAAATGGCTTATTGGCTTTAGTGATATCACTGTTTTTCACTCTTTTTTATCCAATCATAAGATCGCTTCAGTTCATGGTGTTATGACGGCATGGTTCGAGCAAAAGGATGAGTTAACAGATAGTTTTATCGAACTACTTGCTCTTCTACGTGGAGCAAAACCTGAATATAAATTGGCTTCACACCCTTTAAATAGAGTGGGGGAAAATTCAGGGACCTTAATCGGAGGAAACTTGTCTATTATTCAAAGCCTCAGGGGAACAGCCCTCGATCTTTCACCCAAAGGGAAGATTCTTTTTATTGAAGACATTGACGAACATCATTATCATATCGATAGAATGATGTTAAATTTAAAGACCGGTGGAATATTAAAAAATCTATCCGGATTGATTGTGGGCTATTTTACGGCAATTACTGATGGAGAAGCACCTTTTGAAAAATCGAGTGAGGAAATAATCAGAGAAGCAGTTGCAGACTATGGTTATCCTGTGGCATTTGGTTTTCCCGCTGGTCATGAATTACCGAATAAACCTTTGCTTTTAGGAGGTAAAGTTGAGTTAAAAGTATCTTCTGATCAGGTGGTTGTTAAAATGTTATAACGTTATTTCGAAATGTTAACGACTAAAGAACTTGGTAAGAAAGGGGAAGATTTGGCGGTTGGCTATCTTAAAAAGAATGGATACCAGATTCTGGCACGTAATTGGCATTTCGATCATAAAGAGATCGATATCATTGCCAAGCAACAGGAGGAGTTGGTAATCCTAGAGGTTAAGACTAGGGAAGGCGATTATTTTGAGGAGCCTTGGGAAGCTATTTCTGTTCGAAAAATTAGAAATTTAGTTGAGGCAGCTGATGCCTGGATTCTGGAGCATAAGAGCGACGCCACCACTCGTTTCGATGTCGTCTCAATAGTCTTCTCTAATGGAGTAACCTATGAATTAAAACATTTTGAAGGGGCCTTTATTCCACCTGTTAATTAGCGTTGTTCGTTCTTATTTCCCTTAATTAGCTTTAGTCTTTCAGGCTAAATTGGGTGTTTCAATATAGCCTTATCACCTCTTTCCTTTGTTTTAACTATCTTTGATTCGAATTTTACGATTACGATTTTGAATATTGAAGAGGTAGTAGAGTTCTGTCTTTCAAAAGATGGAGTGACAGAGAGTTTCCCCTTTGGTGATTCCGCATTAGTGGTCAAAGTTGGAGGGAAAATTTTTGCGCTAATAAATCTGAATTCAACTTTTTGGATTAATCTAAAATGTGATCCGGAGCGCGCTATTGAACTAAGAGAGTCAAATAGTGTTATAACACCAGGATATCATATGAATAAAAAGCATTGGAATACCATTCAGCTTGACGGATCGCTGTCAGATAGGCTGCTCAGGGAAATGATTGATCATTCATATGACTTAGTTTATAAATCCTTGTCGGCACAGTTAAAGTTGACGGTGCCAAATAAATCATTAAAATAGTTGCGATGGTCTTTAATTTAATAGGGGCAGAATATATAGAGTTGATTAAGCTATTAAAACATCTTCATATTGCTCAATCTGGCGGTCATGCTAAGATCATGGTCGAAGATGGAGAGGTTAAACTGAATGGGGAGATCGAATTTAGAAAACGCGCAAAACTAAGACCAGGAGATCTGGTCGAAACATCTGGTAAAGAGATTTCTATTGAGGCCTAATAATTTTCCAAATAGGCGGCAAGAAAAAAGAACTTTCCCTATTTAACTTCTTTCCTATTTCTGAGTCTAACTCGTTTGGCCTAATTTGTCTATAAGTTCAATCCATTAATCATTTAAGCAGGTTGGCCTATTTTTTGTATTAAATTTTTTTGATGAGAATATTTTTCAGCTTCCTTACCTTGTTGTTCGTCCTAATTGGGACTGCTAATGGACAAAAAACTGTTGTTTATGGGAAGATAACAGACGCTGGTACGAATGCCCCAATACCCTATGTTAATATTATTTTCAAGGGGACTTACACAGGCACCAACTCCGATCTAAACGGAAATTTCAACCTGAGTTCAACAACCCCTACTGCCACGGTAGAGATTACCGCCATTGGCTACAAATCAAAGGTTGTTCCCATCAAATTAAAACAGTCGAATAAAATTGATCTGGCCTTGGTTGAAGATCTAATTTCACTTGGCGAAATCTCTGTTAAGCCGGGAGAGAACCCAGCTATTCCACTTTTTCGCAAGATCATTGCCCGAAAAAAGGAAAATAATACGGCTAACTTTCCTTCATGGCAATCGAAACTGTATGCCAAGTCAGAGATTGATATTAAGAATGTGAATCGTTCGCTGAGCAAGAAAAAACGGCTCAAACAATTTGATTTCGTCTTTAAATACCTGGATTCCCTTGAAGTTCAAGGGAAAACTTTTTTGCCTGTCTTTTTTACGGAGACAGTTTCAAACTATTCACATAATAGCCTATCTAATACCAATAAGGCGGAGATTATAGCCAATAAAGTTTCAGGGATTACGACCGACATGATCTCTCAGTTTACGGGAAAGATGTACGAAGGGATCAACGTCTATGATAATTACATTATGATCTCAGATGTGGGTTTAATCTCACCCTTAAACTCTTTAGGCCTTCAATTTTACCATTACTATTTAAGGGATAGTGCCATGGTTAAGGGACGCAAGATATACGAAATCTCCTTTAAGCCACGACAAGCATTGGATCCGACCTTTAAGGGAAAGTTCTGGGTTGAAGATGAGAGTTTTGCTTTGACAAAAGTGGATATGCAGCTTTCGACTAAAGCCAATGTGAACTTTTTAAATAATTTCCAATATTCTATCGAATTTCAGCCTGCAGAAAACCGCTGGGTCCCTTTGAAGGAGGCCTTGATTGCTGACCTTGATATTAAAAAAGATAAAGATTCAGAGATGGTAGGCTTTATGGGCCGCAAAACCAATGTCTACCAAGACTTTAAATTTACAGAGCTCCCTGCTGTCACCAATGCGCCTAAGAATTTGATCGTTGTTGACAAAAATGCGATGTTGAAAGATGACAATTACTGGGTCAAATCGAGGCCGATCGAGTTGCAGAAAAGAGAAGCAGGCATCTACGACATGGTTGATTCAATTCAGAACGTACCCCTTTATAAAACTATCGCGGAGTATATCTATATGTTTTATTATGGTTATCGCGACCTTGGAAAGATTGAGTTGGGTCCCTATTATTCGGCTTATAGCACCAATAAAATTGAGGGAAATAGATTCCGAATTGGAGGCCGAACAACCATGAAGTTTGATCAGAAATGGAGGCTCAAAGGGTATGGTGCTTATGGCACCTCAGATGACGATTTTAAATATGGTGGAGGGGTTGAATATTTTTTCTCTAAAAAGCCACGAATCATGATTGCTTTCAGTGGATCGCATGATTATCAACTTATGGGACTTAGTTCGAATGCGTTTACTCGTGATAACTTTCTTACCTCTGCACTAAGCAAAGCTCCATATAGTAAGCTAAATATGATCGATCGCTTCGATATGACTTTCGATAAAGATTGGGTACGGGGGTTGTCAAACCAGCTAACTTTTACCTCTTCGACTATTAAATCAGGACCGTTCGTCCCTTTTATTGATGCGCAAGGCAATCAACTGACTTCTATTCGGACTGGGGAAATAACGTTTAACACCCGGTTTGCACCTAAAGAGACGATTGTGATTAAGGGCTTTGAGCGTTCAACTTTTGGAATTTTTAATCCAGTGCTAAATGTATCTGTCACTGGAGGGCTAAAAGGCTTTCTCGGTGGTGACTATCCTTATCTAAAATTGAATGCCAACTTTGCCGATAAGTTAGCGGTTAACCCATTTGGCTATATTACCTATTATGTGCAGGCAGGCAAGATCTATGGTAAGGTGCCATGGCCTTTGATGAAAATTCATGAGGGGAATGAATCTTACGCCTTTGATGCGTACGCCTTTAATCTAATGAACCATCAGGAATTTGTAAGTGACGCTTATGTTAGCTTATTTTTAGAACATCATCTTCAAGGATTTTTCTTGAATAAAATGCCGCTTTTTCAGCGACTTAAATGGCGTGAGGTTTTAGGCGTTCGCTCATTAATGGGCAATTACGATGAAGCAGAACACACAAGCCTTGTATTCCCTGAAGGTATGAAGGGGCTGAAGAGTACTCCTTACACGGAGTTTTCAGCAGGCATTGAAAATATTTTAAAGATTATTCGTGTCGATGCGGTTTGGCGTTATAACTACAATCAAGACCGCAAGATCCAGCTAGGTTTGCTATTCTCGCTTCAGCTGACACTTTAACGACGTAGTTCGAAAAATTGTTTTAATAGCTGCGTGCACTCATTTTGTAGAATCCCACCTAAAACTTCTGTTTTTGGATGGAGAACTTGGGGTGCAAACTTTAAAAATCCTCTTTTCTCATCACTCGCTCCATAGACTATTCTCCCAATCTGTGACCATCCTAGCGCACCGGCGCACATGGTGCACGGCTCAAGAGTAACATATAAGGTGCAGTCAACGAGATATTTACCTCCCAGTAAATTGGTGGCTGCAGTGATTGCTTGCATCTCCGCATGAGCAGTTACGTCGTTTAAAAGCTCGGTGAGATTATGCGCTCTTGAGATAATTTGATTCCGACAGACTACAAGTGCTCCAACAGGCACTTCGCCTTCAGCAAAGGCTTGTTCAGCCTCTACTAATGCTCTTTTCATGAAATATTCGTCGTCAAATGGATCTATCATAGCAGCAGATTTTCTACTTCAAAAGTAGAAACTATTCCCTAATTTACCTTAGGTGCATCTGCATTGATATTAATTTTCCGTATCTCGTGGTAGTTTTGTAATTTTACCACTTCAATCATACCCAATAATTCAATGTATAGAACTTTTACTTGCGGTGAGCTTCGGATCACACATGTTGGTCAGGAGCCTGTTTTGGCTGGATGGGTCCAAACGATTAGAAATCTTGGAGCCATGACTTTTATTGATATTCGTGATCGTTATGGTATCACGCAGCTTGTTGCAGATGAAAATACCACGATTGAATTAAAAGACCAATTTGAAAAGCTTGGACGTGAATTTGTCATTCAGGTAAAAGGGATAGTGCGCGAACGCTCCAGTAAAAATAGCAAGATTCCTACTGGTGATATTGAGATTGACATCAAAGAACTTACAATACTAAATAAGGCAGCAGTTCCTCCATTCACCATTCAGGATGATACCGATGGTGGAGATGAATTGCGCATGAAATTTCGCTACCTGGATTTACGCCGCGAAACAGTTCGCAAAAATCTAGAGCTAAGAGCCAAGATGGCGCATGTAGTTCGTAATTACCTCGATGACCTTCAGTTTATTGAGACTGAAACGCCCGTATTGATAAAATCAACGCCTGAAGGAGCACGTGATTTTGTGGTTCCATCACGGATGAATCCAAATCAGTTTTATGCGCTGCCTCAGTCGCCTCAGATCTTTAAACAGCTGCTTATGGTTGCTGGCTTTGATCGCTATTATCAAATCGTAAAATGCTTCCGCGATGAGGATCTTCGTGCAGACCGTCAGCCTGAGTTTACACAGATCGATTGCGAGATGTCGTTTGTACAGCAGGAAGATGTGCTTAATATGTTCGAAGGGCTGACCAGACATATGTTTAAAGAGATTAAAGGGATTGATCCAGGCGAATTTCCGCGGATGACTTATGCCGATGCCATGGAGAACTATGGCAACGACAAGCCAGATATTCGCTTTGATCTGAAATTTAAAGATTTGACAACTGTCGTTAAAGGGAAAGATTTTAAGGTCTTTGACGATGCTGAATATATTGGAGGAATCTGTGTTCCTGGTTGTGGAGAATATTCGCGGAAGCAACTCGACGAACTTACTGAGTTTGTTAAACGACCTCAGGTGGGTGCCAAAGGACTCGTTTATGCCAAGGTTAATGAAGATGGATCGGCAAAATCATCGGTCGATAAGTTCTATGGCCCGGAGGACCTAGCGAAATGGACTCAGATTTTCGATGCTAAACCGGGTGATTTAATTCTTATGCTCTCTGGGGAGAAAGAACGGACACTCCCTGCTCTCTCAATTCTTCGTTTAGAGATGGGACGCTTGGCTGGTTTAATGGATAAAGAAGTCTTCAGACCGCTTTGGGTAATCGACTTTCCATTGTTGGAATGGAACGAGGAGGCTAGTCGCTTTCATGCGATGCATCACCCATTCACAGCACCAAAACCTGAAGATATTGCGCTACTCGATACCGCCCCTGGAACTGTTCGGGCGAATGCTTACGACTTAGTCATTAATGGCGTGGAGATTGGTGGAGGTTCGGTGCGAATCTTTGATAGCGAGCTTCAGGCTAAGATGTTTAAGACTCTTGGGTTTTCGAAGCAAGATGCTGAAAATCAGTTTGGTTTCTTGATGGAGGCATTTAAATATGGCGCTCCACCTCATGCTGGCATCGCCTTTGGCTTCGATCGTTTAGCTTCTATGTTTGCAGGTCTTGACTCTATTCGTGATGTGATTGCTTTCCCGAAAAACAACTCAGGACGCGATGTGATGAACGATTCACCAGCCGAAATTGCACAAGCGCAACTCGATGAATTGTGTCTATCATTGGTTGCTCCAAAACAGAAGAATTAATCCGTTAGCGGATAATAGCGCATTTAAATAAGCGCACACTAAGTTTAATAAATAGCCCATTAAGTAATTTACTTGATGGGCTATTTATTTGTAATTAACAATATGTCAACTATTTAATCGATTGTGTAGCTAAGCGAATTAGATGCTCTTGAATTAAAAAATGAGTATATTTGATACCGGAAGATCGGGTCTACATTAATCTTAAAATTAGCATTATCCTCAATGAATAAATTAAAAGTCATACTCACTGGCGCCACCGGTATGGTAGGAGAAGGTGTTCTATATGAATGCTTGAACCATCCAGAAGTTGAAAAAGTTTTAGTGATCACTCGAAAACCGACAGGTTATAGTCACCCTAAACTACAAGAGATTATCCATCCTGATTTTTCCGATTTTTCTGCACTAAGCCATGATGTGGCTGGATATAACGCCTGTTATTTCTGTTTAGGGGTTACTTCAATGGGGAAAAAGGAACCTGAATACGCCCGACTAACCTATGACTTAACCATCGATTTTGCGAAGGTCCTTGCATCACAAAATCCCGACATGACCTTTTGTTATATCTCAGGGGCTGGAACCGATAGTACTGAAAAGGGTCGCGTCATGTGGGCTCGTGTAAAAGGGAAAACGGAGAACGATTTGATGAAACTCCCATTTAAAAAGGCCTACAACTTTAGACCTGCTGGGATTATTCCATTTTTGCCACTACGGCCTTCGATGACATTTTATAAAAGTTTAAAATATATTGGGTGGTTATTCCCAATCATGGCATTGCTTACCCCAAATCTAATTATCACACTAAAAGATCTTGCTGCTGCTTTAATAAATGCTTCTTTGATCGGCTATTCTAAGCCTATATTAGAAGTTAAGGATATGAAAATATTAGCCAATACAAGCAGTTAGGCAAGTGTCTTAATTGTTTGATAAGGGTATGTCATGCAGAAACAAACTAAAACTAAACATCCATGAAGCCTAACACCCATTCGGGGCCTTTCATCTTTGCACTAATTTTCGTTCTAGGTATTTCTCTAAGCTATGGACAGCAGTCGTTGAATACACTCCATGTGGGTACTCAGCAGGACGGGAGCATTTTGGTCCCTTCGAACCAGTTGTTACGACCAGCAGGTTCACAAATCTATATTCCAGGCCGCCCTGTCGATATCGTTTTAAACTCTACTGAAGAGTACTTAGTGGTTAAAAATATCAAGTCATTAAATCTAATTCGATTAAAGGATCAGAAAAATCTCCAAACGCTCTCTTATGAGAAAGGCGGAGCCTCTTTTACGGGCATATGTATGACAAAAGATGATCAAAAAATATATTTATCGGAAGGTTCATCTCAAATACTGGTTGCACGAATGGACCAGGATAGAAAGCTAAGATGGGATTCTGCAATTGTCATGCCTAATCCAAAAATTGGCGATGACCCAGGTCCGGGTGGTCTAGCATTAAACAAACAAGAGAATCACTTATTTGTAACCTTAAGTCGCAATAATTCATTAGCAAAGATCAATCTTAGAGATAAATCGATTCAAGAGATTCCTGTTGGAATTGCCCCATATGAAGTAGTTCTCGCGACTGATCATAAGGCCTATGTCACCAATTGGGGTGGCCGCAAGCCTTTGGCAGGTGAGTCAACTTACAACACCTCGGGGAGCTTGATTTTAGTAGATCCCAAAACAGGAATAGCGAATAATGGTTCTGTGTCGGTTGTAGATTTAGATCTAGGTAGTCAAACGAAAGACATCCCTGTTGGCTTGCATCCTACTGGCATGGCTTTAAGCCCAGATGGACGATTTTTGGCTGTGGCTTGCGCAAATAGCGATCAGGTATTTGTGATCGATACGAAGACCGATGATGTAAAGAGTGTTATTTCTGTTCATTTAAATAAGGAGGCTTTATTTGGAAGCGGTCCGAATGCGTTAACGATTTCTCCGGATAGCAAGTTCCTTTATGTTGCAAATGGAACGGAGAATGCAATTTGCGTTATCGAGTTGGGTGTTACGAATCGTATCGTAGGTTTAATACCTACTGGGTGGTATCCCGGATCCGTTGTTCTTGATAAATCAGGGAAGGAGCTTTATGTTTCCAATGTCAAAGGTACTGGATCGAGAGATAAAAAGAGTGGTAAAGGGGGCTATAATTCTAGGGACCATTTAGGAAGTATTTCGATTGTATCGGTTCCTGATCCTCAAGAGTTGGCTAAGCAAACTGCTGTGGTACTTAAAAATAATTCATGGAGTAGAGAGGGCGCATCTTCGAATACGCAAAAAAGCAGCGTAAAAAATGGTGTCATTCCTCGTTTTGCCGGTCAGCAATCGCCCATTAAACATGTGGTTTATATTATCAAGGAGAATAGAACCTACGATCAGGTATTTGGGGATTTAAAGCAGGGGAATGGGGATAGCACGCTTCTCTTATTTGGTCGCAAAATAACTCCCAATCAGCATAAATTAGCGGAATTGTTTGTGCTGTTGGATAACTTCTATTGCAGTGGAGTGCTAAGTGCAGATGGACATCAGTGGGCCAATGAAGCGTATGTGACAGACTATATCGAGAAGTCGTTTGGCGATTTTGTGCGCAGTTATCCTTATGATGGAGATGATGCGTTGGCTTATGCAAGTTCTGGTTTTCTATGGGACAATGTGTTGCGTCATGGGTTAACTTTTCGCAACTATGGTGAATTTGTAAATGCGGAAATCAGTCCTAGAACGGCAACTTATTCTGAAGTGTTGAAAGATTTTCAGAATGGGACAAAAAACATCTCCATTAAGGGTACCGCTAGTATTGAGCAGATTGCACCTTATACTTGTCCTTCGTATATTGGCTTTCCAATTGTAGTCCCAGATGCTTATCGGGCTTCTGTATTTATTAAGGAGTTACATGAGTTTGAAGAGAAGGGTGAGTTTCCAAATTTCAGCGTGTTGTTATTGCCAGCTGATCACACCTCTGGTACTCGACCAGGGTTACCCACGCCTGCAGCTGCTGT
This sequence comes from Bacteroidia bacterium, assembly GCA_026391295.1. GTDB lineage: Bacteria > Bacteroidota > Bacteroidia > Bacteroidales > Prolixibacteraceae > JAAFHB01. The sequence continues at coordinate 37,858 of JAPLDS010000051.1, read as the reverse complement.
AGCTGACAATGATCTTGCTTTAGGTCGGATTGTTGAGGCTCTCTCGAAGAGTAAATTTTGGAAAGAGACCTGCATATTTGTAACAGAAGATGACCCACAGGATGGGCTTGATCATGTAGATGGCCATCGCACAGTTGGCTTGGTAATAAGTCCGTACACCAAACATAAACAGGTTATTTCGACCTACTATTCGCAAATAAATATGGTTCGAACCATGGAGGATATCTTAGGTCTACCACCGATGAATCAATTAGATGAGGCTGCGGAGTCAATGACTGCCTGTTTTAACGAGGCTCCAGATTTCGCCCCTTTTAATGCTGAGCCTAGTGCTATCCCATTGGATCAGATTAATCCACCGCTTAAATCTTTAAAGGGGAAACAGTTGTCGTGGGCAAAAAAGTCGATGGAACAAGATCTTGATGATTATGATCGCATTGATGAAGATATCTTTAACCGTATTATTTGGCATGCCATGAGAGGTTATAATACTGCTTACCCAATGCTTACCAAAAGATAGATGGCTTAATTTTCGATCTCTCCGCTAAGGTTTTGGTTTAGGTATTCCACCACTTCATCGGAACTTAATTTCTGTCCTAACAAGAACATTAGTTTTGTTACCGCAGCTTCAATGGTAATATCTTTGCCGCTTACTACTCCAGCCTCTTGAAGCTCGCGGCTAGTTTCGTAATACCCCATTTTTACGCGGCCACCAGGGCACTGACTAACGTACGATTCTAAGATAATACCCTTTATACCTGGCAAGGAAAGTATTGATTCAAAATATTTGCGGTTAAGACCCGGGAAAATTTTCAAAACAATCACGTTGTCGTTGATCGAGGTATTGATCTTAAACGTCCCTTTGCTGCTAGGGTAATTGATTAACCCATAATAATATTCAATGTCAATACCTGCTATGGCAAGTTTTGGATAGTGGTGTGATGCAAAGGCACTAAATTGTTGAGAATCTTCTTTTGTTGTTCGATTGCCGCGAAAAAGAAACGAGCTAAAATAGACACAAACTTCAGGCACAATTGCTTTCCCTTTTCGTTGAGCTGCCGCTATTTGTATTGCGGTGATAATATTCTCTTTCCCATCTGTCCGAAGCACTCCAATGGGCAGTTGTGAACCTGTAAGGATAACGGGCTTGTCTAAGTTCTCGAGCATATAACTTAACGCAGATGCAGTATAAGCCATGGTGTCAGTTCCATGCAAGATCACAAACCCGTCGTATTTCGAATAGCACTCCTTGATGGTCTTGGCCAAATCAATCCATATTTCTGGAGTCATGTTGGCTGAATCGATGGGAGGGCTAAAAGTGACAGAATCGATCTTAAATCCAAGCTTATGAAGCTCTGGAATTTCATCCTGAATCAATTCGAAACGCATAGGAGAGAGCGTCTTGGTCATGGGATCTTCACGCATCCCAATGGTTCCACCGGTGTAAATGATCAGAATAGATTGCGTGTCTGATTTTGTCATAGCGTCAAGTGATTTGAGTCGATATCCGACACAAAATTACTAATTATGAAATACTTATGCCAGTTTATAAGTTAAATAATTGTTTCGAATTTTGAGTGGTAATTCGCCCAACTTCTTCAACCGATATCTGGTGCAACTCAGCAATTTTGTTCGCTATGATTAATAGGTAGGCTGTCTCATTTCGTTTTCCTCTGTGGGGTACTGGTGCTAGGTAAGGCGAGTCAGTTTCAAGGAGTATATGTTGAAGATCGATCTGTTGAACGACCGTATCAAGACCTGAATTTTTAAAAGTTACGACCCCGCCAATTCCAATCTTGAACCCAAGGTCGATCACTTGGTGAGCTTGTTCTAGGTTGCCGCTAAAGCAATGAAAAACGCCAGTAAGACTTTCACCTTTCTCTTTCTCAAGGACTTCAAAAACCTCTTCAAAAGAGTTTCGAGTATGGATGACAATCGGGATATTTAAATCTTTAGCCCAATTCAGCTGAATCTTAAAAGCATCTATTTGCTCACTTAAAAAGGTTTTATCCCAATATAAATCAATGCCAATCTCGCCAATTGCGCAAAAAGAACGCTTGGCTAACCATTGCTCCACGACTTGTAATTCTAGTTTATAATCCTCCTTTACCGATGTGGGATGAAGACCAATTAGGGGAACAAAAAGATCGGGATGCGAATCGGTTAAATCAAACATCGCCTGAATGGTTGACTGATCAATATTGGGCAGAATGATTTTCTCGACCCCCGCATTTATGGCGCGTTGAATCATCTCTTCTCGGTCGGGGAGAAACTCTTCGGCGTACAGATGCGAGTGAGAATCAACAAACATAGTCTGAGATTTGAAGGATGATTATGAGTGGTAAATGAAGCCGATTCGATCCTTAGTCGAGCTTTAAGACGGCAAGGAAGGCTTTTTGTGGTACTTCAACATTTCCGATCTGCTTCATTTTTTTCTTCCCCTTTTTCTGCTTGTCTAGTAACTTACGACATTTAGCGGTTACATCTTTTCGGACAGCTTTTATGGTCTCTCGGGCAATAATTTTCGCTCCGATAGCAGCTTGTATGGCCACATCATATTGTTGACGCGGGATCAGTTCTTTTAGTTTCTCGCACATCCGTCGTCCGAAATTATAGGCATTATCGGCGTGAATCAATGTGGATAGTGCATCCACAGGCTCACTATTCAACAGTATGTCAAGTTTGGCTAATTTAGCTGGTCTGTAACCAGTAATATGGTAATCAAATGAGGCGTATCCTTTTGAGATGCTTTTAAGCTTGTCGTAGAAGTCGAAGACGATCTCGCCAAGAGGTAAATCAAAAGTTAATTCGGCTCTTTCGGCGGTGAGATAATCTTGTTTGGTTAACATGCCACGTTTGTCCAAGCACAAAGTCATTATCGCTCCGATATATTCAGATCGTGTGATAATTTGAGCTCGGATATAAGGTTCTTCAATCAGGTCGATCATCGAGCCATCAGGCATTCCCGCAGGGTTATAGACTTCGACAGTCTCACCTGCTCTAGTATGAATCAGATATGAAACGTTCGGTACCGTAGTAATGACGTTCATGTCAAATTCACGGTCAAGACGCTCTTGAATGATCTCCATATGCAGCAATCCTAGGAATCCGCAGCGGAATCCAAAGCCTAAGGCCGCAGATGATTCAAGGGTATACGTTAACGAGGCATCGTTCAATTGAAGTTTCTCCATTGCTGCTCGAAGATCTTCATAGTCGTCACTGTCGATCGGATAGACCCCGGCAAACACCATCGGCTTAACCTCCTCGAACCCAGATATGACATTTGAACAAGGTTGTTTAACGTTGGTTACGGTATCGCCAACTCGGATCTCACGCGCCGTTTTAATGTTTGAAATAATATATCCAACATCGCCGGCACTTAGTGATTCACGTGAGTCGAGGCCCATTTTTAAAACGCCAACCTCATCGACATTGTATTGTTTTTCAGTAGCGACAAATTTTACAACATCTCCCTTACGGACAGTTCCATTTACAATTTTTACATAGGCGATAACACCTCTGAATTGATTGTAAACAGAGTCGAAAATTAATCCTTGAAGCGGTGCTTCCGGATCACCAGCAGGGGATGGTACATCTGAGATGATGCGACTAATAATTTCATCGATTCCTTCACCTGTTTTACCAGAAGCTCGGATAATTGTATCTCTTTTGCAACCTATTAATTCGATAATTTGGTCTTCAACAAGTTCTGGATTCGCATTTGGAAGGTCCATCTTATTGAGGATAGGGATAATCTCCAGATCGTGCTCGATGGCCAGGTACAAGTTTGAGATTGTCTGTGCTTGAATTCCTTGCGTGGCATCGATAATAAGCAGAGCGCCTTCGCAGGCTGCAATAGAACGGGAAACTTCGTAAGAGAAGTCGACGTGTCCTGGGGTGTCAATTAAGTTAAGTCTATATTTTATTCCATCTTGAATATGATCCATTTGAATGGCGTGACTCTTGATGGTAATTCCTCTCTCTTTTTCTAGCTCCATGTCATCCAAAACTTGAGCTTGCATATCTCGTCCGCTGATCGTTTGAGTAACCTCTAAAAGACGATCTGCCAATGTACTTTTCCCGTGATCAATATGGGCTATAATGCAAAAATTCCGGATGTTCTTCATGGTCAAAAATTCCTATTATACTTGAATTGTGTTGTTCTTTTACTTCTGTTTTAATCGTTGTACAAAGATATTTAAAAATAGATAATTCAAGCTATTCTGCAGGGCCTCTAATAGACAAAAGCCTCGGATGATGTTCATTCGAGGCTTTTGTAAAATAGGAATTGAAAAACCTATTCTTTTGTAGGTTCTTTTTTATTGCTTGCCTTCGGAGCCACTTTTGGTGTCTCTGGAGGAGTTTCAGTCTCGTCTTTAAGGGATTTTTTAAATTCTTTTATCCCTTTCCCGATTCCACCCATCATTTCAGGAATTTTTGCCCCTCCAAAAAGTAAGAGGATAGCTCCTAAAAGGATTATGAGATGCCAAGGTGCAAATAAGTCCATTGTTTGAAGTTTTAATTGTTTACCACAAACTTACAAACCTTTAGTTAGATTGAAGTATAATTAGCCATTTATTTTATTACCTATATAAAAGCATATTTCTGAATTCCAGGCGCCCTATTTAACCCGATTTTCCTTGATTGGATTTCCACGATTTCCCCTGTAAAATTGTCATTAATTATTATCTTTGGTCGCAAATTAACCAATTCAAATAGTATTCATTCTCCCATCTCGGGGGTTTAAATTAAAAATCATGACAAAAAACATTTTAGTGACTTTATCATTAACGGTGGCTTTGTTCCTATCGTTATCTGGATTTTCGCAAGAGTTGAATAAACTGACCAAGAAAGAGAAAAAACAAGGATGGCAACTCCTTTTTAATGGTGAGAATTTCGATGGTTGGAGACAATGTAATGGAACGGCAATGCCTGCTAACTGGGTTGTTGAAGATCATGCGATGAAAATTTTTACGGGTGCAGGAAAAAAACCAGGACAAGGTTCGAATGGCGATGTCCTTTATCCTGGTAAGAAATTTAAGAATTTCGAACTTTCTATTGATTTTAAGGCTGGCAAAGCTGCTAACTCAGGGATCTTCTACTATGTTCGCGAGGTAAAAGGTGAGCCAATCTATTATGCGGCTCCTGAGGTTCAAGTTTTGGACAATGTGGATGCAGGTGATAATAAAGTAGCAAGCCACCTTGCTGGTTCTTTATACGATATTCTTCCTTGCGATCCGAAAACTGTTCATCCAGCTTATTCATGGAACACGGTTGTTGTCCGAGTTAAAGATGGTCATGCCACTCATTTTATGAATGGCAAAAAGGTTGTCGAATATACGCTATGGACTCCTGAATGGGATGCGATGGTTGCAAAAAGTAAATTTAAAAACTTTAAAGGCTGGTCTGAAGGGATCGACAAAGAAGGTTATATTGGTCTACAAGATCATGGTTATACCCTATGGTTCCGTAACATCAAAATTCGCGAGCTTTAGTCTGATATAACTAGTGCAGTTATTAAGCTGACAAAAGCCGAGGCTTAGCCCTAATATGAATAATGTTAGGGCCGAGTTTCGGCTTTTTTTCTAATGTGCCTTCTATGTGCCTATGTGGTGAAAAAAAAAGAAACACAGTAGGACACAATAGGGAAAACACACAGTAGGACACAATAGGGAAAACACAGTAGCCACAATAGTTTTTGATTTGCTTTCTAATGTGCTTTTCTAATGTGCTCTATGTGCCTATGTGGTGAAAAAATAAAGAAACACAATAGGACACAATAGGGAAAACACAGTAGACACAATAGTTTTTGATTTGTTTTCTAATGTGCTCTATGTGCCTATGTGGTAAAAAAAAAAGAAACACAATAGGACACAATAGGGAAAACACAGTAGCCACAATAGTTTTTGATTTGCTTTCTAATGTGCTTTTCTAATGTGCTCTATGTGCCTATGTGGTAAAGAAGAAAAAAAAACACAGTAGGACATAATAGGGAAAACACAATAGACACAATAGTTTTTGATTTGCTTTCTAATGTGCTTTTCTACTGTGCTCTATGTGCCTATGTGGTAAAGAAGAAAAAGAAACACAATAGGACACAATAGGGAAATCACAGTAGGCACAATAGATTTTAATTTGCCTTTCTATGTGGCCTATGTGCCTATGTGGTGAAAAAAAAAGAAACACAATAGGACGCAATAGGGAAAACACTGTAGCCACAATAGAAAAGCAAGTTCTATTGCCGATCCATCTCCTCCTTGAGATATTTTGCGGTGTAGGATTTTTTGAGCTTTATGATCTCTTGAGGAGTCCCACTGCCTAGTAGATATCCACCCTCTTTGCCACCTTCGGGACCAATATCGATGATATGGTCTACCATCTTAATGACCTCCATATTGTGCTCAATAACAATCACGGTATTCCCTTTGTCTACTAGCTTATTTAGCACCTCAAGAAGTACCCTGATATCCTCAAAATGTAGTCCTGTCGTTGGCTCATCAAGGATGTAAAGGGTCATGCCGGTATCTCTTTTGCTTAGTTCGGTGGCCAGCTTAACCCGTTGTGATTCTCCTCCTGACAGTGTCGTTGAGGATTGTCCAAGGGTGATGTAACCAAGACCAACATCCTGAAGTGTTCGCAATCGGTGAACGATCGATGGAATACTTTCGAAAAACTCAACACCCTGATTGATGGTCATGTCAAGGACGTCGCTGATCGATTTGCCTTTAAAGCGAATCTCTAAAGTTTCACGATTGTAGCGTTTACCATTGCATTTATCGCAGTGCACATAGACATCGGGGAGGAAATTCATCTCGATCACTTTCATGCCAGCCCCTTCACAAGCCTCACAGCGTCCCCCTTTTACATTAAATGAGAATCGGCCAGGCTGATAGCCTCTGATCTTAGCCTCTGGTAATAGGGTGAAAATATTTCGAATGTCGGTGAAGACTCCAGTATAGGTAACCGGATTAGAACGTGGTGTCCGGCCAATTGGCGACTGGTCTACCTGGACTACTTTATCTATTAGGTCAATCCCTTCGATCCCTTTATAGGCTAATGGATCGAGTAATGATTTGTAAAAATACTGACTTAAGATGGGCTGAAGCGTCTCGTTAATCAAGGTTGACTTGCCACTTCCGGATACGCCAGTGACACAGATTAGTTTGCCTAGTGGAAATTCAGCATCAATGTTTTTTAAGTTATTTCCAGAGGCCCCTTTCAGCTTCAGTGATTTTCCATTTCCTGGTCGAATAGCCGTGGGAACTTCTATTTTCTTTTTATTGGTAAGGTATTGAGCCGTCAGAGTATTCTTCTTTAAGACTTCTGAAGGAAGACCTGCTGCTACAATTTCGCCCCCATGTATCCCTGCCAACGGTCCCATATCGATCAGGTAATCGGCCTGGAGCATCATATCCCGATCGTGCTCCACCACTACCACAGAATTACCCGTATCACGCAACTGTTTGAGTGAATTGATGAGGCGTAGGTTATCGCGGTGGTGCAATCCAATACTTGGTTCATCAAGGATGTATAACACATTCACAAGCTGCGATCCAATCTGTGTGGCTAGTCGAATCCGTTGTGATTCTCCTCCAGACAAGGTTCCTGCAGAGCGATCGAGCGAGAGGTAGGTTAATCCAACGTCGACAAGAAACTGAAGTCGAGTGCGCAGTTCTTTAATAACCTCAGTCGCGATTTGCAATTGACGTTTGCTAAGTCTTTGCTCAATAGCGTCAAAAAATACGGATAGCTCACTGATATCAAGTTGAGTCAGTTCAGAGATGTTCTTGCCGTCAATTTTAAAATGAAGGGGTTCTTGTTGCAGACGTTGTCCGTCGCACTCTGGGCACGTCATGCTTTTATGAAATTGATCAGCCCATTTTTGAGCGGTCTTTGATAGGTTGTCGCTTTTCTGATTGAGAATGTATTTCACAATGCCCTCATAGGTCATCATATAATCGATGGAGCTTCCCAGTGGCGAGTTTTTTAATTTAATTCGTTCCCCAGTGCCGAATAATAAGGCATTTATGGCTTCTTCGGAAATCTCGCCGACGGGTGTTTTTAAGGTAAACCCGTATTTCTCCGACAAGGCTTCAATCTGCCAAAAGATCATGGTATTCTTATGAGGCCCAAGGGGGGCGATTCCCCCTTTTGCAATCGAGAGATCTGAATCTGGAATAAGTTTAGCTTGATCTATTTCAGTGATCTCTCCAAGACCGTTGCATTTATGACAAGCACCCTGAGGTGAGTTAAATGAGAAGCTATGTGGAGCAGGGTCATTATAAGATATACCTGTGGTGGGGCACATCAGATGTCGGGAGAAGAATCGGGTATCGTTTGATTCTACATCCAATACCATCATAATGCCTTGTCCGTGTTTCATCGCAATATCGACAGAGTCACGAAGTCTCTTCGCATCATTCTCATCAACGACCACTTTATCGATGACCATCTCGATGTGGTGATTTTTATACCGGTCGAGTTTAAAACCATGCGTTACCTCTTTCACTTCACCATCTACTCGAGCATATAGGAATCCTTTCTTTCGTATTTGCTCGAAAAGTTCGCGGTAATGGCCTTTCCGACCTCTTACAACTGGTGCAAGAAGCATGGTCCGCTTGCCTTGAAATTTTTCTAGGATCAGTTTAATGATTTGTTCATCGGTATACTTAACCATTTTCTCCCCAGTATTGTAGGAGTAGGCTTCGCCGGCACGTGCATAGAGAAGTCTTAGAAAATCGTAGATCTCGGTAACGGTCCCTACTGTTGAACGCGGATTTTTATTGGTCGTTTTTTGCTCGATGGAGATAACCGGACTTAGACCTGTGATCTCGTCGACATCGGGACGCTCCATGTTACCTAAGAAGCTTCGAGCATAGGCTGAGAAAGTCTCGATGTATCGTCGTTGACCCTCGGCATAAATGGTGTCGAAAGCCAGAGAAGATTTGCCACTTCCACTTAATCCTGTGATCACGGTGAGCTGATTGCGAGGAATTTCAACTGTGATATTCTTCAGATTGTGCTCTCGTGCTCCGCGGACGATGATTTTATCTTCTTGATTCATGAATGGATAACCAAATATTAGGGGAAGTAATCGATAATGCTAATTCAAAAAGCTGCGGTATTTACCTGCTACTGGTATTTTAATCGCGTAGGTTATCCGTTTAGAGTTCTTTAGACTTGTCCCTTTTAGCCAAGGGTTAAATTGTTTGAGAATTTTAAAATTGATTTTATTTTCTCGAGCAAAATCTGGCAAGTCTTTAATGCTTTCGGAAACCCGAATTTCTTTGACTGGGATGATTGGATATTTCTCTTCGTCGGTTACTTTAAACCCATATTTCAGAGGATCACCAATGATTAGTTTCAAGGCTAAGATCCGAAAGACATATCTTGCGGTTTCCTCATTTAATTGAAGATCGTAGTAACTTCTATTTTTTTGAATAATTTCTTGTCTTAACATCCCTCCGACTCCAGCATTGTAGGAAGCAGCTACCATGGTCCAGTTCCCATATTTAAGGTAGGCAGTCTTTAAAAATCGGCAGGCCGCCTCCGTGGCTTTTTCGATATTATACCGCTCGTCTACCTCATCGTTAACTTCGAGTCCATTCTCCACTGCGGCTGGCTTCATAAACTGCCATATCCCTGCTGCACCTGCTGGAGAGACTACCTTGTCCAAGAATCCACTCTCGGCAAGAGCCAAAAACTTAAAGTCTTCAGGTATCCCATTTTTCTTCAGAATCGGTTCGATAATAGAGAAATAACGGGTTGTCTTTTTAATATATAGTAAGGCTTGTGAATGGAAATTGGCAATGCTAAGCATCTCCCGATCTAGCGATTCACGAATATCAAAATTCTCTAATGGCACCGATTCATGAGCGAAATCGAGTTTCTCTGGTATGGTTACGGCCGTAAAATAGATCTCTTGTTGATCTTTCCCACTCTCTGAGATTCGATTTGGTGTACCTGCAGATTTCGAGTTAAAAAAGAGTCCTCCTACGATCACACAGGCAGCAACAACATCAATAATTTTGATCTGTCGGTAGGGGTATGATTTGGCTTCAACTCTTTCATGAAATTTTAAATAAGCCTGCAAAGTTAATTGATTCTCAGGTCTAATCCAATAAAACAAAATATATAATAGTAAAGTTTAAGTGTCAAGAATTCGAAGTTATTAAAGTCTTCAAAGAGCCGGTTAAGTCCCTTTAAAATTGGACTGAAATGGCAAGATTTGTTTTCATTTCCGTTCGGAAAAAGTTAGTTTTACCAAAAAAACAGATGGAAGCACTTTTCGAGCAAGTTTTAAGTTGGTATATGGGTCATATAACCTATACGACGGTCTTTTTATTGATGGCCGTTGAGAGTACGATTATCCCATTCCCATCTGAATTAGTTATTCCGCCGGCTGCCTATAAAGCGGCAAATGGCGATATGAATATATTCTTAATTATCCTTGCTGGTTCATTAGGTGCTGTGGTCGGCTCCCTGATTAATTACTTTGCCGCTAAACTTATTGGGCGCACATTACTCATGAAATTTGTCAACACACGCTTGGCCAATCTAATGATGGTGAATCAAGCGGGGATCGAAAAAGCCGAGAATTACTTCCTGAAAAATGCAAACACCTCTACCCTTATAGGTCGACTTTTGCCCGGCATTCGTCATCTGATCTCTATACCTGCGGGGATTGCAAACATGAAGCTTTCTAATTTTATTTTGTATACGGCGATTGGAGCTACAGCCTGGAATATCATTCTAGCGCTGCTCGGTTATCTGTTCTCGTCGCAACAAGAATTACTGCATCAATATTATAAAGAGGTTGTTTACATTCTCTTATTTTTAGGTAGTTCTTATGTCGTGTTCCTTGTGATTAAAAGCTTAAAGAAGAGTCGTATCTAGCCAAAAAGACCGCTATAAAAAATAAAGGGGAGCAGTGAATGAATCACTGCTCCCCTTTATTTCGTTTATGTAAATGAATTACGGTAGCAACTCGGCTAGTTTTTTCTCTAGCTCATCGCCACGTAGATTCTTCGCAATGATCTTACCATCTTTGTCGATAAGGACAGAAAAGGGAATCGACTGAACGCCATATTTTACGGCTGCTTCATTTTGCCAGAATTTAAGGTCTGACACATGATTCCAAGTTAGATGATCATCTGCAATCGCTTTAACCCAAGGCTCTTTTTCTTTGTCAAGAGATACACCTAAGATATCAAACCCTTTGTCCTTAAAGCGTTGGTAAGCTTTCACAACATTCGGATTTTCTCTGCGGCAAGGTCCACACCAAGAGGCCCAGAAGTCAAGTAATACAATTTTGCCTTTGAATGAAGAGAGCGTTAGCGGTTTTCCTTCAGGAGTATTTTGAGTAAAATCTGCAGCTAATCCACCAACAGTTGTTGCACGCATTTTTTCTGATACTTTTTTTAACTCGTCAACATAGATAGATCCACGAACAGATGGGTCAAGAAAGGCTATCAACGTATCGATATCATGCGATGACATCTCTTGAGCTAACTGCATCAATACAATAAGTGGAGATACGGTTGATTTGGGATGCTCACGAATGAAGTTTTTAGAGTATACCTTTTGGTTTCCCATCATTGCTTCATAGTCGATCTGAGCTTTCTTCATCTCCTCTTCGTTGCCTCTTGTTCTCGCATCGTTATATTTTTGTTGCAACCCTTGCGTCTCTTTTGCAATACTTTTCAACTCTTTCTTGAGAATCGAAAATTCATCATTCGATTTAGATCCTTGCACTTCAGAGTTAGCTAAACTGTCTGCATCTGCTTTTAGAGTGAGTGAGCCATTTTCAGCAAAGAATTGAGCGACCATCATCTGCGGTCCCATTGAAATAATTCGCAATTCAGGAAGTTCGGCTTTGCCTTTTAAGACAAACTTTCCTTTTTCGATCGTAGTAGAGTCTTCAGTAGTCCATTTACCATTTGTAAATTTCATAAGCTGAATAGCTCCACTGTCCTTGCCCTTGATCTGACCATTGATGACAAATCCAACTGGTTTAGCGCAAGAATATAATCCGGCCAAGGCCATCGCAATAATTAGTAGATGTTTCATTTAAGTTTTATTTAATGATGTTTATGATGTTCTGTGATTGAAATCGTTGAACAAAGGTATTAAAACAATTTAACTCACAAAAAATGACTTATTTCGAATTGACTTTAAAATAGCTGTCTAGTAGTTGATTGGCCGCAGCTAATGAACTAGTGGCATTCTCAACGACTTGTTTTTCTAAGACCGTAATTAATTGCTGAATCGATTGATTTTGGTAAAAATTATTTTTTAGCATCTCATTGATCGTCTCATACATCGCATACCGAACTTGCTCACCTCTTCGCTGCTGAAAATACCCATTTGCGGTTGTGTCGTTTAGGTATTCAAGAATGGTACTCCAGACCTCCGCTATTCCTCTGTTTTCTAATGCAGAGCAGGTTAACACCTTTGGGTTCCAACCTGATTCAGAGGCTGGGAAAAGATGCAAGGCGTTGCGATATTGAGCTGCGGCTAATTGAGCTTTGTCAATGTTATCACCGTCTGACTTATTGACCACTAACAGATCAGCCATCTCCATGATACCTCTTTTAATCCCTTGCAGTTCATCACCAGCACCAGCCAGTTGAAGTAATAAAAAGAAGTCAACCATCGAATGGACAGCCGTTTCCGATTGACCCACACCAACTGTTTCAATTAATATTGTATCAAATCCTGCGGCTTCGCATAGCGTAATAATCTCTCTGGTTTTTCGAGCCACCCCACCTAATGATCCGGATGTTGGACTAGGTCGAATATAGGCATTCGCATTGGCTGATAGGGCTTCCATGCGTGTTTTATCGCCTAAGATAGAGCCTTTTGTTTTTTCAGAACTTGGGTCAATCGCTAATACGGCGAGCTTGCGCCCTTGCTCGGTGATTGTTTTCCCTAGCGCTTCGATAAAGGTACTCTTTCCTGCTCCTGGCATCCCTGTAATCCCTAATCGAACTGAAATTCCAGCAAATGGAAGGCACTGAAGAACAACGTCCTGTGCGAGTTGTTGATGTGCCGAATTATTACTTTCCACAAGGGTAACGGCTTGACTAAGAATAGAAATGTCGCCTTTACGAATGCCTGCAACATACTCTTCTGAAGTAAGTTCGGCTCGTTTGTTCCGCTTTAAGAATGCACTTACCGCTTCACTGTTTACAGAATCAGGAGTTTCAACGCCGCTATTCACTTGCAGCCCAATATATTTAGGATCGTTCTCTGGATGACTGCTCATGGCTTTGATTTTACAGTCCCAATTACGTGGAGTAGGGTAGTGGAATGTTCTGGATCATTGGTGATTACAGTTAGCACTTTGTTTTGGATCCCTAGCTTGCCTTGTGAATCAAATGTTACTTTAAGGTCGGTGGTACTTCCAGGAGCAAGAACGTTTGAGCTTGGCTTAGCTGTTGTGCAGCCGCAAGAGGCTGTAATGCTCCGTATGATCAGTGGTTTTTTCCCTTTGTTTGATAAGATAAATGTATAGGAAGCTGATTCACCTTCAGCAAGTTCCTTGAAATCAAAAATCTTGCAGTTTAGTTCAATCCTTGGCGCATTGGCGATCTCTTCATCACTGAGTTTTGAAAAGTCTTCTTCAATAGTGGCACTTACCTTAATCGCATCTTTATACTGTTCCTTCTGGTTAAATCCAAGATAAATACGGTTGGTCATAAAACCGTATTCTTGTTTTTTCGCCGCATTAAATGTGACGATTATAACCCCTTTGCCTTTTGGAGCTATGGTTGATGGGATGGTTTTTAAGTTTAGGTGTGGCGGTATAATTTTAAAGTTTATCGTTAGTGGGGAAGTGCCAGGATTGAAAACCTTAAGGGTGTCAGAACTTACTTCATGATCTTTTATCCGAACAAACGATAGCTCGTCAGCCGATAAGCGCGCAGCCCCAAAGTCAATTGGATAGAGATCGTTGGTCAATAAAGTCTTGGGAGTTACCTCTCCGGAGATCGTCAGGACTATTATTCCTTTTGCTGCATTTGAGGTTACGGTGATGCTTTTATTAAATACGCCTGGCCGTTGTTCGGGGTTATACGAGACATTAATAAAGCCCCCTTTGCCAGGAAGAATTGGCTCTTTGCTCCATTCGGGGGTGGTGCAACCACAGGAAGCCTCCACATGTTGAATGATCAAAGGGACGTTCCCCGTATTGGTAAATTGAAAGTTGAAATTTGCTGGACCTCCTTCTTCTTTAATCACGCCAAAATTATGATCCATCTGCTCGAATTTAAGCTGAGCCGTTCCTTGTGCTTGGCTATTCTTCACAAAGAGTGATGAGGTGATCAAGATGGCTATGACGAGTAGAGCTTTCATGGCAGTGATTGATTTAGGTGTCTCTAAATTTTAAATTATTCGTCTCCAAATAGCACACCCATATTTCGAGCTTTTGCGATCAATTGGTGTTTTGGGTCTACCAAACTTAGCTTGCCACCAACCTCTTCAAGTGGGACCGCACTTAACACATCTCCATGAATGGCGACCATGTTCCCATATTTGCCTTGTGCGATCAGTTCAGCAGCGAATGCTCCATATCGAGTGGCTAAGATCCGATCCATAGCCGATGGACTACCTCCACGTTGCACATAACCTAGTCGTGTTTCACGAGCTTCGATCTTGGTAAGTTTTTGTATTTTAGAGACTAAGTATGATGCTGCTGAGATTCCTTCGGGCTTCTCAATTCCTTCTGCAACGACCACAATGGCTGATACTTTCCCTTTCGAGAAGCGGTCTTCAATGGTCTTGCAGACTTTGTTAATATCAAATTCTATTTCAGGTATTAGAATGATGTCGCCACCACCGGCGATACCCGCATAGAGGGCGATCCAACCGGCATTGTGCCCCATCACCTCAATTACCATCGCTCGCTGGTGCGAGTTGGCTGTCGAGTGTAACCGGTCGATGGCTTCGGTTGCAATGCTAACCGCCGAGTCGAAGCCAAAAGTTAACTCCGTGCCGAAAACATCGTTGTCGATGGTCTTAGGAATTCCGATGACATTAAGACCTTCAAGCGATAGCAGATGGGCTGTTTTCATGGTTCCGTTGCCACCGATACATACGATGCAGTCGAGACCTAACTCTTCATAGTTCTTTTTGATTAAACCAGGCTTGTTATTGTAGGTTAAGCCTTTTTCAAGCTTAAAGGGTTTCTCCCGAGAGGTTCCTAAGATCGTGCCTCCAAGAGTAAGAATACCAGATAACTTAGGCTCATCTAGCTCCACATAATCTTTGCGGATCAATCCACTAAAGCCTGCTGTAAATCCAATTACTTCCATGCCATGATTGATGATTGCCGTTTTGCCAACGCCTCGAATGGCGGCGTTTAGTCCGGGACAATCTCCTCCGGCCGTTAGAATTGCAATTTTCTTACCCATGTTGCTGAACTATTTTTTGTTGTTTGTAATCTTTTTGAATTTATTATTCTATTTGTGCAAAGCTACGATTTAATTGAGTTTTCGTATTTGATATCGGCATCTTTTACGCTCCTAAATTAGCTCTTTTTTTACCGTTAATCATCTGGTTGAAGATAGAACTTAATCCAATATCTTTTTTAGTATGATCTGTTTTTATTTTATAATAATGCCATTCTTCGCCTTTCCCAGATTTGAATTCTGTTCACTAAGATGTCTGATTTGACCGTTCTACAGACCTTGGACTCGGCACTATTTTGATTTTTTAATTCGCTTATAATTAGTAAATTAGCATAATTATCATGCTTTGCAGTTGATTTATTTCGAAATAGCATTTAAAATCCAAAAGAATTTTGAAAATTTGCAATCAGGTTTTGTCAGTTCATCATAAATTGGCAGTTCGCTAATCAACTTATAACTAATTATTTAAATTATAAATTAATCTTTTACCCAATGAAAAGTACATTTTTAGTTTTACTTGTTTCTGTTTGTTTTATTTTCGGTACCCCTGCTGTTGCACAGTCGACTCAAGAAGGGGCGATTAACACCTTAACGCCTCAAGAGAAGGCGCAAGGATATGTTTTACTTTTTGATGGTAAGACGTCAGAAGGGTGGAGAAGTTATAACAAAACCACTTTCCCTGGTGACTGGAATATTGTGGATGGAGCGATCCATTTAAAAGGTTCTGGTAATGGAGAAGCTGGTTCTGTGAATGGTGGTGATTTAGTTTACGGCAAAGAGAAATTTTCAAATTTTGCTTTTAAAGCAGAATGGAAAATTTCAGAAGGTGGTAACTCAGGTATCTTTTATTTAGCGCAGGAGATTCCTGGCAAAGAGATCTGGAGAACTGCCCCTGAGATGCAAGTGTTGGATAACGATCGTCATCCAGATGCGATGTTAGGCAAGGATGGCAACCGTCAGGCTGGGTCGTTATATGATCTTATTCCAGCGAAACCACAAAATGCAAAACCTGCAGGCGAGTGGAACAGCATTGAGATTATCTCGTATCAAGGGACTGTCGTTCACAAGATGAATGGCGCGACTGTATTAGAGTATCACCTGTGGACTCCAGAGTGGAATGATTTAGTGAAGAACTCTAAATTCCCTACCTACAATCCTGATTGGGCAAACGTAGCTAAGGCGGGTGTGATTGGTTTCCAAGATCATGGGAACGATGTTTGGTACCGCAACATAAAAATCCGCAAGTTGTAAATCCTTGAATCGGATTCAAAAAAAGAGGATGGCTGGTTAAGTCGTCCTCTTTTTTTGATACTATCATTTGATAGTATCAATGATAGCAAAAGAGAATAATAATACAACAAAGATTAATTTGATCAATTCAGATCATTCAAACTTACTCTGGTGAATAGCCCGATTCGTTTAAGATCTTTTGATAGTCGTTCTCGGCCATTAGCTCAGGAATTGAGATCTCTGGATGCTTTTTCATGTAAGCCCGTACGATCTGCCACCC
Organism: Bacteroidia bacterium; assembly: GCA_026391295.1. Lineage (GTDB taxonomy): Bacteria > Bacteroidota > Bacteroidia > Bacteroidales > Prolixibacteraceae > JAAFHB01. The sequence continues at coordinate 20,941 of JAPLDS010000051.1, read as the reverse complement.
CATCCAAACACCTGTTCGGCCTGGTGAATCGGCCGTGAAACAAGAGGTAAAAGGGGCTGGATTTATAAATCGAACGATATTCATCCTATCTGAACTAAATAACATCTTATGCTCGATCAAATAGGTCCACATGCTTGCCTCTGACTGAGCACACCAAGCTAGCTTATCGGGTGTATACCCAATCTTATAATTATCGGCCTCGTCGGGAAGCATGGCATCCACAAAAAACATCATTTTACCCTGGTAAATCATCTGCGAAATAAGATTTACTTTTGATTCATCGAAGCCAAACTCTGAGATTCCCCAAGCATAAATGATGTCAGCGGGGATCTTCTCCCGAACCATATTCTCTCTTTTATAGGCAGGTATACCAAGCTGCTTGTAAAAGGTACACGAAGAACCTAGGTAATTATCCAGGCTTAACCCAATAGCATCACTGGTTAAGACTATTGATTGATTGAAACCTGAGACAAGTGTTATAATCGTTGGGATAGTTTTGTTTGGAAAGTAATATTTGTAGTGCTTAAAGCCTAATTCAAGTTGCTGCTTGAGTTCCGTGAGATCCGAATAGACAGAGTCGATCTGTTTTACCGAGGCTTGCCTTATAGAATCGGAAAGGAAGGTCTTTAAATAATTCTCGTACGCTGGATCGGTAGAGTTTCCAAGTCCTAAAACATTCTCATTGTAAGCCTCAAAAAATTGACCGTATGACTTTTGAATCTTGGGTAGCTGGCTGGCGATATTCTGACTGTTTACTGCAAATAATTCATGGTCTAATCGCGATAGCTTTAGCGTTAGGTCGATAGATGAGACGTCGACTTTTAACCGATTGCTTTGACAAGATAGGAGGACAGCCAGCACAAGGAGAAGGCTGAATAGCTTAATCATGGATTACCATTTTAAATTTTCACTATATTTGTTCTGTTCATCCGTCGCAAATAATTCAAGGCTGAATTTGATTCCTCGATTATACGCAACTTTTTACGCGAACAAATTTATTGGTGTAAAAGTATAAAATGAGCGGAATAACAACACACAGATTTAAGTTGATTTATTATTAGTTTATTCAACTAGTTTTTTGATCCTTAACTCCTTTTTCACCGCGGAAAATTAAGATTACATTCATGAAGATTGCACTTGCTCAATTAAATTATCACATCGGAAATTTTGAAGCGAATCGAGAACAGATCATTCACCATATCGAAAAGGCGAAAGTCCAGGGTGCTGAGCTCGTAGTTTTTTCGGAGCTCGCCGTGTGTGGTTATTACCCCAATGATTTACTTGAACGACGTGAGTTTATCGATAAGTGCATCGAGTCGGTTAATTTAATTGCCAAGCACTGTATCGGCATTGCTGCCCTGGTAGGATCGCCGAGTTTAAATCCTTCTCCGAACGGAAAAATGCTATTTAATTCTGCCTATTTCCTTCAGGATGGGACAATTAAAAGTGTGCACCATAAAACCTTGTTGCCGACCTATGATATTTTTGATGAATATCGTCATTTTGAACCGAACCAAGAGTTTAACCTGATTGAGATAGGAGGGTTAAAGCTTGCCGTTACAATTTGCGAAGATCTTTGGTACAATCAGCCTGTCTTTAGCGCCTTTGGTCGTGAAAACCTCTACTCACTCTGTCCGATAGCGACCTATTGCAAGCAAGATCCAGACCTGATTATTAACTTGTCGGCTTCCCCATTTTCATACAATCAAGCCAAACTTCGAAAAGATATCTTATTGGATAATGCGAAGAAATACCAAGTGCCAATTGTATATGTGAACCAAATTGGAGCTCAGACAGAGCTTATCTTTGATGGCGGTTCATTATTCGTCAATGAGCATGGTGAGGTGATGCGTGAGATGGCGTATTTTGCTCCCGACTTTGCACTGATTGATACAGCGAATAACATTCATCATCAAGAGTTGCAACCCGAGCAGGAGACGATAGCCGTTATTTATGACGCTTTGGTGCTGGGTATTCAGGATTACTTTAAAAAGACTGGATTCAAAACGGCTACCTTAGGATTATCTGGAGGTATCGATTCTGCTGTAACTTTAGTCTTGGCGGAAAGGGCTTTGGGGGCCGAAAACCTTCACGTGCTCCTAATGCCATCTAAATTTTCTTCCGATCACTCCATTGATGATGCAGTTGCCTTAGCCGAAAACTTAGGTGTGAAATATGATATTTTAAAGATTCATGACATTGTGGACGCTTTTGACGATGGTCTGGCTGGAGTTTTTGCAGGTAAAAAGTCTGATCTTACCGAAGAAAATATTCAAGCCCGTATCCGTGGAACGCTCCTGATGGGTCTCTCAAATAAATTTGGACATATTCTTTTAAATACTTCGAATAAGAGCGAAGCAGCAGTAGGATATGGTACTTTGTATGGTGATATGAATGGTGGATTATCGGTGTTAGGCGATGTGTATAAAACCGACGTCTTTCAATTGGCGCGATTTATCAACCGAGAGTCCGAAATTATTCCAGTTAACACCATCGTGAAGCCACCATCTGCTGAGTTGAGGCCCGATCAGAAGGATTCGGACTCATTACCTGACTACGAAATTTTAGATAAGATACTTTTTGCTTATATCGAATTGGCTCATAGTCCTGCGGAGATCATCGCGTTAGGATATGATGAAGCGACCGTTTATCGCTCCGTTTTATTAGTGAATCGGAACGAGTATAAACGGTTCCAGACCCCGCCAATTTTGCGCGTTTCATCGAAAGCATTTGGATTTGGTCGTAAGATGCCATTGGTGGCAAAATATGCCTTGTAATTCGATTAAATTTCTAATTTTGATGTTTTATAACATGTAATTGATAGATCAAATGTCTGAGGCTGGTCGGTTCTATGAGGTTCAATTTGCAGAAGAGGAGTGTATTTTCAATCTTCTGACCCCTGCAGAGAAGGATATTCTCGAAAAGTCGCATGAGATTAGGCATTATAAGAAGAACGAATTTATCTATCGAGAAGGGGAGATGCCGATTGGTATGCAGTACCTAAAAGAGGGTATGGTAAAATTGATCAAAGAGGGCATCGGTGGTCGTGATCAGATCATTCGAATGATTCCTCGCAATGGATTAATCGGTTACCGCTCCTTGATTGCTGGCGAAGCGCATAATGGCACCACAATCGCCATCGAGAACTCTGAAATCATCACAATACCCCCCGCTATTTTATATGATGTGTTGTTGCGAAATCATGATTTTGCACTTGCTCTCTTGAAAGATCTAGCCATAGAACTAGGATTTTCACACCATCGCACTGTTAGCTTAACCCAAAAACATATCCGCGGCCGTCTTGCTGAATCGATCTTACTCTTGATTGAGAAATATGGTTTTGAACACGATGAGCAAACATTAAGAGTCTACCTTCCTCGTGAAGACTTGGCCAACCTTTCGAATATGACCTCCTCCAATGCCATTCGAACACTCTCCATATTTGTGACCGAAAAGGTTATTGCGATGGATGGACGTAAAATTAAGATCATTGATTTAGAACAGCTTAAAAAGATTAGTAAACAGGGCTAGTCGGGTTCAAAGACAAGCCAAATCAGAGTCGAAATTAAAGTATAAGAATTTTAACTTTTCGCCCCTTAATTAAACTTTTAAAGGGCCGATGGGGTTAAAATTAGATGCAAACTAAATAAAATACTTGAAGTTTTTGACCGGCTATTTTTTTTTCTTTGATACAATTCTGTTTTTAGGTATAATTCGCTTTAATTATAAATCGTCATCCCCTAAATTCTGTTTAAAAAAGTGCTTAAGGCATTGTATTTAATTGATTATCAAAAGTGTAAATAAATTTGTTTCCTAGAATGAAAAAACTAAACTTTAAAATTACCCTATTGCTTTTCAGCATGATTATACTAGTTGCTTCTTTGAGCAGCAAAGCTGAAAAGGGCTCTTCGTATAAGGTTACCACAATTTCAGACAATTGGAAGATGCAGGCATCAGAAAAGCTTGGGAAGCTTGATGAGTCTTTGATCTCAAAATCTAATTTCAATACAAAAACTTGGTATGACGCCTTTGTTCCAGGGACAGTTTTAGGTAGTCTGGCCTTAAAGCATGTCATCGAAGACCCAACCTTCGGTATCAACATGAAAAATATGGATACGGTTCAATTCCAGAAGCCTTGGTGGTTTAGAACAACCTTTAAACTCGACGGCACGGACCTATCCAAAAATATTTCGCTCCATTTTAATGGGATTAATTACCGGGCTGATCTGTGGATCAATGGCAAGAAAGTTGTCGGAAAAGATGCTTTTGCTGGTACCTATCGCATGTTTACCTTTAATGTAAATGCCTATGTTCAACCGGGAGAAAATACCATGGCGTTAAAGTTGTCGCAATATGCTTATGGTGAATATTCACTTGGATTTTGCGACTGGAATCCGATTCCATCTGATCGCAGTATGGGAATATTTCGAGAGGTGTTCTTAGAGGTCAATGAAGGATTAAAGATCCGAAGTCCATTTGTCTACTCCAATGTTGACACGGTAACCAAAAAAAATGCAAACTTATTTATTCAAGCTGAGCTTGTAAATAGCACGGCTCATGCCATCGATGGTGTACTGCGTGTCAATTATGAGCTTGGGGCAGTTGAGAAACAAGTGAGTGTTAAAGCTGGTGAGACTTTATCTTATCGTTTTACACCCGAGGAGTATCCGCAACTAAAAGTTAAAAATGTTGAGCTTTGGTGGCCTAATGGCATGGGTAAGGCTAAGATGTATAATCTGAAAACCTCTTTTGTCGCTGGTAGTAAAGTGATTGATCAGATCGATAAGAAGTATGGTATCCGTGAGATGCGCAGTTATCTGAATAAAGATAAAAATAGGGCCTTCGAAATTAATGGCAAGTTTATCTTGGTCAAAGGTGGCGGTTGGGCGGATGATATTTTCCTTCGCGATACCCGTAAATCGGTGGAGGCTCAATTGCGCTATATCCGTCATATGAACTTAAACAGCATTCGTTGTGAAGGGTTCTGGGGTAAGGATGAGAACCTTTTTGACCTATGTGATGAGTATGGAATTTTAATCATGATCGGTTATAACTGTATCTGGGAATGGGAAGAGTATCTGCACAAGACCTGTCATGAGAAATATGGCGGTGCTGTAAATGATGAGGATATAGCTTTGCTTTCGGAGTCGTGGAAAGATCAGATGCTTTGGTTACGCAACCACCCAAGTATTTACTTGTGGATGCTAGGAAGCGATAAACTGCCATCCCCGAAATTAGAGCTGAAATATGTGGAATTGTTTAAGAAATACGATCCTTCGAGACCTTATACAACTTCTGCGGGAGGTGCAGGAACTGAGGACAATAATGTTGTGGCAACGGTGCCGCTAGTGTCTGATATTAGTGGTCCAACAGGGATGAAGATGATGGGTCCATATGCTTGGACGCCGCCTCATTACTGGTTTACCGATACTAAACTTGGTGGTGCATGGGGCTTTAATACCGAGACTTGTCCAGGTGCTACGATCCCACCTTTGGCTTCTTTGAAAAAGATGCTTCCTGCAGCTGCCTTATGGCCAATCGATAAGACCTATTGGGAATATCATACCGGACGAAATGAGTTTACTTCACTCGATCGGGATATCAACGCCATCAATAGCAGATATGGTAAATCTTCAAGTGTTGAGGAGTTTTCGTATAAGGCACAGGTCAATAATTATGAGATCATGAGGCCTCAGTTTGAGGCGTTTGTAGCTCATAAGCCAAAGAGTACCGGATTGGTTCAATGGCAGCTTAATTCTGCTTGGCCGAAGATGATCTGGCAGCTTTACGACACTTATCTACAGCCTAATGGCTCATTTTATGGTGTTAAGAAAGGTTGTGTTCCACTACATGCGATTTATCGATATGGCTTTAACGACATTTATTTAGCAAATGAAGATTTATTAGAAGCAAAAGGACTTACCGTGAAGGTTCGGATTTTTGATCTTAACTCAAAAGAGATATTTGCCGATCAATGGAAAGGTGATGTCAAATCAAATATTTCCAAGTTTATCTATAAGATTCCTGAGATTAAAAATCTTACCGCAGTGTGGTTTCTTGATCTAAGGATCTACGACAAGAATAACAAAGAAGTGGACAATAGCATCTACTGGCTATCTGAGAAGAAAGATGTGTTGGATTACGAAGGCTATAAGAAATTATCATGGCCGTTTTATACCCCAACGAGTCAGTTTGCTGACTATACCGCATTGGATAAACTTCCTAAAATTAAATTAGGTTACGAGTATACCTATGCACAAGAAGGTAAGTTTGGCAAGATTCGTCTGAAGGTAAAAAATTCATCGTCTACGATTGCTTTCTTCTTATTTCTTGACGTGTTAAATCCAGCTACGAAGCTGCCTATCTTACCAGTCTATTGGAACGATAATTATGTAACTTTATTGCCAGGAGAAGAACGCACTTACGAGTCAAGTTATTTCCTTTCCGATTCTAATGGAGCTAAGCCTGTCCTTGAAGTTAGAGGCTGGAATGTAGATAAGCAAGTCATAAAATAATTTTAAATCATACAAGCACGATGAGATACGCCGCAGGGATAGATTTAGGGGGCACATTTGTGAAGTTCGCCCTTGTCTCAGAAGATGGTAAAATTCCATACAAAGATAAGTTGGAGATTGGCTCAAAGGCTACTCGTGATGATATCTTAAACACGCTAAAAATAGCTATTGAAAAAATAAAGGCTTTTGCCGATGAGCAAGGAAACAAGTTGTCTGGCATTGGCATCGGATCACCAGGAATTATTTATGATGGGGTGGTCATTGGTGGAGCCGATAACTTAAACGGTTGGTCTAATGTTCCGTTAGGCGAGATCTATTCCAAAGAATTTAACCTTCCTGTTTTTGCCGATAACGATGCGAACGTGATGGGACTTGGTGAGACGGTATTTGGTGCCGCACAAAATTGTACGGACGTTATATTTATCACGGTAGGAACTGGCATCGGTGGTGCTATCGTTATGAACGGTCAGCTTTATGGCGGATATAAAAATAGAGGGGCCGAGCTAGGTCATTTTACGGTTGATCATAAAGGTGTCGAATGTAATTGTGGCGGCCGAGGTTGCTTGGAGGCGTATGCTTCTACTTCAGCTTTAATACAGCGATATGCTGAACTTTCTGGTCTGCCTGAGGAGACTATAAATGGGATTATTATTGTTGAGAAATTTCACGCTGGTGAGCCTGCTGCCGTTCAATGTATGGAGGAGCATACCGATTACCTTGGTCATGGTATCGCCTCGTTTGTGAATACTTTTGCCCCTCAAAAGGTGGTTATTGGAGGTGGTATTTCGGAAGCTGGACAGTTCTATATCGATATGATCAAGAAGTCGACTTTCAGTTATGCAATGCCCGACTGCTCTGTCTTTACCGATGTTATTGGAGCTACCCTAGGAAATAATGCTGGATGCATGGGAGCTGCATCTTTAGTCTTTAGAAACTGTAACTAAACTAACTTAAATGAAAAAAAATATTTTCTTGGTCGTTCTAATCATGCTCGTGTTTTTTGTGATCTCATTTCTCACGAACATCTTAGGAGCACTGAACGACAAAGTCTCACAAAGTTTTACACTCAATGAGACCATGGCGGGACTACTTCCGTTCGCTTTTTTTATTGCGTATGGCGTGATGTCCATCCCATTTGGTTTTCTAGTTGAGAAATACGGCGAGAAGAAAATGATTATCTCGGCCTTTTTATTGGCTTTTGCTGGTGCCTTGGGTTTTGCTCAATTCCCAACCTTTAACGTGTTTATTGTCTCCCTATTTACCATTGGCGCAGGAATGGCGGCTTTGCAAGTGGTTATTAATCCACTTTTGCGCGTTTCGGGAGGCGAAGTAAATTATGCTTTTAACTCGGTAATGGGTCAGCTAGTTTTCGGATTAGCCTCTTTTATCAGCCCTCAGATGTATACTTATTTAGTCACCAATATCGATGCGGGAAATGTGAGCAAGCCATTTATTGGGTTGATGACCAGCTTGGTTCCTAAGGCGATGTCATGGGTCTCGGTGTATTGGGCTTTTGCGCTAATTGCTATCCTGATGGTTACCTTGATCTCCTTTGTTCGTTTTCCTAAGGTTGAATTGCAGGACGATGAAAAAGTGGGATCAAAAGATAGCTACCTTGAATTGTTTAAGAATAAATATGTGATTCTCTATTTCTTGGGCATCTTCGCTTATGTGGGATCTGAGCAAGGGATCTCCTATTGGATGTCGAAATTCTTGAAGATTTATCACGATGTAAATCCTGATGTAGCTGGTGCTGATGCAGTGTCCTACTTCTGGGGCCTTATGACCATCGGCGGTATGTTAGGACTTGTGCTGATGAAACTTTATGATAGTAAACCAATCTTACGGTGGTTTACTATCCTTGCCATGATTTGCGTGGCGGTTGGCTTATTCGCGGATGTTCAGACCTCCTTATGGTCTTTCCCGATGTCAGGCTTTTTCCTATCGGTGATGTTCCCGGTGATCGTATCGTTAGGTTTAAACTCAGTGCCGAAACACCATGGTTCCTTCGCAGGAATTCTCATGACTGGTATTGCAGGAGGTGCAATCGTTCAACTTTTGATTGGAGCCATCAGCGATGCCATATCGTTAAGAGTTGGAATGCTCTTTATCTTCGTGACCTTAGGTTATATCCTAAGCTTAAGTTTTTGGGCTAAGCCATTGGTAAACAATCAGACGTTTACCTTGAAAAGTCTGTTTACCAAAAACTAAGTTTATCAATACGTAAAATCAGATTTAAAAGTCTAAGTATATAAAATTTAATACCCTATTATTATGACAAAGTTAGCAGTTCTTGGAGGTTCGCCTGTTCGTGACACGAAAGTTAATCCTTGGCCGAAGTGGCCTGTTTGGGACAAGAATGAAGAAAAAGCCCTGATTGAAGTTTTAAACAGCGGAGTCTGGTCGTACAATGGACCAAAGGAGACCGAGTTTAATAAGAATTTCGCCAAAGAGATGGGTGCTAAATATGCAATTTCAGCAGCGAATGGTACGGTAACATTACAAATGGCTTTGGAAGCTTGTGGGATCGGTGTCGGTGACGAAGTGATTCTTCCTGGTCTTACTTGGCAAGCTACTGCGGCAACAATTATTGATGTGAATGCGACTCCAATCTTGGTAGACGTTTGCGAAGATACCTGGTGTATCGATCCGAAAGAGGTTGAGAAAGCCATCACACCTCGCACCAAAGCGATCATCCCTGTTCACCTTTATGGCAGTTTTGCCGATATGGATGAGATTCTTCGAATCGCGAAGAAACATAATCTGTTTGTAATCGAAGATTGTGCTCATAAACATGGTGGTGAATGGAATGGCAAGAAAGCAGGTACAATCGGTGATATTGGAAGCTTTAGCTATCAGTTATCGAAACATCTTACAGCCGGTGAAGGTGGTACCGTGACGACGAATAGCTTTGAACTTTACGAAAAATTAGATGCACTGCGTAACTGTGGTCGTCGACCTGAGCCCGCAAGTGTAGCACAAGGAGATAAAGGTGAAGGACTCTATTTTGATGCAGGTAACTTCTGCCAGTCTGGAAACTTCCGAATCACAGAGTTTCAAGCTGCGATATTAATTGAAGGTCTTAAACGGTTGCCAGAACAAAATCGCGTTAGGGAAGAGAATGGTATTTACTTAAACTCTCTACTAGCCTCGATGCCTGGAATTACGCCAATCAGAAGAGATGCACGCGAAACGAAAGAGGCGTATTTCAACTTCTCATTTAGATACAATCAAGCAGAATTCAAAGGATTGCCGGTTGCAAAATTTAGATCCGCTCTGACTGCCGAGATCGGTATTGAAGTGGTGGCTAGTTATATCCCACTAAATAAATGCTCACTTTATCAGCCTCATACCAAACCAGCACGCCATAAATTAAATCCAGAATATTGGGCAGCAATTGATCCAACACGTTTTGATCTTCCGGTTTGTGATAAGATTCACTTTGAAACGTCAGCTTGTATTCATCATAAAGTGTTGATGGGAACTAAAGCTGATATGGATCTTCTGGCGACAGCTATTCGTAAAGTTTACGATAACGCGGAAAGTCTTTAATTTCAATTCTTTTTAGTTCGAAACTGGAGTATGAAAAAAATAAGAATCGCACTTATTGGTGCCGGGTATATCAATCATTATCATGCACGTGGATTGCAGCTTTTGCCTAATGTTGAGATCGTAGCTGTAGTTGCAGCACGCATCGAGACGGCTCGTGCATTTGCCGATAAATATAATATTGCAGAGGCTACTACGGATGTCACCACCCTATATGATCGTAAAGATATTGATGCGGTAGTGATCTCGACTCCGAATAAGTTTCATGCTCCATATACCATCGAATTTCTGAACCATGGCAAGGATGTTTTGCTAGAAAAGCCAATGGCTATGAATGGCGGTGAAGGTGTCGAGATTAAAAAGGTCTCAGATGCAACCAAGCAGCTGGTGATGGTGGGTCATATGTGGCGCTTCGATAACGACGTCAACTTTGTTAAGCAGACCGTTGACTCAGGACAGATGGGTAAGATAGTTAAGACGAAGGGATATGCGATTCATGAAAATTGGGGTCCTGCCGGATGGTTCGCTCAGAAAGAGCTTGCTGGCGGTGGTGCTCTAGCTGATATGGGCGTTCATGCGATCGATACTGCTCGGTACATTATCGGCGATCCACTACCCAAAAAAGTATATGCAAAGATTGGAACTCATTATGGAAGCTACGATGTTGATGATTCTGGCATTATCCTAATCTCATGGGATAATGGCGCCGAGTCGTTGATTGAAAGTGGATGGTGGCAGCCTCATATGGATGGCCCCGAAGCCGCAACTGGCATCTATGGGACAAAAGGATATGCCAACGTTTTCCCAACTTATCTAAAATATAAAGTCGACAATACGCCAGGCAAATTTGAGCCTAAGTTACCTGTTCGAACTGAGCATTGCGATCCAACGATGTATAACCGACAGATGGAATATTTTATTGATTGCATTGTCACACGCAAGCAGCCAGTTCCTGGACTTGAGGTGGGACAAATCATCTTGGATATCGTTGACGCCGCCTATAAATCAGCACAGACTGGTGAAGTGGTGAATTTGTAATTGATAGCATTGAATTGGCCTAACCAGCCTTACTAAACTAACTGACCCTCGACCGAATGTAAAACGAAAGGGTTGCATTTATAATTGAAATTTGTTGCTAACGTGTGAGAGATCACGAGTACGATTGCGCCTACTTTACAGTACGCGGTTTCGATCAATTTTCAACTGACTTGTTCGCTAAACCTTTAATATGTTTTACATATGAACTTAAAGAAAGTTAGGCTTTATGGCATTTTTTTGTCTCTTGCCCTATTGATTTTTGGATTTAAAATTCCAGCTCCTTCCGTTTTAACCCTAAATGCGAAATGGGATATTCAATCTTCAGCGAAGCTAACTGCAAAGGGGTCTGAGATTTCCACAAATGCTTTTGCCCCAAATAAATGGGTCTCTGCAACCGTACCAACTACAGTTTTGGCCGCTTTAGTAGAGCAGAAAGTCTTTCCTGATCCGTATTATGGAGAAAACCTCAAAGCTATTCCTGGTTATCGCTCAGGTAGCTGGCTTTCGATGCCCAAGGATAGTCCTTTCCGTTCATCGTGGTGGTACCGAAGAACATTTGATATGCCTGCTGACTGGCAAGGTCAATTTCTTACCCTGCATCTCAACGGGATAAATTTGAAGGCTAATGTGTGGCTTAATGGTCAACTTATTGCCGATACTGCAAGCGTGGTGGGGATGTTTCGCCGGTTTGAATTTGAACTTAATGCCTTTGCCAAGCCAGGTGCATTAAACACCTTAGCTATCGAAGTATTTGGTCCTGGAAGGATCCCTGACCTCAAATATTACACCAAACAAGTAGAGGCAACAACAGGCTGGGACGATCATAATCCTCAGCCACCAGACCTAAACATGGGCGTTTGGCAAGATGTCTTTATCTCTGCCGATGGACCGGTCTCGATCAGACATCCGTATGTGGTTACGAAGCTCGATATGCCTTCCTTAGATCAGGCCCATCTGACAATTAGTGCGAAGCTGATCAATAAAAGTGATAAGCCGGTCAATGGTGATCTGGTTGGTGTAATTGAAAACATACAAATTAAGAAGCAGGTTGTGTTGGGTGCTCACGAATCAAAAGAGGTTCAGTTTAAACCTGCTGACTTTGCACAGTTAAACATTAAAAATCCACGTGTTTGGTGGCCTCACAATACTGGTAAACAAGAGCTGTATTCGTTAAAACTTTCCTTCGTAACCGCTAACGGGTGCTCAGCGGAAGAGAAAGTGCGCTTTGGTATCCGAGAAGTGAATACCTACATTAACAAAGATGGGTGGCGTGGTTACCAGGTTAATGGTAAAAATATCTTAATTCGGGGTGGTGCCTGGATGACCAGTGATATGATGCTTCGTCTTTCGACTCATCGTTATGCTGGTCTGATCAAATATGCCAAGGAGGCCGGACTTAACGCCCTTCGATCTGAAGGATTCTCTATCCGCGAGACAGAAGATTTCTATAATCTTTGTGATGAGAATGGCATCTTAGTGATCCAACAGTTTTTTGGCCGTAATCTTCCCGATGAGAAATTAGCGGTGCAGATTATCGAAGATATGTTGCTTCGAATCCGAAACCACCCAAGCTTGATCCATTTCTTAGGTCATGATGAGACCTTTCCAACAGAGAATCTTGATAGAAATTATAAGGAGTTAATCGCCAAATATACCCCCCAACGGACCTATCAACCGCATTCAGGTGCCTTTGATATAAACGACCGATTTAAGACTGGGGGAACCAGAACTGGCACCTTGGAACTTTGGAGTTATGCTACTCCAGGTCATTATTATACCCATAAGGAAGATGGTGCCTGGGGTTTTGCCCAGTCAGGAGGGATCGGTGGCGTTTTTGCTCCCTATGAGAGTATGCGCAAGATGATTCCGGCTAAAGATTTATGGCCTATAAATAATGAGGATTTCTCATTTCATACCGTCCTCCAAGGGACCGATTACTTTACGTCTGGTCTAGAGGCTTTAGAAAACCGATATGGAAAAGCTACGGGAATAGTTGATTTTTGCACCAAGGGTATGGCCCTGAATTACGAGAGTGCACGGGGTATGTTTGAAGCTTATGCACGCAACAAATATGAGGCATTGGGTATCACAACTTGGAAATACGATGCTGCTTGGCCTGCTGTCTATAGCTGGCAATATGTCGATTGGTACCTGAATGTTGGTGGCGCCTATTATGGAGCAAAAAAAGCCTGCGAACCATTGCATGTCCAATTCTCCTATGATGATAACTCCATTTACGTGGTTAATAGCCGGTATCAAGGTTATAAAGACTTAAAAGTTACTGCTAAGATCATCAATTTTGACCTGAGTGAGAGATTTTCAAAATCGGCAGTTGTAGCTATTGGAGCGGATGGGAAAACGGAAGCTTTTAAACTTAATTTTCCTTCTGGCTTAAGTAAAACACATTTTCTTCGATTAAAATTAGAGGATACAGCGGGCAAGGTAATCTCTGAAAATTTATACTGGTTATCAACACAGCCAGATATTCAAGGCTCGAGAGTAGATACGAAGAGTCCGCGTGGTTTTGGCTGGGATCTATTTGTGGCAAAACCTAAGTCGGTGGCTGACTTTACAGATCTTGCGAAGCTTCCAAAAGTTAAGTTAGAACAATCGATGAAGGTAAGTCAAGAAGGATCTGAGCGCGTAGGAGAGGTGAAAATCTCAAATCCGAGTAAGTCTTTGGCTTTTATGGTTCACCTAGCTTTAACAAAAGGTGCAGGTGGCGATGAGATAACTCCTGCCTACTGGGATGATAATTATTTCTCCTTGTTTCCAGGAGAATCTAAGGTTATTAAAGTGAAATACTCGGCTGATGATGAAGGAACCAAACCGACTCAGCTTAAAATTGAGGGATGGAACAGTCTAAAATAATAGATGTCAACGAATGAAAGCAACAAATAATCAGGCGAATTTTCCCCAATGGATTTATATTGTATTTCCTGCAATCGCCATGCTTCTAGGCTGGGGATTAAGAGGATATATCGGAGGTGGGCCATTTGGTGCAATGATTCCAGGTGCAATGGTTGCCATAAGTCTCTCGTTATTGCTGGATCTTCCTCCAGCTGTAACAGCTATGTTTGCGGTGTTTAGTGTTGTTGGCATTGGCCTAGGAGGTGAGATGACTTATGGACAAACGCTTGGGTTTTTAAGACATCCAGAAACTGTTTGGTGGGGCACAATTGGCACGACGGTAAAAGGGGGAGTCTGGGGTTTGCTCGGTGGAATTATCATGGGATTAGGTCTTCTCTACCATAGAGTGCCTAAGAAAGTGATTATTTATACTTTACTCTTATTGCTTCTTGGAATGCTGATCGGCTTCAAATTAATTAATCAGCCGATGGTGATCTATTTCTCCGATCCAGCTAAGCCTCGTCCCGAATCATGGGGTGCCTTACTGGTTGGCTCTTTGGTGCTATTGCTCTATCTTCGAACGAAGATCGAGATGGCTAGCTTTAAGCTGATAAAACGATTTGCTCTTTGGGGTCTTCTTGGAGGAGCACTTGGCTTTGGACTGGGCGGATTTTGGATGGTGTTGGGTAGTCAGCTTCCTAATGAAGGAATATTCCAAAGTTGGTGGAAAATGATGGAGTTTACTTTCGGCCTATTACTGGGAGCAGCCTATGGACGTGCGGCATGGCTAAGTCGTCAAGATCTTGATCCAGAGACGAAAATAAATACCCCATACCCTGACTCGAAACTAAAAACAACCACAATAGAGCTTTTGGGCTCCTTGATTATTGGGTTTTTAATCTTTTGGTTTTTTTCCGCATGGCTTGAACCAGTGGTGGACGCCGGAAAGATGAACCATGATTTCTCAATGGTCAACTGGACTGATTTGGCAAAGATGCTCTCCAACTACGCTTTTTATGGACTGATCATGATCATTGCTGTCATCCAATATCCTAATCTTGCTTGGCAGATTGCAATAACATTAACGTTTTCTCATACAGTTATTGATTTGATGGATAGCGTCTATCCTGATTCCCCAAGCAATACACTTCTAACTCCGAGTTTTTTCTTTGTATTTTCTTCTTCCACTATTGTGGCCTTGGCAACCTATTATTTGCAGCGGCATGCAAATGTTTTACATCGAATGTTTCTCCTTTTAATTTGGTCGACCGTGATCGTGGCATTTTCGCGGTTAACGCTTAAACCAGAGCTGTTGAATCTCACTGGACTTTCGCTTGCCGATCTGATCTTTGGAAGATTCTTTGTTCATCTCGTCTTTACTATTTCTGCAATTTATTGCACCTGGATATCTTTTGTGATTCTAAAAAAACGAATAAACTAAAACTGCCCTAATGAAACTTAAAAATCTAGTTCTTGGATTGACGATGGTCCTCCCTTCACTCTTTGCCGCTCAGAGCTGCTCCGATAATCATCTGCCTCAGTTTGGTAAAGACCGAATAGAGAAAGTTATTGCCGCGATGACATCCGACGAAAAGATTGGGCTCTCTGTGGGTGATGGTAAATTCCTGCCAGCGGCACAAGTGAAAAATATCGAACAGGGGACAGGAATAATTATTGCGAATCAGAATTCTCAGCTTATGATTCCTCGTCTTGCGATCCCATCATCGCCTTTGACTGATGGTCCTTCAGGGGTCAATAGAGATCCGCATCCAGCAGGAGCAACAGACTATACCTATGCAACGGCTTTCCCAACTTCAACTTGTCTGGCTGCAACCTGGAACCTTGAGCTTATGGAACAAGTGGGTCAGGCATTTGGGAATGAAGTGCTAACGTACGATTACGATATGGTTTTGATGCCAGCCCTTAACTTACACCGAAATCCGAACTGCGGTCGTAACTTTGAATACTATTCCGAAGATCCTATGCTCTCTGGCAAGATGGCCGCATCAGTGGTTAAAGGATTACAATCGAATGGCATTGGCGCTTGCATAAAACATTTCTTAGGCAACAACCAGGAGACCAATCGACGGACTTACAACGCCGTGATCAGTCAGCGTGCCTTGCGCGAGATCTACCTGAAAGGTTTTGAGATTGCCGTGCGCGAAGGAAATCCAAAAGGAATCATGACCTCTTATAATAAAGTGAATGGTTTTTATACCGCTGAGTATCCTGAGTTATTACTTGATGTTGTCCGCAAAGAGTGGGGCTTTAAAGGTGTTTATATGACTGATTTTGATGGCTATGGAAGTGCGGTCGCTAAAGTGCGAGCGGGGAATAATATGCTGATGGGTGGAAGTAAAGATGAGGTTAAAGAACTTACCGCTGCCTTGAAAGATAAGTCGTTAGACGAATCTATGTTGAATCGGAATCTCGTCTATAACTTACAGCAGAAGTTAGATGCTCCTCGAGCTAAAGGGTATGTTCCTACATTTAAACCTGACTTGGCAGCTCATGCCAAACTAGCCCGTGAAGCGGCTGGCGAAGGGTTGGTCTTATTGAAAAATGAGAAACAAGCCCTTCCATTTAATGCTGTTAAGAATGTGGCTGTCTTTGGTAAGATATCCTATTATTTAATTGAGGCCGGAACAGGCAGTGGCGGTATTCGCAGTAATAAATATGCCACTTCTGTGAACGATGGATTAAAAAATGCTGGTTTTAAGGTGATTAAAGAGTTGGAAGATTCGTATACCGCTTTTAATGCTTCGATCATGGAAAATAATCTTGTTCCTGATTATTTCATGACCCCTAAAATGCTTGCCGATAATGGAGTAAAGACGAATAAAGCACCTGGTCATTTTAAGAAGCGGCTAATCCCTTTTCATGAGGAGATGCCCATGACTATCGAGGATATTAAAAAACAAGTGGCCTTAACGGATGTGGCTGTGATCACACTCGGTCGTACCGGAGGCGAAAATTACGAAAATGGCTATATCCCAACTACAAAGGGTGAGATTGAACTGGTTAAAAATGTTTGCGATGTCTATCACGAAGCTGGTAAAAAAGTTGTGGTGGTCTTAAATGTAGGCGGTGTTTGTGAGACAGCAAGCTGGAAAAACATGCCTGATGCTATTCTATTGGCATGGCAGCCTGGACAAGAGGGTGGTGATGCCATTACTGATGTGCTTAAAGGCGCTGTTAATCCATCGGGTAAACTGCCTGATTCATTCCCAATTAAATATGGCGATGTCCCTTCAGCATCAACCTTCCCTGGAGAGCCAGCTGACAACCCAGTGAACTCATTTTACAAAGAAGGCATCTATGTCGGCTACCGTTATTACGACACTTTTAAAGTGCCTACATCGTATGAGTTTGGTTACGGACTATCTTATACCACGTTTGAATATAGTAACATAACCTTAAGCAGCTCAACGTATGTGCGTCCGATTACGGTAAGCGTTACCGTGAAAAATAGCGGACAAGTAGCCGGTAAAGAGGTCGTGCAGCTTTATCTTTCGGCCCCTTCTCAGGATCTTGAGAAACCAGTTCAAGAACTTAAAGGGTTTGCAAAGACGAAGTTGTTAAAACCAGGTGAGAGCCAGACTTTGTTCTTTGTCCTGAATTCTCGATTGCTAGCATCATTCCGCAGCGGAGTTAGTGCATGGATCGCAGACAAGGGCGATTATCAAGTTCGTATTGGTGCCTCCTCTAAGGACATTAAATTGAATGCCTCTTTTAATCTTCTAAAATATATTACGGTTGAAAAAGTACACGATGTGCTCTATCCTAATTTTGCCATGGAAGAGCTAAGTCAACATAAGAAATAATTTTTCCCTATGCGAGCTAAGTATCTATATTTTTTAGTTTTTGGATTGCTGTTCTTTCAGCAAGTTACTGGTCAGCAGATGTCGAAAGATAAATCTGGAGGCATTCCTGATCCTCAGATTAGCCAAAAAGACAATGATTACTTAGATCGGCAGGCGAAAGTTTTCTTGGATACCATTCAGTCCATCCTCGCTAAATATCCTCCCGTAATCCATGACGGTCGAGAACGAACGACTGCAAAACTGCTTATGGATGCTGTTTTTCATGAAAAATTTGCAGCCTTCAGACTTCCTCCACAGCAATTTTTTCATAGCCAGTCGGCCAAAGTCATTAAAGAACTTGAAGAGGTTAAGGTGACTAAAGGTGCAATGATTTGGAAAGTCTACAACATGGGCTTTATCATTCGCACCAAAGGTGTTACCCTGGCCTTTGATTTAGTTCGTGGTGCCTCATCGCGTTCCGCTGATTTTGCCCTTTCTGATGGTGAAATGAATCGAATTATTAGCCAATGCGATGCCTTGTTTATTAGTCATAAGCATGGCGATCATGCCGATAAAGAAGTCGCTAGTCGATTTATTCAAGCGGGGAAACCAGTGGTGGCGCCAGAAGAGGTTTGGAAAGACGACCCAATCTTTGCTCAGATTACGCATTTAGAGCGTGTCGCTGAGAAGAACCAGAAACTAAAACTCTTGAACGGGAAGGTGCTTGACACCATTATTTATCCGGGTCATCAACTGCATTCAGCCGATAATAATGTATCGCTAGTCACTACCCCAGAGGGTATTTCTGTCGTTCATACTGGTGACGAGATCAACGAAGGGGAGATGATGATTGACTTTGAATGGATGGATCAGGTATACAAGAATCATAAAGTTGACATCCTAATGCCCAATGCTTGGACCATGGATATCTCACGCATTGCGCGAGGTTTCAATCCAAAACTGGTGGTGCCAGGTCATGAACTAGAATTGGGTCATACGGTATGGGATCGACTTCCTTATTGGGGTGATGATAAATATTTAGAGCTTAATTATGCGGAGCTAAAAAAATCGAAATACCCGGTACTCGTCTTAATCTGGGGCGAATCATATCACTACATTCCTACTAAATCTGCTAAATAGAATAAACCCATGAAACTAACCCAAAAGAACAAGACTAAGGGACTGGCATGTTTGATTGTCGTTTTTACTTTGTGCCTGCAGAGTTTAAATATAAATGCACAAACAACGGACAAAAAGCCACTTTACCTCGATTATACACAACCTACAAAAGCGCGGGTTAGTGATCTTTTATCGCGGATGACCCTTGAAGAGAAATTGTTACAGATGAGTTCGCGTATCTCCTCTCCAATAAAGCGGTTAGGTATTCCAGGTTTTCTTTGGAGTAGTTCTGGTGATGGTCATTGCGTTGGAGTTCCTAAAGGTGAAGCGGCAACAGTCTTTCCGGTCCCTATTGCTCAGGCAGCAAGCTGGGATAAGAAAATTGTCCATAAACTAGCCGATATCATGTCGGACGAGGTCAGGGCTCGAGTAAATGGCAATGTCCCAAAAGCAACCTTAACATTTTGGTCTCCAGTTATTGAGATGGCTCGTGATCCGCGCTGGGGCCGCACGGAGGAGTGTTATGGCGAGGATCCATACTTAACCTCTCAGTTGGGTTTAGCCTTTGTTCGAGGTCTTCAGGGTGACAATCCAAACTATCTTAAGGCAACAGCTGGACCAAAACATTTTGCACTCAACAACGAAGAGTGGGATCGACATAACGGAACGTCGGATGTGGATGATCAGCTCTTGCATGAATATTATCTTCGACCATATCAATCGATGGTTCAAGAGGGAAAAGTTTTGCAGATCATGGCAGCCTACAATCGACTGAATGGCGTGCCCTGCATATCTAACAAGAAATTATTAACCGATATTCTTCGCGGTGAATGGGGTTATGAAGGAAATATTGTCTCGGATTGCAATGGGATTAGAGATCTTTTCGAGGGGCATAAATATGTGGCCACTGTTCAAGAAGCAATTGCCTTAGCCATCAATGCGGGGATGGATATTGAGTGTGGCGATTGTTTTCGCGATCATTTGACTGAGACTGTTAAAATGGGACTTGTTTCAATGGCTGCAATTGATACCGCTTTAACTCGGATTCTTCTTCCTCGGTTTAAACTGGGACTATATGATCCGGCTGACCGGGTGCCATACACAAAGATCCCTCATTCGGTCCTTGACAGTCCTGAACATCGGGCCGTAGCGCGAGAAGCAGCACAGAAAACAATTGTACTGCTTAAGAATGAGAATCACTTGCTTCCACTCGATCTGAAGCAAACTAAATCGATTGCCGTGATCGGTCCGATCGCTGCAATTGCCCAATTGGGTGGTTACACGGGCGGACACTCTGAGGCTATCTCTCCTCTGCAGGGGATTAAGAATAAACTAGACAGCACAAAAGTTCATTATGTGAAGGGAACTGATGTGAAAATTATGTTGCCGGTTATCCCATCCGAATATTTGGTCCCTGCAGGTGGAAAGCCAGGAGAACATGGATTAAAGGGGGAGTATTTTAAAGGTGTCGACTGTTCGGGCGAGCCTGTGCTAACCCGCATAGACTCAATTATCGATTTTAAATTTGGCAGAAGTGCTCCTATTGCCGGATTACCAGCTACCTACTATTCAATCAGGTGGACGGGCGAATTCATTGCCCCATGCACAGGTCCATATTATATCGGTGGGCAATTTGATGATGCAATCAAGTTAACAGTCAATGGTCGGTTACTGATCGACCGCACAATAAACCGAAATAAATCCTCGGAGGTGGCAAAAATTGAGGTCGAAAAGGGTAAGAAGTATGACCTGAAACTCGAATATACTCAACAATGGTACAATGCGGAGGTTAAACTTTGGGGCGCTCCTCAAGATCAAAATAAATTTAACGAGGCTGCTGATGCTGCCCGAAATGCAGATGTCGCCGTTGTGGTGTTGGGCACCGATGATACGGTAGAAAAAGAGGGCGTCGACCGTCCAGACCTTAATCTGCCTGGGGATCAAGAAGATCTTGTAAAGGCTGTATTTAAGGCAAATCCTAAAACTATTGTGGTCTTGCAAAATGGCAGCACAATGTCGGTAACTTGGTTGAAAGCTAATGTCCCTGGAATTTTTGAAACCTGGTTT
>JAPLDS010000047.1 GCA_026391295.1 Bacteroidia bacterium | reverse complement strand
TCACCTTCTCTAGCAGCATTGATGACATCCTCGGGTGTTAAGGTCTCAGGCTGATTTTTAAATTTGGTGATTACCGACGATATTTCATTTTTTGCAATCCCTTCTTTTACCTTTCGGATAATGGTGTTAGATGAAGCAATCGTTTCAAGACAGCCTCTCTTACCACATATGCAAAGTTCGCCATTCTCTACAATTGGAATATGAGAAAACTCACCTGCAAAGCCATTTTTCCCATTACAGAGCTCTCCGTTAATAAATATTCCAAGTCCTAAACCCCAACTCCAGTGAATGATGATAGCATCTTTAAAATCTTTTGCTGCCCCAAAATGGAATTCTCCATGCGCGTGCATTCGTGCATCATTGTCGACATAGACAAGTTTATTGAACTTCTGTCTTAGTTCTTTTCCAATATTGGCTTTCCTCTTATCCTTTATGGTGTAGTTGATTCCTGCTTTCGAATTAATCAATCCAGGCATATCAACTCCGATGCCATATATTTTTAGATCAGGTATATTGTTTTCTTTTATTAGTTGTTGGGCTGCATTATATAACTTATCTACGAGCTGAGGATCATCAATATGGGTGTCAATCTCAACGATCGGAGTAACAAATTTGTGGTACGAGTCTAGAATGGCCATACTTGCAGAGAAACGCAAGAAATCACATGATATTACATAGTATCGCTCTTCGGGCAATCCATATAAACTTGGTCTGCGTCCCCCTTTCGATTCTCCGATGCCAAAATTTTTCACATAACCTGCAGTTATTAGATCATTTAATAAAACGATGCAAGTCGGCAAACTAATTTTAAGTTTTTGACTAAGAATTGGAGCCGAAGTGCATCCATTTTCCCGCAATAGAATCAATATTTTCTTCTTTTGTCTGGCCTTATTGGTCTCCGGAATAGAGGCGTCTTTTAAGCTTAAGTTGGAGTCTTGGTTCATTTTTCTATAGTTTCTAAGCACGAAAGTTTAAGTAATATTTTCGTTTGATGGGCGAAGATAATTAAATTTTTAATAATCTATTTATGTTTTATTAACATTTTAATAATTATTTTTTAAAAATCAGGAGATGGATCGCATTTAAATGTGGATTCTGGAGGCCATGGAATTGGCTCATTTTAAAGTTCTAAAGCCTAGAGGTCGATTAAGAACCCAATTTAAAGGTCGAGGGAAAGCTGAGGATCGATAAGCTTAAAACTTTTTCGGTGATAGGAGGTGATGCCATAACGTTGAATAGCTTCGCGGTGCTGCATGGTAGGATAGCCCTTATTTTGACTCCACCCATAATTTGGATACTGCTCGTTAATCGAATTCATGAAATCATCACGGTAGGTCTTGGCTAGGATTGATGCAGCGGCAATCGACAGATATTTGCCATCCCCTTTTATGACCGTTGTATGTTCGATGTTTTCAAAACTTTTAAACCGATTCCCATCCACAATAATATGAGCTGGACGTAGGTTAAGTTGAGTAAGTGCTCGATGCATCGAAAAGATTGATGCATTTAAAATATTGACTTCATCAATTTCTTCATTGGAATAGCTGCCAATAGCCCATGCTAATGCTGAAGCTTCAATAATGGGCCTTAAGCTATAGCGCTGTTTTTCTGTTAACTTTTTTGAGTCTGTTAGTAGCTCTGACCTAAAATCATCGGGCAAGATAACCGCAGCTGCAAATACAGGTCCGACTAAACATCCCCGACCTGCTTCGTCGCATCCTGCCTCAATTACTCCATTTTTTAGGTTATTCAGTAACATGAATTAAATCAGTCTGATTACAATTATCACTTAATTCTGGCTAAAGTAGGATTCAATTTTCTAAGTAGCAAATATTTGGACGAACTTATGCCACCCCTTGATTTTATTGATTTTTAACAATTGGAAAGCGATTGTTAAATTTTTTAAATCATTTCAAGATGGTTTTTCGACAATTTTTTTATTATATTTCGTGCAAATTACATCTAAATTAGAGATGAATTTGGACCAAACTAAACACATAAATCTTTCTGAAGAGCTTTTCATTTTCCAGCGCATGGCAGATGGGGATCATCATGCTTTGCGGTTTTTCTTTGATAAGTATTATGAAGATCTATGCAACTTCGTCAACCTTTATCTCCACGATAAAACGGCTTCTGAAGATATTGTCCAGGATATATTTGTCTATTTCTGGGAAAAAAGAGCTGAGATTAAGATTGAATTTTCTGTTAAGTCATATCTTTTAAGCGCTTCTCGGAATAGATATCTCAACTATATTAGGTCAGAAAAGAGTCATCAGATAATTAGTCACGAAGTGGTTTTAAGCCATGAGCGTTATACGACTCCTGAAGATACTAAACTTGATTTCCAGAATATTTCGCGTTATGTAAATGGAGCAATCGCAAAGTTGCCACCGAGATGTCGCGAAGTCTATCGACTTCATAAAGAGGAAGATTTATCTATTCGAGAAATTGCTCTAAAGATGGACATTGCTGAGAAGACTGTTGAAAATCAGATGACCATCGCAATCAAGAAATTAAGACAGCAGCTTGTCCCTTACTACAAGGAAATTTTTGCCCTGATTACGATTGGTCTTTTAAGCCAATTTTAAGGTGCGATTTTAGAAGAATAACTACTTTTTATTTGGATTCAATCCAAAAATTACCACCAAATTTACTCACAATCACAAAATAATTGATCATCCTTTGGGGGGTCTGGCCTACT
The DNA here is from genome assembly GCA_026391295.1 of Bacteroidia bacterium. GTDB lineage: Bacteria > Bacteroidota > Bacteroidia > Bacteroidales > Prolixibacteraceae > JAAFHB01. Next base: position 44,191 of record JAPLDS010000047.1, on the reverse strand, counting down.
AAAGTGACTTATAATTAAATAGGGTATATTCAAATGACTGAACTAAATTACAAAGATCTTATTATCAGGGAATTTAAAGGCAAAGCCTCTTTTGAAGAGTCACTGCAGTTAAGCAGATGGGTTAACGAGAGTCTTGAGAATCAAAATTTCTATGCTGAATTGTGGTCTGCCTATGCCTTATCTTCTCCGAATGTGGAGCTTGTAAATCCAGATAAAGTTGCAGGCTGGTCGAAAATTTTGACTAAAATTTCTGCTCCTACTCCCCGTTTCTCATGGATTAATAAATATACAAAGCTTACAGCGGCCGCCGTTCTATTTTTTCTCATCGGGGTAGGGTTTCATTATTTAACTGCTGAAAAGAATAAAGTCTCTACTGAGTTTTTAAATCAATATGCGACTGTTATTGTCCCCGAAGGCCAGAAATCGATGATTGTCTTGCCTGATGGCTCTAGCGTTTGGCTTAATTCGGGCTCCACGTTTAAATATAAAACCAGTTTTAATGCTCAAATAAGGGATGTTGAGATTGAAGGTGAAGCTTATTTTGATGTCAAGAAGGATAAAACAAGGATGTTTCGTGTGAAGGCGGGAGGATCTTTTGTAGAAGTTTATGGCACTGCCTTTAACGTGAAGAGTTATAAAGAAGAGAAAAAATTAGAGGTAACTGTTGAGCATGGGAATGTTGGAGTGATTAAAGATGGTGCGCAACTCGCGAATCTTTTAAAGGGTGAGCAAGCGACAGTTTTTGGGAATACAAAGGAGGTTGTTTTAAAAGATGCAAAGGTTGATGTTGTTACGGCATGGAAAAATAATGAACTTATTTTTGACGGTATTCCTTTCGAAGAGGGGATCCGGTATTTAGAGCGCTGGTATGGGGTATCGATTAAGATTGAAGAAAAGATGAAACGGAGACATAACTATACGTTTAAGGTGAAGACTGAATCACTCACCGAGTTATTAAAATTATTGCAAGTGATTACCCCACTTGACTATAAAATAGATGGAAAGAATGTAACAATTAAATATGCTAACTAGTACTAAACCTGAAATTATTTTGCCTATGCATTGAATTTTAAGTCGAAAAAGATACAGGCTTGCCAAAGTGGGAAACTTGTAAGATTAAATTAATTATTAATTATTTATCCGCATCTTATTATGCATTTATTGGCGTTTATGCATGATAATTAAGATGCAACTTAAACTGTAAAAGAGTATGAAAAAAAACGACCAATGTGAGGGCCGGCATTTGTTTAAGCTCCCGATCATTAAAATTCTTATGACTATGAAACTAACCATTGTAATGGTTTGCTTTAGCGGTCTATTAAGCAGTTTTGCGGCTACTTATGCGCAGAACACAAAAATGACCATGAACCTAAAAGGGGTTGAGGTAAAAGCTGTACTTCAACAAATCGAGAATCAATCGGAATTCTCTTTTATGTATGACAACAACAAGATCGATGTAACGAGAAAAGTTGATGTTGCTGCAGAAGAGAAAACTGTTGATGTAATCCTTGCTCAGGTATTTTCGAACAGAGATGTGATGTACGAAATCATCGATCGTCACATTGTTCTGATGCCAGCAGAGGCGGCTCCAGCGGCTGCACAGCAGGCGAAGAAGGTTACAGGAAAAGTTACTGACCAGAGTGGATTAACGCTACCTGGTGTTACAGTTGTGGTAAAAGGTACAACTACCGGAACCTTAACTGACATGAATGGTGATTTTTCTTTAACTGGAATTGCGGACAATGCGACATTGCAATTTTCATTCATTGGAATGAAAACGCAAGAGCTTAACCGCGGCGGTAAAAGTGCTTTATCTGTAGTAATGCAGATGGAAACAATCGAGGTTGCTGATGTTGTAATTACTGCATTGGGAATTAAGAGAGAGAAAAAAGCACTTGGTTACTCTGTAGGTGAGGTGAAAGGTGATTTGTTGACTGCGACACCTCAGACAAACGTTCTGAACTCTCTTCAAGGAAAAGTTTCTGGTGTGCGTATTTCACAAATGGACGGTACTGTAGGTTCTTCTGTTAACATCATTATTCGTGGTGCGAAGTCATTGAGTAATGACAATCAGCCACTTTTTGTGATTGATGGAGTTCCAGTAGCGAACAACGTAAATAACTACTATCAAGGAGCCGATTTAGGAAATGCGATCTCGGATTTAAATCCCGATGACGTAGAGTCTGTATCCGTTCTAAAAGGTGCAAGTGCTGCCGCTCTTTATGGCTCACGTGCCGGTAATGGTGTGATCTTAATTACCACCAAGGCGAGTGCAAAAGGGAATAAGGGAATTGGCGTTTCTGTTAATTCTTCTGTTGTATTTGATAAACCTTACGATTACTATCCATACCAATCACAGTTTGGTACTGGTAAAGCGGGTGCTCACCTCTTCAGTGAAGGTGACAATGAAACTTGGGGATCTCAGCTTGATAAAGGAGAGATGTGGGCTCAATGGAATACCGCCGGTATTGCAAAACCTTTAGTTTCGTATAAGAATCGTATTCAAGATTTCATGCGTACTGGTTCGACTTATACCAACAACGTTTCTGTTAATGGTAGTAGCGACAAAGGATACTTTAGACTTTCAGTTGGTGATATGAGAAATACTGGTATGATTCCAAATACTGATATGACTAGAAGCACTATCAATTTGAATACTATGTACAAGTTGTCAGATAAAGTATCTGTAACTGCAAACATTAACTGGAATGAAACAGGTTCAGGCAACCGTCCGAATATCAATGGTGACGACCGTAATGATGTGATTCGTAGTTTGTACGAAAAAGGTGCTCAGGTAAACATCAATGATTTAAAGCAATACTGGATGCCAGGATTAGAGGGCGTTACTCAACGTTCGAATGCGGCTAAACAGAACAATGCTTACTTCGTTGCTAACGAAAATACAAATGCATTTAAAAGAGATCGATTAATAAGCAAAGTTCAAATGGATTGGGAAATCACCAAAGAATTGAGCTTGATGGGTCGTTTTACTAGAGATGCTTACACGGAAGGGCGCGAGTCTAAAAAAGCTTTTAGTACTTATGGTCAGTTGACAGGAGGTTACGATGTGGTAGATATGTATCGCAAAGAGACCAACCTAGAAGCCAATCTTTCTTACAAAAAGAAGATCAATTCAGACTGGGGTATTAATGCTTTTGTAGCTGCAAATAGAATGTATACCTATAGTAAATATGTAGAAGATCTTGCTGCAGGACTTGTGATCCCTGGACTATATACAATCTCGAATGGTATTCCGGGTCAGGTAACTTATAATAGTTCTTGGTCACAAAAGGCGATTTTTAGTGTATATGGTATGGCTTCAATTGATTACAAAGGGATGGCTTATGTTGATTTAACCGCTCGTAACGACTGGTCAAGTACATTACCTAAAGCGAACAGGTCTTATTTCTACCCATCTGCATCTTTAAGCATACTCCCTTCGGAAATGTTTACGATGCCTAAATGGGTCTCTTATTCTAAAGTTCGTGCAGGTGTAGCTCAGGTTGGTAGCGATACGAATCCGTATACACTGAATCAGTATTTCTCATTAGGTAATGACTGGGGAACTGCAAAACAGATGTATATGAGTGGAACCTTGAAAAATAGCACACTTAAACCAGAACAAGCCATGTCGAAAGAGATTGGTGCTGACTTTAAATTCTTCAACAATCGTATAGGTATCGAAGGAACTTACTACATTGTTCAGAATAGAAACCAAGTACTTAACATCTCTTTACCTGTTGAGTCAGGTGCGACCAATAAACAAATTAATACCGGTCTTATCGAAAGTAAAGGTTGGGAATTTGGTTTAAACACTACTCCAATACTTACTAAGGATTTCAAATGGGATATGAATTTCAATTTAACAAGAAACCGTACCTATTTAAAACAACTAGCTGAAGGTATTAAGAATGTTGATTTCTATTCAACAGAAAACGGAATCTGGCGTACTTATGAAGGTGGTTTAATTGGAGATATCTATATGAAACCGATGTTAAAGGTTACAGATACTACTTCTCCATATTATAACTATCCTATTATTTCTTCTGCTGGTAAATACCAAACAGATACTGATCCTACTCACATTGTTAAAGTTGGAAACTCAAACCAAGATTTTGTGTTAGCGTTTCAGCCAACCTTTACTTATAAAGCGTTCTCTCTGTATGCTAATATTGAGTGGAACCAAGGTGGTCAATTCTTCTCGATCACTCGTATGTTTATGAACAACAATGGTGTGAATCCAGATAATTCTTTAGGTGGTGCTGCGTATGATAAGAATTCAGACATTGTCGCTCAGATCAAGGCTAATCCAGACAAGTACTTTGGCAACTGGGTTGGAGGTCGTCTTCCTGAATTGGGCGGATTTGCTTGGCCAGTTCCTGCAAGTGGAGTGCCATTAGCCCGTTTTGCGGATGCCAGTTTTAACCCTGGAGTACGTGAGGTTGTAGTAGGTGGCGTTAAGTCATATGTTGAAAACTTAGGTGCCGCTGGTGCTGGAACAGTATGGTTGGATCCATTCAACGCGAACCAGGCTGCAAACAGACCATTTACGAACCGTAATATCTACAGCTCTACTTATGTTAAAGTTAGAGAAATCGCTTTAACCTATCGTTTGCCTAAGAAATTGATGCACTCAATTAGTATCCAAAATGCATCGATCTCAGCTGTTGCTACTAACATCTTTGAATGGACCAAAGCTGGTGTACATATCGATCCTGAAAGAGCCTACAAAGCAAATGGTGGAGCATGGACACAAGGTGTTGAATATTACAACATGATGCCTTGGACCGGTTCTGTAGGATTTAAATTAAACTTTGATTTTTAAAAGAGATAAACGATGAAAACAATCAAAATAAATATAGTTATTGCTCTAACCTTATTATTCCAGCTGACTTCATGTCTGGATTTAACAAAGGTCAATGTGAGCCCAAACAATCCAGAAAGTGTCTCTTCTAACTTTATTCTAACATACGTGCTCGTTGGTACTGCAAAATCATACGCAGCATTAGCAGATGTTGGATCTGATATTTCTGGTGCGATGCAATACAATCAGAATGGAACCAATCAGGGTGCTGGTAGTATTAATCAAATGGCGTGGACTCGTCCTTCTTGGGCTGGTCAATATGACTATTTAAGGAATATTAAGATTATTCATGATAAGTCATTGGTTGACAAGAATAAATTATTTGAAGCAATTTCTCTTACACTAAGAGCATTCAATTATGGAATTCTTGCCGACTTATATGGTGACATCCCTTACTCTGAGAGTATGGCTGCTTCTGATGGTATTTACTATTCTAAGTATGATGACCAAAAGCTTGTTTACAAAGGTATTCTTGCTGACCTAAAAGCCGCTGATGCGATCTTAGGAGATGCAAGTATTGTAAACTATAAGATTGATGCAAATGCTGATTTGATGTACAAAGGTGATGCTACAAAATGGCGTAAGTTTACCAATTCATTAAGAATGCGTTATGCCATGCGCTTGATCAATAAGAAAACTGAAATGTCAGCTCTAGGCGTTGATATCGCAGCTGAGTTTAACGCTGGATCAGCCAATGCAATTGCTGCCTCTACCGATGAAGCTTTTGTTAGCTACCTTGGTGTTGCTGCTGCAAACTCTTATTCAGGTGGATTGCTAAATACTGCAAATCCTAACTTCACAACTAAGCCTTGTAAAACAATTGTGGATTCATTGAAATTGAAGAAAGATCCACGTTTGTATCGTTGGGTGTTACCAGTAACTTCTAAATGGGACGCTACTGTATCAGGTGCGAAAACCTATACCAATCCTTACGGTGAATCTCAGTCAGTTACTTATGCCACAACAACAAACTTTGCGTTGGATACAACTTTATTCGTTGGATTACCACAAGGTCTTGCGGTTATTGACTTAGGTAACTACAATAGAGGAACAGCATCTTTACCTATCCCCGATAACCCAGAGAAAAGACCTTGGGTTTCGTTCTTACATGGTCGTTATCGTTTAAATACCGAGACTTACATTCGTATGGACTTAATGGGCTATAGTGAAGTTGAGTTCTTGCTTGCGGAAGCGGCTTTGCGCGGTGGTTTCACTACAACAGATCCAGAAACACATTACAAAAATGCGATTGGTGCTTCTATGAAAAGGTGGGGTATCACCGATGGTGCGAATGGTTATAGTTTTGCAACGTTCTACAGTAATCCACAAGTTAACTATGCTGCTGCTTCGAATAAACTTGAGCGCATTGGTGGACAGAAATGGGTTGCACTATGGCTTAATGTAGAGTCGTGGTTCTCTTGGAGAGCTACAGGCTATCCTAAGCTCGTAACAGGTCCTGTAACTCAATACGGCGCAGCATTGCCAACTCGTTTTATGTATCCAGAACCTGGATTAGATCCAAAGTACTTGGTTAACTATAGTGCAGCCGTAGCTAAGCTAGAAGTAACATCATACGTTCCAACGGGACAAAGCAAAGACCACCCTTACTCAAGAATGTGGTTATTGCAAGGTACTGGATTCCCTTATTAGTGAATTAGGTTAAAATTTTAAAAAGGCTGTTCCCATGGGGAGCAGCCTTTTTTTGTGACTCTAATAAATATATAGTTCAATCTCTTATTTTCGATAAACAAGGGTGCTGCTACGCACTTATCCATCGGAGAAAAATATCTCAATATCCTATGTAGATATAAGACTTAATGATTCGATTTGTAATCCCAAGTTTGAGAATGTAATAGTAAGTCCCCGTTGGCACCAGCTGCTGATTGACCATTCTGCCATCCCAGTTATTTTGATAATCAAGATTCTCATAAACCTTTTGTCCCGAACGGTTGAAGACATAAAGTTCCGATTTAGGATAATTCAAAAGCCCTTTGATTATGAATAAGTCATTCGCTCCGTCACCATTGGGTGAAAATCCCTCTGGAAATGATATTGGACTATCTGATATATCAATGCTTACTAGCGTGGAATCACAAATATTAGCGATGTTGCAAACTTCGTATGCAAACTGATCATGCCCCGGCTTTTTAGTTGTTGGTTTATAACTGATCGTTAGGTCAGCGTTGAGGCTAGCATTCCCAAGCATAGGAGGATTAATAATTCGAATGGAGCTAAATGCTACGGTGGAAATGTCATTGTCTAATACCTGAAGTATGGAGTCTTGCGCCCATGTCATTCTGTAGTGGTCTGCATTTGCTTCGATGTGATAGAGCTCAAGCGGAAAATTAAAATCTTTGACGTTCTGACAACCATAACGATCTGTGACTATCAATCGATAGAGTCCAGCTCCAAAACATTGCACCGTTGGCTTGTCTTTGGCACCAATGATATCGCCCACAGCTGTAGACCACTGATACGAGAGCTTGTCCCCTTTCGATAAGGTGCCATCGACAACCATGCTTCCATCTTTACTTAGAGTTCCATTTGAGGTAACTTCTGCCCTCGGCAACTCATTCACTTGAATGGTTAAGGTGTCGCTGCTGGTAAAGCCTCGTTGATCGGCAATAGTCAACCGAACTCTAAACAATGCAGGGAGTCTTCCTTGGTAGTCTGAATTGATTTTGAAGGTTGATCGAATACCTGTTAGGGAGCTTAGACTTCCACCTGCATCCAAGATTGCCCATTGATAAGCAAGACTATTCCCTGCTGATTTTGAAGCGTCCAGATATACTTGCGAACAAGAACCAATTTGCAAAATCTTCGATTTAGGCAACGAATCGACCTCGGATATCACAGCCTGAATATCGGTCCGAATGGTCATTGCAGCTGTTGTGGCGCAACTGTTTGCAGCAGGCGTGAAGGTGTATGTAGCCTCGCCTGCTGTGGTTGTACTTATTTTAGCTGGGCTCCAGGCTCCGCTAATTCCGTTTATTGAATTTACGACTAATTCTTGTGGCAGATCATTTTGAATGTAAGGTCCGAGTTGAGCAAAAGTTGGAGTGACAGGTTTCTTGATAGTTATTTGAATATCTGCTTGCAAAGCGCAAGATCCAGCAGTTGGACTAAAGGTGTATGTTGATTGGCCTACTAGTGAAGTGCTGATTGATGAAGGGATCCAGGTTCCAGCTATCGAAGGTGAATTGGTCGATTGCGTTGGCAGAGTCAATGCTGTGGTATTCTGGCAAATCGGTTCGATAGGATCAAAAGTAGGCGTTGTAGGTCCAATAATGGTAATTGGAAGTATGACTGTCGTAGCACAGGAATTCACGTCTGGTGTAAAGATGTAGTTCGAGGTTCCGGGTGTGGATGTATTAATAATTATAGGTGACCAACTTCCATGTATTCCATTTGTGGAGGTCGAAGGCAAATGAGCGGCGGTACTATTTTGGCATATAGCTGGTATTGGCGCGAATATTGGTGCTGTAGGATTATGGATTTCCACGATTACTTCGATTGCCGCTGCACATTGACCTCCATTAGGCGTAAAGGTATAAGTTGCGCTTCCAGATGCAGCGGTATTGATTACTGAAGGGCTCCAGTTTCCGCGTATTCCATTCGTGGATGTTAAAGGTAAAGTTGGAGGTGTACTATTTTGACATATTACTTTGTCAAATGTAAATATTGGAGGTATTAAATCAGTAATTTCTATCGCTAAACTTGTACTTGCGCCACATTGACCTTCGTCTGGGGTGAACGTATAATTAGTGATTCCTACTGTGGTCGTTGAAATCGTTGTTGGACTCCAAGAGCCAATTATTCCATTTAAAGAGGTAAATGGCAGACTTGGTGCGACTGCGTTTTTGCATAGCGATGCAATCGGACTAAATGTTGGGGTTATTTGGGCTGTTATATTGATCTCAAGGGCAATCGGTACTGCATTGAGTTCATTGTCGGGGGTGAAAATAGCGATAATTAAGCCCGGTTGAGCCGTGTTTATCGAAGTTGGATTCCAAGTTCCCCGAACGCCATTTGTGGAGGTGCTTGGAAGAGTTGGCGCGATGCTATTTTGACAAATCCGATCTGCAAGGCTAAAGAGGGGGGTGATTTTCGAAATAATCTCAATCGTTATCTTGGTTGTTAAGGCGCATTGCCCTTCATCAGGCGTAAACGAATAATCTGTTTTTCCAGCTACAGCGGTATTGATTACCGAAGGGTTCCAGGTACCAGTAATTCCATTTTGTGAGGTTGTAGGTAAGTTTGGCGCTGTACTGTTTAGGATGAGTTGTTCAATGGGCGCAAAGGTTGGCGTTTTAATGGCATTCGATTGGATTATAATAGCATTTGATGTCGCTGGACTACCAATAATTCCAGTCTCGGCAACGGCCATAATCACACGAATAGTATCTCCATTATTTGGAGTATATGTAAAGTTTGGCGCATCGGTTCCAGCAGCCAATCCATTGACCTTCCAATGATAGTTTGGAGAAGCTCCTCCATGGATTGGAATGGCTGTAAATGAAATTAGAGTGCCGGAGCAGACATTATTTTGATCGTCCGTAATTGTTACGGAGGCTTCAAGTGCCTTTTCAACTTTAATGGATATCGAATTTGATGTTGCATTCGAACCGGCAATGCAGATTTCTGAAGAGGTCATTACGACCCTTATCGAATCGCTATTGGCTGGAGCATAGGAGTAGTTTGGACTGTTAGAGCCTACGTTCAATCCATTAACTTGCCATTGATAGATCGGAGTAGCTCCGCCATTGATTGGTGTGGCAGTGAAGTTGACTGTTGTTCCAGTCGTGACAGTTGTTTGATCGGCACCAATGGTAATCAAGGCGATTTGATTTTTGAAGGTCAAGAATACTGCACTTTGTGACACACCGCATATTTCGTTTGCAGTCTCAGGTTGCGCCGTTAGTGTGAGTATTACATTTCCAACACTTCGATCTGATGGACCAGCTGTATAATTAGGATGTAGCACTGAAGGATCATCAAATATTCCGTCGCCTGAACTGGTCCACGCCAAGGTGCTGTAATTCTGCGCGGTTGCTTTATTTAATGCCACAGGCGAATCTGGACAACTGATCAACGTATCTCCAGCAAATGTCGTTGGCGGCATAGCCACTCGTATGTCGGCTTGTTGAATTGTATCGCATCCAGCGGATGAATATTGGATGGCTTTTAGAGTATAGTTGCCTGGTGAATTCCAGGTGACAATTTGTTCGCTTCCTACCGTTGGTAATCCAGAAATGGAATCTGTCGCGGTAAACGAAGTGCCTGATGGATTGGTTAAGGTTATTGAATTGCCTAACGAGTCAGCCAGTTGCCATAGATAGGTAGAGTTTGGTTCTCCATCGATGCGGTAATGCCGTTGAGTGCCCATGCACACCTTATCAATGACAGAGCTTTGCCCAGCTGCGTGAATTGCAGCGAACAAGATCATTGATAATATGCTTAATTTGAGCGCTCTCATCTATTTTTTCTTATGGTTTAATCCAATATATTTTTGAACTCTTCGGTTTTGGATTAACCTTAAGCTCGACAGGTTCAGATGGGATCAGATTCGTTTTCGACTGATCCTTTACCTGAGTAATCCAGTATTTTGTTGTTTCTTTTGGACCTATTCTCCATTGGAAAGGCGTTGTTCCTATTCCACTCTTTGTCCAGATGGTGGTCCCATCAGTTAGGGTGATATCCCAAGGAGGCGTGCCTTTCAAGTTTATATTTAGTGTAGCGGAATCGCCACGACATATTTCGGTAGGTGGTGATATTGTGGCCGTAGGAATAGATTCTACCACTGTTATCTGTCCAATTTTCAGGTTGTTTGTACATCCTGAACCATTGATTGCGGTTACCTTAAAGAAGTAAGTCCCCGTTTTTATCCATTTTATTCGAACCGTCGCTCCACTGTTTCCACCCACGAAATCGGCCTCTGAGGTGGGGCAGTTTCCTGCGTTAAGGGCGAAGTCAACTGTTGGATCGCTGTAGAGCTCCCATAGATAGGTATCTCCAGGTACCTCAACGATACTGAGCGAGGTAGTGTCACTTACGTTCACACCCGTCTGAGCCTTGGCAGGAGCCAAAGCCATCATCATCAACACAAATAGTGCAGATGCGATGTAACGTGTTATGGACAAAAGTGATCTCATTTTAACGCATTAATTTTTGAGACTGGCTTTTATGATAGCGTTTGTTTATTCATATACTTCCCCTATTTCATGAATTATTCATGAGTAATCTGCTTATTAATAGTGTTTTACAGATTGTGTTTATTTGGGCATAACGAAATAGTTGAGCGGTAAGTCGAAGGGTTATTTCCCAGTTCGGACTACCTCGCACGTTTCTACGCCTTGGGCCGGCTTTATTTTTTACCATGATAATATTTTGTAATAATCTAATTAGCAAGACATTAGCGCCTAGCTAATTTTCAGTCTAAAACAAAAAACTCCGACATATACTGTTTGAGCAGGATAAGTCAGAGATCATCATGACATTTTAGGAACCAGCAAGAATACAAGCTTATTTTTGGATAGGGGCTATGTAAATCGCCTCTAGCGTTTTTGCAAGTGAGCACCTTGATTCGGTGCTGCCCCGAGAGAACTATTTTCATTTCGCATGTTTTAATTTTTCAGTTAATAACTTAATCCTCAACAGCCATTTGGCTATTTCGTTGTCAAGGGCTTCTTTTTGCTTTCTAAATTTTTCAATCCCACCCTCCGGCCATGCTCGTACATGACCGGGGAGAGGATGATATTTTGAAAAAGCAAATAATGGGTGAATAACCGAATGATTTACTTCTCGTTGCCAGGGATTAGATTTACATTAGTTACAATTGTTGAAGTTGTTCCTCCAGTGATCTCTGGACGTGCTTTTAACACTTGAGTTGCTTTGTCGTCTTGGTCAGCATCACTAGTATTTGAACAGTCTGAATTTTTGATATCCCATTCACCATCTTTATTTTGGCCATCCAAGGCAAGAACGATAGTTTCGTCTGCTTTACCTTCAAAATTGTTATTTGTGACAGTTACTCTAACATAAATAGAAACTCCTGTTGAAGTATCAGTGGCATCCGTTTCAACGGTAGTTGACCCCGCGGTGTAGGTCTGCCATCCAGTTGCCAAAGTTTTATCATAGGTCCATTCAATTAAAGATGTTTGAACAGCATCTAAGCCAGACAATACCAAAGTTGGTTTCCATGATTCTGAAAAATTAGCTGCCACAACTTCGTAATAGAAAATATTTGTACCATATTCATATACCATAGCTCCCGCATTATAAGTCGCTTTAGAAACTTTATCGATACATTGTGACTCATTGACTCCATATGCTGCCGGAGATTTGGTTGTATTATTCAGATTCAGAATATCTACTATAAATCCATTCTTAGGATCAAGTTCATAGACTTTTAAATTATTGGAACAACCTGATGAAGGTGCATCGTATTGGACTACCACAAATGTTGGAGTTTTGGTGCCAGTTCCTTTGTATGCGGTATTAGCAAGGGTTGTTGATGACCAGGTGATATCAACACTAGGTGTGGCACCTGATACTCCGTAATTGCTTCCTGCAGCAGTAAGACCAGTTCCTACACCTACAGTTAGCCTTCCTGCAGAATTATTGGTGGCAACACCACCTGTTGTGGTAATGAAATTTTGATCTTTAGTGGCCCACCAAATAAAGTTTCCTCCAGTGGGGTTAACAAGGGCTGAATAGTTGTATGATTTTCCCGCCATTGGGTGTAAGGCATCATCTGTGCACCCTGCAGTCGCATTTGGAGCTGATCCTTTAACTGCTTTTTGTCCATAAACTGAACTAAAACTAATTCCAAGAAGTGTTAATACGAGAATAAAGATTTGCTTTTTCATGATAAAAGCTTATGGTTGAATTGCAACGCATCGGGATTTATCCGAATTATTTTTTGGTTTTGTTTCATGGTTTTTATTTTAAATGAATTTTGGTCGTGGTTTGATGGTAATGGTTTGCTCAACTGGCACTACCGTTTCATTCCCATTGCAGTCTTTAAGCCAGTATCTAATCCTATGAATGCGCGTGGCGAATGTTATCCCATCGCCCCAGATCTTGAAGTCTGCTGGAATGCCGCTTATGACATAAGCCGAGGGTTGGCCAACGCCTGTGATGGTTGTTTCGCCAGAACTGAAAACAATTTCCCAGCGTATTGTAAACTGATCATTTGGAAGGGCGCAACAATTATCGTTGAATGTGGCTGGGTTTAAGTCAAGGCTAGTGTCTCCATGCTTAAAAAGGTAATAGTCAGGATCTGGATTAATCTTTATGCCGGTGGTTAAATATTCGGCCGAGAAAATATTCTCTACACAAAATGACAGGGGACCTGGTGGAGTAAAGGTTGGTGGCTGTTTATCGTTAACCGTCACTGTTTTGGAACAGGTTGAACTGCAGCCATTGGCATCGGTAATCGTTAAATTAAGCGTGAAAGGGGCATTGTTAGTTATCCCAGTAGTGATGGTTGCAGTCGAGGATGTAACGCCAGAAATACTGGCATAGTTTCCAGCAATGCTCCACGCATAGGCACTCATGCCAGCAGGTGCTAAGTAAATATTTCCTGTCGAAGAAGTGGCCAATGGGCCGTCAGACCCGGTGATGTAGCAGGTTGGTTTGGGATTGACTGTTAGGGTAAATCCGGCTGAAGTCGTTTGGTTACATTCCCCGTGGGAGGGATTAAGAAACACTTGGTAATAATAGGTTCCTGGGATTGAAGTTGGCGGATTATAGGCAACACTGGCAGCACCGATAATATCAGTATAGGTTCCTGATAGGGAATTGCTTGACCTCCATTGGTAATTATAATTTCCTGTTCCATTGGTTATATTAGCCGTTAGTGTAAGGTTTCCATTCAGGCATACGGAAGAATTTCCCGAAATTAAAATTGAAGGATCGGGTACAATGGTGATCACCTTGGGTGAGGTAGTGAAAGTTGACCCACAGCCATCAGTTACGACGCAATTAAAACTATAACTTCCCGCAAGGGTTAACGGAGGTGAATCATAGGTTGGCGAATTTGTTCCGATATTTCCATTATTCAGTTTCCACTGGTAGTTGTATGGGGATTTTCCACCCGTTATCGCTGTTGTGAAACTTAATTCAGCAGGATTGTATCCGGCGCATTCAGTTAAGGCGTCCGTATTATGTGCACCTGGAACTAGTGTGGGATAAATGCTAATACTTACGGAAGCACTGCCATTACAATTTGTTCCTGGATCTTTGTAGGTAACAGTGTATTGTGTCGCTTGAGTTGGTTTTATATTGGTCGGATTTACCGCTGTAGAAGTAAATCCCACAGGAATAGAAGTCCAGGTTGGACTAGGATAGTAGGATTCGCCACTCAGTGTTATATTGTCTATAGCCCAATATTTATCAGTATCAAATTTGTACTTAAATCGGATATAAAATATGGGTTTGTTTATGTATGTACTCAAATTAACGGTGACATGCACAAAGGTTGCGGATGAGCCCTGTGTTGCCGTGTACTTGACTTCAGGACTTAATTTTGACCAGCTTGCTCCATCTAAGGATATTTCTATTGAAGACTCATCGCTTCTCCCATTATCTTGAAAATAATGCCAGAAACTTAATGAAAGCGATTTATATCCCACCGTGTTCATGGCAGGACTTGCTAGGTATGTTTCACCTTTTGCCGCAGAACTATTCGATAAAATAAATTGAGAATTATCATTTGAATGAAAGGTTTTCCCATCCAGGACAGTCCCATCGGGTTTTAATGTCCAGTCTGCTGATGTTGATGCTGCATCCTTATGGGTGATTGTCCAATTTGTGGTCCCATTAAAATTTTCGTCCAATAAAATAGGTGCGCGGGGGCTTGGGGTGTTTGAGGTAGAAGTAAGATTTATGGATCCTGCGGGGCAGATCGCATTTACATTAGATGATGCAGTTACAATTGGAGAAGGTATAACAACAACGGTAACGGTGTTAATGGTGGTACAACCATTTGCAAATAAGTTGTATAGGTAATTTACTGCGATTGGATTTATGGTTGAATTGACAAGCACTTCATTTATTATGCCAGTTCCGCTGGTTCCTAAATTGGTTATTCCAGCAGCCACAGCTCTGGTCCATGGGAAGGTGCTTGTTGCATTACTACTAGGCTCATAATGGAATTGGGTATTGCTGCAAATATTGGATGGATTAAGCGGACTGGTTAGTGATGGAGAAGGGCTAATGGTTACTGTTAGCGTAAATGTAGGACCGATACACCCTCCTATTCTTGGAGTTATTGTATAAATTGCAATTGCTGTACTAGCAGTTGTAACATCTAGTGTTTGAGTGATTTCAGTTTGAGGAACTGCTTGTGCAGAGCCTCCGCTAAATCCAGTGCCAGTAGGAGCAGTCCAAGTATAGGTGGTGTTCGCTGGTGCTCCTGATGGGGTTATAGAGAAGGTGTTTCCACTGCAAATTGTTGTCGTTTGATTTGAAAGGCTTGGAGGGGATACATTTGCTTGAGGCTGTCCACCGGCAAGCAATAAAAAATTGAAAAAAGCCCGCTGGGCAGCAACTGCCTCAGGGTTTGTCCCATTAAGTGAATGGCCGGCTTCATACATGACTAGCCCTTTTGTCCCAAAGGCAGGTCCATAGACTATTACCCCTGCATTAGTTGGATAAGTTATACTTGCATTGGTATATCCCGGATCATAAACAGCAATTTTTGTTGAGGCTCTCCATCCAGATGCACCTGGCACATAAATTCGCTCAGAACCATTTGTTATAGCGGCATCCAGTATTCCAATAAACTGCATGATTGGATCGGCTGGATTGAGATAAGTATAAGGCGGCGTACCATCCCCGTGTGCACCCCATAATACCAATCCGTTGTTGCTTAAAAAGTTACAACCTGGGATATTTTCCATTGCGCTTACTGCATGGCAACCTGCCCACATTGTCCCACCATTATTAATGAAATTTTGTAGGGCAGTCACATAAGCTGGTGACCAGACTTTCGGATCATTAGGATCAGCATGAGGTAAAATATACACATCCTGTGTACCGTTTGCACTTCCGCATTGCGGCAACATTGTAGGATCTGAATTTAATACATAGGAATTTATTGGAACACCGGCATTATTGTAATAGGGTGTAATTAGTGGATCATTCTGTGCATCCAAAAATGCTCTAGGCCAGATCGTTAACGTTTTATATACCGGTGCAGTTAAGCTGATTGTTGTAGGACCATCAACTACCACACTCAGAGCTTTCCATTTGGTAATTATTGTATTTGCAGCAGAAATATTTGCTGCATCGATGATAAAAGAACCACCTTTATAAGCTTTATTCCCATTGGCAGAAGTAACAGCATTAAAATCAATACCATCTTTAGCTTTAGAAGGTTCAATTGCCCAATCGACAGGTATGCCTGCCTTTATAAGTTCATACACCATTCCATAAGGCTTTAGGCCGTTTGCAACTGTTTGAGTGGGCTGCCCCATGTCGATGATATACGCCCCGGCTGTGTAGGTTTTTGTTTGGGCAAGTCCAACTTCGGGAATCAGTAGCACTACGAAACTCATCCATAAGAGAAGTTGGGAAAAGCTTTTTCTGCGAGTTATTACGTTTTTTGTGACTCTGATTTGCAGCTTCTTGGCAATCCCTTTCCCCCACCCGATCCAAGTGATCAGACGAAAAAGTGGGTCGAGATGGGATACTGCACGAGTATTCACAGGCGAATTTCGTTTAAGGGGTTTGCTTGGCTCTGTCAATGCACTTAATTCGTTTGAAAAGAGACAATTAACACAAATTTAATCGCGCGTGCGAGGAGAGTCGTGAATTAATCGAATAGTTCCGATTAGTGTCGATTCTATCCGAATAGAAACGGATAATGAACTAGAATCTCGACTTTTAAAATGGAGGGGAAAGATCAAAAATCTTCAAAAAAAATGCTGCAAAGTGAAAAATTGAAACTCTCACTTTGCAGCATCCTGCAAAAGCATTTATTATTTTTAGTCCTACTCTAGATAGGTGTAGCCATATAATCCAGAACGGTAATTCGAAAGAAACTCTTTCCCCTCTTCCGTGGTGATAATCCCTGACTTAACCGAAGAGGTTACCCAGGTCTCCACCGTACGCACCAACTTCTTTGGATTGTATTGCACATACTCCAACACCTCCGCTACCGTCTCACCATCAATAATCTGGTCGATGCTATAACCTTTATCATTTACAGAAACGTGAACCGCATTCGTGTCTCCAAAAAGATTGTGTAGATCACCCAAGATCTCTTGATAAGCACCAACCAAAAAGACCCCAATATAATAAGGCTCCTTTGGTTTTATCGAGTGCACAGGTAGGTAATACGATAGATTTCGCGTGGAGATAAAATTGTCGATCTTCCCATCCGAATCGCAGGTGATATCTTGCAAAGTTGCTGAGCGATCTGGCTTCTCATCGAGACGCTGAATCGGGATGATCGGGAATATCTGGTCGATAGCCCATGAATCGGGTAGCGACTGAAATAGCGAGAAATTACAGAAATATTTATCCGATAATAGTTTCGGAAGACTGATCAGCTCTTCTGAGATATGCTTCATCCCATTGGTCATCTGCTGCACCTCTTTGGCAATCGACCAGAATAAACGCTCAATCTTAGCTCGCGTCTGAAGGTCTAAAAGACCAAGACTAAAGCGGTCGAGTGTCTCCTCACGGATCTGCTGTGCATCGTGCCAGGTCTCATGCATTCTGGTCTGATTCAGCGCATTCCAAAGTGAATAAAGTTCTTTTAAAAGCTCATGATCGTTTTCGTCAATCACCTCCTCTTCAGACCAGATTGGCAAGCTCGTCGCTTCAAGTACTTCAAAAATAAGTACTGAATGATGCGCTGTTAACGAACGACCCGATTCTGTGATGATATTTGGATGGGGCAGATTATTTTTATCACTCACGTCAACCATGGTAGAAACCACATCGTTGACATACTCTTGAATGCTATAGTTGACGCTGCTTTCGCTGTTCGAAGAGCGGGTCCCATCGTAATCGACACCGAGTCCGCCACCGATATCAACAAAGCTAATGTTAAACCCATGTTGGTGAAGTTGAACATAAAACTGTGAAGCCTCGCGGATGGCAATCTTAATACGACGAATCTTATTCACCTGGCTTCCGATATGGAAATGAACCAGATGAAGACAGTCTTTCATTTTGTTACGCTCCAAAATATCGAGCGCTTCGAGAAGCTCGCTAGAGGTAAGTCCAAATTTGCTCACATCACCACCTGAATCTTCCCATTTGCCACTTCCAGAGCTTGCAAGTTTGATGCGAATACCTAGATTTGGTCTTATCTTAAGTTCTTTTGCGATCTTAATAATCAACTTAAGCTCGCTAAGTTTTTCCACGACTAAGAAGATTCGGCGGCCCATCTTTTGAGCAAGCAAAGCAAGCTCGATGTAGTCATCATCCTTATATCCGTTGCAAATGATAAGGGAATCGTTATCGGTGTTAATCGCGATTACGGCATGAAGCTCAGGTTTTGAACCTGCCTCTAGGCCGATATTAAATTTCTTTCCGTGGCTGACAATCTCTTCCACGACAGGTCGCATCTGATTGACTTTTATCGGATAGATGATAAAGTTTTGTGCCTTATAGGTATACTCCTCTGAGGCAATTTTAAAGCAACTTGCCATCTTCTCAATCCTGCTATCTAAGATATCAGGAAAACGGATCAGCATGGGAGCCGAAACATCTCTTAGCTGTAGCTCTTCGACTAACTCTTTCAAGTCTACCTCCACGCCATTTTTGCGCGGTGTAACGACAACATGTCCTTTGTCATTGATCGAAAAGTAATTAATTCCCCATCCAGTGATGTTGTAAAGCTCAGCTGAATCTTCGACACGCCATTTTCTCATTCAGTAATCCTTTGTATGGTAAAACCTGATTTATAATCTTTTACGCTTAATATTTTCATTTTAGCAAGTTCGTTTTTCAACGAATTAAATGGAACTAATTTTTTCAAAATGCCAATCACTTGCGGCAACGAAAATAACTATTTTATGGTCATCCCGCTTATGCCTAATTCATTTTTAGGGAATGCCCAAAATTCGCGATAAAGGTAGTAATTTTGCACCATCATGAAGTGCCTAAATCAAGGGGCAAAAAAATAGAATTTAGATCATTATGGAGCTTAAATTTACACGCAGTCCAGAGAGCCAATTTTTTGCAAAGGCTCATATCGTTTTAGATCGAAATAACCTCTCAGGCATTGCGCTTAGTGAGGCCGAATCGAGCTATGTAAAAATTCAGTTGGAGGAACAAAATCTTGTTGCTCTAAATAGATATAATGAGTTGATTTTATTGATCTTAATCGATAAGTCAGCTTCTGAAAGTATTGTTTTAGAAAAAGGAAGAAAGCTGGGAAACGAGCTGGTTTCCATTTTGCGCAAAGAGAAAATCGGAGAGATAGATTTCATCGGATTACCCGACGAGCAACTTTTAGCACTTGCGGTGGCTGAAGGATTGGCTTTGGGAAGCTATCAATTTTTAAAATATTTTTCTGCTCCTCCAAAGAAGTCGCAGCATCTCGAGCAGATTAATTTTGTTGGTTTTCAAGATTCTGAAACGGAAATAAAACAATTAGAAGCTCGCGTAGAGGCTGTCTTTTTTGCCCGTGATTTAGTCAATGAGCCCGCTTCGCACCTCAATGCCGTTGGACTTGCCGATTCGTTTAAGCAGATGGGAAAACTCGCCGGATTTAAGACCGAAATTTTCCATCATGAGAAGATTAAAGAGCTTAACATGGGTGGATTATTAGCTGTTAACAAAGGGAGTATTGATCCTCCAACATTTTCTGTCTTAACTTGGAAACCTGCGAATGCAAAAAATAAGAAGCCTATAATCTTGGTGGGCAAGGGGGTCGTTTACGATACTGGTGGCTTGAGTTTAAAGCCAACCAAAGACTCGATGGACTTCATGAAATGTGATATGGCCGGTGGTGCCGTTGTGGCTTCGGTACTCTATTATGCAGCTAAAACGAATCTGCCCCTTTATGTGATTGCACTCATCCCTTCAACAGATAACCGTCCTGATGGAAATGCTTATGCTCCAGGCGATGTTGTGGTGATGCATAGCGGCAAAACGGTGGAGGTGTTAAACACCGATGCTGAGGGTCGGATGATATTAGCCGATGCGCTGAGTTATGCGAAAGATTATGATCCTGAATTGGTTATTGATGTGGCAACTTTAACCGGTGCTGCTGCTGTGGCTATTGGTCAGCAAGGGATTGTGGCCATGGGAACAGCTGGTTCTTCAACTTTTCAGACGCTAAAAAATGCCGGGGAAAAAGTCTATGAGCGGATTGTCGAATTTCCGTTATGGGATGAATATGGCGACTTAATAAAATCGGATATTGCCGATCTCAAGAATGTAGGTGGGCGGGAGGCTGGCGCCATTACGGCGGGTAAGTTTCTAGAGCATTTTATCGCTTATCCTTGGATACATCTCGATATTGCAGGATCTGCCTTTTTAGGTTCGGCTGATCATTATCGGAGTAAAGGCGGGACGGGCGCGGGTGTTCGGCTACTTATTGATCTTGTAACTCGCTTAGCGTAAGTCATATCGGTTGATATTGTTAAGTTGTTTTCCTGCGATTTAGAATGCTCAAACCCCTGTAGCTGTTTGGGGGCTTCGCTCTTCGCCCCCAATTCTCAAATTAAAACCTTATATTTGACAAGTCAACTACTTCATAAAGTGGTTGTTTTTTAACTTTTAATAGACTTCGAATGGACCAACATAAGATTAGAGTGGGGATCACCCACGGAGACATTAACGGCATAGGATACGAAGTGATTATTAAGGCTTTAGCCGATAATCGAATACTTGAGATGTGTACCCCAATTGTTTATGGCTCATCTAAGGTGGCTGCGTATTACCGGAAGGCCATGGATAGCGAGATCTTCACCTTCAACACCATTACCACAGCAAAGGAGGCAAATTCAAAGCGCTCTAATATCATCAATTGTGTGAGTGAAGAGATTCGTGTTGAGATGGGTAAATCGACCAAAGTGGCAGGCGAATCGGCCTTGGCTGCTCTTGAAGCTGCGGTGCGCGATCTTAAGGCTGGCGATATTGATGTGATCGTTACGGCTCCCATCAACAAGGAGAATATCCAATCTGAGAATTTCAAATTTCCTGGTCATACCGAGTATTTTGCCAAAGCTTTCGATATTAAAAATTACTTGATGTTAATGGTTAGCGATGTGCTGAAAGTGGGTGTTGTAACTGGGCATATTCCAATTAGTAAAGTTGCGGAATCGATAACGATTGAGAGCATTCTTAGTAATTTAAGAGTTTTGCATAAAACGTTACTTGAGGATTTCTCGATTCGCAAACCGCGTATTGCCGTTCTTGGTCTTAATCCACATGCTGGTGACTCTGGTATTATTGGCACTGAAGAGGATACGATTATTATTCCTGCCATTAAAAAGGCAAATGATGAGGGTATTATTGCCTTGGGACCATATCCTGCGGATGGATTTTTTGGAGCTGGTGACTTTGCAAAGTTTGATGCGACCCTTGCGATGTATCATGATCAAGGGTTGATTCCGTTTAAATCTATGTCTTTTGATTCAGGGGTCAATTATACGGCAGGTCTTCCAATCATTCGGACTTCTCCTGGTCATGGCACTGCATATGATATTGCTGGTGCGAATACTGCATCAGAGGAGTCATTTCGTAATGCACTTTATCTTGCGATTGATCTTTGTGAAAACAGAAGGCAATATACTGAATTAGCGAAAAACCCATTGAAGCATAATGAGTCAGCCCGTTATGGTGGTGAGTAGATCTTGAATCGATTATTTTAAAGCAACATTATGTACGAATATATTAAGGGACCCATTTCTAGTTTAACTCCAGCAGGTGTTGTTGTTGAAGCCGGTGGTCTTGGATACTTTTTGCATATTTCGGTCAATACCTATTCACGTCTGAAGGGAAACGAAAATAGCAAGTTGTTTTTGCATCAAGTGGTTCGTGAGGATGCTCATCTTCTCTATGGCTTTGCAGATCAGGAAGAGCGTGATTTTTTTCGACTGTTAATCTCCGTGAATGGCATTGGAGCTTCCATTGCCATTATGATGCTCTCCTCGTATTTGCCTGAAGATTTAAGTAGTGCGATTGTCACTGACAATGTCAACTTGCTTAAAGGGATTAAAGGTATTGGTGCAAAGACCGCTCAACGTGTTATCATTGACTTAAAAGATAAGGTGGGCAAAGGTGTTGCTTCAGATAAGCTTTTCCAGATTGGTGGTTCGGTTGTGCGTAACGAGGCTTTAAGTGCATTAGAAATGCTAGGGTTTAACAAAAAAACGGTTGAAAACTCTTTGGATCAGATTTTAGCAAAGAGCCCAGATCTTACGGTCGAACAGCTTCTTAAAATTGCCTTAAAAAGTTTTTAAATCAATAAGTTGCAGCGTATACTCTTAAATACGGCGATCCTATTTTCTTTATTGATCATCTCCTCTGTAACTGGCAATACTCTTGCCGGTGGAAGACAAGACAGTTCAACAGGGGAAGTTTTGAGTACTAATCATCAAGCAAGTAACGACTCAATTTCTAGGGATTCCACCCGAACATTGCCATTCCCATTTAAAGACCAAGGATCTTTTGCGAAATCAGCAGCCCAAGATTCTTCGCCTCTGTATCTCAAAAAACCTTCCAATATTCGTACAGTTGTTGAATATGATCCAATCTCAGGAGATTATCTAATCTCTGAAAAAATTGGATCCTTAGATTATCGATTACCAACTTCCATGCGTCGTGGTGAGTACTTAAAGTCCGACTCTCGAGCCGCCATTGATCGGTATTGGAGAGAGCGAATGGCACAACATTCACTAGATCAGAAATCGCAACTTATTCCTCAGTTTCGGATTGGCGGAGAGGCTTTTAATAAAGTCTTTGGATCTGACATCGTGAATATTAAGCCGCAGGGATATGTCGAGATGGCACTTGGGATTAAGACAAGTCGGATTGAGAATCCATCTATCCCGGTCCGTATGCAAAAATACACCTCTTTTGATTTTACCGAAAAAATAAATGTAAATCTGGATGGTCAGATTGGGGAGCGGATGAAGATGAAGTTCAACTACAATACTGATGCAACCTTCGATTTTGAAAATAAGATTAAGTTAAATTTCGGTGGACATGAAGATGATATTGTGAAGAAGGTTGAGGCTGGAAATGTCTCAATGCCGCTATCTGGAACTTTAATTAGAGGGGGGACAAATCTTTTTGGTGTTAAAACGGATCTGCAGTTTGGAAAGTTATCGATTTCAACCGTTTTGTCTCAGCAAAAGGGTGAGACTAAGATGATCAATACCGAAGGAGGTGCTTCAAAATCAAAGTTTGAGATCAGTGCTGCCGATTATGATGCGAATCGACATTTCTTGCTGGGGCATTATTTCTATGAAAATTATGACAAGGCACTTAAGGATCTACCGATTATAAAATCATCGGTTACGATCAATAAAATCGAAGTTTGGGTGACCAATAAATCCAGTCGTTTTCAAGAGTCTCGTAACATCGTAGCCCTTATGGACCTTGGTGAGCGAGGTGCTAACAAGCAAAATCAGACCGTGACAGCTTTTGGAGATACGCCAGGGCTCTCCTATCCAATGAATACATATCCAGGAAATGGGATTAATGGGATTTACAATGAGATGAAGACTACCTATGCAGGGATTCGAACTATTTCGGGCATTACGCAAACCTTAAGTCCTTTGGCTGCTCGTGATTTTGTGGCTGGACGTGATTACGAAAAGATTGAAAATGCCCGCTTGCTGGATTCTACAGAATATACCATAAACAGACAATTGGGATATATCTCATTATCTCAATCACTAAATGCGGATGAAGTGCTAGCTGTAGCTTATCAATATACTGCAAATGGCGAGAAATTTCAGGTTGGTGAATTTTCTACAGATGGGATAACTGCTCCTTCAACGTTGATTTTAAAATTGCTAAAGGGGACAAATCTTAATCCTGCTTTTAAAAGCTGGAGTCTTATGATGAAGAATATTTACAACATCAATAGTCAGCGTCTTTCCCCTGAAGAGTTTAAAATGGATGTCTTTTTTCGTAATGACGCTGCTGGAATAAACATGAGCTACCTTCCTGATGGTCCTCTTAAGGAGAAACTTCTTCTAGGAGTTATGAATCTTGATCATTTAAATAAGCAGCTAGACCCTTATCCTGATGGTGTTTTTGATTATCTGGAGCGAGTGACGATCAATTCGCAGAGGGGTCGAATCATATTTCCAGTCATTGAGCCTTTTGGATCAAACCTTGAAAAGCAACTTAAAGGTGATGCTGCCTCCATTAGTAAGTATGTCTTTAAAAGTTTATATGCGAACACAAAAACTTTCGCTATTCAGGATGCTGAAAAAAATAAGTATAAAATTATTGGTAGCTATAAAGGGGCTTCAAATACAGATATTTCTCTAGATGCAATAAATATTGCGCGAGGGTCGGTTAAAGTTTTAGCTGGAGGCCGTCAGTTGCAAGAAGATGTTGACTTTATTGTTGACTACACACAAGGTAAAGTAAAAATTATTAATCAGGGATTATTGGAATCCGGAACGCCAATCTCGATCTCGACAGAGAGTCAAGATTTGTTTAGCATGCAGCAAAAAACCATGATAGGCACTCATTTGAATTATGAGTTTGGCAAAAATTTTAATTTGGGTGGAACATTGATGTATTTGCATGAACAGCCTTTATATCAAAAAGTTAATTACGGAGAAGATCCTATATCAAATTTAATGGTCGGATTAAATGGATCGTATAATACAGCGGTCCCAATCATCACTAAATTGGTTAATGCCATCCCATTTCATAAAACCAATGAAGAGTCGAAAATCTCTGTTGAAGCTGAATATGCTCGATTGCTGCCAGGGCATTCAAAAGTTATTTCAAAGGATGGTGCTGTTTACTTAGATGATTTTGAGGGGTCAAAAACACCGCTTACCCTTAAATCTTTTGTAGGATGGTCTATGGCTAGCACACCGCAAAACAACGAGCTATTCCCTGAAGGTAATCTTATCAATGATCTCTCTACTGGATATAATAGGGCTCAATTATCGTGGTATATGATAGACCCATACATGCAACGTAGCACGGCGCCGTCCTATCTATTAAGTGATAAAAAGCTAGATGATCATCGAACTAGGGAGGTTTTCCAATATGAGATATTCCCTAATAAACAAACCCCTTCGGGTCAGCCTACAAATATTCCGACGCTCGATTTAGCCTACTATCCGAGTGAAAAAGGGTCGTATAATTTTGATGCACAGCCTACTGCTCACTCAGCTGGCGTTGAGTCGTCGGGGCTTTTGCGAGCCCCTGAAACACGATGGGGCGGAATTATGCGAAAAATAGAATCAAGTGATTTTGAATCGGCAAATGTCGAATATTTAGAGTTTTGGGTCATGGATCCATTTGCCATGGATTCGATAAATAATCCAAATCCGGGGGGAGATCTATATTTTAACCTAGGTAATGTTTCCGAAGATATCTTGCGTGATGGTCGTAAATCTTTCGAGCATGGATTGCCAATAGATGGAAATGGTTTAAATACCGACCAGACAGCTTGGGGTAAAGTTTCAAAACAACAATCGTTAGTGAAGGCCTTTGACAATGCTCCAGAGGCTCGAATAAATCAGGATATTGGTCTAGATGGGATTAATTCAAAAGAGGAAAAGACCTTCTTTGGTAATTACGTCAATACCCTAGGTGGGTTAGTTAATTCCCAAGCTCTTGATCAAGCGACTAAAGATCCTTCGAGCGACGACTATCATTATTTTAGAGGCACCGATTATGATCAGCAGAAGAAGGATGTTCTTTCGCGGTACAAATATTATTCGCGGTCAGAGGGGAACTCTCCAACCTCTGCTCAGTCGCCAGAGAGCTACCCAACTGCAGCAACTTCAATTCCTGATGTAGAAGATATTAATGACGATAACACGTTGTCTGAAACGGAGGCTTACTACCAATATCATGTTAAGGTAGACAAGAATAATATGGCTATTGGCCAAAATTATATTGCGGATATTAAGAAGTCTGATGTTACTTTATTGAGTGGAGCTAAATCTCAAATTACCTGGTATCAATATCGGATTCCAATCAGTTCACCCGAGAAAGTATACGGTTCAATCAATGATTTTAGATCGATTCGATTTATACGAATGTTTTTAAAAGGGTGGAAAAAACCTGTTGTGATGCGTTTCGCTTCACTTGACCTTGTGCGTACTAACTGGCGACGTTATGATCAAACTCTTACCGAGGACAATAGCGCTACGAATCCAGCCACTCAGTTTGATATATCTGCTGTCAATGTTGAGGAGAACGGTAGTCGTAAACCAGTGAATTACGTTGTTCCTCCTGGCGTTACTAGAGCCATTGATCCTTCTAACCCACAGCTTATTCAGCTCAATGAACAAGCCATGGTTTTAAAGGCGAACGACCTACAGCCTGGTGATGCCCGAGGTGCTTATAAGACAATGCAGGTTGATATGCGCAGGTATAAAAATCTAAAACTAGATGTTCATGCCGAGTCTGTTGCGGCAAGTAGTTTGAGGAATAACGACTTATATCTTTTTGTGCGTATTGGCACCGATTTTCAATATAACTATTACGAGTATGAGATTCCATTATCACTAACGCCTGCTCGCAGCGATTATAATCCCGCTGTTTTAGCCGATCAAGTAGCAGTATGGCCTGACGCTAACCGTGTGTATATTCCATTAGATACGCTTGTCGAACTTAAGTTAAAGCGAAATGAGGAGATGCGTAAGGCTGGATCGGCTATTACCCTTGCAACGATTTTTGAGGAGGTGCATGCAGGCGTAAATGGGAATAAAAATTTAATCCGGATCAAGGGAAATCCAGACTTAAGTCAGGTGGAGGTAGGAATGATTGGTGTCCGAAATCGGAAGGGAAGAACCCTCGGTCCTAAGTCTGTTGAAGTATGGGTGAACGAGCTCCGATTGACAAATTTTGAGGAGAAAGGTGGCTGGGCGACTATTGGTCGCGTATCAGGTAATCTAGCTGATTTAGGAACTTACTCTTTTGCAGGAAGAATCACAACCTCTGGCTTTGGAAGTATCGATTCAAAGATGGGGCAACGAACAATGGCCGATACGCATGAATATGATCTCTCGGCGAATCTTGAACTTGGAAAATTCTTTAAAAAAGAGTCGGGGATAAAAATACCGCTTTATTTAGGGGCTTCTAAATCAGTTGCTACGCCCGAATTCTCGCCCTTAGATAAGGATGTTAAAATGGGCGATGCTCTTGCCAATGCAGGAAGTGCTCATGCTCGTGATTCCATTAAGCTTATCGCTGAAACCTATAGCGAACGGCGGAGTATAAATTTGACAAATGTGCAAATCGATAAGCAAAATCAATCTGACAAGCCGAAGATTTACGATATTTCTAATTTCACCTTGACCTATGCTCACAACACCTATGCGCAAGGAGACATTACTACGGCACAGAATAAGTCTATTAATAGTAGGCTATTGATAAACTATAATTATATAGCTCGACCTAAATCGATCGATCCATTTAAAGATGTTAAATTCTTAAAGCCCGCACCGCTCGCCCTTGTCCGTGATTTTAATATTAATTTTATTCCAAGTCAGATCTCTTTCCGATCAGACCTAAACCGAACCAGCAATACGACACAATACCGGGATATTACTAATCCTGGTTTCTCGCTGCCTAAATCATATCTCTCTGATTTCCTTTGGAATAAATATTTTGATTTTAGGTATGATCTGTCACGTGGTCTTAAAGTGGATTTCACGTCGATGAACTCTTCTCGTATTGACGAACCTTTAGGCTCAATGGATAAAAATCTTACAGGCTATCAAGCTCGTAGGGATACGATTTGGCAAAATATTCTCGATGGCGGACGGACAACGCATTACAATCACAATTGGAATATCTCGTATACTTTGCCGATTAATAAATTACCAATTCTTGACTGGACTACCTCTTCGGTCATTTATAGGGCAGGTTATGATTGGGATGTGGCACCAATTACGAAGTCTGAATATGTCTTGGGGAATAGTATTAGTAACTCAAATGCGGTCCAACTGAATGGGCAGGCCGATTTTATTCGACTCTATAATCGGATCCCTTATTTGAAAAGAATCAATCAGAAATATGGGGAATTTAGTAGAGGTCGTCGAGAAGTTCTTGCACAAAGAGGACAGACACAGCCATTAAATTCTTCCTCATCAAGGTTTAAAGATGCTAGAACAATCTTAAGGAAGAATATACCACAATCGATATTTCACAAACTAGGAACTTCAAATGTTACGCTTCGGGTTACTGATGAGAAGGGAAAAGTGATCAATGGGAAAATGAAAGTTGCAAATGAAAATCGAATCATCTTTACCCCAGAAGTAGATTGTGCAAGAGCTGTTGTTGAGGTTACCGGAGGAAAGGATAAACTGTCGTCTAAGAATTTTAATTTGGATGAATATGTTGCCCGATTCTTAATGATGTTGTATAATATCAATATTTCGTACTCGCAGAATGGTGGAACGGGATTATATGGGTATCTGCCTGGTTCTCATTTTCTTGGTTCGTCAAACTATGAAGGGTCGAATGGGACTAAGCTTTTTGCTCCTGGTTTGCCTTTTATCTTTGGACAGCAAGATGAAAATTTCGGAACTATGGCGGCACAAAGAGGCTGGGTCTCCTCTGATACCATCGTGAATAAACCTTTTATGTTAAGTAGTAATACCCGCCTCAATATTCGGGCAAAGCTCGTTCCGCTGCCTGACTTAAAAATAGACCTAATAGCTAATCAGAGTTATTCAAGTAACTCTTCTGAATTCTTGCTATATAACAGTCAAGAAGGATGGGGTGGTTATAACAAGATGATGAATGGGAATTATAGTATGACGATTATCTCAATTGGATCGGCCTTTGAATCATTGGGTAAGTCGCAGGCACAAGACTCTAAAGTATGGAATCAGTTCAAGAGTAATCGCGAGGCCATTGCGATGCGTCTCGATCATTCACGGGTTTCGAATGCAAACTTCGGGTATGCTCCTGGGCAATTCGACCGCACAACTAATTTCCCGGTAGGTTATGGCCCAACGTCTCAGGAAGTATTGATTCCGTCGTTTTTAGCTGCTTACTCTGGCATGAGCGCAGCTCAAGTTCCATTAACACCATTCCCGTCTGCTAAATTTATGCTTCCGAACTGGCGTATTCAATATTCAGGTGTTGTGAATAAGATTCCAGGACTGAAGGAGGTTATGAAAACGATGAACATTATGCACGACTATAAATCGACTTATAGCATTGGCTCATATATCTCTAATTTAGATTATAAAAGGGAAAATGATGGATATAGCTATGTCCGTGACGCACAAGATAATTTTATGCCTCAATATGGAATCTCTACGATTAATATCAATGAGACATTTAACCCATTAATCGATATAGATGTTACCTGGCTGAACAATGTTACTTCTCGATTTGATTATCGGAAAAGTAGAAATATAATGCTTAGTCTGACAAATAATCAAGCCATGGAGCTATATAATAACGAGGCTAGCCTAGGCCTTGGATACCGGTTCGAGAATATGAAGATGTTTGTAAATACTAAAAGTTCTCAAAAGACTTTTAATAATGATCTAAATGTTAGGTTTGATCTCGCCTATGGTAAGAATAAAACTATTTTACGTCAATTGGTTGAGGAGAATGATCAGACTACAGCTGGACAAGAGACGTTTTCCATAAAGTTCTCCGCGGACTATAACCTTAGTCAAGTTTTTCTTATTCGATTGTTTTACGATCGACTGGTGAATAGTCCTTATATCTCTAATTCGTATCGCACGACGAACTCGAATTTCGGCGTTAGTTTTAGATTTACGTTAACACAGTAGGAATATCTCCACCTTTTTAAGCATAGGCAATACTTGCCAAACTAACTTTAGTCCCTTCGATTTGAAGC
Source organism: Bacteroidia bacterium (assembly GCA_026391295.1). GTDB lineage: Bacteria > Bacteroidota > Bacteroidia > Bacteroidales > Prolixibacteraceae > JAAFHB01. Next base: position 14,321 of record JAPLDS010000047.1, on the reverse strand, counting down.
AACGGAAGGCAACAAGCCTCAAGCGTAGCACCCGTCGTGATCACGTCATCGACTAAGAGCAGATGTTTCCCCATCAATACAGATGGATTTCTAACACTGAAAATTCCGCAGACATTCTCCCATCTTTCAAAGCGACCTTTAAATGTTTGTGATTCGGTATGCAGATCTCGAATAAGGTTACCTAAGATCAAAGGTTTATTCATTGATTTCGCTAATCCTGTGCAAATTTCCGTACTCTGATTAAAGCCTCGTTTTTTCTCCTTTTTGGGATGAAGTGGAACTGGTATGATGGCATCGATTAGCTGATAATCTAACTCATGAGAAAGCTCAACGCCCAAAAGCATTCCCATTTTTTGTCCAACTTCCCGATTCCCTTGATATTTTAGTGCATGCAATAGATGTTGAAGTCGGCCCCCTTTATCAAATCGGCAAAACGAAGTGGCAAGCTCAATGGAGGCTCTACCGGTAAAAATTTGATAGACCGGATTTTCTTTAATATGATGAAAGCCTGTTCTGGGAAGATCGGCTAAGCAATTCAAACATAGCACATTCTCCCCGATAACAAGCGAAGTGCCACATCCTGCACAAAGACGTGGATAGAACAGAGATAACAAGTCGTCGATTACTCTCATGGGCGATCCTGTCGATAAATGGTTATGTTCTATCAAATTTACGCAAACCAATTGTTAAAGGATGAAGTTCAGGATATGATTAAAGAAAATTTAAAAATTTAAAGTACCTTTAGTAGCAAAATATTGACATTATGTCTAAAGATAAAAAAAATAAAAAGGCTTTAAGCTTTAACAAGCATGGCTTAAAAAGGGCGATCCTTGAAGTCTATTACGAGAATAGCAATCAGTCATTTAACTATAAGCAAATTGGTGCTGCGGTGGGAGCAAAAGACCATGGCCAGCTTCAACTAGTAAATGTAGTGCTCCAAGAACTTCGCGATGCGGAAGCTTTGGTGGAAACTGAGCGAGGAAAATATCAGTTGAAATCGCAAGGTGGCACGGTCACTGGTATGATGGAGCTAAATTCGAAAGGTTATGGTCAAGTGTCAAGCGAAGAACTTGAAGAGCCCGTATTTGTGTCAGCAGCCAATATGAACCACGCCCTCGATGGTGATAAAGTTAGAATTAGACTTTATGCACGTCGTAAAAGAAGTAATCCGGAGGCTGAAGTTATTGAGGTTCTCGAGCGAGCAAAGACCACTTTTGTTGGAACGATAGAGATCTCTCAGTTTAGTGCTTTTCTGGTCCCAAATAAAAAAACGCCTTTCGATCTATTTATTCCTAAAGATAAGTTGATGGGGGCTAAGCATGGACAAAAAGCTATTGCCCGCATTATGGATTGGCCTGAAAGAGCAAGAAACCCGTTTGCTGAAATCATAGATGTGCTCGGCGATGCTGGTAATAATAACACAGAGATGCACGCGATATTGGCAGAGTTTGGATTGCCGTATCAGTATCCTGAAGCCGTTAATCAAGCGGCTGAAAAAATTCCAGTTGCTATTTCTGAAGAGGAGATAAAACTAAGGCGTGATTTTCGAAAGGTCCCCACATTTACTATCGACCCTGTTGATGCAAAAGATTTTGACGATGCATTATCTATTCAGAAATTAGAAAATGGATTTTGGGAAATAGGGGTCCATATTGCGGATGTTACGCATTATGTTAAGCCTGAATCCCTCCTTGAAGATGAAGCTTACAACAGAGCAACGTCTGTCTATTTGGTAGACCGAGTAGTCCCGATGCTTCCCGAAAAATTATCGAATGGCGTTTGCTCGTTAAGGCCTCATGAAGATAAACTTTGTTTCTCCGCTGTATTTCAACTCGATGATCAGTGTGCCATTCATGATCAGTGGTTTGGCCGAACAGTGATCTATTCCGATCGTCGGTTTACTTATGAAGAGGCTCAGCAGGTCATTGAAACAGGCGAAGGTGACATGATGGAAGAGATATTGACTTTCGACAGACTGGCTAAGAAACTACGGGAACAACGCTTTGCAGAGGGGTCAATCGGATTCGATCGCGTGGAGGTTAAATTTGATATCGATGCAGACGGAAAACCCTTGAGTGTATTTTTTAAAGAATCGAAAGATTCTAATAAACTGATCGAGGAGTTTATGCTTTTGGCAAATAAACGGGTTGCAGAATTTATTGGTAAACCAGATGGTAAAAAGAAGGAACGGACCTTTGTCTATCGAATACATGATAAACCAGATCCTGAGAAATTAGATTCATTTAATCATTTTATTAAACGCTTTGGATATGGTATTATGACTAATAATCCGAAGACTGTTATGGAGTCTATGAATCGATTAATTGAAAATGTAAACGGAAAAAAAGAGCAAAATGTGATCGAGACATTGGCGATTCGGACGATGGCAAAAGCTGAATATTCTACACGTAATATCGGGCATTATGGATTAGGTTTTGAATTCTATTCCCATTTTACTTCGCCGATTCGTCGTTATCCAGATATGATGGTTCATAGATTACTGGCTAGGTATCTCGAAGATGGACGATCGGTGCAGGCCGACCAATACGAACAAATGTGCAGGCACTCATCTGACATGGAAAATAGAGCGGCAAGTGCTGAACGATCGTCTATAAAATATAAGCAGGTGGAGTTTATGGTTGATAAAATTGGGCAGCAATTTAAAGGGGTTATTTCAGGCGTTAAAGAGTGGGGTATTTATGTCGAACTAGACGAGAATAAGTGCGAAGGGATGATCCCTATGTTTGAATTAACGGATGACTTTTATGAGTTTGACGAGAAAAATTATTGCATCATCGGTCGACGAATGCATAAGAAATATCAATTGGGCGATACGATAGAAGTCGAAATAGCTCGTGCTAACCTCGAGCGCAAGCAACTTGATTTTCGCATCGTGGGGGAAGAAATGCCGGCTCAAAGGGTAAAGACGATGCCTCGTGGAAAGCGGTGGAAATAAATCTTAGCTAGGGAGTCTGTTATGGTTCAGTGAGATAGAATGGATCTATCAATTGCTTGTAAGACTCTTCTGTTTTTAGTTTATTTGTCTTCTGTAATATCAGTGCGGCGAAAAGCTTTTTAGAGCTGTTTGACGTGTTTAATTAGAACAACTAGAGTGACAAATTCGGAATCTATTTTTTTTAAAATTGTGCTGGTTATCCTAATCCTTGTGATTGGATATATCCTATTCTCACGCACACTTGCATTTGCTAAAGGACCGCAAAAGAAGAAATTATCGTTTAGCAAGCGATCAAAGCCAGTTGCTGCGACCATTGAATTAGTTAAAAGTCATCGATCTAATCCAACGCATATTGAGTTGGTTGTTACAAATGATGGCACAAAAGAGCTTGATTTACATGCTCCGGTACTATTGTTTAAAAGGTGGTTTACAACGCGTAAATTCAAGATTCTTAAAGTGGAATATTCTGAGATTTACCCCATTCTTCTGGAGCCTGGCGCGTCATATGATCTTAATATTTCCCTTGATCAGCTTTATGAATCAGTTCCTGAATTACAACTAGCTTGTCGGATGAGTGTTGAAATGAAAAATACTGTCGGGAAGAAATTTATAAGTCAGACAATTCGTTTGAAATGGTTATAAGCGCATGAGATCCTGGAAATTCAAAGAGAATGATTTTATTGATTTTCCTGTCTATGAAGGGGACGATTTGGGCGTCTTTTGGTCGCCTGAAAGAACAACCATTCGAATCTGGGCTCCCACTGCTCAGCGTATCTTTTTCAGACTCTATCAAACTGTTCTAGAGAGTAAAGCAGTCAGCGAGTTTCAGCTATTACCCGATCAAAATGGAACATGGATCTTATTGATTGAAGAGAATTTAGAAGGGCTATTTTATACAATCCAAGTTCGAGATGCTACCGGATGGCTTAAGGAAGGTCCTGATATCTACGCAAGGACTACGGGTGCAAATGGCAATCGAGGCATTATTATTGATCAAACTAAAAGCAATCCAGCTCATTGGGAAACTGATCTTCGACAGGTCAAACCTAATCCCACGGATATGGTTATTTACGAAGTGCATATTCGTGATTTCTCCATGTCTGCTTCATCGGGGATAAAAAACAAGGGTAAATATCTTGGCTTTACAGAGGCTGGGACTAAGCTCTCTTCTGGTGAGTCAACTGGCTTAGATCATTTAAAAGAACTTGGCATTTCGCATGTCCATCTGCTGCCAGTGGCCGATTTTCATACCGTAGACGAACTGCGCCCGACAGCCCATTACAATTGGGGTTATGATCCGCTTAACTACAATACCCCTGAAGGGTGGTATTCAACAGATCCGTGTGATGGGATTACCCGTATTAAGGAGTTAAAAATGCTGGTTCAATCATTGCATACCAATGGAATTGGAGTTATTCTGGATGTTGTTTACAATCATACTGGTCTTAACCTCGATTCTTATTTTAATCAAACTGTGCCTGGTTATTTCTATCGACTTAATCCGGATGGCAGTTTTTCCAATGGGAGTGGTTGCGGTAATGAGATAGCCACCGAGCGTGAGATGGTTCGCCGTTACATCATTGAATCAATTGCGTATTGGGCAGAAGAGTTTCATATCGATGGTTTCCGCTTCGATTTAATGGGACTATTCGATCTAGAAACAATGAATCAAATTAGACATCGGCTAGATTCAATCGACCCTAATATTTTTTTATATGGGGAAGGGTGGACTGCCGATCAGAGTCCATTAGAAGAGAAGAAAAGGGCTATAAAAGCAAATACCAAGCAGCTCGATCGCATTGCGACTTTTTGCGATGATATGCGCAATGGACTAAAGGGTTCTCCGTTTGATAAAAAAGTTGGAGGCTTTATCAGCGGAATAAATTTTCTAGAGGAGCAGATTAAATTCGCTATCGTAGGCGCCGTGCAGCACGATCAGCTAATTTATGATTTTGTAAATACCTCTAGAAATGGCTGGGCGAATACTCCTGCGCAATGTGTTAATTATGTCTCTTGCCATGATAACTTAACCCTTTTTGATAAGTTGCAATATGCCTCCCCTGAGGCAAATTCTGAGCTTCTTGAAAGGATGGCCCGTCTTGCTTTCGCCATTATTTTCACTTCTCAAGGTGTTCCATTTATTCATGCCGGAGATGAGATGCTGCGCTCGAAGGGCGGAAATTCTGATTCCTATAAATCACCCGATTTTGTCAATCAGATTGAATGGTCTCGTAAAGCTGATTATCCTGACTTGGTCATATTTTTAAAAAACTGTATCGAGCTTCGTCGTCAGCATCCCGCTTTTAGAATGATGGAGGCTGATTTAGTTAAATCGAAATTAAGATTTTTCGGCAAGTACATACCTGGCGTCATTGCCTACGAACTAGGCGAGCATGCAAATGGTGATTCGTGGCGCCGTATCTTGGTTCTTCACAATGGGAATAATTATTCTGTTGAATATGAGGTGCCACTCGAAAACTGGTTAGTTGTGGCTCAAGATAGCATCGTACTGCCTAATGGTGGTAGTTATTCTAAGACGAATATTGTTCGTCTCCATCCGATTGCAACGATGATCTTAGCGGTCGAAGGCTAGTCTCACTGCTAAAATGCAGCCATCAATAAGTTAATATCGGTAACGGGAATGTTGAGCACGGCTCCAATATCAGGATTCGTAAGGACGCCATTGTAAACATAGATACCTTCGCAAAATCCGCGGTTTGATTTGACGTAGTGGTTGACACCCCCTGATTGTGCAATCTCAATTAACATAGGGGTTAGGATATTGCTAACTGCTATTGAGGTAGTCCGAGCAACACGCGATGTAATATTGGGTACGCAATAGTGAATAACCCCATGCTTTACATAAACTGGTTTTTTATGGTTTGTGATCCTGGACGTTTCAATGCATCCTCCCTGGATAATATTTAGGTCTATGATGACTGAGTTCTCTTTCATCCCCTCGACCATCTCCTCGGGAACGACCATTTTGGGCACTTCATTCATTGAAAGGGCTCCAATTAAAACTTCGGCTGTCTTCATCGCTTTACGCAACGCTTTAGGGTGAAAGACAGAGGTAAATACGCGTTCTCCAAGACGAGATTGAAAATCCATAAGCTTGGAGATTGAATCATCAAAGATTTTCACGGTTGCTCCAAAAGCTCTGGCTGTTCTGGCCGCATGTTCAGCAGCTGTACCTGTCCCCAGTATTATGACTTCTGTTGGTGAAATACCCGTTATTGAACCTAAGATTACCCCTTTGCCATTTCTTGCGGTACTTAAATATTCGCTTGCAACAATCATGGAGGTGTTTCCCATGATCTCTGAAAAAATTTGCTCTACAGGGAAAAGACCATATTCGTCTTTCATGTATTCAAAGCTCACAGCCGTAACTTTTTTGCGCATTAAGCAACGGACAGAATCCTGAGTTTGCATGCTGAGGTACAGCGGCGACAGTAAAAGCTGGGTCCCTTTCATTAATTGACTCTCTTCTTGTGTGAAGGGGGCCATTTTTAGGATGATGTCGCATTGGAAAACCTCTGCTGCTGTTTGGCAGATTACGGCTCCAGAATCAGAATAGGCTCGGTCGGAATAGTTTGCTTCCTGTCCTGCTCCTTTCTCAATAAATACATCATGGCCGCTATGCACGAGAACCTCAACCGACTGGGGTGTTAAAGGAACACTATACTCCATGGAGGCCGAATTATTTGGAATCCCAATGGATAATTTAACATTCCGAGGGCTTCTTTTATATAACTCTTCACGTGGAAGTAGTTGGTCATTCGCAAGTGTTGACAGCTTGCTGTCTTTCCTTTGATTCATAATTTCTGAGTCTTTAAGCGAATACGATTAATTCGATTCGAGGATTCTTGAGCCACCCTCGATCTCTTTAATATGCACCTTTATGGTACTCTCTGGCAATAATGATTCAATCAGTTCGGGCCATTCAATAAAACAGTAACTTCCGCTATAAAAATAATCTTCGTAACCAAAGTCATAGGCTTCACTAAGACTTTTTATGCGGTAGAAATCGAAATGAAAAATTGCCCCCTTCTGCTCTGTTTGATATTCGTTGATTAAGGCAAAAGTTGGTGAGGTAACGTAATCTAAAACTTTCAACTCCTCACAAAGCGCCTTTATAAAAGTTGTTTTCCCAGCTCCCATAGAGCCATAAAATGCAAATATTCGGTCGTTTGGATAAGCCTGAATAAACTTGGCCGCAATCGTACTTATATCGGAAAGTGAATTTATTTCTTCTTTAAACATACTATAATCGGTGATTTATACCCCAATTATAACGAAAATCTCCCTTTTATAAAAGCGAATGGATTTTTTTAGCTCGTTATTTTTCATCCTTCTGTAAGAATAGATGATAAAAGTGTGCAATTGCAAGTTTAACGCATTCTAATTTATCGTATTTTTGAAACATCAAATCAGACACATTAAAAAATTAAGCAATGAATATTCCATCAAATTTAAAATACACGAAAGACCATGAGTGGATTCGTGTTGAAGGGGCTTTTGCTTTTATCGGAATTACCGATTTTGCACAAGGCGAATTAGGCGACATCGTTTATCTTGAGATTGAAACGGTTGGGGAAAATCTAGCCAAGGAAGAAATTTTTGGCACCATCGAGGCCGTTAAGACGGTGTCTGATTTATTTATGCCTGTCTCAGGTGAAATAGTAGAGATGAATGATGCTTTAGCTGATGAGGCCGAGCTCGTAAATAAAGATCCATACAACGCAGGTTGGCTTGTGAAGATAAAAGTAGCAGATGCTTCGGAACTAGATTCGCTTTTAACAGCCGATCAATATAAAGCAATGGTAGCAGAGTAATCTCGTTACTTCTTTTAATAATTGCAATTAACGAAGAGAGGCTTAACCAAAATTTTGGTTAAGCCTCTCTTCGTTTCATTTATTTTCGATCTTTTGCCTCTTCCTGAATAAGGAATTAACCCATTTTTTCGTTATATTTGATAGACATTATAGTCTGTCTTGAAAATTTACAACCGAGCAGTTGTCTATTTTGAAAGCCTTATTTTTGCTATTCTCTTTGTTGCACCTACCACCAGTTATTCGCAGCAAGATCCGGTTTATGCCCAATACACAAATAACTTATTGACAATTCAACCTGCCTATGCGGGCCTTTCAGGCACTTTGAATTGTACTGGAATTGCTCGGGCACAATGGATTGGATTTGACGGTGCTCCAAATACCAATACATTCACCCTTAGCGGCCCTATTCAAAAGTACAGTCTTGGACTTGGATTGAGTATTGTAAATGATAGATGGGGTCCAATCAAACAAAATGGCGTCTACATCGACTACGCCTATCGTGTAAAGATTGTCAAAGATCAATATCTTTCATTTGGGCTCAAAGGTGGGTTTAATTTGTATCAAGCCGACTTAACAAATCTCGCTATTTGGGACCATCCTGATCGCATATTTGCCTATGATATAAAATCTCGTTTTCTACCGAATATGGGAGCAGGTCTACTTTGGCATAGTGACCAATTTTTTTTAGGTGTCTCGATCCCAAAAGTTATAAGGAATAGTCTGCCGAATCAAGATGGCACTAAGATTTATCGAGAAGTGTACCATATTTATGGAATGGCCGGTAAAGTATTTATTCTGGATAGTTGGCTAAAAATAAAACCTACCGCACTTTACCGGTGGGCCGAAAGAACACCAAGCTTTGTTGATCTGGCATTGAGCTTTTTACTTTATGATCAAGTATGGATTGGAGCAACCTATCGAATTCAGAACTCTGCAGGCTTAATTTTCCAATAACACGTGAACTCCCAATTAAAATTTGGGTACTCCTATGATCGGACAACTTTCAATCCGACTCAAGTAAACTCAGGCTCCCACGAGTTTCTAATTAGCTATGATTTTTTGACTCTTCGGCGCGGACAACATATGACGCCACGGTATTTTTAATACGGCAGGAAGTTTCAATTAATAAAGCATTTTATCCAATTAATTGGCTAAGAAATAACGCAATTGATCCATCATAATTGGAACATCATCTGGGTCGACACCACGTGCCAGGAGATTTGGCAGATCTTCCTCAAATGCTTCCATGAAATCTTTTTCGGTATTGTCTCCATCGTTGATGCTTCTTTTGTAGAAATCGAGCGCGAACTTTCGATTCCCAAGGCACCATTGTACATGCCCCATATTCATTAGATCAAACTTATTTGGAAAGTCGCTGATTAATCGTTCGTAGTATTTCTCGGCCTGTCCAATTTTCCCGACTAAGAAGGAGCACCATCCGATCGGCCTCCATACTTTTTTATCCCCAGGTGCCAGGTATTCGACTTTGAAATACGATTTTAATGCTTCCTCGTATTGCTTAAGCTCCATTTGACATTGGCCAATAGATATTTGCAACGATAAATTATCGGCATCAAGCACATCAGCTAACAGATAATACTCTAGTGCCTTTGCCGGTTTCTTTAGGTTTCGATAGCATAAGGCGATTTTTTTGTAGTTCCATAGCTTATTCCGATCAAAGAGATCAGCTTTAAGATAAAGCTCAAGGGCTTTCTTATAATCGCCTATTTTCTGATAACAATAGGCCAGTTTTTGAATTAGCTCTGCATCTTCTGTTGTTTGAAGAATTAGTTCAAAAAGTTCTGCTGCTTCAACAAAATAATTTTTTGAAAAATTAAATTCTGCAATATTACGCTGGATGTTAAGATCTTCTTTTAAAATTTTCGAGAAGGCGAATTTGTGATGGAAATCGAATTTCCAGGCAAAAATATCTTCAAATCCTTCGTGTTGTGGATGTATTTTGTAAAATCGATAAAGATCTCTTATATAAAGCGGTATAATGATTTCTGATTTGTTCAGTTTACTTAGTAAAGAGCCTTCTTTAGCATAATCCGCTAGTTGTTCCGCTTCCGCATTTAGTGAATCTTCGACCATTTGTTTGTAGTCGGGTGGTATATTGGTGATGCTGAAAAAGAAGGAGTACTTATCGGAATTACATAGCATAGGTGATTTCATGATTAACTTAGTCAGTGATTGGTCGTCGGGCTCGTCTTTGTTAATCGGATTATTTTTAACATCGGGATGGTCAGGGGTAAATGGGAAAAACCAATTGGCGACCTCACTGAAAAATGGGAAATGCTTGAGCATCGAAAAGGAACTAAGGAAGACATCCGCCCCTTCTAATTGCATCTCGGTAAGTTCTTCCATTTTCCCAAGTAGTCCAGGTGAATCTTTTAAAATCTCCTTCCACTCTGGATTCTTATCTTCGGTCATACCCTCTCCAAGGATATTCTCAATACTTAACTTATTTCGCAGGTTCGGACTTAATTTCAGCATCTCCGGGAATATCTCATCTTCTAATTTTCGTTTGATCTTCTCGGTCTCTTTGCTCCGAATGAATTGCAAGATGATCTTTTCCAGATTTGAACGAAAGCGCAAATCATCGATGAAAATAGTTAGCCTTCCTAAAATAGCATGGAAGAATGGCATTCGCTGATCGTAGTGATAGATGCCAATAATTAGGCCGACTAGCGCTCTTTGACTAACTTCTTCAGATGAATCTTCAAAGGCATTGAATAGGACGAAAATTTTGTGTTCATCAAAATAGCGCATCAGGCTTAGCGTTAAGCCCGTTACGATAAGTGATTTTTCAGGATCTGGAACACTTTTACTCTTCATAAAGGATTCTAGAAATTGAAGCTCATCACCCGTCAGACGATCGGTAAACCAAATATGATAAAAAAGGGTAAAGATCTTTTGCAGATGGATCTCTTCTTCAGTCCGTCGATTTTTCTTCGTTTCTATGGACGAATCTTGAAGGCTGAACAACTCTCCTTGGATATAAAATTTTTCTAATTCATCCCTGAATTTTGTAAAATCGGTGATATAGTGCTTTGTAAACCCTTTCTTTTTCTGGTATTCAATGGATTGAGATGTTTTTAGACGAAGATTCTCAAAACAATTATCGGCAAGCTCAAAAGTGGATATTAGCAGATGCTCATAGATATTTTGCCTTTCAGGATCTGTTATCCCTTCAACGGTATATTTGAGCATATATCTGTAATTTTGCTCTAAGGTGATGTATTTCTCATGCAGTTCGGCAAGCCCTGTGAAGACGATTAATTGCTCTAGCAGGTCAAATGCTGGCTTTAGCTTTCTGGCTGAGAGCAGAGTACAGATGTTTTCGTATTTTACTTTTATTTCTTGTTCTTGCATGTTCTGATCTATGTATCACTTAGATCAAATTTACATGAAATAATAGTTAATAACAATAATTAGTTCAAGGTCATTGACTTTTTGAATTCTGAATTAATATCTTTGAAAAAAAACAAATTTTATTTTGGAATGAATACAATTCTTCGAAGCAAAGAAATTAGCTGGTTATCCTTTAATGAACGACTTCTTCAAGAGGCTTCCAGGCATGAGGTGCCTCTTATTGAGCGATTGAAATTCCTAGGTATTTATTCCAATAATTTAGATGAGTTTTTTCGGGTTCGGGTGGCCATTTTGCGTCGGTTGGCGATGGTTGGTCAGCTTACCTTAGCTGAAGGTGGAAATCCTCGAGAGGTCCTTGCTCAGATTGAAGAGATTGTTGTTGAGCATAGTAATAAGTTTGGATTGATTTATAATCAAATCTTATCCGAGCTAGAAAAGGAAAATATTTTTATAGTAAATGAGACTCAACTAACAGAGAAGCAAGGTGAGTTTGTAACTCATTACTTTAAACGCGAAGTTCGTCCGCGAATTATGCCTATTATTCTGAAAAAAGGGACTAAAATGCCCCTTTTAAGCGATGATGCCATTTACCTCGCAGTGGAAATGGTAAAGAATAAAAAGTCGGAATTTGCTCTTATAGAAGTTCCAAGTGATTCCTTGCCTCGATTTGTTGTTATTCCATCAGAAGATGATAAAAAATATATAATTCTTCTCGAAGATGTTATCCGCTACGAATTAGATGATACCTTTTACATGTTTAGCTACCATAAGATTAGCTCTTACATATTTAAATTAAATCGAGATGCAGAGCTGGATTTAGACGATGATGTGGCCGAGAGTTATGTTAAGCGTATCGAAAAAAGTATTGTTAAACGTGGGAATAGTGCTCTGGTTCGATTCGTACATGAAAAGGATATGCCGGAGAATCTGCTCTCCTTTATTCTGCTTAAGCTCAATTTCAAAAAGGGCGATGTCGTGATTAGCGGTGGTCGGATTCATAATTTTAAAGACTATATGGGTTTCCCAATGTTGGGGGCTGAACATCTATACTATAAGCCAATAAGTCCGGTTAGGCATCCTAGTATTGTTCATGGCCAGTCTTATTTAGATAGTATTAAAAAGGGTGATGTATTTTTCCATTTCCCGTATCACTCGTTTTTCCATTTCGTCGATTTGTTGCGCGAAGCATCTATTGATCCAAAAGTGACAGAGATTAAAATGACCATCTATCGTTTGGCACGTAATTCTCATATTGTTAATGCGTTAATTAATGCTGCCCGAAATGGGAAGAAAGTTACGGTCGTGCTTGAGTTACAAGCTCGCTTTAACGAGCAGGATAATATCGAGTATTGGAATATATTGGTCAAAGAGAATGTCAAGGTTAAATTAGGAGTTCCTGGGCTGAAGGTTCATTCTAAATTATGTTTGATTACCAGGAAGGAAGGGAAAGATCATAAAAGATATGCCATGATTGGAACTGGTAATTTTAATGAGATCACAGCGAAATTATTTTCTGATCAGTTATTATGTACTGCAGATCCGAATATTACTCGAGAAGTCGAAGCCGTATTTGATTTTTTTGATCGAAACTATAAGGCTGGACGATTTCAGCATCTCTTGGTCTCTCCATTTACCATGCGGAAAAAGATAGTGGCCATGATCAAACAAGAAATCTCGAATGCAAAGCGTGGTGGCGAGGGGCGAATATTTTTGAAGTGCAACAATCTAGTCGACTTAGAAATAATTTCTAAGCTTGAGGAAGCTGCACGTGCCGGCGTTGATGTTCGACTGAATGTAAGAGGGATGTTTTCAATGTATACGGAATCTGGAGACCAAAAGGTTGTCGTGCCTGCAATAGGGTTGATAGACAGATATCTAGAGCATTCTCGAATGTTCTACTTTTATAATGGGGGCGATGAGCGCGTTTATATCTCGTCCTCCGACTTTATGACCCGAAACCTTGATCGGAGGGTCGAAGTTGCTGCTCCAATCTACGATCCGATCATTAAAAAAGATTTATTGGCCTTTTTTAATCTGCAATGGAAGGATAATACATCAGCTAGAATCTTGGATAACGAACTGTCAAATACGATTAAAAATCAGAAAAAGAGACCGCAGGTCAGATCTCAGCTTCTCTTTTATGATTACCTCAGCGAAAAAAATGGACCTCAGTCTTGAAGATAATATATTTAGCAAGTCAATATACTTTTTTCGAATTGGCGACTTTCGGATATGGGAAGCTGCCGCAAGCATAGATGATCAGCTGTTTCAAAAACTACTTGATCTTACAGCTTCAACGGAGGCTCTTCTGGCTTGGCGATCGGCCTGGATCTTGGATCTACTGTTAGAACGCAACCCTGAATGGATTAAAAATAGGTTGCATCTCCTTGTAATTCCACTATTAACTACTGAAAATAGCTCTTTGCAGCGTCATCTCACCCGTATTTTAACGCGCCATGAAGTTCCAGAAGTATTCTTGGCAAAATTGATTGATAGATGTTTGGTCCTGATAGAAACCTCCAAGGCTGTTGCTGTGCGAGTGAATAGCTTGCAGCTACTCTACAATATTTCACTGCAAGTGCCGGACTTTAAATCTGAATTAACCCTTGTTATTGAAAGCTATCGGCTCAAGGGAGGCTCTGCAGGGTTTATCAATCGATTAGAAAATATAAGTCGAAAACTAACTATTGATTCATAAACAGGCTGAAGAAGGCGCTCGAGAGGGCACCCCAAATAGCAATTGAGAAAATCATCAGAGGTATAAAGTGCTTGTTATGCTTAAAATATTTACTTCCCAATAAGGCGCCGAGAGGAATCGAGAGGATTATTGGAGATAAAATTACAACACCCCAAATACCAAATTTCCTACGTAAAAGCACAATGGTTTTATTTCGCTTTGTGAATTTTCTAGCTTGCCCCATCTGCGTCCTGCGCACGACTCTCCAGTTTTCGAACCTTACTTTAAATAATGCAGGGGTGAAGTTATAGACCAAAGGCCAGAGTAATTTTAATTCTTGCTGAATTCAAGCTACAAATGCAACTTTTGGGTTAAACAATAATTTTTCCATTACAAATATAGGAGATTCAAATCCAAAACGTTTTCTTGGTCTGTTATTTAAGATGTTTTCAATTTCAGTAACTCTCTGATCACTAAT
>JAPLDS010000050.1:62877-73402 GCA_026391295.1 Bacteroidia bacterium | reverse complement strand
TGATTGCTGCAAATATAGCGGTTATCCTAACCAATCGCTCGTGGACGTTAAATATCTTTCAGATTCTTCGAAACCCTAATAAGAGTGTTAAATGGGTGATAGGTGGAGCTACATTTTTTCTTGCATTAGTCTTAAATATCCCATTTTTATTAGACCTATTTCAGTTTAATAGAATATCCCTTGCCGAGGCCTTCGTGTGCATTGGTGCCGGATTTTTAGCTATTTTCTGGTTCGAGCTTTATAAGTTATTCCAAGTTGGTAGTCCTAAAACGCATTGATTAGTTAAGGTTATCGCAGTTCCTTAAATTTGATTCTCTTTGAGTTCACTTAGCATCATTGGACTCTCTTTTAAGAACAATACACAAAGAAATGCAACGAATGAAAGAAGTGCAAAGGCTGTCATAAAGGGAGCTAAATAGGCATTGTTCTCAATACTCATCCCTGCCACAAAGATCATCCCAGAGAGCTGACCAATCCATAATAAGATTCCTTGTGAGGCCGATTCGGGTGCCGGATGGGTGACCTCTGCTGCATATTGAAACGCAATAGGGCCTGCACTCATCATAAAGAATCCAAAGACAAACGACGACAAGAGTAAAAGATTGTAGGTGTCGGCATGACTTAAATTTAATTTTCCAGCAAAGGCAATTCCAGCTATCCCTGGTAACATCCCAGCTACACAAACCACTAAAAAGAGTTTTCGTTTTTGGTATTTATCGGATAAGATCGGAATAATGATTGCCCCAATAATACCTCCAATAAGCATCAGTCCACCGATTAATCCATCTGAATCTTTCACCCCGGCACTCTCCGAGATTCGATCGGTCATAGAGCTTATAGCATTAAAAATTCCTAGGCCAATGAAGAATAAAACTAACGTTAATTGCATATCTCGATTCGCAAGAATCTTCATCATCCCTTTGCCAAATCCGGCCTCGTTTGTATCCGCCGTATGTAAATTTCCTTCAGGACTCTCTTTGATCAATATCACTAATGCAATGGCGCAAACCACAGAAATAATACCATAGATCCAAAGCATTCGCTCGAAGCCAGACCCATAATCCGATAATTCCGGATTTGAGCCAACTAATAAGGGTGTTACCAACATGGCTATGATAATGCCAATGTATTGAGCAAGCACTGCAAATCCAGCTGCTAGTCCACGCTCGGCAAAGGGAAACCATCGGACCGAAACTGCTGTAACAGCGTTTATGATAAATGGCTGGGCAACGGCAAGACCAATCTGAGAGATCATGACCCCCGTGAAGCTGGTTGCAAGAAATGCTTTGGTAAGACTAAAGATTCCGACCAATATAGCTCCTATATTAAGCCCAACTTTAATACCATAGGTGTCGATGATATAGGAGGCTGGAAAACTCATGATTAAAAATACAAGCATATATGACAATGCCAGAAAATCGATATTGAAGTAGGAGAGCGGATCAAATTGCCCCTTGTAAAATATGGCTGCCGGACGCACAACTGCGGCATGGGTAAGCCATTGAATAGAGACAACCAAGGTTATCAGCATAAACACGGTTAGTATAACCCATCGGTAAGGAGAAGGTTTCATCACTTGGTTTTTAGACATTCAGTTCGAACTAGTTTTGAAAAGTTTACCAGCAAAAATAATTCTTTGCATGAAAAATCATCGAATGTTTAAGATACTTTACTGAATTATCTCATTTTTGGACACTCTTTCGTCCGTCAGCTGACTGCTGGTCCCTTCGTGGCAAATTTGGTTTTGGCACATAAAAAAGCCCCCTTGCATTGAAGCTACGGGGGCTCTTAACTGAAAGGATCTGAACCTTCAAATTTATTTTTTCGCTTCCAATCCAAAAGTATACCCGCTTTTTACACGTTCAATAAGCTCAGGTAGAATATCTTGGTAGTTTCCTATGATGCCAAAGTCGGCATTGTTGAAAATACTAGCCTTCGGATTCTGATTAATAGCAATAACTGTACCAGACTCTTTCATTCCTGCGATATGTTGGATTGCTCCGGAGATTCCTACTGCTATATATATCTTAGGACGAACTGTTTTTCCAGTCTGACCCACTTGTCTGGCATATTCTGTTATCCCTTCATCGACCACCGGGCGACTACAAGCCCATTCGGCATTGATACCTTGTGATTTTAAAGCCTCAGCTAGCTGTTTAATCAAACCTAGACTATCGGTTGTTGTTCCTCGACCACCTGAAACGATAAGATCGGCATCGAAGAGGTTCTGTAATCCGCCTTCCCCTCTTACGGTCTTAATTACTTCAACCACAAAGTCCTTCTCGTCTAAGTTAGGTTTAAAGGGGGTAGTGATTCCTTTCCGACCTACCACTCGTTCAGGCACTTCGAAAGTTCCTGCTCGAGCTGTTGAAACCTGTGGACAAACAAAACCGAGTATGGTTGCTAATTTACTCTCTCCGTAGGTGGGGCGGCGTGACTCTAGAATTGGGGTATAGATCACCTGCTCTTTTTTGCTGATATATTCACCGATCTCAAGCCCTGTGCAGTCGGCTGTTACACCACTGCTGGTTCGCATGCCAATACGGGGAGCGAGCTCGCGTCCTGAAGTAGTTGCAGCAAAGAGTGCAATCTCAGGATTTCGCTCTTTGATAAGTTGGGTGAAGATGGAGGTAAACGGAAGGACAAGATATTCTTCAAGACGATCATTCTCTACAAAGATCACTTCATCAGAGCCGTGCTCAATCAGGGTTTGTGTTAGCGACTCGACTTTCTTTCCAATGATCAAGGTCATCACCTTGGTATTATCTCCAAGTTGCGAAGCCAGGTGCCTGGCAGGTGTGAGAAGCTCAAGGGAGGGTCGCGAAATTGTTCCATTGGTAACTTCAGCCCAGGTTATTATCCCACTCGCTCCGTTTCAAAAATCTTTATTGGGGAAATCCGGTCGGTCAACCTCTTTTTTCTCTACGGCCTCTTTCTTCTCGAGGACATTTCCCCCTTTGGCTAAGTTTGCGATCAAACTGTCGACAAGCGCTACTTCGTTATGACCTTCCGCAAGCGTTATTGGAGGTCGCTCGCTAACCATATTGACCACTTTGGCTACAATGGTTGGAGAACCACTGATTCCAATCTTCTCGGTACCTAAGCCAATATCGTCAATACCGAAGGTTGTTATTTGAAGATTTCTTGCTTTTATCGCGCCGCTTAAGGATTGTTTTCGCGGAGGTATCCCGGTAGGTGTTAGTGAAATTACACATGGCATGGGTAAGTTCATGAGTTGATATCCACCCTCGATAATTCTTTTTGCCACTACGTTGTTTGTTCCGTCCGACTTCACACTTTCCACGAATGTGGCTTGAGGTATCCCTATCTTTTCAGCTACTTGGGAGGGAACATGGGCCGTGTCGCCATCACTTGTTTGTCGTCCTGCTAAAATTATAAAGGGTTCTTTGGAGTCTTTTGTAAATCCGAGGTGCTTGAGCATCGTAGCAATGGCTAGTCCAGTCGCGTACGTGTCGCTCCCACCTAATTTCCGATCTGAAAGCAAATAGGCTTCATCATAACCCATCGCGACAGCACTTCGTAATGCCGCTTCAAATGAGCCAGGGCCCATTGAACAGACGATTAATCGGGCATCTGGATGTTGTTTTAATAGTTGTAAACCAGCCTCCAGTCCAAACTGACAATCGATGTTGATAATTGATTTTGCTTTGGTTCGGTCCATGAGTCCATCTTCACCCATCCGCATTTCGCTAGGTAGTGGGACTTGTTTTACTAAACTTATAATCGTTAAAGCCATTGTTGGTTATCTTTAAATATTACTACATATTTTGAAAATCGGGACCATTGCCACCGTTCGGTATTACCCAAGTGATCGCTTGTCCTGGCGCTTTGATGTCACAGGTTTTACAATGCATACAGTTTTCGGCATGCACCCGAATCTCTTTCTCTCCAGCTTTATTGGTGTGTAGTTCGTAGACTTCCGACGAGCAGTAGAATTGCTCTGGCGCACCATACTGATCGATGTTCACTGTTTTATAGGTTGATGAGTCGTTGAATTTAATGTGAACTACTTGTTGCTCGTCATGGAAAACTCCCGAGTGATATACATCGGTCGATTTATCAAAAGTCAAAACTTTGTCAAAGTCTAATTTCCCTTTGAACCGCTCTTTGAACGGCTTCTTCTTTAAGGCTTTAGTGGTAAAGGTCGATAAATAGTCAGGATGGGTTTTTAATCGACCAAAGAACCCTGCACCACCAGTGATAAGCTGAGTTGCAAAGTGTAAGGAACCAATAATTAATCCTTTTGTAAATGCCTGTCTGAAATTACGTACGGCAAAAAGTTCAGCGTCGATGGTGCTATTTTGCATGAGTGTCTCATAGAACTTTAGGGATTCCTCCGAGGTATCGTCTCTGGATAGGGCGCGAGCGACAGTCTTGGCTGCAAGTATGCCTGACTTAATAGCCAGATGGGTCCCTTTTAAAGAGGGCATTGCAATCAGTCCAGCACTGTCACCAACAATTAAGGCATTGTCGACAAATAATTTTGGAACAGCATAATAGCCTCCCTCAGGAAGTGTTTTGGCGCCATATTCAACGAGTTTGCCTCCTTTAAGAATTCGTGAGACGAATTTCGAGGTTTTCCAAATTTGCATCGCATCGTGCACATCGAATGAAGGATCTTTGTAGTCGAGTCCAACAACGATTCCAAGGGCCACTCGGTTATCATTTAATCCGTAGATAAATCCGCCTCCAAACTCATCGCTATCTAGCGGATATCCCATGGTGTGGTATACTTCGCCTGGCTTGATATTTCCTTCTGGTACCGACCAAAGCTCTTTACAACCTAGCGAATAGATTTGTTCGTTTTTCCCTTTAGCCAGATCGAATTTCTGGATTAACATTTTAGTCAGACTGCCGCGAGTCCCCTCTGCAAAGACGGTTATCCGGGCCTCTATTCGAGTGCCTGCCTGGAAATTCTCCAATTGATTGCCATGATGATCGAGTCCGGTGTCTTTAGTTTTCGCACCGATGACTTTCCCATCTTTATAAAGTATCTCATCGACAGCAAATCCAGGATATATCTCAACCCCTTTTTCTTGGGCTTTGACAGCTAGGTACCGGCAGATCTGACCCAATGAAGCCGTGTAGCATCCTGCATTACTCATGTAGGGGATATGAAAGGGGAGAGTGATCGCACTTTTTTCGGAAAGTAAAATTGTTCGATCTTTGACCACTTTGGCATTAAACGGGATTTCCGAAAATTCTACATCGGGCAGTAATTCTTTGAATACTTCGGGTTTAATGACTGCTCCAGAAAGGATATGACTTCCAATTGAGCTCCCTTTGTCGATGAGCATAATCCGGTGTGCAGTTCCATTTTTTGCGAATGTATCTGCTAAATGAATTGCAGTGGCAAGGCCAGAGGGTCCGCCACCGATAATCAACACATCTGTTGAAACGGTATCAACATTGTTCATTTCAAGGCCTCCTTATACGTTTGATGAGTGTGGTGTGATCGTCTCTAAAAGCAAGCATAGCCGTGGAAGTATGACTCGATTTTTAAAGTATCATCAAACTTACAAAATAGTTAAGACCAGCCGCTAAGCACACTGGAATTTAGAATTATTCTGACTCTAAATAAGGAGGTTTGACCGGTCGTAAAAAGTTTGATTGCGCCCGTAATTGTGCGTGTAACTATATAGAAAATAGATCAATACAGGCATATAGTTATGCAGCTAAAAAATAATATATACGATTGTGATCGTTAGCTTCGAACGTTAATTTAGAACCTTTTTAAGTAGCGGAGGATCAATGGTTAAGTTGAGATTTCTGGATTATAAAAGAGCCGCAATATAATTGCAACTCTTTATAATTTTAGTGGAGAATATCGGAATCGAACCGATGACCTTTTGACTGCCAGTCAAACGCTCTAGCCAACTGAGCTAATCCCCCCTTTAATGTATCGAACCAATGACCTTCCCGATCTGCTTCGCTGTCGGGACGCTCTAGTCCCGATTACTATCGGGAAGCAATCCCCTTTATGTATCGTACCAATGACTTTTACGATTAAAACAGGCTGGTAAAAATACAATTTATTTATGATCAAATTGTAGTACTTTTGCACTATGGTGAAAATGTATGATACCGCGGAACAGAAAGAAAGAGTAGTTATTGTTGGCTTGATAACAGGGCGACAAGATGATAGACAAGCCAAAGAGTACCTCGATGAGTTGGAGTTTCTAGTTGATACTTCTGGAGCAGAGGTTTGGGAACGATTTATCCAACGCCTCGATACCCCTCACCCTGCAACCTTTGTGGGAAGCGGAAAGTTGAAAGAGATTGCCGATTTTATTCGTGTTCATAATATCGAAACAGTAGTCTTCGATGATGAACTTTCACCTACCCAGATTCGAAATATTGAACCGGTGCTCCAATGCAAGATCCTCGATCGGACAAATCTTATCCTCGATATCTTTGCTAATCGTGCCCAGACAGCCCACTCTAAGACACAGGTTGAGTTAGCTCAATGCAAATATATGTTGCCCCGACTAACGCGTTTATGGTCTCACCTTGAGCGCCAACAAGGAGGTATTGGCACACGTGGTCCCGGGGAGTCGCAGATTGAGACTGATAAACGTATTATTCTGGATCGGATTTCCTTTTTAAAAGCACAACTCGAGAAGATCGATAGTCAGATGATGACCCAACGCCGTAATCGCGGGAAAGTGGTGCGCGTAGCTCTAGTCGCTTATACCAACGTAGGAAAATCAACGATCTTAAACTTGATAAGTAAATCGGAAGTGTTCGCCGAAAACAAGCTTTTTGCAACCCTTGACACCACCGTACGAAAAGTTGTTATCGGTAATCTGCCGTTTCTTTTAACCGATACGGTAGGCTTTATTCGGAAACTTCCCCATCATCTGGTCGAATCGTTTAAGTCGACGCTGGATGAGACGCGCGAAGCAGACCTGCTTATTCATGTGGTCGACATCTCTCATCCCGGATTTGAGTCACAAGTTGAGGTGGTAAATAAAACGTTAGCAGATATTGGAGCCTCCGATAAACCGATGATCTATCTCTTTAATAAGATTGATGCCTTTAGATATATTGTTAAAGAGGAGGATGATCTTTTGCCTTCGACAAAGGATAATATGAGCCTCGAAGATTGGAAGCAATCGTGGATGGGTCAACATGAGAATCTCTCTTTGTTTATTTCCGCGACTGAAAAGATCAATATCGAGGAGTTTAAAAAAGCCATCTACGAAGAGATTAAAGCGATCCACATTAAACGCTTTCCATATAACGACTTTCTCTACCAAGTTTTCGATGAGGAGTAAACCCCATAAAAAAAGCCGTCGTAGTAGACGGCTTTTTTTATGATGGTCATATTTTGAATCTGGTTTATTTTACTACACCTTCTTTAATCAAATATTCAGCAATCTGAACGGCATTTAAAGCAGCTCCCTTTTTGATCTGGTCAGAAACGGTCCAAAATGCTAACCCATTTGGATTGGAGATATCTTTACGGATACGGCCAACAAAAACCTCGTCGCGGCCAGCTAAATGAAGTGGCATTGGATATTTCTTCTCTGCCGGGGTATCGATTACAATTACTCCCTCTGCACTTGCAAAAGCAGCTTTTGCTTTGTCTAATGAAATTTCTTGTTCAGTCTCAACCCAGATCGCTTCAGAGTGGGCACGAAGAACAGGAACTCGAACGGCGGTAGCACTGACCTGAATGTCGGAATGCATAATCTTGCGAGTTTCGTGATACATCTTCATCTCCTCCTTGGTATAGTCGTTGTCGGTAAATACATCGATATGAGGGATTAGATTTTGAACAAGCTGATAAGCAAATTTTGAAATTGTTGGTTCTTCGCCATTTGCTACTTGAACGGTTTGCGCTTCTAATTCGTCCATCCCTGATGCTCCAGCACCACTGGCACTTTGATAGGTGGCAATGTGCACTCGACGAATATGTGAGATATTCTCAATTGGCTTTAAAGCCACAACAAGCTGAATGGTCGTGCAATTTGGATTTGCGATGATCTTACGAGGCATGTTTTTTGCATCGGTAGCATTCACCTCTGGCACAACGAGTGGAATGTCGTTCTCCATACGAAATGCACTGCTGTTGTCGATCATAATAGTTCCAAACTTTGTAATCGTATCGGCAAAATCTTTAGAGATACTTGCGCCAGCAGAAACTAAGGCAATGTCGATTCCCTTAAAGTCATCGTTGTGAAGCAACTCCTTTACGGTTAATTCTGTCCCTTTATAGGTGTATTTTTTACCCGTACTGCGAGCTGATCCAAACAGTACCAGTTCATCAAGTGGGAAATTACGCTCATCTAGCACACGGAGGAACTCTTGTCCAACAGCTCCACTCACACCAACAATCGCTACTTTCATAGTTCTTAATTTTTATAAACGTTAATCGGGGACCTTTCTAAAGCATCATGCAGTCAGAAATATAGGGCAAAAGTAAGGAATATTCTTAATAATTTGTGAAATTAACTAGCATTAATTTACGATTTTATTTTTTACGACCCTGTTTTTAACTTATTTGTAAGTTGACCTTGTTGTTGTTTGAGGTGTTTTAAAGTGGTTGTTGGGCTTTAATTATTCGATCTTTTCCATTCAAATCTTTTTTTAACACTAGATTGACATATCCTTTTGAGCTTAAAAGTTCTAGGGTCTGCGATCCAAATTGCTCATTAATTTCAAAATAAAGATGCCCGTTTGGCTTTAAATCAATTAAGGCAAGTTCGGCAATTTTAGCATAGAAAAGTAGTGGATCTTGATCTGGGACAAAGAGTGCATTGTGTGGCTCATAGTCTAGTACATTCTGATGCATGAGCCCTTTTTCAGCATCGGTTACATATGGCGGATTACTTACAATAACATCGTATTTGCCGGGCTCTGATGGAGCGTTGAATAAGTCAATATGTCGAAAATTGACTTTTGCCATGTTGTTTATCGCATTTTCATTAGCTACTACCAAAGCCTGTTCCGAAATGTCCCAGGCCTCAGCCGAGGCTTCTGGAAGATGAGTTAAGATGGTGATGGGAATACATCCGCTACCTGTGCCAATATCTAGTATTTTTGGTGCTAAGTGTTTGTAATCGTTGATGATCCAGTCGACTAATTCTTCAGTTTCTGATCGTGGAATTAACACTGATTTATCAACCGTAAAGGTTAATCCGTAGAAGTGCGACTCACCTAAAATATATTGGATAGGTTTAAATTGGACTAATTGGTTTACTATATCCTTTATTTCGGCTAAATTTGCAGCAGAAATAACCTCGTCTTTTTGAAGATGGAGTTGTATTCCTGATAATTTTAGAATTTTCTCGAAAATCAGCTTGGTAATGCCTGCTATCTCTTCTTTGGGATAGATTGCACTTAACTGATCGGAGATAATTTTTTTTGCAGCCTGCATTTTTATTTGAGATTTTTACAAAGATAGTTAAAGCGAATGATGCGACAGCTTTTTGAGGTGGAGGAGATTTTTATGTTTCGGGCTATTGAATTAGCGCGATTAGGCATGGGTCTTGTCTCTCCAAATCCTATGGTAGGCTGCGTCATTGTTCGAAATGGAGTTATTATTGGGGAGGGTTATCATTGTGAATTTGGGGGAGCTCATGCCGAGGTAAATGCCATAAACCGGGTGAAAGATAAATCACAGTTAGCAGATTCAACGATTTATGTTACCCTTGAGCCTTGTGCCCATCATGGTAAAACACCTCCTTGCGCGGATCTAATTTTAAAGTATAAGATTCCAAATGTCGTTATTGGTACTGTAGATCCATTTCTTGAAGTCGCTGGACGCGGTATTGAAAGGTTACGTCAAGGAGGTTGTCAGGTTATCGAAGGTGTTTTAGAAGATAAGTGTCTTGAGTTGAATCGTCGGTTTTTCACTTTTCATCAAAAAAAACGACCTTTTGTACTCTTAAAATGGGCCCAGACAGCCGATGGGTTCATTGATATTGATCGGTCTCAAGAGAATTTTGGTCAGCCGACCTGGATTACCAATGATCTTTCGAGAATTGCGGTACATAAGATGCGTACCGATGAGTCGGCAATATTGGTTGGTACCAATACGGCACGAAAGGATAATCCATCGTTGACGGTTCGCGAGTGGAGCGGCCGTTCACCACTTCGATTGGTAATCGACAGGTTAGGCAATCTCGATAAGTCGCTCGCGCTTTTTGATCAGCGAGTTCCTACCGTGGTCTATACCGCCTTAGATGTTGCCAGTTCAACAAATCTAGAGTTTAAAAAAGTCGATTTTGATGGGACAGAGCTTCAACAGATTCTTGCGGATCTGCATCGAAGAGGCATTTTGTCATTAATTGTAGAGGGGGGGCAGAAGTTAATTCACTCCTTTGTTGAAGGTCGATTATGGGATGAGGCTCGGGTCTTTGTTGGGAAGAATGTCTTCCATGAAGGGGTTAGAGCACCAAAATTTGATGGTGAATTGATCAAGTCGGAAGAACTTGACGATAGCTGGATGTTTTTATTCCGTCGGAGGTAACAACCCTTCAGCCTCTTTATCTGAAAG
>JAPLDS010000050.1:0-62842 GCA_026391295.1 Bacteroidia bacterium | reverse complement strand
ATTCCGTCGGAGGTAACCACCCTTCAGCCTATTTATCTGAAAGTAGTTTTCATCCCCATCCTAGTCCAGTTCAGATCCCACTTGCGGGTTTATTTGGTCTGACCATTAAACCAAGAAGCCCTTTTCTCCCTATGTAATAAATCAAAGCTGCCTCTTAGTGAGGAGCGTTTGGCGAATTTTTTACCAGTGTTATCTTATTGTTTTCTAGTTCTCTAAACCCTTGGTCGTAGCAATAAAAGTTAATTTTATTGGTTCGGGTAGTATTGGTATACGTGAAGTAATCGAAACGATATCCTTTTTGTGTTAATTCATTTTTGGAGGTTGTTATCTTTCCCGTAGAATTGAGTGTGGAAAGGATAATGTAGTTTTTTTTAAGGATTCTGTTTATCGAGTTGATTACCGTATGCGACTCAAGAAACTGTTTGTTATTGTATGCACTACGACATTGGTCGCTGCAAAATTTCTGATCGGATCGACCTCTGAGTTGCTCAAAGCATTCAAGACATTTACGACTTTCCATAGACTTTAATTTTTATAAAGGATAACAATTTAGTTCCCCCTAGAACCTTACCCGATTGATTTATAAAAGCATTGGACTACGAATATACAAAAATATTTTTGTTTTGGAAGGGTCATTATTCGTGTTTATCCGATGTTAAACGGATAAAAACGGAAATACCCGACTATTGTCCGAATCAATCGGTAAAGAGCTCTAATTTGCAGGTATATCCATTTATCCTAAAAGGGATGCCTATAAACCGATCTGATACTGCAACCCGCGATCAGCACCTGCTCGATGAGATAGCCGCCGGAGACTCCGGTGCCTTTGAGCAACTTATGAGGTGTTATGTCCAGTCAATACACGGGCTAATTCTCCCTATTGTTCGGATCAATGCAGATGCCGAATTGCTAACTCAGGAGACCTTTACCAAGGTTTTTGTAAATATTGCACAATACAATCCGAAATATTCCTTTAGTTCGTGGCTCTATCGCATTGCCCATAACCACGCCATTGATTATCTGCGACGGAAGAAATTCACTGATCAACTATTTGTCTCGGTTGAATCTGCTACTCAGCTCGCTGATTTGGGAGCCCAAAGTGATTCCGCCAATCCAGAGGAGGTCTATATTAAGCAGGAGAAGGCATTTATTCTTCGAAAATTAATTGCTGGACTCCATGCCAAATATCGAATACCTCTTGAGATGCGCTATTTTAAAGAATACACCTATCCGGAGATGGCCTCCGAATTACAACTGCCTATTGGAACAATAAAAGTTCGCTTATGTCGGTCGCGAAAATTGCTTCATGAGAAGCTTGTTAAGAATAATATTACTTGGTCCTAAGAACAATAGAATGACACAAAAATTAGAGATTGTACTAAAATATTTTCCTCAGTTAACGGAAGATCAAATTTTAAAATTTAATTTATTATCGCCTCAATATCAGTATTGGACTAGCCTAATCAAGGTTTTTCCAGAAAGAGACTTCGAGACATTTTATGAGCATCAGGTTTTGCACTCCCTGGCCATAGCTAAGGTTATATCCTTTTCTCCTGGATCAACGATTCTGGATGTCGGGACCGGAGGTGGCTTCCCAGGGATTCCATTGGCTATCTTGTTTCCTGAATGCAACTTTACGCTAATCGATTCGATGCAAAAACGGATTAAAGTGGTGCAGTCGGTCATTGATTCCATTGGATTGAAAAACGCCTGCGCGGTACATGGTAAGATTGAAGATTATTTTGAGCAATTTGATTTTGTGGTCTCTCGTGCTGTTAAGGAGTTTCCAATCTTTGTTGGATTAGTCCAAAAGAATTTTGATTTTAAAATGCTATCAAAGAATTTGAATGGAATTCTCTATTTAAAGGGAGGCAGCTTCGAGGATGAATTGGCCAATCTCGATGGGCGGATTAAAGTGTATGAAATTTCCGATTTTTTTATGGAGAGCTATTTTCAAGCCAAGAAAATAATCTATTTAACACTGGATTAAACTTTGTTAAAGTATGATAATAAATGTCGATTATATTGCTTAACTTGAGTAGAAATTTGTTTAATGTTCTCAAGCATAGCTAGCTCTCAATTAGTATAATATGTTTTATGAAAAATGGGGGGGGGTAAAATGAAAAAAAAGAATCGTATTTTAGTTGAAAACTATCAATTATCAGAAGGAGACAAGACGATTTTGGAGCTTGCTCAATTAAATGATGAGATTCAAAAATTGAGACAAAAACTTGATTTTAGCGAGACTGATTTACATGCAGCCAATGCTGAAATTCGAATTCAAATTGCTGAGCAGTTTAGGTATTCTGCCGAACTGTTAAGTAAGAATAAAGTACGAATTGGGTTAGCTGAGATGGCGTTAGCCACCACAATTGAACTGAAGAAATCAAGAAAGGAATTAGAATTGCAGCGAGATAAGGTTGCGTTCAGGACCATCCTAGAGGCTAAAAATCTCGAGAGTAAAATGAAGGATGTGCAATACTATCAAGTTCTGGAAAATATTGGGTTTGCCATTTTAATTCATCAAGATGGCGTTATCCTTTATGCGAATAATACGGCACTCGATTATTTTAAGGCTTCTCAGCCGGGTGATTTGCTAAATACCCCCCTTGCCTTAAGATTCTATGGAGATTATTATCGAAAAATCCAGCAGCAAATAAATCATTTAGAGGGGCCTCGGCCTGTTTCTATGCCATTGGAAGTTAAATGTGTTCGGCTAGATGCCGCTTTATTTGACGTGGAGGTTGTGAGTAGTTATACCTTTCACAATGGAAAACCAGCCATTATTTCGCGATTATTAGATATTGCAGATCGGGTATTAAGGTCGAAGGCCATCCTCGAAAAGAATGAAGAGGTAAATAAATTAATCGTCGCGCGGGATAAGTTCTTTGCGATTATTGCTCATGATCTGAGGGGTCCATTGGGGGGATTTATGGCGCTTACTGAGATTTTAGCCGATAGTACCTATGAATTGCCTGACGGCGAGAAGAAACAAATGATTGCCGAGATGAGCCTTGCCGCGCGTAACACCTTTAATTTATTAGAAAGTTTGTTAGAATGGGCAAAGATGGATTTAAATTTAGTCGATTTTAATCCAGTGCCTATTAATCTTCATAGTTTATGTTTCAAGACCAAGTCTATAATGGAGGAATCGGCCAAGGCTAAATTCATTGAATTTCAACTGGATATACCGGAAGAGATCCAAGTGTATGCTGATCAAGATATGCTCCAATCCATATTTCGAAACCTCTATTCAAATGCTATTAAGTTTACACCTGATCAGGGTAAAGTATTCGTTTATTGCAAGCCCCTTAAACAACGAAAAATAGAAATTTTTGTTGAAGATACAGGTATTGGCATGCCGGAACACTTTCGGGAAAATCTTTTTATTTTGACCTCAAAGAATAAACGTCTGGGGACCAAGGGTGAGAAAAGCACTGGTCTCGGACTACACCTTTGTAAGCAATTTATTGAAAAAAACGGTGGGGAATTCAAAGTTAACTCCATCGAGAACAAAGGTTCTACCTTCTCTTTTACACTCCCATTAGCAAATAAAAAACAGCAGGCGATTGTTTCGAATTGCCTATAGAATTGGTCTGTGAATTATTGCTATTTTTACGTCTTATAGATGTTGTATGGGGCGTAAGTGGATAGTTTATGGTGCATTGTTTATGGCAATGGTCTTTTGGTCACTCTCATTTGTATGGGTCAAAGAGGCTTATGTTGCTTATGGACCATTGACAACTGTCTTTTTTCGATTGATCATCGCGTCATTAATTATGCTGGCTTATGGCTTTGTCAGTGGAAATTTAGCCAAGATTAAGCCGAAAGATTATCGCATTTTTTTTCTTCTCGCCTTTTTTGAACCGTTTCTCTATTTTTTAGGTGAGAGTTTCGGATTAAAATATGTCTCCAGCACCATGGGGGCGATCATCATTGCAACAATCCCCTTGTTTTCTCCAATTGCAGCCTCCCGTTTTCATGGGGAGAAACTTTCTGGTCGGATCTTTCTTGGAATTGTGCTTAGTTTTATTGGTGTAGGGATTGTCGTATTTGATGATTCCGTTAATTTTATCGTCTCCCCTTTAGGGATTGCTCTAGAGTTTTTGGCTGTCTTCTCAGCAATCTCTTATACGGTAATCTTGAAAGATTTGGCGATTAAATACAACGTCACCACGATCATTACAGTTCAGAATCTGATTGGTATTATTCTATTCCTCCCCTTGTGGCTTATCTTTGAGTTTAAAACAAGTGTTAGCACCCCATTTAATCCAGATGCGTTTTTAGCAATTGCCGAACTGGCCCTTTTTGCTTCTTGCTTCTCTTTTATTCTTTATACCTATAGTTTAAAAAAGATAGGGATGAATAATGCCAATTTATTCATCAATCTTATTCCCGTTATTTGCTTGGAGAACCGCTAGGGTTTCGCAAAGTGATCGGCATCTCCGTGGTTATTGCCGGATTATTTATTGCTCAAATAAAAATGAAATCATTTATTGCCAGATTGGTATCAATTCAACAAGATGGAGGCAGATAGTAAAAATGTAAAAGCCCTTGCAAGGCAGAACCAAGAAGAGACGATTGTCTTTTTCAACAAACTTAAGCGCAAAAAGCCAAAGCAGCTTGACGATATCACCCATCGGCTTCACGATCAGGTGTCTGAGAAGATTAATTGCCTGTTGTGTGCCAATTGCTGCAAGACCATCAGCCCGATCGTTACACCTAAAGATATTGAGCGTATTGCCCATAAGCAGAAGATGAAAGAGGTCGATTTTATTGCTAAATACCTTCACATGGACGAAGATAATTTCTATGTATTTAATGAAACTCCTTGTCCATTTTTGGGTTCTGACAATTACTGCATGATCTACGAATATCGGCCAAAAGCATGTCGTGAATATCCGCATACCGATCGTCGTCGATTTTATCAACTTCTCGATCTGACTATGCATAACCGCGAATTATGTCCAATTGTTTATGAGGTGGTGGAACAATTAAAGAAGAAAGATCTTTAGAGAAGAGTTCATTTTTCTACTTTTTGACCCCTCTAAATCTCCCCATTGGGGAGACTTTTGGCCAGCAATCTAGGCCTTGCCCCCCTCCTTGAGAGGGGTAGGTCCAAAAAGAGAATAAATAATTACGACATTATATTGTTCTTTTTACTTAGTTAACGTCTAATCAGTATCTTTGTTTCTAATCAAATCAGAATAATGTCAGATAAAGTGAGGAAATTAATCATAGCAATCGATGGGCATTCGTCCTGCGGGAAGAGTACCGTAGCTCGGCAGATTGCGCACGAGCTGAATTATATCTTTATCGATAGTGGTGCGATGTATCGGGCCGTTGCGCTCTATTGCTTGCGTAATCAAATTATTGTTGATGGTATTGTTGATTTGCCTAGGTTGCTGGCTAATCTCGAAAATATAAAAGTTTATTTTAAGTGGAATCCGTTAACGGGTCAGAACGATATTTGGTTGAATGAGGAGAACGTGGCCGAAGAGATTCGCTTGCTTCAAGTATCGCAAAACGTTAGTCCGATAGCTGCCGTAGCCGAGGTTCGGCATTTGCTAGTCTCGCTTCAACATGAGATGGGAAAATCGAAAGGTATTGTGATGGATGGTCGTGATATTGGAACGGTCGTATTCCCGAATGCGGATTTAAAAATCTTTATGACCGCTGATCCAAAAGTTCGAGCACAAAGGCGTTATGATGAGCTTGTAGCGAAGGGTGAAGAGGTTAGTTTTGAAGAGATCATGACTAATATTATTGAGCGTGATCGGTATGATGAGTCTCGAGAGGTGAGTCCCTTAAGAAAGGCAGGCGATGCTATCATTCTGGATAACAGCTTGATGACTCGGGAAGAGCAGCTCGCATGGATTTTTGATAAAGTCAGTGACATTTAAAACTCAACTACATGATCGTCGCTATCGATAAAAATTCGGGATTTTGCTTTGGCGTAGAAAAGGCAGTCAAAAAGGCTGAAGAGATGCTTCAGCAGTCGGGTTCGCTTTATAGTCTTGGCGATATCGTCCACAACGAGGTTGAAGTAGAACGTCTTGATAAATTAGGGCTTACCACGATAGATCACGATCGTTATTTTACCTTGCACGATGAGACTGTTCTAATCCGTGCGCATGGCGAGCCACCCTCCACGTATGAATATGCAGTAAAGAATAATATCAAACTTATTGATGCCACCTGTCCTATTGTCTTGAAGTTACAAGAACGGATTCGCAAAGATTATTTAACGATTATACCCGAGCCGGTGCAAGTAGTTATCTATGGCAAACTAGGGCATGCTGAGGTTAATGGTCTTGTGGGACAGACGGCTGGAAATGCGATTGTTGTTGAGCACTCAGCTGAACTTGAGAAGATTAATTTTTCTCATCCTATTTCGCTTTATTCTCAAACGACTAAAGATCTAGATGGATTTCAGGTCTTAGAGAAGGAGATTAAGAAGCGAGCTGTCGGAACATTTGTGCAGGTGAACGATACTATTTGTAGACAAGTATCAAATCGTATTCCTGGCATACGTGATTTTGCAGTCAAGCATGAACTTATACTCTTTGTAAGTGGGAAAAAAAGTTCCAATGGGAAATTGCTATTTGAGATGTGTCAAGAGGCTAATTCGAATAGCAAGTTTATAGGTGGGTTTGAGGAGGTTGACCTCGCTTGGTTTAAGGGTGTTCAATCAGTTGGGGTTTGTGGTGCGACCTCCACCCCAAAGAAGCTTTTAGAAGACGTAGCCCATCATGTTGAGGGGTTAGTTAGCTGAAATTTGAAGTTAATTTAATGATAAGGTACCAATACTTCATGTTTCTCTGTTAATTTTGTGATTATTAAAATAGAACTTATGAATACAAAAAATAGTATCCCTATGCCACATGATTACGACGACAGTCCGATAAAAAGGATTGGAGTCTTAACCTCTGGAGGCGATGCCCCTGGAATGAATGCAGCTGTTAGAGCCGTGGCTCGGACGGCTATTTTTTATGGTCGGGAAGTTGTTGGAATATTCCATGGCTACAAGGGATTGATAGAGAACAATTTAAGATCGCTGGAGTCTGGCGATGTGAGTAATATCATTCAGTTAGGAGGCACGATGTTAAAGACTGCTCGAAGCATTGAGTTTCGTACCTACGAAGGTCGACAAAAAGCCTATGAGAATCTTAAAAATGCACAAATCGATGCTTTGATTGTTATTGGTGGGGATGGCACTTTTACTGGCGCGAGTATTTTTGCAAAGGAGTTTGGTGTGCCAATAGTGGGTATTCCAGGAACGATAGACAATGATCTTTTTGGCACAGACTATACCGTTGGCTACGATACTGCCTTAAACACGATTATAGAAGCAGTAGATAAAATTCGCGATACTGCAACGGCGCACGAGCGTCTATTCTTTATTGAGGTGATGGGTCGTGATGCTGGATTTCTTGCTCTAAATGGTGGAATTGCATCTGGTGCTGAGGCCGTTCTTATTCCAGAGACTGATACCGATCTTACAACGTTGGAAAGCCTGATAAAATCGGGTTACCGACGTAATAAAAATTCATCTATTGTATTGGTTGCTGAAGGCGAAAAGGCTGGTGGTGCTTTTAGTATTGCTCGGCAAGTTGAGAAGGACTATCCCCAGTATGATGTGCGGGTGACTGTTCTTGGTCATATCCAGCGTGGAGGAGCACCAACGGCTTCCGATCGCATTTTGGCAAGCCGATTAGGCCTTGCTGCTGTTGAAACATTACTTGATGATCAACAAAGTGTGATGGTTGGAATTGAGAATGATGAGATTTCATTAGTCCCATTCAACAAAGCCATCAAACAAGACAAAGAGATGAATCGGAAATTATATGATTCAATTCGGATTTTATCATCGTAGGTCGTTCTGTTTCTTTCGTTTTAGTCGAGAACGTTAATTTACCATAATTCTCGTTTTTTGACCCTGAATTCTTTTGATAGTTCGGGGTATTCTTTTACATTTGAAGCCTTGCAATGCTTGACATTTTCATCAAAATGAGTCATCTTTACTCGTGGTGATTGAAATTGTTTTTTTGTCTAAACTTTTTATGCAACCTTCAAAACCTAACGATGAAAAATTTAAGCCTAACTACCCTTTGTCTTGGAGCTGTTCTTTTGGTATTAGTCTCTTGTAGTCAGTCTAATACAAAGAAGGAAAATTGGATTCAATTGTTTAATGGGAAAGATCTTAGCGATTGGAAAATCAAAATTAAAGGTTCCCCTCTAAACGAGAATTTCAAGAATACCTTCCGTGTTGAAGATGGTTTATTGAAAGTTCGGTATGATCAGTATGAGAAATTTGATGGTCATTTCGGTCATATCTTTTATAAAAAAGCCTATTCTCATTATAAAATTAGGGTAGAATATCGGTTTGTTGGAGATCAATTAACTGGTGGTCCAGGGTGGGCTTATCGCAATAGCGGCATCATGTTACATGGTCAGAGCCCCGAAAGTATAGAGCTAGATCAAGATTTCCCGGTTTCTATTGAGGTTCAACTTTTGGGTGGAAACGGGAAAGATGAGCGGTCGACCCTTAACGTTTGTACCCCCGGAACAAACATTGTTTTAACTGGTTCATTATGGACGACCCATTGCACCAATTCAATTTCCAAAACCTATCATGGCGACCAATGGGTAACGGCTGAAGTCGAAGTTCAAGGCGATTCGTTAATTCGTCATACCATGGAAGGCAAAACGGTATTAAAGTATACCAAGCCTCAGCTTGATCCGACTGAGAAATATTATGCGAATCTTCTTCCTGCCAATGGCAATATATTGCTCAGTAAAGGGACAATTTCGTTGCAGTCGGAGAGTCATCCAATAGATTTTCGTAAAGTCGAACTTTTAGACCTTGACGCTCAGAATGTGAAGTAGTGCTTGCCTAAGAATATAACCCTAACCTATATTTTATGATTTATTTATCTCGAATAGTTTTTCTATTTCTGCTTGCCGTACTCTGTATTGATGCGTCAGCAAAGGTCTCTCTCCCAAATTTTTTTACGAATAACATGGTCTTACAACGAGGGATGAAAATCTCCGTTTGGGGACAAGCTAGTCCAAATGAAAAGGTTCATGTTTCTCTCGGTTCAAACAGCGGTGAAACGTCAGCCGATGGTACTGGGATGTGGGAGATTAAATTAAAGTCGATGAAGGCTGGTGGCCCCTATACGCTCCAAGTCAATGGCGATAATCAGCTTAGTATAACAAATGTCCTTATCGGTGATATCTGGGTTTGCGCTGGTCAATCGAACATGGAGCTTCCTGTTAAAAGATCTAACAATGCGAAAAAAGAGATTGAAAATGCGAATCATCCAAACCTTCGTTTGTTTACCGTCGATCATCAGGCAAATGCTGATAGTACAAGAACAAATGTTAAAGGAGAATGGAGCGTCTGTGATCCAACAACGGTTGTTATGTTTTCGGGTGTTGGCTATTTCTTTGGACGTGAATTAGAAAAACAATTAAATGTGCCGATAGGCCTAATTGATATTGGCTGGAGCGCGACTCGCATTGAAGGTTGGATCAGTCAAAAGGCTCTTGGCAACTTGGCTTTTGGTCGAAAAGAAATTGAAACCTACCTCACTAACGCTCCTAAGGATGATGCGAATGGACTGATTGGTTACGCTAAATCACTTAAAGTGGCTCAAGAAGCCATTGCAAAGGGAACTCCAAACATCGAAATCCCTGAGCCGCCTAGACCATCGAGAAAAGTTCCTTCTGCTCCCGGAGCTTTGTTTAATTACATGACATATCCCTTGACGCATCTTGGTATTAAAGGGGTGATCTGGTATCAAGGAGAGGCAAATAGCCGTTCACAACAAAGTGCCACAGATTATCGTACATACCTTCCAACCCTAATTCAAGATTGGAGAGCTGCATGGAACCAAGGGAACTTTCCTTTTCTCTTTGTTCAATTGCCAAACTTTCAGTCGAGTGGATTTTGGCCACTTATGCGGGAGGCGATGTTGAAGACCTATCTTGCCGATAAGAAAACAGGCATGGCCGTTACCATTGATGTGGGCCATAAGACTGATATTCATCCTTCAAATAAACAAGATGTTGGATATCGACTCGCCTTGCAAGCATTAGATGTAGCTTATCACAAAAACATAGTTAGCCAAGGTCCACTATTAAAGTCTATGAAAGTGAAAAATAGCAAGTCAGTGCTGACTTTTTCTCATGTTGGAACAGGATTAGTTGCCGCCAATGGAGACCTAAAAGGGTTTGAAATAGCTGGAGCAGATCAGATTTTTCATCCGGCATCTGGGATTCTTGTAAAGAATAAAGTAGAGCTCTCATCCGATAAAGTTAGTCTTCCAGTGGCGGTTCGTTATGCTTGGGCCGATTATCCAGATTGCAATCTATACAACCAAGAACACCTTCCGGCTAGTCCATTTCGGACCGATAGCTGGTAAATAATTTACATACTTTACTTTCCTGAAAGCTTAATTTATCATGAGATTAATTCTTCGAGTAGTTGCGCTACTCACTATTTTTTGTTTCCTGCTTTGTGCTAAATCAACTTTTGCACAAGCGGTATTACCCTATAAAAATTCAAAGCTTCCGATCGAAAAGCGGGTTGAAGATTTGCTTTCTCGAATGACGTTGAAAGAGAAGTTTTGGCAGATGTTCTTAATCCCAGGCGATTTATCGGATGGTAAAGAGCGCTACAAAGATGGCATATTTGGCTTTCAGGTAGCTGCTCATGCGCAGTCGGAAAGCGCTGCTGGTCAGATGTTAAGTTATGATGCTGGAGCAAATGCTGCTGAGACTGCCAAGCTGATCAACCATATTCAAGAGTTTTTGGTTAAGGAGACACGTTTGGGTATTCCGATGATTCCCGTTGATGAGGCATTGCATGGATTAGTTCGCGAAGGTGCGACAGCCTTTCCGCAATCAATCGCTTTAGCCGCAACTTTCGATACTTTATTGATGACCCAAATTGGTGAAGCTGTTGCAAAAGAGGTTAAGTCACGTGGATTGCGAGATATTTTATCTCCGGTAATTAATCTAGCTACTGACGTCAGATGGGGTCGTACAGAAGAGACCTATGGCGAAGATCCCTACTTAAGTTCAGCCATTGGGGTTGCCTACATGCGTCAGTTTGAAAAGAATGGGGTGATCACTACGCCAAAACATTTTGTTGCGAATGTTGGTGATGGGGGTCGCGATAGCTATCCGATTCATTCCAGTGAGATGGCGCTTGAAGAGGGAGTTTTAGCCCCATTTAAAGCGGCATTCTTAAATGCTGGTTCACGATCGGTCATGACTTCTTATAACTCCTTAAATGGCGCTCCTTGTACCTCTAATAATTGGTTACTTAACAAAAAACTCAAGGGTGAATGGGGCTTCAAAGGTTTTGTCATCTCTGATGCTGGAGCCACAGGTGGAGCGAATGTGCTTCATTTTACTTCTGCCGATTATGCCGAAGCTGCAAAGAATGCTGTTGAGGGTGGATTAGACGTATTCTTTCAAGGTTCATTTGATCACTATCCATTATTTTGGAAACCTTTTGAAGAGGGTCGAATCTCACAAAAGGCTATCGACAATGCTGTCCGACGCATTTTACGGGCTAAATTTGAACTTGGCCTATTTGAAAACCCTTATGTCGATCCTGCTCAAGCAACCATTTGGAATAACCACCCTTCTCATCGTGCGTTGGCTCTTAAGGCAGCTGAGGAATCACTTGTGTTATTGAAAAACGAAAAAAATAGATTACCTATTTCTGCAGATATTAAGTCAATAGCTTTATTAGGTCCTGATGCTGTTGATGCACGACTTGGTGGATATAGTGGTCCAGGGGTGAATAACGTTTCGATCCTAGATGGGTTAAAGAAGATTACTGATGGTTCTGTGAAAATTGCCTATGAACCGGGGAGTGTTCGTAAGATGGATTCATTTTCTGTTGTCCCTGCCGAATGTTTCTATAACACAGCTGATGGAACGCAGTCAAAAGGGCTGAAAGGAGAGTATTTTAGCAATCCCTATTTTGAGGGTCAGCCGGTTCTCTCACGCACAGATGCAGCAATAGCCTTTGGGTGGACCTTATTCTCTCCAAATCCAAAGATTCCCTACGACTGGTTTTCTATTCGTTGGAATGGAAAATTTAAAGCTACATTTACGGGAAGTGTTAACATTGGATTAAGGGGGAACGATGGATATCGACTTTATTTTGATAACCAATTGGTGATTGATAATTGGACGAAAAAGTCTTTCGGAACGCACACGGTGAGTTATTCTTTTGTGAAAGATAAAGAGATCGATATTCGTCTTGAATATCACGAGACCGCAGGTAATGCAAGGCTTCGATTAGTCTGGGATGCATTTAATAAAGAGTCTGTTTTAAAGGAAAATATTGCTAAAGCTGTTGAGCTGGCGCGTAAGTCTGATATGGCTATTGTGGTTGCGGGTATCAACGAGGGTGAATTTTCAGATCGGGCCATGCTTTCATTGCCTGGCAATCAAGAGGAGCTAATCAAGGAAGTGGCCAAGACTGGTAAACCGGTTGTTGTTCTGTTAGTTGGTGGTAGCGCGATTACCATGTCTAATTGGATGGATCAGGTAGATGGTATTGTATCGGTTTGGTATCCAGGTGAAGAGGGTGGAAATGCTGTGGCTAAAGTTTTAATGGGCATCACTTCTCCATCCGGTCGTACCCCGATAACATATCCAATCAGTGAGGCTCAGTTGCCGTTAGTCTACAATCACAAGCCTACTGGAAGGGGTGATGATTATAATAATCTTACTGGTCAGCCTTTATTCCCGTTTGGATATGGATTGAGCTATACCTCTTTTGAGTATTCGAATTTAGCTTTAGATAAGACCACGATCAAGGCCAATGAATCACTTCGGGCTACCTTCAAAATAAAAAATACCGGAAAATATGATGGCGATGAGGTTGTGCAGTTATATATTCGAGATGTTCTGGCATCTGTATCTCAACCGATCATTGCTTTAAAGGATTTTCAGCGTGTACATCTAAAGGTTGGAGAAGAAAAATCGCTCTCGTTTACCATCACACCGAAGATGTTATCCTTGCTAAATACCAACTTAAAGAGGGTTGTTGAGCCGGGTGAATTTAGATTGCTAATTGGATCTTCGTCTAAAGATATTCGATTAAGGGAAGTTATTACGGTTAAATAACCGATGCATTTAATGTCATACTTAGAAACCTTAAAGATGAAAAAGGTAGGATTCTTGTTTGCATTTATCGTTGTTTTTTTCAGCGTAGGATTTTCACAACCTGTTTCTCGTGCGATTAGAACACCAGAGTACCGCGATTTGCAAAAGCGTTTATGTACGGGATGGAATACCTGGTATAATCATAGCTTTACCTCACATGTGCTATTACCGGAGGGTTTCTCGATTAATCTCTGTGTGGCTCGTCCTGGGTTATGGGAGACTGGTTTTCTCAGAGAGATGTATAAGGGTTCAAAATCGCTTCCTCGCCCAGAGGAGGTTCGTCCAGGTTTGCGCTCTGATGATGGCAGTTACACCAGTGTAGAGGTTAAATTTAAAGACGAGGTTCTAGAGATTCAAAGTGCCGTGGATGGCGATGATCAGCTTATCTTAGTCACACCGGTTAAGCCAGGAAAGAATCAATTAATCGTAGAGGCTGGATTGCCTTGGGATCGCGAAGGACTAATCGGTGTTGAGGCGAATAGCTTAGTCGGAAAATTTGCTGCTCGAACGATTACTGTTCACCTTACTGAAGACCCAATCAAGGATGGCTATGTGGTGAGCTACAATCCTCATCTTACAGTGCCTCTTTCGCACGAGGTGGGGATTTACACGGGTAAGACTCGGACTTTAACTGAGCTAAAAAACACCATAGCAAAAAGTAGAGCCGTGCAGCAGAAGCGGATGGATAGTTATGGTAAATTGTCAGAGGCCTTTAAGGCTATGCAGACGATTTTGGCTTGGAACACGATTTATGATGCACCAAACAATCGCGCTATCACACCTGTGAGCCGCTTTTGGAACCATAGCTGGGGCGGCTTTGTATTATTTGATTGGGATACGTATTTCGCGAGTTATATGTGTTCGATGTTTAACAAAGAGCTTGCTTATGCCAATGCGATCGAGATCACTAAGGCGATTACTCCCGATGGTTTCATCCCTAATTATCAAGCTCCATTTGGTGTGACCTCTTGGGATCGATCACAACCACCTGTTGGCAGTTATGTGATCTATGAGATTTATAAGAAATATAAGGAAAAATGGCTGTTAGATGAGGTCTATGATGAGCTATTGACCTGGAATCGCTGGTGGCCTAAGGCTCGCGATGTGAAGGGATATTTAGCTTTTGGATCTAACAATGTGCCAGATAGTCTGCGCACTATTGACAAGCACAACATCCAAGCGGCTAAATATGAATCGTTGGATAACTCACCCTTGTATGATGATATCCCCTTTAACCCGGTCACACACACGATGGATCTAGCCGATGTTAGCTTGATGAGTTATTATGTGATGGACTGTGATGCTTTAGCTAAGATTGCTGATGCTCTAGGAAAAAAGTCAGATGTGAAAGAGCTTCACAATCGTTCTAAGCTTTATGCAAAACGATTAGCAACTATGTGGGATGAAAAGGAGGGGGTCTTTTTAAATAAACGCCTCGATACGGGCGAGAAATCACATCGCATTGCTCCCAATAATTTCTATCCGATGTTAGCGAAGGTCTGCACACAGCAACAGGCTGAGATCATGATGAAGAACTTTTATTTTAATCCAGCTAAGTTCTATGGTGAATATGTTATCCCTTCTATCTCTCGCGATGATTCAGCTTACAAGGACAACAGCTATTGGAGAGGTCGGGTATGGGCTCCAATGAATTTCTTGGTTTATCTCGGAATGAGAAATTACAATCTTCCGGAAGCACGAAAAGATTTAGTTCAAAAGTCCATGAATTTATTGATGAAATCGTGGAATGAGAATCGGGCGGTTTTTGAGAATTACAACAGCACCACAGGACGCGGTGACGATAAACCAAGTGCCGATCCATTTTACCACTGGGGAGCTTTATTAGGTTTTATGTCGTTTATTGAAGAGGGGTATATGGATCCTGTTCCTTCCTTAAAAGAGAACTCTAAGAAATAAATTAAAGATGAAAAATTATAAATCATGAATAAGAACTACCTACCGAAGATTTTTTTATCCCTATTTGGAGTTGCCTTGGCTTGCATGCCTGCAATTTCTAAGGAGGTTAAGAAACCCAATATTATCTTCATTCTTGCTGACGATTTAGGGTATGGCGACGTGTCGGCTTTAAATGAGAATTCGAAAATCAAGACGGTCAATATCGATCGGCTTGTCAGTCAGGGGGTATCGTTTACTGATGCTCATTCAAGCTCCGCGGTCTGTACGCCTACCCGCTATGGAATTCTTACTGGACGTTATAATTGGCGCTCTACGCTGAAGGCTGGGGTATTAATGGGTTACAGCAAACCACTTATTCCAAAGAATAGAAGG
Source organism: Bacteroidia bacterium (assembly GCA_026391295.1). Lineage (GTDB taxonomy): Bacteria > Bacteroidota > Bacteroidia > Bacteroidales > Prolixibacteraceae > JAAFHB01. Next base: position 47,356 of record JAPLDS010000050.1, on the reverse strand, counting down.
ACGATGGCTTCTTTTTTAAAGGAAGAAGATTATCAGACTGCTTGTATTGGGAAATGGCACTTAGGTTGGACTTGGAATAATATTGAGAAGGGAAAAGACAGCATCAATTATGCGATGCCAATCAAGGATGGTCCAACAACTTTGGGATTTGATTATTTCTACGGTATTTCGGGCTCATTAGACATGGATCCCTATGTTTATGTGGAAAACGATAAGCCTACAGCGCTTCCAAATAGGATCACTCAAAATTCTGGGATGAAAGTTTGGCGCAAAGGTCCAACGGCTTCCGATTTTGTTCATGAGCAGACGCTACCCAATATCATAAGTCGTGCGGAGAACTACATTACGGAAAAATCAAAAAGTAAGTCTCCATTTTTTCTCTATCTCCCCTTAACAGCTCCGCATACGCCGATCTTGCCGAGTGCAGAGTTTCAAGGTAAATCGGGACTAAATGCGTATGGTGATTTCGTGCTAATGGTTGATGCGATGTTAGGAAAGGTATTAAGTGCTGTTGAAAAAGCGGGAATTAGCGAGAATACAATTGTCGTCTTTACCTCTGATAATGGTTGTAGTCCTTCGGCAAATTTCGGCGAGTTAAAAGCAAAAGGTCACAATCCAAGTTATATCTTTAGAGGTCATAAAGCAGATCTGTTTGATGGTGGACATAGAATTCCATGTGTGGTCAGATGGCCTGCAAGAATCAAAACACATCAAGTCGATCAAACGGTCTGTTTAAATGATTTTATGGCCACCTTCGCGAACGTAACGGGTTATAAACTTAAAGATAATGAAGGTGAGGATAGCTATAATCTAATGCCATTATTGCTGAATCCCAATCCTCAGCCAGCGATTCGTGAAGCGACGGTTCATCACTCGATTGATGGTGCTTTTACGATTCGAAAGGGTGAATGGAAGTTATTATTCTCTGCTGGCTCTGGTGGCTGGAGCTCACCAAAATCGAATGAGCCCAATTATAATTCGCTTCCCCCGGTTCAACTTTACAATCTAAAATCTGATCCCGGTGAGGCTAAAAATCTTTATGCAGAATTTCCTGCTGTTGTTGCGGAACTAACAGCATTAATGAAGAAATATATTCGAGATGGCAGAAGCACGCCTGGTGTTCCTCAGAAGAATGATGGGAAAGAAATTGTATTGTAATTAACGACATATCTCATGAACAGAATCTCTCTATTTGGGTCACTCACAATTGCTGGTCTGATGACCTTTGCCCCGATTTATGCGAAGGTTTCAAAAGTTCAGAAGCCTAATATTCTTTTTATTCTGGCTGATGATTATGGCTGGAAAGATATGAGCTGTTCGGGCAGTACCTATTATGAGACTCCCAATCTAGATAGATTGGCACAGGAAGGTGTTCGGTTTACCCATGCCTATTCTGCTTGTTCGGTATGCAGTCCATCTCGAGCAACGATCTTAACGGGGCAGTATACCCCTCGTCATGATGTCACTAATTTTGTGGGTCCAGGTTCAGGTGTTGAATGGCGAAAGATGAATCGATTCAGTAAGATGTTACCACCTGACTATGCCCGTAATCTAGCCTCGAGCTCAGTTACATTTGCTGAAGTGCTGCGTCAGCAAGGGTACAAAACTTTCTTTGCGGGTAAGTGGCATCTTGGTAATAAAGGGTCGTATCCAGAAGATCATGGCTTCGATATAAATAAAGGTGCCTATGAGGCTGGTTCGCCAGCTGGAGGATATTTTTCTCCTTACAATAATCCAAAACTCTCCGATGGTCCAAATGGAGAGGATCTTTCAAAGAGATTAGCGATGGAGACAGCCGGATTTATAAAAACTCAAGTAACAAAAGATGCCCATCAACCATTCTTGGCTTACCTCTCTTTTTATGCCGTCCATGCGCCAATTCAAACTTCCCAGCCGAGATGGAAATACTTTAAAGATAAGGCTGAAAAGCAAGGATTCGCTCAGACTGGGTTTATTATTGATCGCACGTTGCCGGTTCGACAAATTCAGGATAATCCAGTTTATGCTGGACTTGTGCAACAGATGGATGAGGCCATAGGCCTCGTTCTTCAGCAACTAAAAGATCTAAGAATTGATAAAAATACACTCGTTATTTTTACCTCTGATAATGGTGGTGTTTCTTCTGGAGATGACTTTTCTACTTCGAACTTACCGCTCAGAGGCGGTAAAGGTCGTCAATGGGAGGCTGGTACGCGCGTGCCGCTACTCATTAAGACTGGTCAAGAGGTAAAGAATAAAATTTGTGATGTTCCAGTAATGGGGATTGATTTCTTTCCAACTATTTTGGAGTATGCTGGACTGCCGCAGTCGTTGCAGAAACAAAAGGATGGCGTTAGTCTAATGCCCTTGTTGAAAGGGAATGACATAGATCAACGAATGCTCTACTGGCACTATCCCCATTATGGAAACCAAGGTGGGGAGCCTTCTTCAACGATTTTAGCTGGTGACTGGAAACTTATTTACTACCATGAGGATGGTCGTAATGAGCTTTATAATCTAAAGATGGATGAATCGGAATCACAGCCATTGAATGCTAAATATCCAAACCAGGTAAAAGATCTGCGGTCTAAACTTGACAAATGGTTGGTTGAGGTCAAAGCAAAGATGCCTACTCCTGATCCATTGTATGATTCAGTTAAGGCTGAAGCGTTGAGGGAAAAGCAGCACACCGAACTATTGAATAATGTGGAGAAAAAACGGTTGCTGTTGTTGTCGAAAGATTTTCAGCCCAATGCAAACTGGTGGAAAAGTGAACAGACCACTGATTAATCAAGATTTTATATCCAATTTATTTTAAGGATGCGACGACTATTTCTAGGACTCTTCTTTATTGTTTGCTCTTTTCATGGGATGGCTTCGGCGGTCTATGACCTCTATTCTCCCGATCGAAAGATCCATTTGGTGATAAAGGAGACAGGAAATTCGATCTGTTATGAGTTATCTTATAACGGAAGTGAGATCATTAAGCAATCTGCATTAGGATTAGAATCTACCGCTCTCTCGTTTCATAAAGGACAAATTGTGAAGGTGGTGAATTCAACTTTTCAGGAGTCTTGGAAACCATTATTTGGAAAGTTTAGTCAAATTTTAAATCACTATAATCAGTCTGTCTTTCATATTCAAACGGATAAAGGTTTAAAATTTAATATCTGTTTTAGGGCATTTAATGATGGAGTTGCATTTCGCTATAATCTTCCAATACAAGGTAAAATTGATGCGATTGACGTAACCAAAGACTTATCGGAATATAATTTCTGTAGTGATTTTTCGGTTCGGGGCATTGACCGGAACATTGAGGGTTCTGAATTTGAAGCGAAGCCATTAAGCCAGATGAAATTTAGTAAGCTTCCCTTGCTTGTCGAGACGCCATCAGCTTGGGTTGCACTGAATGAAGCATCCCTATTTGATTTTAGCGAGGCATACTTAGTTAATCCTATGGGCAAAATATCGATGAGTATCGATATTGATAAGTCGGCTTGTCGATTACCGATGAAGACCCCCTGGCGAGTTATTCAGATTGGGGCCACGGCGGGTAAACTTATTGAATCCAATATCTTGGTAAATCTCAATGACCCCTGTCAGATTAAGAATCCTTCGTGGATAAAACCGGGAAAATCGATGTGGGATTGGCGGAATCATGGCGATACCATAAACGGATTTGTTTATGGTATCAATGAGGCGTCGTATAAGCGCCTCATTGACTTTGCGGCAGCAAACGCCATGGCATACACGTTGTTTGACGCGGCTTGGTACAGTGAAAATGGTCCTGCCTTTCCTCGAGATGATCTCGATATGCCTGGAATCATAAAATATGCCAATGCAAAAAATGTCGATGTCTTGCTTTATGTCGATCGACATGGTAAAGGAGGGAAATCAAATTGGAATCTTGAACAGGTTTTGCAGACTTATAAAAACTGGGGTGCTAAAGGGATTAAATATGGCTTCCTTGCGGGCGAGATTTCCAATCGGAAACAGTTTGTCGATACAACACGCAGTATAACCAAGCTGTGCGCGAAATATCATATGCTAGTAACCTTCCATGACAACCCAATTCATCCTGGTGGCGAAGAGCGTACTTGGCCGAATCTAATAGCTAAAGAGTATTGCCATGGTCAACAAGATAGCCGAAAATCATTTGGTCCATCAAAAGCTGTAAGCGCTCCATTTATCAATGGATTATCCGGACCACTAGATATGACCAATGGATTTTATGATTTAGATGGCTTGCAAAATCGGCAGAAGGTTGATAAGAAAGGGTTAAATAGCACGGTGGTGGGAGAGACGGCACGGTGTTTTGTCAACTACTCCCCTTTGTTAGTTCTTCCGGATAACGGCGATGAATATTCAAAAAAAGGCGATCTGTTTAGCTTTATCCAGCAGATGCCAAATAGCTGGGATGAGACGCGGGTTCTTTTGGGTGTTCCAGGAGCTTATATCGTCGTCGCTCGCCGGTCAGGCAATGACTGGTTTATCGGTGGAAATACAAATGAAGAAGGTCGTAATTTGCAGATTCCGCTCTCTTTCTTGGGGAAAGGCGATTATCAATTAACCTCTTTTAAAGATGGAGAGCAGGCTCATTATATTACAAATAAACTATCTTACTCGATTGAGAAAAGTCGAGCAGATAACACCATGACTTTTAAGGCTGTCATGGCTCCAGGAGGAGGATTTTGTCTTATCTGTCGAAAAATTATGAGATGAAAAATATGGCGCTTATCGCATTTATGGTCCTCTGTTGTAGTGCAACAAAACCATTATCCAAAGTTTTGATTATCGGAGATTCAATTTCATTGGGCTATACCCCTTATGTTGTGAAGGATTTAACCGACAAAGCCATAGTTAGTCATAGTCCAGGAAATTCGGAGTCTACAACGACTGGAATAAAAAAGATTGAGTCGTGGTTAGGGGATCAGCACTGGGATCTGATTGTTTTCAATTGGGGTTTATGGGATCTTTGTTACCGAAGTTCAGGTTCAAAGGTGACAGGTAGGCGTGATAAGATTAGTGGGAAACTTTCAACTACTCTCGATGATTATCGAAAAAATCTGGAGTTTTTAGTTCAACGTCTGCAGAAAGCCTCACCTCATCTGATTTTTGTGACTACCACCCTTGTTCCGCCAATTGAAGAAGGTCGATTTACCGGGGATGAAGATAAATACAATGCGGTGGCTCGGGAAGTCATGAAAAAGTATAACGTTCAGATCAACGATCTAAATAAGCTATCCCATAAGGTCCATCCTAAGTTTGGCATGGGAAGGGATAATGTGCATTATAATGCATCTGGATATGAGCGTTTATCCAAACAGATTACAGCAAGTATTAAAAAGCAATTAAAAATTAAGTAAGATTAAACCGATGAATTTCAAAACAGTTACCCTTTTAGCAGCATTTTATCTTTTGGCATTGCCATCTTTACTTGCTCAGAATCCCAAAGATATTATTCCAAAACCCACCTCCTTGGCTGAGCATGCTGGAACGTTTAAGCTCGATCGTTCTACCCTTATTTATACTTTACAGTCAGATCCAGAACTAATTAATGTCGCGAATCAGCTGAATGATATTCTGAATCTTCATCTGGGCTATTCATTGCAAATTGCGCATCTATCTTCAACAACAGGTGGTATTCGGTTAGTCCTGGACCCTTCGATTGTGAATGCCGAAGGTTATGCACTGATTGTTGACCGTAAACAAATTGAGATTCGTGGTCGTTCGGCGAGCGGTCTGTTTTATGGTATTCAGACTCTACGTCAAGTCTTGCCTTTGAATAAACCATCGACAGCTTCTATTCATGCCCTTGAGATAAAGGACGAGCCTCGCTTTCATTGGCGTGGGATGCATCTTGATGTAGGAAGACATTTCTTCTCTAAAGATGAGGTTTTAAAATATCTAGATTACTTAGCGATGTATAAGTTGAATACTTTTCATTGGCATCTTACTGAAGATCAGGGATGGCGTATTGAGATTAAGAAATATCCGAGACTTACCACTGTTGGAGGTTGGCGCGCAAAGGTTGGCTTCGTGCGTAATCAAGCTATTGGATTAGATGTCGATAATGGCAAACCCTATGGTGGATTTTATACTCAAGAAGAGATCAAGGAGGTTGTGGCTTATGCTTTGAAGAAGCACATCACAATTATTCCTGAGATCGAGATGCCTGGTCATTCACTCGCAGCGATGTATTCGTATCCTGAACTTTGTTGTTTTCCAAATGACATCAAGGAGTTCAAGGAAGGGCATGTGACAACAGATATTTATTGTGCAGGGAAAGAGGAGAGCTTTATCTTTCTTCAGAATGTGTTAAAAGAGGTCTTTGAACTTTTTCCATCTCAATATATCCACATTGGAGGCGATGAGGCCTTTAAAGACAAATGGAAAAAATGTCCAAAATGCCAGAAAAGAATTCAAGATGAAGGGCTAAAGAATGAAGCTGAACTGCAGAGTTGGTTTATACGCAGAATGGAGAAATTTATCAACGCAAGCGGCAAGAAATTAATTGGCTGGGATGAGATTATTGAAGGAGGTTTAGCTCCTAATGCGACTGTGATGGCTTGGCGTGGTTCCGGTGGTGCTGTTGAAGCTGCTAAACTTGGTAACGATGCGGTGAATGCAACAGCTTGGCCACTCTATTTCAGTGATGGTCAGAATAGCGACGAGCATGCACCTGGCAATCCAGGTGGCAATAGCTTGATGAAAGTTTATGATTATGATCCGATGCCAAGTGGTCTTACTGAAAAGGAGCAAAAGCATATCTTAGGAGCTCAAGGTTGTTTGTGGAGTGAGTTTACTCCTCGATTCGAACATATCGAATATCAGCTATTCCCTCGTATATGTGCATTATCCGAAATTATTTGGTCGAAACCTGATAAAGATTGGTGGGGATTTTACAATCGTGTAGCTAACCATGAGAATCTTCTTCGCCAATATCAGATTAACTATAGTCAGCGACGAAGCTATATTGTGGAGTCAAAGCGCGAATTTAATCCTAAGAAGAAGGGGATCAGCTTAGCGTTTACCAAGGAGGTGAAGGAGCCAATCTATTACACATTGGATGGTACCGCACCTACTAAGAGTTCGAAGATTTATCACAAGCCTTTGTTTGTTAACAAAACCACCACTGTGAAGGCCTGTGTTTTTGATCAAGCCGGGAAGACCGATCGTGTGAATTCGAATTTCTACCGATCGCACCAGGCTATAGCTTTAAAAGTTAATTGTGGCGAGGCATTTAAGGATGTTAATGTTGCCTCACTTACCGATGGACAGCTAGAGACTTCGATTCAATTTGAAGCCAAAGATCTTGATTTTAGCATTGATTTAGGGAAGGTTAAACTAGTCAATAACCTTTCGACAACTTTTAAAGAGGTTACGTTTAAACGTTTTTTCCTTCCGCAGACCGCCTCTTTTATGGTTTCTGCTGATGGGGTAAATTATGAGACTGTTGCAACCTATGCTAGTCCAACTTTACCTGAAAATCGCAAGATCTTTAATGCGAAAGGCGAGATGTCAGGTAAAGTTGGTAAGCCGATTCGATATGTTCGATTGGTAGCCAAGAATCCTGGTTTGGTTCAAGGCAAATCGATTATTTCAGGTCAGCTAACAAAGGTTTTATTGGATGAAATCGTATTGCTTTCCACCCTTTTTCTTTGATCTCTTTCCCTGCTGCTCGGAGTGTTTTAACATCTTCTGGATGTATCTCACCCGATGGCAGTGGACCTGTGTTAAGAAGCAAGTTAGCAGGATATTTAGCTGCTTTTTTTAGCATCTCAATAACCTCTTCTTTTGATTTGTGCTTGCCATCTTCAGCAGATACATATCCCCAGCCGTTGCGCTGTAGATGATCGCAGATCTCGAGTGGCTTAGCTAGTATTTCTCCCGATTTATAGCTTCTTTCTGGAGCTAGGAAGTCTTCGGTGCCCAGTAAACCTTGTTTATACGAGACTAATACCTGTGGTTGTTTCGAATGTATTTTATCGTAAAGCTCTTGGCATTTAAAAAGTTTATAGTCGCCTGATTTAGGCGTTGCGATACCATCGAGCCAGATGCCGGCTATTGGTGAGTAGTTGTCTAATAGTTCAGTTACCTGATTCGTCACAAAGTCAAGGTAGATATTCAGATCGTGCTCTTTTCCGTATTTGTAAGTTGGATCATTCGGTTTATAGCTTGGTCTGGCCGCCCCTTTCCACTCGTCATTGTTTGGAGCATGCGGGTGTTTCCAGTCGCGACCATGTGAATAATAGAGAAATAGAGCTAATCCTTTTTTGTTGCACTGCTCCGATAATTCTGCTACCAGATCCCGCTTAGCTGGTGAGTTAGTGCTTTTGAAATCGCTATATTTTGTATCCCATAAACAAAACCCATCGTGATGCCGCGTGGTGATATTGATGTATTTCATACCTGCTTCCAAGGCTAGATCGGTAATGAAATCTGCATTGAACTTATCGGCGGTAAACTGCTCCTTTAACTTGGCATATTCTGCTACAGGGATCGTCTCTCTTTGCTGAAGCCATTCGTGCCTGCCAACTATGGAGTATAATCCATAATGAAGAAACATCCCATAGCGTGCCTGGCCAAACCATTCGATTGCCGCTTTACGCGGATTTTCATGGTATAGCTTTTTATTTCCTTTGAGGTAATTCGGCACTTTGGGGTGGGCGGCGCTAAGGGTTGTCGGTGTGAGCAAGAGACCTGCTCCTGCTAGTGCACTGGCTGATATAAAACTTCTTCTGTCCATTTCTTTATTGTTATTTTATCGGTTGATTTAATCTTTATCGTCGTGATAATCGGCTCCTTTGTTGCTTTTCTTGCACGATTCGAGCCATTGGAATAGGGAGACTTTCATCTGCTCAACTACCTGTGGATTTTTTGCCGCAAGATCAGTTTTTTCATAGGGATCTTCTAGCAGATTGTAGAGCTCGAAAGTTTTTTGATCGTTGGTGATAAGTTTGTATTTCTGATTGACAATAGACTGTTGCTTCGGAATTTGAAATCCGATAAATCCGCTACGCTCTGCTGATTTCCCCTGAAGCACTGGCATCAGATTAACTCCATCATAGGGCCGTTTGGGTAAGTCAAGTCCCCAGATCCCTAAGATCGTAGTGAAATAGTCAGAGGTTACCGCAGGAAAGCTGGTATGTTGCCCATTTTTAATCTCTTTTGGCCATACTATGATTCCAGGAACTCGAAGACCTCCTTCGTATAAGACCCCTTTTCGTCCTCGGAAACCTCCAGTGATACCTTGTTGCCTTTCACCTGCATATTGTTTCGTTCCACCACCTTCACCGGCTGGACCATTGTCAGAACAAAAAGTGATCAGCGTGTTGTCTGCCAAATTAAGTTCTTTAAGTTTCTGTCGCAGTCGGCCTATCTGCTCATCCATGGCGGTGATGCAGCCATAGTAATGCTGTTTATTTTCGTCAACCGATTTATACATGGCCAAATATTTTGGACCAGCCACCACGGGTGCATGAGGAGCATGAAACCACACAACCGCAAGAAATGGAGTTTTCTTTGTTGAGGCATCTTGAATAAATGGGATCACCCGATCCATCATCACCCTCGAATCGTCTCCTTCGAGGTTCTCTGTTGCCGCTTTTTCTGATCCAGTCCAGTATCTTGTGCCTGCAATGGATTGATCTTTCATTGGATCCCAGGTTGGAACCGCTTGCTCAGTCGAAAAGCATGTGTCGAAACCATTTTCCCAAGGTGGACTATACACATTCTCATTTCCTCCTCGACGGCCATCTTTTATTGTCTTGGATAGACTTCCGAGGTGCCATTTGCCAAAATGGGCGGTCTTATAACCGATGTTCTTCGCAACTTCCGCTATGGTGATCTCCTCTTTTTTCATCATCCCAACATTGGCAAAATAGATGCCATAACGATAAGGATTACGACCAGTGATGCAACTTCCTCGGGTAGGAGAGCAGACCGCAGATCCCGCATAAAAGCGATCGAAAACAAGTCCGTCGGAAGCCATCTGATTGAGTGCTGGAGTCCGTATGATTTTGTTGCCATTAAAACCGACATCTCCCCATCCCAGATCGTCAGCCATCAATAAAATGATATTGGGTTTTTGCGCAATCTTAGGTTGAGCAAATAGTGTTGTTTGTGCCAACAGTCCACCCAGAAAGAGTGGAAGAATCGGGAATATTTTCATGCTTAAGTTTACTTTTTAGTAAAAAAGTTGTTGTAATACGAAGTCACATCCAAAGGATCTTCAACCTCATTTTGGAGTTTTTTAAAGTTGGTAAATAGTTCATCGATGACAGGTCTGTATTTTGGATCACCGGCAAGATCGTTCATCTCGAACGGATCAATCTCCATGTTATATAGCCTAACAAGATTAGCTTTCGGATAAATCATCATCTTATATTGTTTGGTCCGAATCATTCGCTGAGTTCCCATGTAGGTTCCGTAAATGGCCTTGTAAGCACTCTTAGTCGTTTGGCCTGTGGCAAGTGGCAATAGACTATTAAAATCTACGGTCGCAGGCTTTTGTGCTTTGCTAATATCAATTGCAGTTGGCATGATATCTTGTAGGTATACAAATTCATCAACTTGCGAATTCTTTTTGATGTGTGGACCAACCATAATAAGTGGAATTCTCATGCTGCGATCGTACATGTTTTGTTTCCCCATAAACCCATGATCACCAACGGCTAGTCCATTGTCTGCAGCAAAGATGATGTAGGTATTTTTGTCTTGGCCAGTAGCTTTTAACGCCGCAATGATTCGTCCAATCTGATAATCCATGTGAGTTACAATCGCATAATACTCTTGACGCGTAACTTTTACAGCATATTCCGATCGTGGGAACGGAGCCAGTCGCTCATCGCGTAAGCTCTTTCCCGCTCCAATCTCTTCGCAATAGGGATACGATGGCATATAACTTGCTGGGATTGAGATTTTGTCCAGTGGATACATATCCACGTACTCCTTTGGTGATTGACGTGGGTCGTGAGGCGCACTAAACGCGATATACATGAAAAACGGATTCTTGCTTTTTTTCGATTGGTCTAAAAATCCTAAGGTCTCATCGCAGAGTACTTCGCTCCAGTGTTTCCCCCCTTCCCAATGGCCACCAAACGATTTGTCATATGGCTTCCAGGTATCTGGTGTTTTTTCGATAAACTTTCTGTCGTAACACTCTTCCGATTGCGTAGGCATCCCTCCTCGAACAGTCCCAAGATGGTCAAAAAGTGTCTCAGGTTTCTTTTCAATATGCCATTTCCCTGCCATGTATGTTTCGTACCCAGCAGCTTTCATATACGTCGGCCAATAGCCTGCAGGAGTGGTTCTCTTCACCTTATATTTTGGCATATTTTTCGGCGCATTTTTATCAAAGGTATTTGCTTTCTCAGTGTACTGAGCAGCTTTCCAGACATAACTACCTGTAATTAAAGATGCTCTGCTGGCAGCGCAAACAGCTGGTTGCCATGATCCTTGGATGTAGGCTTGGGTAAAGCAGGTTCCTTGCTTAATTAGTTTATCGAGGTTTGGGGTATGGATTTCAGGGTTGTTTAAAGCCCCTAAGGTTTCAAATGTTTGATCGTCGGCCAAAATAAATAAGATATTTGGTTTTGCAGACTTCGAAACCTCTTGTCCGAAACTTCCTAAAGAGGCAAGTAGCGGAATTCCAAGGGCTAATTTTTTCAATAATTGTTTCATTGTAAATCGCGTTGTTTATTTAAATGTGATTGAATAACTTTTCCCTGGTTTTGTGGGGAAGTCAGACGTATAATAGGTTTGTTCTGGGCTTACTTCAAGTTTTAAATTTGAATTGACAAGTGGCTTTCCTGCATCTGTAATCTTAAAGAATGGATTTTTATTTTCTCCGCTCGCTTCAGTTACCTCAGATGATTGTATCGTACCTGCCTTTGATGTCCTAATTCTACAGTTTCCGCCAAGATGTGAAGTGATCTTTGCAGAAGTAAGCTTCCTATTTTCCCAGGCTAGATCAATTTCAAATCCCCCTCTAGCTTTTATCCCTTTTAATTCACCTGAAGGCCACAGATCAGGTAGCGCAGGCAATAACTGTATCAACCCGGCATGACTTTGAACTAGCATCTCTGCTACTCCAGCGGTAAATCCAAAATTCCCATCAATCTGAAAGGGAGGATGGGCATCAAACATATTCGGATATAGCCCTCCACCTGCATGATTATCCGGTCCGAATCCCACCGGTTTGAAAAGATTTTGCATGATCAGATACGCGTGATTGCCATCCAGAAGTCTGGCCCATAAGTTAATTCTCCAGCCCATTGACCAGCCTGTGGAGGCATCACCTCGCAATAAAAGTGATGTTTTAGCTGCTTGAAAAAGTTCAGGCGTTGCATCTTTATTGATTTGATTTCCAGGATGCAATCCGTATAGATGCGATTGATGTCGATGGTGAGCATCTGCTTCAAGGTAGTCATTTTGCCACTCTTGTAATTGTCCTTTCGAACCTATTTTATTGGGAGCTAATCGACTGAGTTTTGACTTTAATTCAAGGACTAAGTCATGGTCGCAGTTTAGAAGTGTTGCCGCTTCAATGGTGCGACTGAATAGTTCACGTACGATTGTCATATCCATGGTTGGTCCTGAGCTAACGGCTGCTTCTTTCCCACCTTCAAGTACAAATTCGTTCTCTGGGGAGTTGTCTGCTGCAGTTACAAGCTGTCCATCTTTATTCTCAATCAACCAATCAGCATAAAACATCGCCGATTCACGCATAAGCGGATAGGCTCTATTTTTTAAAAAGTTTTGGTCTCCAGTGAAGAGGTAGTGTTCCCAGAAATGACTTAGCAACCAACCTGGTGACATGTTCCAAAAGGAGGCTCTCGCTCCACCATCATTGGGAAATGTCTCGCGCCAGATAGATGAGTTATGATGTGCAACCCACCCTCTGCGATGGTACATCGTTGCTGCTGTAATGCGACCATTGACAGCCATCTCTTTAACCATCTGGAATAATGGCTCTTGACATTCGCTTAGGTTTGTGACTTCAGCAGGCCAATAATTCATCTCCGTGTTGATGTTTGTGGTGTACCCACTGGCCCACGACGGATTTACTTTTTCATTCCAAATGCCTTGAAGGTTAAGTGGTTGTCCCCCTTTTCTAGAGCCGGCGATCATTAGATAACGCCCATATTGAAACAGCAGTGTGACTAGATTTGGATCATTGTCTTTTTCGAAATTTATAATTCTGCGATCGGTTGGAACGGTGTCGCTTTTTATAGCGCTCTTTAGTTCTAAACTAGTCTTATGGTACAACGATTGGTAATCGCGTAGGTGATTTAATCTCAGATCAGTAATGGACTTCTTCGCAGATTGTGCTAATATCTCTTGGTTTATTTTTGTTGGATTAGCCCCTTCTCTGGATGGACTTTTATCAAATCCGTTAAAGCTGGTGGCCGCAGATAGGCGAAATACTACCTCGCTACAGTTTTTTATCTGAATGGCATTATTGGCATAGGAGAGTTCCCCTTGTGTCTGGTTTACCTGAAGCACCGATTCAAAAAACATCCCGTCGCCATTGATATCTGCTCCGTAAAGGTTTTGTTTGTCCGATTTTCTTGTGCCGTTTGCATCAAATAATTCGGGGTATTTCCATTGACTGTTGGTGCTTTCGAGTTGCTTAAGCGTGCGATTAGAGCTATATCCGGGTGCTTGTCCTGTTAAGACCAAGGTGTTATTTTTAACATTCATCTTGGCTGTTGGATGGACAGATGATAATTTGGCCTCTAAGGATAATACTGGTTTTGATGCAGTCAACCGGAGAATCAGCATGTTGGCTGGATTCGAGGCAAAATATTCACGGGTGTAGTTTACCTGATCGATGGAATAGGTAATCTTAAGTATTCCTTGATCTAAGTCGAGTTCTCGACGATAAGATTTTACGGCCCCAAGAAGTTGATTAACTTCAATAAATAGATCGCCTAACGGCTCATAATTTGACCTGGATTTCCCCAGCCATGTTTTTTGAATGATTGCATCAGCTTCTGAATTTCTCCCTTTTCGAAGTAGTTCCATCACCTGATCGAAGTTTTTCGTTACGTCAGGCTGAGTGAAATGCTGATCGGGTTCACCGCAGTAGAGCGTATTTTCGTTTAATTGAAGATGCTCCTGCTGAATTCCGCCATAAACCATCGCCCCAATTCTTCCATTCCCGAGCGGTAAGGCTTGGTTCCATTCATTAGCCGGCTTGTCATACCATAAGACAGGTTTAGAACCCTGACCGAGGCATGAAAGGGATAGGTGAAAAAGATATAGAAGCGCAGCTATTCTCATTTTTAATTAGTCAATAGTTTGTTTTATGGCTACTTTTTCGGTCTTACCTGCTGTTTCTTTTACTTTCCCTGGCTCCCTGACATTTTCACCTTTGATCTCCTTAATCCCATCGCCTAAATCTTTGCGAGCATCTTCTGCAATCTTTAAAAGTTCAGTTACCACTTCTGGATTTTGCTCTTGCACATCATAACGTTCACCCGGATCTCTTCGAAGGTCATAAAGGGCTAATGGCACCATAACAGCTTGGCGTGTTGGGCCACCTGAACCATCTTTGCCAGGAACTACCCCTTCGTAGGATTGTGATTTATGCGGAAGTACAAGTTTCCATTGGTTTTTACGAACGCCTTCTAGCCAGCCTGCATGGTAAAAGTATAAGAAGACTTCACGAGGATTAGCCACCTTATCACCTGTCATAAGCGGTAAAATATTTACTCCATCAATCTTCTTCGTAGGCATTGGAGCTTTGGTAATTGTTGCCAGCGTCGGCAAGATGTCAATGGTTGATGCAATCCGATTACAGACTGTACCTGCAGGTATTTGCCCAGGCCATCTCATAATACAGGGTACTTTTTGTCCACCATCCCAGCTAGTTCCTTTACCTTCCCGAAGTCCTCCTGCTGATCCTGCATGGTTGCCGAAACAAAGCCAGGGTCCATTGTCGGAAGTAAAGATGATTAAGGTATTCTTTGTAAGTCCATTTTTCTCAAGTGCTTTCATCACTTCGCCAACAGACCAGTCGATCTCCATCATCACATCCCCATAAAGTCCTTGCTCACTCTTTCCTTTGAACTTTTCAGATGCAGCAATAGGCACGTGTGGCATTGATTGTGGCATATAGAGGAAGAATGGTTGTTTCTTGTGCTTTTCGATAAACGCCACCGCATGCTCGGTATATTTAGTGGTCAACTGAGCCTGCTCGTCCATGGTTTTGATCTCTTGAACCGGATTGTTTCCGTCGATAAGCATCAATGGGGGGTAGTTTGTATTTTTATGGACTCCTTTAATGGTATAACCCCACATATCATTCGAATAGGGCAGTCCAAAATATTCATCAAACCCTTGCTGTAGCGGAAGAAATTTTTGATTGTCGCCAAGATGCCATTTGCCATAAATCGCGCTAGCATACCCTTTCTTTTTTAGAATCTCAGGGATGATCTCTTCGTCTGGATTAAGCCCAATATTCGATTTTGGCATCAGTGCACCTGAGATACCAACTCTATTGGAATAACAACCGGTTAGAAGTGCTGCCCTTGAGGCGCTGCAGACAGCTTGCGAGACATAAAAATTGGTAAAACGCACTCCTTCGGAAGCTAATTTATCCAGATTTGGTGTGTTATAACGAGTGGCGCCGTAGCTATTTAGATCGCCATAGCCCATGTCGTCAGCCAAGATAACCACCACATTTGGTGTCGCTTTACGCGAAAGTGCTTCAGCTGGGCTCGATGCGAACCCTAACATCATCAGACTCATTCCAGTTAAAATATTCTTCATCTTTAGCTAGGTAAAAAGGTTGAATTTAATTTCTTTTTAATGCTCGTTTGACTACCGGCTCAATAATTTTTATCATTCGCATAAAACCAAGGTCTGTCGGATGAACACGATCCACCGTCCCTTCGCCATCGGTTCCCAGTAACTTATCTCCATGAATATAATACAATTTGCGGTCTCCCTCTTTAATTCGCTGCTCATAGATCTTACGCAATTCAAGATTAGCAGCTGCGTATCCATTTCTCCGTGCTGGATTTGTATTTGCATCACCCATCTCCGTATTTTCCACCATTATGATGGGTGTTTTTGGATGGGTTTCACGGATGGTGGCAATTAGCTTGCCAGTCCGTTCTTTGACCATCTGAGCACTCATATTTGGTAGCGGATCGATGATGTAAAGTGCTGGATCGAGTTCTGCTAAAAGTGAGGCCATCTCTGGTTCACAGACTGCATTTCCTGCAAATCCTAAATTAATCATAGTACGATCAAGATGTCGGCAGATTAAGGCTGGATAGGTCATCCCGGGACGAGAGGCTGCTGCCCCTTGCACGATTGAGGTGCCATAAAATACGATTGGCTTCATCTCTTTGGGACGTTCTGGAGGTAATGAGCACGATGCATCTTCAGGTATTCCGATCTCTAATTTTTCGATGCCATTTCTTAACGGCAGGTAGAGCATGCACTCTCGATCTTTAGGTGATAAGCCTGTCGTTAGATTTTTTTCATTGGTAATTTCATCAGGTCTTGCTGCTCCAAACCAACCCCATTTGCCATTCTCGCGGACATATAAATCTAGTCCGCTAACCCCGCTAGCCGAGACATTCGGTATGCTAAGTTTGCTTTTCGTTAAGGTCCAACGCGCTGCTATGCTGGTCCCATTGGTGACAAATCGGACCACAATCCCTGCTGCGTCGTGCTGAAGTTCCCAGATTGAGGGTCGCACCACACCTTGGGCTTTGGCGGGTAGTCGATCGTAAAATTGTTTGGTGTCGGTCCACCCTTTCCCTTCAACACATAACTCTTTTACATCGACCCATCGTAATTTAACAGCCGCTTTTTGAGCATTAAGACTAAGGCTAAAAAGGATGAATAGAATCGCTACGGATTGAATTCTGAACCACTTAAATTTTACAGATTGTTTCATTATTTGAGGCGTATTTTATTTTCTGTTTTAATAACCACAGGTCCTAGTAAACCAGATAATGGAAGCTTCGAATCGGCCTTGAACCACTTTGGATCTGGTGAATAGAGCTTACAGATTTGTTCCTCTTTAGGGACATTCTTATCTCCAATTAGTCGGTTTACCCATGTATTTGTTACGTTGATCTCTAGCTGATTTTTACCCGAATGAACATATTCCGTAATGTCAAAAGTAAAAGGGGCATGCCAAAGAGTCGCGATGGCAATTCCATTGATCGATACTTGAGCAAGTTCTTTAACTTCCCCAAGATCTAGTAGGATGTTTTTATTTTTATTGAAGAAACTATTCGTTAGTTCTATCTCCTTTTTATAGGTTCCGGTGCCGCTGAAATAATTAATTCCTTTATCTGGATAACTTGTCCAAGAGATTAAGCTGTCTAGTGTAATATCCTTCGGTGCACCTCTATTTTCTTCAAAAGTTACACTCCACGATTTTGAAAGCTTCAGCTCTTGAGTCGATTTTTGATTCGATACGGTATGTTCTAAACCAGAACTCATTTTTAATTTCAGATTCTCAAATTTACTATTAGGCGCTATTTCAAAACCTTTTTTCGAACTTCTCGAGAAATCGTTGTATGAAAATGGTAAAGACTCTGTCAATGGTTTATTCGGGGCAAATATAGCTTGGCCTGCAAGCGATATTTCCTTTATATGATCAGCTTCTCCATCTGTAAAAATGATGAACTTGGATTCTCCGCTTCCTAAAGAGAAGGGAATTCGCGTGGATCCTTTTTGATTGTCGTAAACTGCAATTTGCGAAATCTCACCTGTGAGTGGATTCCAGGCTTGTGGTGTTTTGCCCGACACCCGAAAATTGCAATCTGCCGTGCAAGCACTACCCGTATTCGAAATAAAGTAGATCTCGGTGCCAGGAAGTTTTCGATGAATAAAGTTGATTTGTTGATTTGTTTTGGTTGTGAATGAAAAGTCTGGGACCAGTTTTTTTTCCTGAAGAACATTTCCGAGGGTTTCACCAGCAATGATTTTTCCTTTACCCAAAACCCGATTTACTTTCTCTGAATTTCCCTCTCCCCAGATTTTATCGGCACCCTCTTTTACTTGACGGTCACATTCTGGATAATTTTGGAGACTAGGAGATTGAATCGGCTTTGGACCAATTACTGTTGCCCCGTTGCGGATCAAGTAATCTAATTTATGAATGATCTCAGGTGACATGATTTGTTTCTCGGCTAATAGAAGTACCGCATATGACATTCCGTTGGGAAGAACAACTCGTCCATTTTTAACTTCCATCTTTAGCAGCGATCTCGCATCGCAGTTGTCAGCACGATAGCCTAACGGCAAGTCTTTGACCGCTAATTCATTATAGTGATCGCTGAAGGTGTCTTCATCACCCACATATTGACAGACATCAGCCACGAAAAGCCCTTGTTGCAGAAGATATTGACACCGGGATAGATAGTCGATAAATGATTTAGATTTTGACCACCAGGTATTTCCTCGGTGAAAATTAACGCCATTCCAGCCATGCGTCCATCCTGGTTTATCTTCATCCGGCTGATGCACCGAACAGTGCAAGACAAGTGAGTTTGTACCTCTACAAAAATTAAAATCGGCAATTGGCTTAATCGTTGAAGGGACATTCGAAAAGTCGCCACTCCCCCCACCAACAGTAAATGATTCATCTTTAACAAGTCGTTTTCCGTATATATGTGCAGCCGATGCTGCACTGCTAGTCATCGCACGCATCTTGATGTTTCGACCCATCCAGATCTCATTCATTGGCACGTCACTCTCTCCGTAAAGGGTTAATGGACTTCCTGGCATCCCCTGACCACCGTAAAGTGATTCCGCTTGCAGAGTCATCCCTTTTTTATGCGCATAATCAGCTATGTACCCGTAATATTCTTTGCCAACAAGATATCCCAAAGTACTTCGGTAATCGAATAAAAACCGATTGCTAATCTCTTGGCTTTTCACGGTTATTCCATTCAGTACAGGTAAATACTGAATCGGATCATAGCCTTTGAGTTTTTTAAACTCAGTGATAAAATCTTCAGTGTACGATTGCATGCCGCATTCCCAGCTATCAATTAAAATATGATTGAATGTTTTTCCTGCAAGCGGACCGGCATCCTGAATTAACTTGCCCACATAATTGTCGAGGATTACATCTACGGCATGGTGATCAAGCTTATTACATTCCAATCCCGTTCCCTCTGGTGATGCCGGATTATTGGTAATGCCTTTTACAACATGAGAGTAGATGAAGATGGTCCATGTGCCCTTCGAAGGTTTCCAAGAAATAGTCCGATCAGGCTGTACTAATTTCGTGAGATTGACACAGCTGTCAGCATCAAGAACCACCCCGCTATTCGGGTTAAAGGTCCATAGATTTAAGGGATTATTTTTGTCAGATAGGGTTACTGGATAGGCAATAACAGCAATTGTATTTTCTGGAACGCTGTTCTTTAGTGGATTATTTACATCAACGGCCGAAGAGAGAAGCTTGATCTGTCTCATTCCATTCTCTGGCTTGATCCAAGGACCTCCTGACTGGCTAAAACCTTCACAGATCTGAGCCCCAATTGTCATCCCTAATCGATCGCACTCTTTTACCGCATGGAGAAATAGCTCGCGGTATTCTTTGCTCATAAATCGAACTGGACCTTTGGGCGTTGCGGGTCTTCTTCCGTCGTCTTTTTGCCAAGCATTGTGGAATTGCGAAACCTCACCCATCCCCAATTCATGCATCATTTCCAGGTCTTTGGTAATCCCCTCCTTGGTGATGTTTCCATACATCCAATGCCAGAAGGTGCCAGGCCGAGACTGACCAGGTGGATTTTTAAACCCCTTCTCAAGCTCCCCATTACCCTGAGCCATTGCTGTTAGTCCCAGTGAACAAAATAATAGAAATATGTAAAATCGGCTGAACATTTTATTCATAATCTGTTGTTTGTACTTTATAGTATTTTATTTCTTTTTCTTGATCACCTCGATGCGTTGCGTAACAATACTCCCTTGAAGCTCACCCTTTTTAGTAAATAAGGCTGCTTTAATGTCGGTGTTGAAATTAGCTAAGATGGCTTTTTTGTATTTTTTTGAATGAGGAGTAGGATCCGTTCCGTCGACAGAATAGCGAAGATTATAAAGATCGATATCTGGTTTTATCTCTACGATAGCCGTCTTTGAAATGGTATCTGGCACAAACGTGATCAATGGATTGTAGGTGCTTTTGGAGAAATTGATTTTATCTCGTTCTAACCGCTTGAAATTATCTTCAATAGCCACTTCAAACTTCTTCCAATCTTTTAACTCTGGTTTAGTCCAGCCCACTTCGGCGTTGGCTAAAACTCTTGGATATAGCATCAGTTCGCTAATTTCTGGATTAGGGGTGAACTCACCCCATAGGCAAACTTGCGTTCCCATGATTAGGCTCGCTTCTTTTTCTGTAAGTGCAGCAGGAATTGGTTCGTATTGATAAACTTTTTTCAATGGAATGATCCCTCTTGGAGCTTCTGGCTCGAGGTATGCTGGTCCTTGGTGATTGTTGATGTAGGATTCGGTATATGAAGCTTGGATTGTTTTGTAGCCTGCACGAGGAGCATCAACTTCTGGCGAATAGCGATTTCTTCTCCAGGCCATGATGATCGCACCTGGCGTCCCTTTGCCACTCATAATCTCATCCCAGCCAATCATCGTTTTGCCACGTTGCGTTACCTGATGGTTGATCCGAGTGATAAAGTAACTCTGCAGTTCTTCAAAATTTTCAAGATGATTCTCTTTTAATCGTTTGTTACATTCCGAGCAAACGGTCCAGTCGTTTTTATTACACTCATCACCTCCAACGTGGATATATTTCGAAGGGAAAAGTTGTGCGATCTCCTCGATCACTCCATCAATAAATTCATAGGTCGATTCTCTGCCAGCGCAAATGGTATTATTTGGCGAGCGGCCTCCGGTGGAAACTTCAAAAAGTAAATCTTGACGGCATGATAAATAGGGATAAGCGGCCTTTAAGGCTTTTGAATGGCCAGGAAGATCAATCTCTGGGATAATCTCAATATTACGTACTCTAGCATATTCAACAATCTCTTTGATATCGTCTTGAGAATAGAACCCGCCGATTGGCTTTGGCTCATCTGGCTTGGCAAATTCACGACTCCACCAATGGATTCCTCTGCGATCAGCACGCCAAGCTCCTTTAGTAATTAGATTAGGGTATTTTTTGATTTCAACTCGCCATCCTTGGTCATCGGTCAGATGCCAGTGAAACTTGTTAACCTTATAAGCCGAGATCTCATCAAGCTGTTTCAGAATAAATTCTTTGGGTTGAAAATGGCGTGAGTGATCAAGAAGTAAACCGCGCCATTCAAATCGGGGTTTATCGAGAATTGTCAAACAAGGGAGTTTTATTTGCTGCTCTTTTAATTTTAAAGCATTAGATGGGATGACCTGGCGCAAGGTTTGAAAGGCATTAAAAATGCCAGCATAGGTATTTGCTTTTCCAGTTATGCTCGAGGGGGTTATGACTAAGCTATATCCTTCATCGCCGAGACTTGGATCATTTGTTTGCTCAAAAACAATTGCATGGGCTAATGGATTTGCACTGCCTTGACCAACCACAATTGAGAATCCTAGATCATTTTTTATTTTCTCCTGCACATAGCCTTTAAACTTTGCATCAAAGGATTCGGAGATTGAGATTGGAGTCTGGGCAGTGAGGTTAAAATGACCTTTTTGCACGATTAAACTTGCTGGCCGAGGAATAATATTAATTGTCTCTTGTTTGGCATAGCTTACTAACGAGAGGCTGAATAGGAGAAGAAAGATGGATGTAAATAGTTTCATTTGAATATGAGTTAGCTAGGTCTATGGTTTGGTAAATTAAGGTAATTTATTTTTCGGTTTTGGCTTAGGAATTACTTGAGTCTCTAAGGCCCAGCGGTACCATTTCTGAGCTAGACTATCAACTATATCAGGATGCGCTGCCGAAAGGTCGGTTGTTTCAGTCCGATCATTCTCCATATCGAATAGTTCCCAATCTTTAAGCTCAAGTTTTTCTATTTTATCATACGCAAGGCTATTTTTCAAAACAGCCTTTGATACTAGTTTCCATTTTCCTTGTCGAATCGCTCGGCTACCTTCGTGCTCCCAATAGATAGCATCACGAGTTAGATTTGTATTTTTAAAGGAAGGAACCAAGCTGATACCCGACATTGGAGTGATTGTTCTTCCCTTGTAGATCTTAGGATAGGAGGCCCCCGACAGTTCAACGCAGGTTGCCATAATATCTACCAGGTGACCAGGTTGTGTTCTGAACTCTCCCTTGTTTTTTATTTTTTCCGGCCATGAGGCAATTAGTGGTGTAGCAATGCCCCCTTCATTTGTCCAATGTTTAAACATTCGGAAAGGGGTATTTGAGGCATTCGCCCAACTAATATCATACCCAATATAGGTGTCGGCCGCTCCAGGATAAACCCCCTTTTTTGCCCGTACTGGTTTTCCATCGCGGGTTTGAAGTGGTTGCATTCTTGGTTGCAGTTCATCAGCGGACATGGGTTTTAGTGTGTCCGGATTTACTTCGTACTCTTTTTTATTCCAGAATCCCCATTGTTCCGAACAGGCTCCATTATCTTGAAGATAGAGGATTAGCGTATTTTCAAGTTCCTTTTTTCTTTTAAGTTCGGCCACGATCTGTCCAATGCCTTGGTCCATTCGATCGATCATAGCTGCATAGACTTCCATGCAAGCTGATTGCCACTCTTTTAGTGCTTCGTTATTCCATTTAGCATCTGCGGGTGTGGCTTCTGACAAGCGCCATGCTGGATTAATTAGGCCCATTTTAATCATCCTCCGATATCGTTCACTTCGCAGCGAGTCCCATCCTTGGTTATATTTTCCTTTATATTTTGCAATATCTTTTGGAAGAGCATGCAACGGCCAATGTGCTGCCGTATACGCGACATACATGAAAAATGGTTTGTCGGCTTTATTTTGTTGAATGTATTTTACGGCTGTATCGCTGATAGCCTGTGTATAATAAAAATCTTTGCCAGGTGCAATTAAAGTGTTTTCTGAGGTTAAGGAATTTGGATCGTAATAACTTCCTGCTCCATGAATGGTTCCAAAGAAATGGTCGAATCCACGTTGGATAGGCCAATTTTCTTTAGTTGGATTTTTTACGTTGGCGTTAAATGGGGTGACATGCCATTTGCCAGTCATATAGGTTGAATAACCTGCTGTTCGCAGAACTTCGGCTATCGTTAAGCTTTTCGAATTTAGATCGCCCCGATAGCCCTCTTCTCCTCGGTCGTCCATCATGTGACCTATACCTGTTTGGTGAGGATATAATCCAGTAAGCAATGAGGCTCTAGTTGGGCAGCATCTTGCGCTATTGTAAAACTGAGTATAACGCAATCCATGTTTGGCAAGCGCATCGAGGTTGGGCGTTTTTATCTCGCTGCCGTAACAGCCAATATCGGAAAATCCCATATCGTCTGCCATGATGAGTATGATATTGGGTTTTTTAGTCTCCCGACTTTTCCCAGATCCTGAAGAGGAGGTTGAGATCAATAGCCCCCAAAGCATAAATATTAAGCTACCTAGATTAAAGGGAAAACGTCTCATCTATTGAAATTTAATTCTTTCGAGTTGATTGATTGTTCAACATCATGCTAATCGAGCGGTCAGCATTTGTTTGTTTAAGAAAATTATCAGAATCTGTCTCAAGCAATGCCTGATTCAGATTCTGATAAAAGATTTATGGATTCAATTCAGTTAGATCTTAATGTTATTTCCATAAGCCCAACCTTCACGCACCGGTTCTTTGATGTGAGCATCCAGTTCTGGACGACCGATAGCCTTCATATTTTTGGCATCGTAATTAACTGTTCCACCAAATCGTTGAGCTAGAATACCCACTTGTACCATTTCGGTTAAGCTCGCAGAGTAATCGAAGTTAGATCCGGGAAGTGTGTGATTCTTGATTGCAGCAACCCATTCCTGAACAGGTTTTTCTTCTTCTATTCTAGCGTAGGTTTTAGCAGGTGCATTTTTCAAGAACTCTTTCATCTCCTCTTCAGGGACTAATAATCGAGCATCATTCGGTCTTCCACCGGTAATCAATGTTTTCTTATCTCCAATAATCATCATACCATTATCAGGTATTTTGTCAACACCCCATTCTGGTCTGATTGCTGGTTGCTCAATACCTTCATACCATTTCATGGTAACTGGAGCTTTATCTCCACGAGCTGCGAAATGCCAAGTCACCACTGATTCTTCAGAAACAAAGCTGTGATCAGGCATTGGATTTGGAATGATCGCTTCTGTCTTGTATGGCATACCAAGGTCTAGTGCCCAGAATGGAGCATCTAGGGTATGACAAGCCCAATCGCCGAGTTTACCATTGCCTAGGTCGTAAAATCCTCTCCAGGTTCTAGGGGCATAAACATTGTTGAAAGTGCGGGCCGCAGTAGGTCCTTGCCATAAATCCCAATCTAGTTCTTTTGGAACTTCTTCCACTTGAGGAGGGAATGAGGTAGGTGGTTTAAAGTAGCCATCTTTTTGGAAATTGATCTTTCCTTGCCAAGCAATAACCTCCTTAACCTGACCAAGTACTCCTGCTTCATACCACTCTTTCACCAATCTAATTCCGTTGGTAGTATGTCCTTGATTACCCATCTGAGAAACCACGTTGTAATGCTTAGCCGCTGCTTTAAGCACGCGTAACTGCCAGATATTGTGCGCTAATGGCTTCTCTACGAATACGTGTTTGCCCAATTCCATCGCAGCCATTGCCGCAGGGAAATGCGTGTGGTCAGGTGTTGCAATGATTACGGCATCGATATCACGGTGCATCTCATCAAACATTTTTCTGAAGTCCTTATAACGCTTTGCATTTGGAACAGCTTTATAGCCATTTGCTGCTTGACGGTCATCAACATCGCACATGGCTACAATACTCTCTACCGGAACTTGGGTCCAGCTAGCTTGACCTCTTCCTCCAACACCAATAACGGCAAAGTTTAGTCTGTTGTTTGGTGAGCATTTTATTAAATTGGGGATTATCATGGCCCCTGCTCCAGCCGCCAGGGCTGTTTTCATAAATGATCTTCTTGAGAAGTTTTCCATTGTTGTAAATTTTAATTATTAATTAGTTATAAATATTTTTTATTAAGCCCATTACTAAGTATATGTTGCATTTAAAAGCAAGGGGCGATTAGTGTAAATGTGCTTTTAGTTGTTTGTCGAATTTCGCTATTTGAATGGTTAGTTTTTTAACGATTTCAGGATGTTCTACTGCACTATTTTTGCTTTCTGATATATCACTACTTAGGTTATAGAGTTCTGCCTTCCCTTTTATCAATCGGAGTTTCCAGTCGCCACTGCGAACCGCTTGTAGTGCTGTGCCAGAATAATAATAATAGAATTTGTGGGGTGTTTCAGCCCCATTTTTCGCAGAGAGTAAAGGCCATATATTCTCTCCGTCAATTGTTGTCTTTGGTTTTTTGGCATTCGTTAACCAGGCGATGGTTGGCAAGAAATCTATTGTTGAGGCTGTCTCGTTACAGACCGTTCCTGCTGGAATATGACCAGGCCAGTGTGCGATCATAGGCTCCCGCATTCCACCTTCTAATGTTTCAAATTTAAATCCACGCAAGGGAGCAGCAGATCCGCCTTGTCCTTTTTTCAGGTTCCAAGGACCATTATCGGACGTGAATAGCACTAAGGTCTTATCGTCGATATTTAGCTCTTTTAATGTTTTTAAGATCTCGCCCATACTCCAGTCGATCTCTTCAATCACATCACCATAAAGTCCTCGTGCACTTTTGCCGTAGAATTTCTCAGAGGCATGTAATGGTATATGGGGCATGGTATGAGCTAAATAAATAAAGAAGGGTTTATCTTTATTTGTTTTAATAACTCGTATAGCCTCTTGGGTATATTTTTGAGTTAGCAACGTTTGGTCAACAGGATATTCCACAACTATGCCATCGCGCATGAGTGGTACTTTTTCTTTTAAGGTGATGCCTGATTTTACACTTTCTAGTGTCGCACCTTCTCTGAAAATGGCATCATTAGCCCACTTAAATTTTGCATTCACCGTCATATCATTGCTATATGGAATCCCCAGATAGCTGTCGAAGCCTTGGTTGTTAGGCAAGAATTCAGGTTTGTCTCCAAGATGCCATTTCCCAACGCATGCGGTAGTGTACCCTTTTGTTTTTAGCATTTCGGCAATGGTAACCTCTTTAGGATTGAGTCCCATTTTATCATCCGGCCAAACGACACGAGGAACACCAACTCTTGGAGGGTAGCAGCCAGTAAGCAATGCAGCTCTTGAAGGGGAGCAGACTGGAGCGGCAGAATAGAAATTCGTAAATCGAATCCCTTCTTGAGCCATACGATCAAGGTTAGGTGTTTTTATCAAGGGCGACCCGAAGCATCCCACATCTTGATAACCTTGATCATCGGTTAAAAAAACGATAATGTTAGGAGTTGTCCCTTTGATGTGTTTTGCAGAAAGTGGCATAAATGCACTTAGAAATAGTCCATTTGCTATGATTGCCTTCTTGATGAATTGTTTCATGTATGAATTTTTATAAATCAGCTATTTTGTTTGGATCGTATTGCTTTTGATTGGCTTTATTACTTTGAAGCGTGTAACGCTCTTTTTAAGACAGGTTCAATAACTGCTGTCATTCTCATAAATCCCAGGTCTGAAGGGTGCACTCGATCTACGGTTCCTTCTCCATCGGTCCCTAAAAGTTTTTCTCCTCTAACATAGTAAATTTTGTGATCTCCACCTTTGATTCTCTGCTCATAAATCTTTCGCAGCTCTTTATTCGAAGCTACATAGCCTGGTCGGCGGGATGGGTTGACTGGTGCATCTCCAAGGTCGATATGTTCGATTAACACAATGGGTGTTTTCGGATGGGAACCTCTAATTTTTTCGATGAGTTTAGGCATACTCTGCGTAACCATCTCCGTTCCCATATTAGGAAGCGGATCAAGAACGTAAACTGCCGGATCAAGCTCTGCAAGCAGACTCGCAACTTCGGGCTCGCAGATCGCGTTGCCTGAGAATCCTAAGTTGATCATCGTCTGATCGAGACGCCTACAAAGCATAGCTGGATAGGTCATTCCTGGTCTTGATGCTGCTGACCCCTGCACGATGGAGGTACCATAAAAAACAATAGGCTTCATTCCTGCTGGCCTAGTTGGCGGAAGTGTACAGGTCGCACCTTCAGGAATGCCAATCTCAAGATTTTGTACTCCGTTGTAGAGTGGCAGGTAGACCATGCATTCGCGCATCTCTTTTGATAAACCGGTGGTTAGTCTTTTGGTATTGGTGATGGTGTCATCAGGACGGGCAGCGCCCAGCCATTTCCATTTATTTTCTGATCGAACATAAAGATCCAATCCACTAACTCCACTGGCTGGCATATTGGTCATGGCGATTTTTCGTTTCCGAAGGGTCCATCTGGCCGATAAAGCTGTTGCATCTGTAAAAAAACGGATGCACATCCCTGCTGAATTCTCACTTAACTCCCAAACAGCGGTGCGCACAACGCCTTTGGCATTGGAAGGTAGCCGATCGTAAAATTGATTTGTCACAGGCCATCCTTTGCCTTCGATACAAAGATCCTTTGCATTTATCCATTTGATTTTAGCCTCTGGATTAGATTTCTGAGCGTTACTATTTAATGTAGTATGAATTAGAATGATTAAGATAATAACCAATCTGCCGAAGGAGGTGAGCTGCTTTTTCACTTGGTGAATAGTTTAATTTATTGCCATTAAAAATCAATTGGGAGATAGACGATGGTCATTGAGTCTCATCGTCTATCTCCCTTTGGATTTTAGGAACATATTTATAGGAGAGTTCCTGAAAACTATGTGATTAAAGTCTTCTTACCCAGATATTACGATAGCTAACTTCGTTGCCGTGATTTTGTAACATCAGTGGTAACTCGGTCTCGTTGATGGCTGTTTTGCCATTTCCTGCTAGAGTAGCTCCTTTTATTTCGACATGATTTTGGATTAACACGCCATTATGTATAACGGTAAAATAGCCAGGAGTTTTTTGCTTGCCTGCCTCAAATCGTGGGGCCGAAAAGATAATGTCGTAAACTTGCCATTTTCCTGGTTTTAAGCATGCATTTACTAATGGAGGATATTGTTTGTAAATGGCTCCAGCCTGACCGTCGTAATAGGTTGTGTTGATGTAAGAATTTAAAACTTGAACCTCGTATTTACCCATCAAATAAACGCCTGAGTTTCCGCATCCTTGACCTGTTTTTCCTGCTTTCACATCTTTAATTGGGGAGTTCCATTCAACATGCAGTTGGCAATCGCCAAACTTCTCTTTGGTTTGAATACTTGTTGTCTTTGGATTAACGGTAAACTTGCGACCTCTAACATTCCATCCAGCAGGCTCGCCATTTTTGATGCTTTCAAAGTTATCTAATGAACCTTTGTCGAATAAGATAATCGCATCTGAAGGTGCTTTGTTTTTTTTTCCAGGTTGGATAATTTTGGGCTCTTTTAATTGGCTCTCAGCATTCTGAGAAAATACATTTGCCGTTGGCAAAACGAAAAGTAGTGCGAATAAAATAACACTTGAGTAAAGATTGTTTTTTGAATTGTTCATTGTTTTTTGTTTAATTGATTAGTAATGCTAAAAGTGTAAAAATATCTTGGTTTAAACAACTGATTTGTTAATAGTTGAAATATATTTTACTTATTATTTGATACGTATTAAAGTTGCACCATGTCTAGCTACAGGACTAGAAAAGGTCTCTGCAAATTGGCCTAGATCTTTTTGTCTCCAAAGATCACGAACGGTGTGCTTCCCTGAAAGTCCAAGATCGCTTAAATTCAACGTTACTTGACTTGTAAATTCACCTCTGTTAAACAGTCCGACGGCCAATGAGCCATCTTCCATTTTCTTTGCCCAGACCTCCACATTCTCATTCTTTGTGATTCGGTGTGCTTGTATTCCTAAAGGATCTTGATTCACCTCAATCACTTCATCGTTGGTTAATAGACCTAAAGTAAAGTCATCTAGTTTGGTCATATCGCAGCCGATAAGTAGTGGAGAAGCAAGTAGGCACCAAAGGCTGATATGAGTATATTGCTCGTTGGAGGTCAGTCGTGAAGGGGACTTGCCTCCGCCCATCATGCCAACCACAAACATATCACAGTCGTTCCAATGACCTGGTCCAGCCACAATTTCGCGACCATTTTGTGTAAATCCAATCCCATCAATGCTTGACCATAAATCGGTAATATCTCCGGTTGTCCGCCAAGCGTTTGCACCTGTCTCTTTTGCCCACGGCCATACATCCAAGGTCTCGCTTAGACTGAATATAATATCGCGTTTCGTTTTGATCAATGCTTTTGACATCGTTGTCCAAGGAATACGTTGCTCGTATAAGCTTACATCTTTGGTCGAATATTGGTTATAACACCAGTCGTATTTTAGGTAATCAAAACCCCAGTCGGCATAGCGCTGAGCATCTTTTTCTTCATACTGAAAGCTTCCAGTATGACCTTGACAAGTATACAACCCAGGTGATGAGTAGATGCCGGCTTTAAGACCTTTGCTGTGGATATAATCGCAAAGCTTCTTCATATCTGGAAACTTCTTGTTTGTGTTGATCATACCATCTTTATCTCGTGGTACTCCAACTAACATGGTGTCTTTGGCCGAGTGTTTGATCTGCCAGCAATCGTCGATATTGATATAGCCCCACCCATGGTTAATCAAACCACTGCTAACCATTGCATCTGCAGCAGCTCGTACATGAGATTCGTTTACGCTTCGACTAAAAACATTCCAACTATTCCATCCCATTGGAGGCGTTAGTGCTAAGGTGTCACCACTGACAATCTTGAATGACCGTTCGGTTGTTCCCAAGGCATTTGTTGCTATTACGGTGGTATTGTAAGTGCCTTTTGTTTTTAATTGTCCAGTAATTTGTCCAGTTTTTGAATCTAGGGTTAATCCTTTCGGTAATTTTTTGACTTCAAATTTCATTGGTCGCTCACCTGATGCCGCAATGGTGTATAGGAAAGGAGATCCTGGCCGAACGCCAAGTACTTTTGGTCCATTGATTCTTGGTTGAGGAGAGCTTTTAGGGGTCAGGATATAGGGCTCTTCTCGAGGTGGTGCGATGGGTGTAGGTTTTGCACCAGTAACCGTAAACTGTGCGTCGGCCCAGTCGGCATGGTCGAATTCGGGGGCATCACCAGTGCTACTCACAACCATAACCATGGTTTTTACCCCTGTTAGATCTACGTCAACCTTTTCTGCAGGCATTCCAGCTAGCATAACAGGACTTTTCCAAAGAAGTATGCCATCCCCATAGATTTGGAAAATAACATGGCCATTAATTTTTTTGTATTCATCATATCCTTTTAAAAAGGCACTTCGCAACTCATCACGCACAATTCGAGGCACCACCTCGTCATCGATTCCAACCATCGATGTAAATCGTTTTGTGCCACCTTGAAGATCAAGCCATAGGACAAAACGAGCATGGGTACCTAATCCGTTTAAGAATTTCTGACCACTTATATACATCGGCTGGCCACTCACGGACCTGTTGGCTTGTGGTCTATTTTCGCATAATGATTCGTGCATAACTAGCGAGCTTAACATAACAGTTTCGTCCTGTTTAGTGGCTTCAACCTTTGGAGTAATCGGTTGATTAGCTTGTTCGCTTTTCTTCTGCTGATTGGTGTTTTTGGATGCTCCCATTGCGCTATTTAAACAGCAAAGGATGGCAACCAATAGGGTCCGTTTGTTCATTGTTGAATAGTTAGATTATTTTTATTTCTTGATTTCTGTCAAGGCACGCTCTAGTTCCACCGTTATAAGTCTTGCTTGTTCTTCGACACCTTTCTTGCTGAAATGAATTCCATCGGTATCGTACAAGTCAACATTCGTGAATGATGGCGTGTAGACATCAACTAATGGTATATTTTTAGATGCGGTAAATTCGGCAACTGCTTTATTGCGGTTGATGACACCATCATTTAATTTGTCGAAATCTTTCAATTGATGTCCAACTCTTCTGGCAGTTGTATTCACCCAGATTATTTTGACATTCCGATTTTGCTTTTTAAATAATTTATAAACGGCAGGTATATCTTTACTATATTGTTCATCCGTGTAATCGGTGCCATGTAGACCATTGTTGAAGCAAATAACATCGAACTTATAGCTAAAAAATAGGGCTTTTAGTTGAGCAATAAGACTAGGATCGCCAAGACTTCTTGAGGTTGTAAACTTGCAGCATAGAGCTTTTTTCCCAATTTTACTATTCACTACTTGGTAGTAACGTTCAACGTGTGAGTCGCCCATGATAAGCACTCTAGGTAAGCTGTGATTGTTGGTGGATACCATCCACATATTGCTCCATTCGGTCCCTTCGCTAATGGCTTTTTTCCTTGGAGTCGGGCTACCCGCAAAGGCATTTTTATTTGTTGCTATGACACAAATTGCAAATAGAATTAGAATTAACTTTTTCATGGTTTAGTTTTATTAAGAACGGATTGTTGATGAATTGGGTATTAAAAAAAATTATTTAGAAGGTTCGCTCCAAAGTAATGGAAGAAGTCTTTGGTAGGAATTCCAGCCAAATCCATCACCTCCAGCATTTCCAGGCCATTCGACTACAAGGTTTAGTTTAGGCTGCCCTGTCGTGCCGAAATAATAGAGCACTGTTAGCTTATGAAGGCCAGCTTGTAATGGCACATCAGCCGATTTAATTCCTGTAGGAAGTCCGCTCGATGCGTCGTTTTCAATTACTGATTTTTCATCTACATAGATGCGACAGCCGTTGTTTGCTCCTGCTTGAAAGGTATATACTGCTTGTGCAGGTGCCCTGAAATAACCCTCGAAGCGTACCGTAAAATGCTCCTTTCTTTTTTGAGTCTTCAGGATTGATCTTACCACTTTCATCGGATTCACATCGAATCCTGTAGCAACTGGTTTTACTTTCGTTGTATTCAGATAAGTAAAGATCTCTTGGTAAGGGAGGAAGCCATTGTTGGCATCTTCGTAATACGACCAAGCTAAACCTTGTTTTAGATTCTGTTTGTCTGCCAAGGCTGGCTGATAGTCGGCCTCGGTATAGACTTTAGCTTTTTCGCGGTAGGGAAGAGCTTTGTAAAGTCCGATATAACGCAAGGCCGGCATGTCGCGAGCCTCGGTTACACTGAATCGAATTTTGTCGGATGTGATTTCACTAAATGGCAGAATACGTTTGTGGCCAACTGTTCGACCTTCGGTTACAACTTTCCAGGCTCCATTTTTCCAAGCCTCAAGTTTAAACGCAGAGATGCGCTGTCCCTCGTTGATATATTCCTGAATAAGTAGGTTGTTAAAAGTTTGTTCCCCATTAAATTCAGCGGTTAATACAAGGCTTTTGGTTTGATTTTTGGTGATATAAGGCTTTTTATTCCCCTCTGTGAATAAGTTCGAGGCATTGTAATTAGCGGGACCACCGGTCAAAGTTATTTTGGCATCTTTAAATAGATTGGTACTAAACGAATTTGTAATCCATTGACGTAGTTCAACCATGCGGTCGAGTTGCTGTTTGTTAAAAACACCTGTTGGATCAGGGGCTGGACTGACAATAAGATTGGCACCTGATCCGATAGAAGCATAGTAGGTGTTAACTAATATCTCCAGTGAACGCGGTTCTCCTACGCCGTCCCAATGCCAACCTTTTTTCAGTAACGCTAAATCTCCCTCTTGAGGGATGAAGAATAGGTCTTGACCTTTTAGATTTTCAACATTATCGGTTACAGTAGGAAGTTTTTTGCTAATCAGCTGTCCAAAGTGATAAGGCACCCAGCTTTGTGTCCGTAACTCAGGAAGCATAGGCAAAATATTTTTCGAAAATTCGATTCCAGTCTTCTGCACCATTGGTCCCTGCACCATCAAACCATAGTTCACTAATCTCGCCATATGGTAATAGGGTCTCCATCAGTTGCTGCTCGACATAATCTTGGTATGCTTTGCGTTGTTCCGGCGTCATCTTATCTGCTCCTTTTCGTGGATGATCGCATCTTGGATCGTGTTCATCCCAAAGAGAGATGTAGAGTCCGAGTTTTAATCCACCTTCTTTACAGGCATCAGCAATCTCTTTGATCATATCGCCTTTGCCATCACGCCAGGGTGAGTTTCGGACGTTATAATCGTTTAATTTTGAAGGCCACAGTGTATAGCCATCATGGTGTTTCGCGACAAAAACAATCATTTTAGCACCGATGGCTTTATGAAATTTAACCCACTCTTTTGCGTCAAAAGCTACTGGATTAAACTTTCGTGGATCTTCTTTACCTGTCCCTTGTCCATGTCCGGAAAATGTAGACATTCCAAAATGGGGAAAAGTAATTAGTTCCATGTCGAGGTAAGCGAGCTTTTCTGCGGAGGGCTTAACATGTGCCGCGCGCAACGTTGCTTGCTCCACGGTTTCGTTTAGAAACAGAGGTTGAGAGATTTCGTTTTTGTAAAATGCTTTCATCCATTTCCAATGATTTGCGTTGGTAGGATTAATCTCCTCAATAGGATATTGGTAGGCGGGCATTTTAGGAATCTCATTCTTTTTCGCTAAGGCAAGATTGAAAGTTGCAGCCAAAAAAAAGATCGTTAGGAATAGATGTCTTATTTTAGTTCGGTTTAGTTTGATCATGGTCTAGTCGTTAGTTCGATTCAAGAAGTCTTTATGATTTTAAAGGCGTTTTATTTCTGTAGTTTGATCTCTTGGAGACACATGCTATAGGCACTTCCGTCCGGAGTTGCTTTGTAGCGTTTATTTTTTTGATCCATCCAGTTGGCTGAATAACAGAGCCACATCGTTAGTCCATCTGGACTAATAAACTTAGATGGTATATTTACAAAATAGGCTGCTTCTCCAAAGTTCTTCAGGTACTTCAACATTTTCCATGGACCCGTAATCTGAGAGGACTCTAGGATATAGGTGTTGTATTTCGACATCGTCGTTCCACCATCGGTGACGCACATCAGGTATTTTTTTAATGGGGCATTGTAGGTCATGGTCACACAGCCCATGTTGTTATTCCAGGTGGCAATTGGTTTGATTTTCTTAAAATCACTGGTCCAGATTGCTTTGCCAGACGCGTTATTGCCCGCGAAAAACTCGTATTTCGAGCCATCGTTAATCGTCTGAATACTAGGTTTTACGCGCGTGATAAAGATTTTATCACCTGTGATCCAGCTGGCATTCGCATCGCGGGGTTGTTTGTCGTCTTTTGTCGCACCATGTCCTACAAGGTAAGCTTTACCATCTGGAGAGTGCTCCATGTTTTTACCAAAATCGACAAAGTGCGGTGATCCAAATCGCACTGGACCTTTGAATATCTGTGGTTCTGGAAAGATTGGCTTGGCTGGTGTGTTTGGTGTCTGGACCCAATTTTTTCCTTGATCAGTGGAAGTTCTAAAGCCAACAAATGGACCTAAGATATCCCAGTTTAACCCTTTCCCGCCGTCGATCAAACAATAAGTTCCGTAATACCACACTCCATTGTAGAATAATGATCCACAAGGGTATCTTCCGCCGTAGGGGCTTGGATCGCTTTTGTAAATCGCTTGATTTTTGAATTTTAACTGTAAAGGATCGTCGCCAATAATCGTCGCTTGACCTGTTGCAGCGTCACGACCTCCGGAAAAAACTCCTAGTCCATTGACTTTACCATCGGTCCATGGGGAATAAAGATTCCCGTCTGAAGCCCAAGAGGGATACCAGGTGTCGGCATGCGTATACTCGGCATGTTTACCTGTGAAAATAAATGAGCTTAACTCACTACTTGGTGCAAATGGACAGTCTGCTGGTTGCTCGGAGCGCCAGATCGTACCCGCCACAATAGGATCTTTTTTTAGATCAGCTTTGACTGTTTTAATTTCCGTGGTAGTCGAAATTTTTGTATCAATCTCGAGGCATACCACGGTAGCTATCTTTCCAGGATTTTCCTTCGGTAAGGTTAGGTAGAGGAAGTTGGATTCTGTTGAAATAGCTAATGGGGTTTGTTTTGGGTCAAGAAGAAAATAGGCCTTCTTGATATTTTTTTTCATTGGGATGATAAATTTTTCTGGCCATTCGAATAGATGGAGATAGATTTTATCTCCTTTCTGGGTTGCATGACAGCTAGATGGCAGCCCATCGATATGTGGTGACTGCGTGCCATAGACTGCTTCACCATTGAGACGCATCCATTCGCCAACTTCTTTTAATCGGACCACACTTTCGGGAGGTATCAGTCCTTCGGAGGTAGGACCCACGTTTAATAAATAGTTTCCACCTTTCCCAGCACAGTCGACTAAATTTCGCACGATGGTCGTAGGTGTTTTCCAGTCGTGATCTGATTTGTCGAAACCCCAATGCTCATTGATCGTCATGCACGACTCCCAAGGTAAGGTCGGCACTTGGCCTGCTTTTGCTACTCGATTGTTTACAATAAGATTGGGCTGAATCGAACGTAAATAATAATAGAGATCGTAGCCAGCTTCTTGAGTCCATGGTTTCTCAGAGTCGCCATCGAACCATAGAATTCCAATTGGACCATAGCGAGTAAGTAACTCTTTTAATTGTCCTTTCATAAATTCGGTATAGCGATCCATGATTGGCACATTGGTGTAGAGGTCGTTATACGGTTTTCTGTCAGCCCATTCAGGATGATGCCAGTCCATGATGGAGTAGTAAAAACAAAGTTTCATATCCGCTTCTTTGCAGGCGATTGCTAATTCCTTCAATGGATCACGCTGAAAAGGTGTTGATTTAATACCCCAATTGGTGAGGTCTGAACGGTACATGCTAAATCCATCGTGGTGTTTGGCTGTGATGACAATATATTTCATCCCAGCGTCTTTCGCAATTCGAACCCACTCTTTCGCATCAAATTTAACGGGGTTGAAGTCTTTGGCGAATAACTCGTATTTTGAAGCTGGAATCTTAGCTTGATCTTGCAGCCATTCACCACCGCCTCTGAATTCATTGTATTCT
Source organism: Bacteroidia bacterium (assembly GCA_026391295.1). Classification (GTDB taxonomy): domain Bacteria; phylum Bacteroidota; class Bacteroidia; order Bacteroidales; family Prolixibacteraceae; genus JAAFHB01. The sequence continues at coordinate 11,396 of JAPLDS010000050.1, read as the reverse complement.
CCGGCAGGCACTGAATAGACACCCCAATGAATAAACATCCCAAAACGCCCCTCTGTAAACCAGCGCATCCGCTCAGTACGCTGTTCTGGTGTTTCACCTTTTAACGATTCAGTGGTGACCACTTGCTCTGGCGCTTGTTTGGGTTTGACTTCTGAACCAGTTGTGTTGTAAATGGCAAATTTGCGAATCAGCGGAGTTCCAACACTCCTATTTATTTTTAGTCGAACCGCACTGACTTCAACAGGATCAAATCGTTCGATGCGCTTATGACCAATGCAACTTCCGCCTCCTATTTTTTTCCATTCTGTTCCATTCTTCCCTTCGATCGTATATTCGCGAACGCGGTCACCTTTGGTGATTTGTTCCATCAGAATTACGTGGTCGATGGTTTGTGACTGCGTGAGTTTCAATTCTAGGAGATCTCCTTTTCCAGATTTCTCGGCCACACTCTTTCCAAATCGTCTTTTTATCTCTTGTCCGAATTCTTTAAATCGGTCGAGTTGAGCTTGCGATATTAGTCCATCAGTGCCAGGTGCAGCATTAATTAATAAGTTGCAATTGTGCCCTACCGACTTGTAATAGATGTCCATTAACTGGTCAACGGTAAGAAGTTTTTTATCTGCCTCTGGACTCCACATCCAATCGCCACCGAGTATGTCTACATCTGCTTCGCCGGGGCACCAATCTTTTTCATCGGGAGAGCCGCGCTTTGTGTCGAAGGGATTCGTACCTGTTGACCAACAAGGGTAGCCAACTTTGCCTTTTTCCCATCCAACCCAGCGGATAGTCTCTATTTTAGGTTCGCCACCACCATAGATCATCGCATTCGGCTGTAGTTTCTTGGCGTATGGCATAACATTGAATCCTGCGGTTGAATCGGGTAGACCACCGTCGAACCAAATTTCGGCCAGTTTACCATAGTTTCCCCAAAGCTCTTTGACTTGTTGGATTTTAGACGCGGCATATTTGGCTTGAAGCTCGGGATTCCCCCCTTTACCTCTATTGACGACTCCCGGATGGTCAGCCTGCCACCATCCATTCACACGCATATGGCAATACAAACCTGGTGCAACTCCATTAGTACGACAGGCCGTCACGAAATCTTTTACAATGTCACCTTTCCCATTCATATAAGGCGATTGTTTCATCCCATAGGGATAAGCATCACTCTGCCATAGCATAAATCCACTGCCATGAGTAGCTGTAAGTACCGCATATTTAGCATCCAGTGATTTAGCCACTTCCATCCATTGGTTAACATTTAACTTGGTCGGATTAAAAATCTCTGGCTTTGGAAAGTTGTCATATTTACGATGATTCCAATTTGGGATAAATGCATTCATATCATAATGATAGAATATCCCAATTTCATAATCTTGCCATTGGGCTTGGTTCTTTGTAGGCCGCGGCAAAGATTTTATATCGTTTTGCTTATTTGAAACAGTCGTATTTACAGCAAATAGTGGCGATTCAACGATGAATAGGCATACTAGAACGGCCAAAAAACTGATCGTAAGTCTCATTATTCTTAAGTTTAGGAGTTGTGATTCTATCTATGACACATGAAACCCTAAAAAGTATACATGTTTTCAGTATTCTTTTTAGGGTTTCAAATGCTTTAGAAGCTATTCTGAATTAGACTATCTAATATCCAAAACTATAGCGGGATCAGAAAGATCGCCACCAGTTGCATTTAATAGTCCGATTTTTTCAATTATTGCGCCTGGAATAACAATTGTATTTTCTTTTTGCTGCACTTCTGAAGTAATATCAATCGCGTAATCACCCGTCAGGTCTTGAGCCCAGATTTGCGATTTCTGCAACGGCTTTTCAAATTTTAGCGTAAGGGTTTTGTAAAATCCAAAGATGCCAATTTTGCCACTTTTGATTTTGATATCTAAGGTTACATCGGCTTTTGGAAAGTAATACCCCTTTTGAGCATCTATACGTCCAAGTGTTCCGACACTAATGGCTCCATTGGGATTCCGTGAGGCAATTACAAAAGGTGGCTCGTCATCACACTTGACCGTTGGAAGGGAAATGCCGCGTGAAACTCTTGCTGGAGCAGCTTGGTTAACGATTTTGTTAACCGATTTATAGGTTGCATCCCAGTCATCGCAGCTAGTCCAGAATTCACCTGCTGGAAATTTATAGGTATCGGTTAGAATTTTTGTGTCGACATGGGTTTCTAAGTTTTTTGCACCAAAAGCAGGTGCAATTCTTTCCCAGCGAACTGCTCGCACAACTTCGTCCATCCTTCGTTTGATTTGGCGTGGACCTTTTAGATAAATGTCAGGGTCGTCGCCTGGACGGAGGCCAACCATCGGACTACGCATGATACCCATTGTGCCTCCAAGCACGGCAGCTATATAAACTTCGTCTTCACAATTTAAATAACCTGTCTTAGTTGATTTTAATTTATCCATGGCTAGGATACTTGAAATCCGATCGAGCATCGTAGCAATCCCCAACTGAGGCGAGTGATCATGAAGTCTCATGACCTCCGAATATTGAAGCATTCTTTGCCCTGCATGAACATAGCCGGTGTCAACCATTCCACTTCCAGGGTAACCATTAAATGGACCATCTTTAGAGGCATTTCCATGTTCCATGATTAAGTTCGGTGCGACTTTTTCCGCCAGGCTGGTGATCATCTTATAGGCTTTTTCGTCTCCTCCACCATCCATTTTCCAATAGCTAATCCCTGCATTTTTTGTCCACTCTAAACGCTCGGTCCAAAAGGTTGTCTTATAAGCTTCCCCGCTTTTAAAACTTTTCTTGCGCATACTGTCAACAGCTGGTTCGTATGCCCTATACCAAAGTCCGATACCACGCCAGCCAGCCTCCATCGTTTTTTTGTTTAAGAGAACCAAATTTTCTGCAATGGACCCTTTAAAGGAGGGATATTTTGTAGGATCTAATTTAGAGAAATTTCGATAGCCATAATCTTTGTTGATTGGGATATCCCAGCCATCATCCAATACCGCGTATAGGTCATTTTTAACTCTTTGATGAAAATTCTGAAGCCATCCTTTGCCTCCAAATAGAACCTCCTCATTTAAATATAGAGAAGAGAATTTGGGCACCGATTCAACTTTGTAAAGCACCGAATCGATCTTTCGTGCTCCTTGTCCATACATATAGCTTTGGGCCGACCACGAACACCAATAATTTGGAGATTTTCCAGGCACACTTGGAACTAGGTTTACAACTTTTTCGCTTGCTGGTTTAAGGTTCACTTTGACATTTGATGGGTTGACACCTTTATTGACGAGAACGATATTTTCGTCTTGATTTGTCTTAAAGACGAGTAGATCGCCTGTAAGCGTTTCGCTTTTTACTTTATTGCGATAAAGGTCTACACTTCCATTTCCCCAATAATTGCGAATGGTACAAAATCCACCAAGCGTAGAATTTATTTCAATAAAGTTGACTTCTCTATTTTTTATACTGGAGGTAACGAGGAATCCACCTTTGGCTTTAAGACTAAAACTTGCATCTTGCTCTTTTGGCCAAGCTGGAAAAACACGCAAAATTGGCACTCCTCCAGGCGATGTGGCACCTGATTGAAGTAAAGAGGCTGATAATCCTTCGGTAAGCGTCCCCTCAGGCTGCCAGTCTACTACGAGTGATTGTTCATTCACATCGTAACGACGCATATGATTCGGATATCTGTTAAGAATAGAATTCCAATATTTTAGGTAAGCATCTTGGCATTTCTTAACCCATTCGACGCTTCCCATTTTGGCCATTTCTCCGTAAAATCGACTTAGGATCTCCCCCTCATAGGTGCTATTAGCAAATCTCTCGGCCACTTTGAGCCCTTCGAGGGTTTTCATGGCTGTCTGCCACGATTCTGGATCGGTAAGTTTTGTTTCGGTGTTCACCATATCATAAATATTCACCATCATCATCCGTGGATCATGTTCTGATCCTGCAGGACCTTTCCCTTTGGTATCTGGTCTAGCACCAATGGCATAGGCGTCCTTTCCCGCTTTGTGCAAGACTCCAACCGCGTAAAGTGTTGAGCTATTTGGGTAGGGTGCTATATTGTCGAGCATCTCTTGCCATAACGGAACTAAGTCTGAATCGACATGTAGCATTTTTGCGGCCTTTATAGCCACAGGGAAAATTCCTCGTATGGAGGCTAGGTCATTGACACCATCACGCAGGCCACCCCAGAATGTTTCGGCCCATCCTAGGTTATTGGTGTGATATTTTCCATCGGCCTCCTTCTTAGTTAATGGATGTGTGCGATAAAGTTCAGCTGTCCCTTTTAACATGGGATAGGCCTTTTCGCGTAACCAATTTAGATCTTTGGTGTATTCGTAACGTTCCCAATACCACTGTGCAGCCTCTGCAGTATTGTAAAGAAGATGACTGTGATAGCCTCCAATGCGGTGCGCTATACTCCATCGGGACTCCCAGCCACTACGTTTGTCGTCAAACTTTTTAAGTCTTTCCGTCTGCTCTTTCTTATAAACCAGCGTATTTAGCAAATCTTGGGCGATCGTATCTGGTAAAATTTCAGGGCCATCGAAGGGAAATGTCTCTTGGATATAGACGGCATCTTTACTGGTTCCCCATTGTTGAACAGCAGCCTTACTATTCTTCGCAAACTGACTGGAGAGCATTTTGAAATAGGGATCTGCTAATTCGGGGTGGTTGGCTTGCTCAAAAACCGGGGTAAGTGTTTGTCTCGAACTATTAAACCACCAATACATCGATCCCCACATCTGATACCCATCTTGCACATTGAAAATACCGCCGTTTGCGTTGATCGGATAATCGCCTCGCTCACAGGTATTCATGCAATAGAGGTAGTAAAGCCAATGTTGATCAAGGCTTTTATCAAATGTTTGGTTGTGGGTCTGAGGGAGATAAATAAATGATTTTTGCCAAAACTGGTGCCATTTCTCTTGGTTTGACGAAAGGATATTCTCAAAGTGAGATTTCATGGCTGCATCTACTTGTGCCGAAGCACTACTCTTGACATCGGTAGTAGAATTCATCCCCGCTGAACTTCCAATATAGACTGTGAACGTTCCTTTTCCTGCTTCAACAGTAAACTGATTCTCTTTTATAGTCCCCTTTCTACCTTGAATTGCCAAGACACAAGCGGAAGAGTTGTAGAAATCATTTTCGGTTATTCCTGTATTGCATTTCTCACTTGCGATCTGATAAAGTAAGATTTGATTATTTTGATTGGAATAAGTTGATTTAAAATTATAAAGATTTTGGATGGTATCTGGTCTAACTCTATTTAGCGAAATCTCAATTGGCTTTGGATTAGGACGATTGTCGGTGATTTCTATGGCGAACACATCTTTGTCTTCCCAAGCCACTATCTTAGCACTAACATCTTGGCCTTGAATTCGCTCGTAGCCATTGTAGGTGTCTAAATGTTGATTCGCTTTAGTTGCAAACGGTTTCTCAGGAAAATTGATGACCACATGTCCAACCTTTGAGTTTCCGTCAAGGTGGGTATCTTGAGTCCAAGTTGCGGTTGCGCTACCTCGGTAGAACACATCGTTTCTGCCAATGTTCAGGTGAATAGAGGAGCCCGATTGATCAATCCAAACCAAGGACCCCATCTTCCCATTTCCCACTGGCATCCCTTCAATTGGAAGAGATGGTTTGGTGTAATTTAGATCTACTGGGGCAAGATATGCTGCATAGTCCATGGTGATCATAGAAGAGCCTTGTTGAATCTTCTCTGCCGTATTTTTAGTTGAGACTTGCTTGTTTTTTGTTGAGTTACTCGTTGAAGTTTGGCTAGTTGCTCTAGAAGGGGTTATAAAGGTTACAAGGGATACAAGTAATATGCATCCCAAAATATGTTTGGTCCAATGAATCATCTATTCGATTTAAGTTTACTTTAAGACACATGAAAACCTTAAAAGTATACAGGTTTGGATGGATTTATTCGATATTTATTAAAGCTTGGATTATTTTACGTCATGTGTTCCATCAGAAAGAAAACTCACTTTAGGTTGCACTTTCTTTTGGGTGTAGAGGTCGTAGTATTTTTTAAGATCAGCCCATAAACTAATGATATCCTTGTTTTTTCGATAGTTGGAGGTTAAAACAGCATATTTAGCATCGGTAAGTCTAGCTGGGAATATGGTGAATCCAATCTGTTCCTGTCCACTATTGAAAGCTTCAACGCAATAGACAAATAACTCTTTGATTTTCTCGTCTGTTATGGCTAGGCATCCCGATGAGATGCACGCCCCATGAATGTATATCTGATTACCAAGATGACCCCGAACTCCCCTAATGCTGTCTGATGCATTGGGATAGTTGATCTCCATCGATAGGTAGTATTTGCTATATGGATTGAGTTTAGAGATGTGGTAAAATCCTTCAGGAACTTGCAGGTCACGGTAGCGCCTCTTCGGACCAATATCACCAGAGATATCGCAGATTGGAAACTCTTTGATTAGAGAAAAAACTGAATCAGACTTATTCTTTGCCCACAACTCAATTTTCTTCTCTGTTTTATAGGCAAGCAGATTAATCCTCAGACTATCGCGTGAAATTGAGTGGTCGGCAAGTGTTTTAGTAACCAGTTTTTCTTTCGAGGAATAGGCTTCGCGGATTCGGGTGTAGTTAAGCTGAGTCTCTCTAAATGAAGCAGATGTCTGGATGGAAAACAAAAATAATAGGGGGGCAATGAATAGCAATAATCTCATAAATGATTCTGAAAAATATTGCACAAAATTAATCTAAAACTTGAAGGAATCAACGACTTTACTTAGCGTGATTACCACTGTTCGTAAAAGTTGCCTCATTTCCATTTTCTGATAAGATCAGCTTGTCAAGCCATGCGCCAACCTTCTCTGCCCACAATTGACCATGTTTTTGAAGTCCTTTGTCATTGAAGTGCACTCCATCACGATACTCTACTCGAAGCTGATCGGTGTCCGGACCTTCAAGGGATAATCCCTTTTCCCATAATTTTTTCATTGCAGAGCGAAATTCATCATCCGATGTATCTTTTTCGTTGTGATAGGTTGTCTGAGCCGTGAACCAAGGCATCTTGTAACCAGCTTTATCTGTTGCTGCTTGTATAAGTTGACTCATATATTTGAAATATTCGTCCCCACTGATCTGACGGTTTGCTGGGTATCCCGAGCGCGCTTGACCAGCATCGCTTTCTCCTTGATGCCAAATTAAGGCGCGAACACCCTGTGGACCAAAGTAATCCAGGCGATTTGTTATGCGGTCGAAAAGATTCCCTTTGCTTTCCCACTCTCCTGAACCTGTTGCGATCATCCCCCCAGTTGTAGGTTGCTTGCTGACCAGTGTACCTTTGGGAAGCCATTGTCTTACGCTTGTTCCGCCCGCTGCAACAGCTGTAATGCCGATAGGTACATCAAATCGTTCGTTCATCGCATCACCGAAGGAAGGGATAAAGCTTCCATTTACGCCATCTGAACCTGGCTGTGGATCGACAGCAAGTTGCCACTCTTTACCACTGAAAGAACTTACATTTCCAGTTTTCGTATTTTGTTTCTCCGAACCATGATTCCCTGCATTCGATTGTCCAGCAATGATAAAGACCTCTCCAATGCCAACATGCAAAACACTCGCCTGAGCCAATGTTTTTAATCCAGTTACGCCACGCAATTCTAATTTATACCATCCACCTGCAGGCGCATTGAATTCAAAATCAAATTTTCCATTGGTATCAGGAGATGGAAAATTATGCCAGCCTTGACTTTTCTTTCCCGTCACTGATTTGCCCACCAAACGGTATTGCCATTTTTTAGCAGATGCAGTTGTCTCTCCTTGCACATGAAGCTTTCCTTCCCATTTATTATGTCGCTGTACAACCTGGTAATCACTAGGGGAGACAATGATCAGTTTTTCGCTTGCTGCGTTGGCATAAAAGGATAGCAGTATAAGGATTATGGTCAGTATTTTCATGTTCAATGTGTTAAATTTTAAGGCGACAATACCGCTCAACTTTTATTGAATTTGCGAGTAGCCTTTTATCTTCTGATTTCTCTTTGCCGTCTTATTCTGGCAGGCTCAAAACCACATCTTTTGCGCGTGATTTAGGTGTGACCTTCAGGTTACTGAGTTTCCCATTTCGGTATTCACCCTCGATGGTTGTTTGATAAGATGCATGTAACTTGAAAGATACATTCCATTTTTTAGGCCATGCTGGCAGAAGATATATTTTGTCATTAACTGACTGACTAACCATAAACTGTAGATTCGTTAAGATGTTGTTCCCATGATCCTGATCGGGTATCCAGTCGAAATTTGGCCCCCACATAGCTGGAAATCGAGCATCTGTATTTAAATGAGCTGCGCGACCGTAAACCAATTTAGCCGCCTCATCTCTTAGCCCTAAGCATGCTGCTTGAATTCCATCTTGGCACCACCCTTTGTTATGATGGGTCTTCCGATTTCCGAAGGTCGACTGGGCCATGGCTAGATCCGGCTGTCCAACACCATACAAGCGATATGGAAAAACAGCATAAAGCTCCGTATTTTCAGAGTTGCTGTATCTAGAGAATTTTTCGGCTGGACGGAGGTTTAAAGTTCCTTTAACTTCAGCCGTCGGAACTGGCGGTAGCTCCTGAAGAATTCTGGTCCAGCGACTGCGTTGTGCTTGGGTGGTTAATTTTTGTGGTAACGCAAGTAATCGAGGAAGTAAATATTTAAATCCAGCAATCTCTGGTAATGGGTTGACGGCCGAATGCCAAGTCTCCAGCGACTGCGATGGATCGAAGATGATTTTTCCCTTTGCGTCGCGCTTTTGCCAATAGTTATCCAAGAAAGCAATCAGTGGATCAGCGAGTGGAAGAAGGGTGTTCTGAGCGAATTTCTCATCTTGCGTATAGTCATATTTATCAAGCATAACGGCAATTAATTCTAAGCTTCCATTCCAATATCTTGTGATATAGCTGTTTGCAGGCTCTGGCACTTTGTTGTTCCACCCGTAATCTCCGTTGTTTGGTAATCCCCAGAAATACATGGTTTCAGGGAATTGTGCTGAATTTTCGAATCCATAATAGGTTTTTACTCGAGCACGACTTAAAGGTAAAGCATCGCTATAAAGTTTAAACCAAGGCTCCATCATCTCAAAATCGCCAGCCGCTAACATTGGCCAATAGGCAAGACGAGTATTTTGAAACCAATAGTTGCTTCCCCATCTGCGCCAGTCAGGATCTGCATTCCCTGTTGTTGGCGAATCACCTGGTTTGGGCTCGACGGTAAATATTGAACCATTGAATTTAATTGGAGATCCACCACGCCCTGAAGCGGCATTCATAAATCGCTGCAGGATATAGCCTTGGGTAACTATCTGTGCTTCGGGTGCTCCATCGACAAAGATCCAACTCCGTTGCCAGAAGTTTTTCCACCATGTTTCGTGAGCTTTGCGGATGGAGTTAAGGTCTTTTGAATTATCTTTTTCGACCAAACTATTTATTTGAGAAACCCACTCTTCTGCCGTTGATTTAGTTTTGAGCACTGTAATGGAAAATGCATGATGTTTAACTGGCTGAGCCGATCGAAGGGTTACATCATCTTGTTTTATAAATCCTTTACCACTAATATTTGCTCCAAACGTATTGTTTAATAGTGGATCGGCAAACTGATCTTTTAACGATTCAAGATTCTGTGTACTTAATATTAAGTTGAAAATAGATCGGGTATTTCGGTGAAACCAGGTCACCTGTGAATTGGATGTTTTAAGAACTTGGTCTGCAAGAATGGTCGGTTTAAAATCTGATGTGTTAAGTCCACTTCCTGAATGACTGTCATCATCCTTTCCGAAAGGTCGCTCTTCTGTTCGCCATAGCTCGACTTTGGCTTGACACGTAACAGGCGTTTTTGCTTCTACCTCGAATCGAACGACAGGATTATTGGCATCAACCCAGAAACGGATGTTTGCAGGCTCTCCTTTGAGCTTTGTTTGAATCAGAATAATTCCTTTCTGAAGATCTAAAGTCTGCCGATAGCTTTCGTTGACAGATAAGGCAGGATCAAAAGTGACACGCACTTTGCCTATTTTACAAAGTCGATCATTTTCATCCCAAGCATCTGTCTTGCTGATATAAAATACAAGATCACCATTCTCTTCAACCCATAAATTGGTCCCAATATCCCCATTGCCAATAGGCATTGATCCAGCCGAATTTTTACTGGGTGAATCCCATACCACATTAAACTTAGCTAGTTTATCTTTTTGTCCAAAAGTGTTAAGTCCACTTAACAAAATGAAGCCAAGACTTATAATCAGGAAATGAATTTTCATTGTTTTTATTTTGATAATTAGCAGGTGATCTCTAATTTCTCACCTTGATCAAGTTTGACTTCAGACCCAAGATGAATGGTAATCTTTTCTCCTTCTTGACTAATAGAGGCTTGAATGATCTGACCATTTAAGCGCACGTTTAGTGCATTCAGTTTGCTGTCTTTTCCGATTGCCAGGGAGATCGATTTTAATCGAAGATGTCCATATTTAAGGTTTACCGATGCCTTAAGTTGTTTATTTTCATTTGTTTGCTCGAATGTTCCCCATCCTAATGCAGTTGTAAAAGCAGCTTTGAAATGTTCGGGAGTTAGTTTTGGAGCAAAGCCAATATGTCCTTTCGGACCATGCACCTCGAAGCCACAAGCTGCAAGATAGACGCCATAGCTAGCCATAGAACGAGCGTAATGGTCGCCACATTCCACTTCATTCCATGGGTTTCGGCGAGCGGCATGATAACGATCGTGGATCGCTCGTTCGATGGCGAGCCCTTCCATCACCATATTTTCCCAGATCATATGACCCGCTAGCTGATGTTCAAAGCCATTCATACATTCGTTGAAGTAGAAGTCGACTCCCTTGGTGACTCTTTTTTGTTCGCCTCGAGGCCAGCTGCACATAATTGTTCCCGCCTCGCCACTCATGGCATACCAACGACCTGGTTTGTAGGCTTTACGGAATGGGCCAACATCAGGGGTGAAGTTGTATTTCCAAAGTGCTTGTAATGCTTTTCGGGTCTCTGGCTTCGGAAGAACGTCGCCTAACCCAACTTGATGCGCCCAACCTTGTCCTAAGACTTGGTCGATCTCGCAACCTTCATAAGAGCCTATGGCATCGGCATGTTTTGGGTCAGAAACTTGATAAAAATACTCTCCGTTCCACATCTTACTCACGAAATTTTCACGACCAACAGTCCAGATTTTACGACAGCGGGTTGCAAATACCTCGTCATTCATCTCCTTGGCCATCTCTTCGCCAGCACGCAATGCAGCAAGATAAAGACCACAGATCCACGCCACCTGACCGAACCATTGGGCATCGAGCGTGTTATGTTGATTTTTTTTGATGATCCCATCTTCGGTACCATCTTGTTCAATCATCCATTCCAGCGCTTTTTTAATTT
>JAPLDS010000010.1 GCA_026391295.1 Bacteroidia bacterium | reverse complement strand
TATTAGTGATCAGAGAGTTACTGAAATTGAAAACATCTTAAATAACAGACCAAGAAAACGTTTTGGATTTGAATCTCCTATATTTGTAATGGAAAAATTATTGTTTAACCCAAAAGTTGCATTTGTAGCTTGAATTCAGCGTGAATGAATAGCCAAGTAATTGTTAAACACCCTTAAATAATTGTAAATCCATAAATATTATGTAATTTAGTGAAGTTATAAAAGACGTATTCGCTAACGACCTAAATGAATGAGTAGTCCGGTAACCATTAAAGATATCGCTAAAGCGCTTGGCATTTCTGCCTCAACGGTTTCTCGTGCGTTAAAAGACCATCCCGACATCAGCACCGACACAAAAGATGCTGTCAATGAGCTTGCGAAGAGGCTTCACTACAAGCCGAATGCCGTTGCGCTCTCCCTTAAAAACAGCAAGACGAACACCATTGGGGTTATTATCCCTGAGCTGGTTCACTATTTTTTCTCGTCGGTAATTAGTGGGATCGAATATGTGGCCTATGATGCGGGTTATAATGTTATGATCTGCCAATCGAATGAGAAATACGATCGAGAGATCATCAATGCGCAAGCACTTCTTTCGAATCGAGTGGAAGGAGCATTAATATCGATCTCCAAGCAAACCAAAGATTTCAACCATCTACAAATGATTGAAGAGAGCGGCATTCCGATGGTCTTTTTCGATCGGATACCTGAAGGTTTCGATTCCGACAGTGTGATCATAGATGATAAATTAGCCGCATACAACGCCGTCTGTCACTTAATCGATTCAGGATGTAGGCGGATCGCCCACTTAGCCGCACCGAGTACTTTAGGAATTGGGAAATGCCGCTTAGACGGTTACAAAGAAGCCTTACAGAAACATGGATTACCCTATTTAGAAGAGTATGTGATTGTAGCCGATTCTTTTGAGCTTGCAGCTATTGCAACTCGTAATCTCATTCAATTACCCATTCCACCCGATGGTATCTTCACGGTTAATGACTTAACGGCTGTAGGTGCGATGAAGACCTTACAAAAAATGGGGATTTCCATTCCTGAGAAAGTAGCTATTATGGGCTTTTCTGCAGGTAATTTCTCCGATATAACCACACCAACACTAAGCTCAGTCGATCAACACGGTTATGAGATGGGGGTGAAAGCTGCCAGTGCGCTTCTCGAACGGATCGAAAACAAACGAAATGGTGCCGGAGAGACATTTTATGTCGATACAAATCTCGTAATTCGAGAATCGACGAAAAAAATCTGAAAAATTTTGCACTTTATGCAAACGTTTGCATAAAGGATTTATTAAAATTCTTCTGATTTATTTCACCATAAATATCTAAATGTATTGCATTTAAGCAAATTCCACTCTATATTTGTCTTCGAATAATAATCATCTTTCCCCTTTTAAATTCGTTCTTCTATTCAGAATAACGAGTTTCCCTATTTTCCTTATTCTTGGTGCTTAACCCGACAAAATTTATCTTTAGTCGGAAAGTTTTATCTGTGCCATTTTTTGTTTGAGGCAAAAGCTCATGCAGAGAATCTCAAGATGAACCTTCCATACAAGATAGTCAGGTTATGTTTTTAATTAATAAACGCAATTTATCGTATGAATAAGAAACCGCAACTCTCGTTTTGGTCAATCTGGAACATAAGTTTTGGATTTATGGGTGTCCAGATCGGCTACTCATTACAAAATGGCAACACCAGTAGAATATTATCCGCGTTAGGCGCAGATGTTCATGATCTGAGCTATTTCTGGCTTGCGGCGCCTCTAGCTGGGCTAATTGTGCAGCCTATCATTGGTCTTTTCAGCGATAAAACCTGGACTCGACTTGGTCGTCGGATTCCGTTTATCCTTTTTGGAGCTATAATTTCAGCAATGGCGATGTTTTTCATGCCAAACTCTGAATTCTTTGCCTACCTATTGCCTCCGCTCTTTTTTGGTGCTTTTATGTTGTTGTTTATGGATACCTCTTTTAACATCACCATGCAACCATTTAGAGCCTTAGTGGGAGATATGGTATCGGAAGAACAACGGAACCAAGGGTATTCGATCCAAAGCTTTTTAATCAATGCCGGAGCCGTGGTAGGTTCTTTACTCCCATTTGTATTAACCTGGATCGGGGTTTCCAACATCCCAGCAGTAGGCGAAAAAGTAGCCCCAACGGTTATTTGGTCGTTTTACTTTGGAGGAGGTGCCCTTTTACTCTCCGTATTATGGACGAGCTTTAGAACAAAAGAGTACCCACCAGAACAGTACGAAAAGTATAATGCAGGTGACGAAAAAGAGACTCCAACCGGGTCCTTCTTAAGTCTGCTTGCAGAAATACCATCGACCATGTGGCGACTTTCCATCGTTCAGTTCTTCTCGTGGTTTGCACTATTTATGATGTGGGTATACACCACACCAGGAATAGCACAAAACGTTTGGAATACGTTGGCTGGAGATTCTACCTCTGCTTCCTACAATGAAGCAGGAAACTGGGTAGGCGTCATATTTGCAGGATACAGTCTATTTGGAGCACTGTTCTCCCTTGTAATGGCTAAAATAGCCAATCGATTTGGTCGAAAAGCAACCTATATGTTTTCACTCCTAGCAGGAGGCCTCGGACTAATCTCCTTGAATTTTATCAAAGATAAATATGGATTGATTATTCCAATGATTGGGGTAGGAATTGCGTGGGCTGCCATTTTAGCTATGCCATATGCAATTCTCTCAGCAGCCTTACCGGCAAATAAAATGGGAGTATACATGGGTATTTTCAATGCCAGCATCACGATTCCACAAATTACAGCAGGTTTATTAGGAGGTTTCCTATTGACTATGGTTGGCGAAAAACCAATTCTGATGTTAGGAATTGCAGGACTATCAATGGTATTGGCTGCGGTGTCGGTTCTATTAATTCAAGAACATAAACAAACTTCTAATACAAAATAACCAATGATAGAAGCTTGCATCTTTGATTTGGATGGAGTAATCGTCGACACGGCGAGATACCATTATATCGCTTGGAAAAATATTGCCGAGGAACTAGGCTTTGTTTTTTCGAAAGATGACAACGAGCGCCTTAAAGGTATTGGAAGACTTGAGTCTTTAAATATTCTACTTCAAATAGGAAATATAAACCTTGAAGAAGGAGAAAAAAATAGATTGGCAACGATAAAAAATGAGTTTTACCTTAAGTTAATTGAGGAGATGAAGCCTGAAGAGATACTCCCAGGGGTGACTGACTTTTTAAAAGACTTACGTAAAAATAAGATTCGTATTGCGTTAGGCTCAGCCAGCAAGAACGCCCCATTTATTCTGGAGCGGACTAATCTTACAACCTATTTCGACGCCATTATCGACGGGAATATGGTTAGTAAAGCAAAACCTGATCCTGAAGTATTCCTTAAAGGAGCAACTCAATTAGGTATCGAACCAGCAAAATGTCTGGTTTTTGAAGATGCCCAAGCAGGCATTGAAGCAGCTATCAATGCAGGAATGCACTGCATTGGTATCGGAGAACATGAGAACCTCAAAGGGGCAGATTTTGTCATTCCAGGTTTTCAAGAATTTAATTATGATCGTTTAAGATCATGGTATTTATAGTGCGCTGAGAAAGCAAATCTATACTCTAAAAAAATTAAAATGAAAGAATATATCAAACATAACGGATGGAAGATCATTGAAGAAGATTTTCATCCTGAATACAATAAAATAACAGAGAGTCTGATGAGTTTAGGCAATGGCCGCATAGGTCATCGCGCTAACTTTGAAGAACGTTTCACCGGACAAACACTCCCTGGCAATTATGTTGCGGGCGTTTATTATCCGGACAAAACACGTGTGGGATGGTGGAAAAATGGCTATCCTCAGTATTTTGCCAAAGTGCTAAATGCGGCCAATTGGATCGGCATCGACGTGCGCATTGGAACTGAAACGCTCGATTTAAATACGGCAAAAATTATCTCTTTTAAGAGAGAGCTCGATATGCAAGAGGGTCATCTAACACGTGATTTCGTGGCAGAGCTACCTTCTGGCAAGCAAATTAAAGTTTCGACTCGACGATTTCTTAGCATCGCTAATTCTGAAATTGGAGCCATTCGATATACCCTGACAGCCTTAAACTTCTCCGACAAGCTAACACTTAGTCCCTATATCGACTTTGATATTAGCAATGAAGACGCCAACTACGACGAGAAATTCTGGGATGAAGTAGATGCGGAGATAAAATCGGGAGAAGGATATATCGTGGCAGAGGTACGAAAAACACTATTTCACGTCTGCAGTGGAATGAAAATCAACCTGTTTAAAAATGGCCAGCCCGTTCCATTCACTGCTGACATTGAGAATCGTCCAAAATTTATTGCCAATATTATCCCTTTAACTATTGAAAGTGGAGAATCTATAACCATCGAAAAGTTTGGCGTTAGCATCTCCTCAGAAAATTTCGCGAAGGATAAACTTTTAAAAACAGCAAAGAAGCACCTCGCTGCAGCTTTTCATAAAGGATTTGATCAACTTGAGCTAGAGCATAGTCAAGCATGGCTTGCCAAATGGAAAACCAGTGATATCGTTATCGAAGGTGATCTAGCCGCTCAGCAAGGGATACGCTTTAATATATTCCAACTTCATCAAACGTATACTGGCGAAGATGAACGTCTCAATATTGGACCCAAAGGATTCACCGGCGAAAAATATGGGGGCTCAACATATTGGGATACGGAAGCCTTTTGTTTGCCCTTCTTCTTGGCTACTGCACCAGTGGAGGTCTCACGAAACTTACTTAAATACAGACACAAACACCTCGAAAAAGCGATTGAAAACGGAGCTTTATTAGGCTTTGGCGAGGGAGCTGCGCTCTATCCCATGGTTACGATGAATGGCGAAGAGTGCCATAACGAATGGGAAATTACCTTCGAAGAGATTCATCGAAATGGTGCTATTGCCTATGCCATTTTCGACTATATCCGCTACACCGGTGATTGGGATTATTTAGCGCCTAAAGGATTTGAAGTGCTATTAGCGATTTCGCGATTTTGGGCTCAACGGGTCAATTGGTCGGAGCAAAAACAACAATATGTTTTGCTAGGGGTGACAGGGCCTAATGAGTATGAGAACAACGTAAACAATAACTTCCATACGAATCGTATTGCGCAATGGACCCTTGCTTATACCCTGGAGGCCATCTCCTATTTAAAGAAAAACCATGCTGGCATAATGGCTGACCTGACAAAGAAATGGCATTTTAATGAACAGAAAGAGACCACTGAGTGGAAGAAAATCATTGAGCATATCCATCTTCCCTATGATGAGAAACTTAATATTTACCTACAGCAGGATGGGTTTTTGGACAAAGCCTTAAAGCCAACTTCTGAAATTCCACCTAAAGAAAGACCGCTAAATCAAAACTGGTCGTGGGATCGAATCTTGCGTTCTCCCTATATTAAACAAGCAGATACTCTTCAGAGCCTATTCCTTTTTGAAGATCACTATGATAAAAAAACTATTCAACGTCATTTCGACTTCTATGAGCCTTACACTGTTCATGAGTCGTCCTTGTCTCCATGTATCCATACCATTTTAGCGAGCGCTATTGGGTATGAACAAAAAGCGTATGAGCTCTACTTAAGGACGGCGCGCCTCGATCTTGACGATTACAATAACGATACAGCCGATGGCTGTCATATCACCTCAATGGGCGGCACCTGGATGGCTTTTGTGAAAGGCTTTGGAGGGATGCGAGTTCAATCCGATAAAGTTTCATTTGCCCCTTTTATTCCTGCTAAATGGGAATCATACGCATTTAGAGTTAACTTTCGGGGTGCGACCTTGAAGATCAACGTAAACAAGCGTGAAGTATGCATTGAGAATCTTTCAGATCAAGAGATCTTGATTACGTTATATGATCAAGAAGCCAGAATCGGTGCAAGTAAAGAAATTAAAGTTCCACTAAAACATCTATCCAATGAAAATTAAAGGATCGTTTCTGAAATCAGTATTTGCAGTCTCTCTGATTCTCATTTTCTCGCTTCAACTAGTAGCGGCTTCAAAGCCTACACTTGATAAAGTTGAGCCGTCATCTTGGTGGGTAGGTTTTAAAAATGCCTCCCTTCAATTAATGGTTCACGGGACTCGTATCTCTGAGACGACACCTTCCATTCATTATGATGGTGTTGAATTAATCGCAAGTCACTCCGTTGAGAATCCAAATTATCTTTTCCTTGACTTGCGCTTATCATCTAGCGTAAAGCCGGGAACTTTCGACCTGATTTTCAAGCAAAACGGCAAGACAGTTTGCGTTTTCCCTTATGAGTTAAAGTCACGCGAAAAAGGCTCATCTGAGCGAATAGGATTTAACTCTTCCGATGTGATGTATCTCTTGATGCCAGATCGATTTGCCAATGGAGATCCATCCAACGACTCGAAATCTGATCAGTTAGAGAAAGATAATCGGAACGATCCAAATGGTCGTCATGGTGGTGATATTAAAGGGATCTCTGATCATCTTGACTACATCAAAGAGAATGGCTACACTGCCATTTGGGTTAATCCAGTGTTGGAAAATAATATGCCTCGAGTCTCCTATCATGGTTACTCAACAACCGATTTTTACAAGGTAGATCCTCGATTTGGCACCAATGCCGACTATCAGAAGCTAAGCCTTGATGCGAAGAAGAAAGGGATTAAAATGGTTATGGATATGATTTTTAACCATTGTGGACTTAGTCATTGGTGGATGAAAGATATGCCTATGAAAGATTGGATCAATGGTTCTCCAACATATATCACCAATCATAAAAAAGCCACCGTTCAAGATCCCTATGGATCGGAGAGTGATTCGAAAGAGTTTACTGATGGCTGGTTTGTCCCAAGTATGCCGGATCTAAATCAACGCAATCCATATCTTGCGACTTACCTTATTCAAAATTCCATTTGGTGGATTGAATATGCAGCCCTTGATGGAATTAGGATGGACACCTATCCTTATCCCGACAAACAGATGATGGCAGAATGGACCAGACAAGTTATGGATGAGTATCCTAATTTCAATATTGTAGGAGAAGAGTGGAACACGAAAGTGGCTGCAGTCGCGTTTTGGCAGAAAGGAAAGATCAATTCAAATGGCTATTGCTCAAATCTAACCAGTGTGATGGATTTTCCACTTCAAGATGCGATCGTTCAATCGATGAACAATGGATGGGGTTTCAATCACCTTTACGAAACGTTAGCCCAAGATTACCTCTATCCCAACCCGAATAACTTGGTAATTTTTGCAGAAAACCACGATACCGAGCGATTTTATTCAGCCATTGGGGAAGATGTTTCAAAATTTAAAACCGCGATGACTTTTCTAATGACCACCAGAGGAGTTCCACAGGTTTACAATGGAAGCGAGTTTTTGATGACTGGTCTTAAACGTGATGGTGATGGCAAGATGCGCAAAGATTTCCTTGGCGGATGGGCAGGCGATCCTGTCAATGGGTTTACTGGACAAGGACTCTCAAAAGACCAAGTCGATGTGCAGCAGTTTATGAAAAAGTTAGTGAACTGGAGAAAAGACAAGCCACTTATTCACCATGGCAAGCTTAAACATTACTTCCCAACGGATAATATGTATGTCTATTTTAGATATTCGGATCAGGAAGCTGTCATGGTTATTCTAAACACCAATGCGGAAAAGAAAACGCTCAACACCGCACGATTTGAAGAATCACTTCGTGGATTTACCACCGCGAAAGAGGTTATGACTGGAGCCAATTTGAACGACTTAAAAACGATCGAAATACCAGCTAAAACATCCTTGATCCTGGAACTTAAATAATTGAATTTAAGACCAACAAAAAAACTTGAAAAAAACTACAAAAGAAGCAGGATTACGTTCTGACCATAGGCAAAAGATTGGCCATGCACTAGTTATGGCAGCCTTAACTCAAAAGCATCTTCGCAGTTTTCTGCTCATCTTGGCTTTTGCAGGCTTGGGGATCGCGTGTAGCAAGGCGAATATTGAAGTAAAACCACAAGCTGCAATAAGCTGTTCATCGGCATCAGTTCAATTCTCAGCGACTGTAGGAAATCAACTTAATGGGGTTATTTCCTTACCCTATACGTCAGGAAATGGAGCGAAGTATAGTGCAGGCACACAAATTTCCTCTACAGGAGTCAAAGGGCTTACCGCAACCTTGCAAGCTGGCATCTTAGCCAATGGAGCTGGAAATCTCGCCTATGCGATCTCTGGAGTTGCAACAGAGCCGGGAACTGCGTCCTTCCCGATCTCTTTTGGAACCGACGGCTGTACCCTTTCCCTAAAAATTAATGATCTACCATTCGTTCAATATGGAGCACCATTCGCAGGTGTTCCGGATCCACAAGATGCCATTATTTATCAAGTTAATATCCGTTGTTTTACCTCAACACGCAATTTTCAGAGTGTGATCTCTCGGCTTGACTCGATTAAAAATATAGGTGTCAATGTCATATATTTATTGCCATTTTACCCAATTGGCACCCTCAAGGGGGTTAATTCGCCCTATTGCATCAAAGATTATACCGGCATAAACTCCGATTTTGGAAACTTATCCGACCTTCGTGCTCTTGTGGATGGAGCGCATAGTCGGGGTATGGCAGTGTTATTTGATTGGGTGGCAAACCATACATCGTGGGATAATAGTTGGATAACTAGTCATAAGGATTGGTATCAACTTGATGGATCAGGAAATATTGTGAGTCCTTCGCAAGGTTGGCTTGATGTTGCGCAATTAAATTTCACCAATTATTCCATGCGAAGTGCGATGATTCGTGCTATGAAGTACTGGGTCTACAATGCAAATTGCGATGGATTTCGTTGTGATTATGCAGATGGCCCGCCAGCCGATTTCTGGAAACAAGCGATAGACACTATGCGTAGTATCACCTCACATCGACTTCTTATGTTAGCGGAAGGAAGCCGAAGCGATCACTTTGGCTCAGGATTTAATTATACATTCGGTTTCCGATTATACGATCAATTAAAAGCTATCTATAGTCATACTGGGACCATTGCAGGCGGAATTGACAATGTACTGACCACTGAATATGCCAGTGCGAACGAACTTAATCGAGTAGTTCATTACATCACCAATCATGATGTAAATAGTCAAGGGAGTCCATTGGATTGGTTTGGAGGCAAAACTGGATCCACCACTGCATTTGTTTTAGCTGCTTATATAAAAGGTGTCCCTATGATCTATAATGGACAAGAGGTTGGAACTCCAACACCGTTATATTTTATGTCAACCAATTCGTTAATCGATTGGAGTTTAAATCCAGGAATGGTAACTGAATACAAAAAAATAATAGCCTTGTATAATCGCAGTAATGCTATCAGACGCGGGATTTTTACCTCCTACAATAGCACAGATGTATGCGCTTTTACGCGAGTATATGGAAATGAAACGATCTTTGTAGTTTGCAATTTACGTAACACAACGGTGAATTATACCCTGCCAATCTGCAGCACAACTTCTCTCTGGGCCGATGCATTTACTGGATCATCCGCACAAATAGCATCTCAAATTACCTTAGCTCCAAATACCTATTTGGTATTTAAAAAGAATTAGAAAGAACCCTTATTCATATTATAAAAAAGCGGAAGTGATCGCATTCGTTCACCTCCGCTAATAAATATTTATCCCAAATTTTTAGCTAATTCCAACCAATTTTAGAATCCAGAAGATCAGGGCAGCAAGGCCCATGGAGACGGGGATCGTCAATATCCAAGCATAAATAAGATTCACCGTAACGCCCCAGCGAACTGCAGAGACTCTTTTTGTCAAACCTACACCCATGATGGCGCCAGTGATCGTATGGGTGGTACTCACGGGAATACCTAACGCTTCGGTGCCAAAAAGCATGATTGCTCCTGCACCTTCAGCAGCCACACCTTCAAATGAAGTCAGCTTGGTGATTTTTCCACCCATGGTCCGAATAATTCGCCATCCTCCCATTAAGGTTCCTGCAGAGATAGCGGTATAACATCCATAAACAATCCATAAGGGAATGGCATGAATCTTCCCATCTACAAAGGTTATTTGAGCCCAGTGAGGAATCAATGCTGGATCGACAGATTTAAAATAAACCAATAACGCGGCCGAAATAATTCCCATAACCTTTTGCGCATCGTTGCCACCATGTCCTAGACTAAACAAGGCAGATGAAAACAACTGACCAACCTTAAACCATTTTTTTAGTCGGAAAGGGTTGAAATTCTTAAAGATCCAGAGCAATATAATCGACAATACATAAGATAATAGCATTCCAATTAAAGGAGCAAGGAAGATAAAGGCAGCAATCTTCATAATTTTATCGGAATGAACAACTCCCCATCCAGCATAAGCGATAGCGGCTCCCGAAAAGCCTCCTACTAAGGTGTGAGAAGAGCTTGAGGGTATTCCCAAATACCACGTTATTAAGTTCCAGATTATGGCAGCAATGATACCCGCCAGAATTACCTGTAGATTAATAAAATTCGTATCGACTACTTTGGCAATGGTATCGACAATATGGAGTTCAAAGATTGCATAAGCTGCAAAATTGAAGAATGCAGCCCAGATTACAGCTTGCAACGGCGATAACACTTTAGTCGAAACGACCGTAGCAATAGAGTTAGCCGCATCGTGAAAGCCATTGATAAAATCGAAAATAAATGCCAATACAATAATGACAATTAACAGGGTAAGACTCATGGCCTATTAGGATATTTTTACGATTATTGAGGAGAAAACATTCGCCACATCATCACATTTGTCTATCGCCTTTTCTAAAGAAGCTAAGATATCTCGCTTTTTAATAAGATTTATGGCGTTCGTCTCTAGCTCAAATAAATTAGATAGGAATTCTTGATACAAATAATCGACTTCACTTTCATAGGTACTAATGGTGGCGCATGAACCGGCAAATTTGAGAAAATCCGAAGCATTTTTTACGCTCCGAAGGACCAGCTGAATCTCCTTATTGGCGGCATGAATATAATCGGCAATTTTCCCAAATTCATCTGGGAAAGTAGGTAACTTATAAAAATGTGTCCGAATAGCTGCTGTATGAATATAATCCACAACATCATCCATGGCAGAGATCAGTTGATGGATATCTTCACGGTCAAATGGGGTAATAAACGTGCCGTTTAACTCCACCAATAATTGATGAGTGATTGAATCTCCGGTGTGCTCCGCCTCTTTAATAAGTTTGATATATACTTCGCGCTCTGCTAAATCATTTTCTTTCATTAGCTTAACAAGCAAGTCTGAGGCCACTACAAGGTTGTCGGCAGCTTGAATGAATAGAGGAAAGAACTTGCGATCTTTGGGCACAAGAAATCCGAAAATTTTGTCCAGATTCATAATCTATAAGTTTAATTCGTTAGTTTAATTCGCGAGCTAATTTACAGATTTATCCGGAATGATCATTTTAATTTAAAAACTAATTGATAATTCTTTCTCATTCTAATTAAATTAAAACAAGCCAGTTAATTTAGTGGTAATTGTCTGGAGGAGGGGATGGTCACGATTTCGTAAACGAGACGAAATCACGGGTTGCTTTAAGCAAGTTAACCGTCTGAAGTAGTAGATGCTTTGTTTCCGACATCAGACCAAAATAGAGCAGTGAATTACGACTGCTAGTCTCCTTCTTTTTTATTCTTCTGATCTGTTTCTTCTCTTGTTCGCTCATCTGCTCTAAGATCTCTTTTCTTTTAAGGATCAGCTCATCGATCTGCTCAAAACGAGACTCCTTAATAATGTGTAGAGCAAAATTTAAAAAATCGGTAACATGATTACTGAATTCAGTTAATTCTAGGTTCTGATCTTCTGCAAAAGGACGATATTTGTTAATCAGATGTTGACGCAAAGGACGCACCACATATTTTATCGAATGGGCCATTTCTCGCAAGTAGTCCACAATCTGGACATAATAATGGCCTGTCTCGATCGAATCATGCTGAAGCTGCTGAATAATACGGTAGGTATTTGCTTTTAAGCGTCGAGCTCGTTGATTAAATTCTTCTATCTCTGTTTCAAGTTCATCTAATTGTCGCTCACTTCCCGACTGAAATCCAGCAATACTTAGGAAATAAGCCTTTGAGATCATAATGATTGCATTCGAAGAGTCTTCAGTTGTCTTACCTAAGACATTCTCTGCTCGGATTAACGGCTCCAAAAAAACATCAGACTCAGTGCCATTTGACTCGGACTTTGCCAAATTCTTCCGTGTTCGAATAAACGTAAAAGAGATCCCAGCGACAAGAAAACCAATGAAAAAACCGATAAAAAGATAAAACCGCTCCATTAAAATCAACTAAAAACCCACAAATATATTCTTGACTTGTGCTCAAAAGTGCAATTATTATATTAAATAAACGTTAATTAGTAATATTTCTTCGTAGAATTGAAGAAAAAGCAATTAAGTTTACCTTTGTCACGTTGAAATCAATGATTCATCCTTATGATTCCTATTAAGACTAGCACACCGCAAAAACTATCAATCAGCTCATCATTTATCATTACCATTTTTGCGGCTTTCTTATTGCTTATTGCCTATGGTCTTAATTGGAATATTTGGACTATCGCCCTGATTCCTTTGCTTTTGCTATTCTCATACTTTACCAACCTCTATATGTTTTCGGTCTTGATTAACGATAAGATCACACCCATATACAAAACAATAAGAGAAGTCCCAGTCGAGATGAAAAGATCGGCCAGACTCATTCATGGGAATCGCGATGTTCTTGCGGAAGTAGATCAAGAGGTGAAGCTCTGGGCAGAAGATAAAAGGGCCGAAATCGATCGACTAAAAGAGCTTGAGCGCTACCGCAAAGATTTTGTTGGTAACGTATCACATGAACTAAAAACGCCCATTTTTAATATCCAGGGTTATATCCTAACACTATTAGATGGTGGTCTTGAAGATCCGAAAATCAATAGGCTATATCTAGAGCGGACGGAGAAAAGTATAGACCGAATGATTAGTGTCGTCGAGGATCTTGAATCAATTACCAAGCTTGAATCGGGGGAACTTGTCATCTACAAGGAGCCATTTGATTTAATAAAACTCACCGAAGAGGTTTTTGAATTTGAACTGCGCGATGCGAAAGAACGCAAAATGACGATGAATCTTGTCGTATCAGCCCATAAGCCCGTGCAGGTTTTAGCTGATAAAAAACGAATTTTCGAGGTAATCAGTAATCTGATTGGCAATGCCATTAAATACGGAAAGAAAGGTGGCAATGTCAATGTTGCCTTTTACGATATGGATAAGATGATCCTAATCGAAGTCGAGGATGATGGGATTGGACTTGAAAAGAAAGACCTGGTTCGTATTTTTGAGCGATTCTATCGGGTTGACAAAAGTCGGTCGCGAATGCAAGGTGGAACTGGCCTAGGACTTTCTATTGTTAAGCATATCATTGAAGCCCATGAGCAATCAATTCATGTTAAAAGTCAGTTAGACCAAGGGACAACGTTTACTTTTATGCTCGAAAGAGCCCATAAATAAAAATATTTAACTACATTTATTTCATTGAAATTTAATCCTTCTATTTATTCCAAAAACAATGGCTGAAAAAGATTTAACACCACGGATATTATTAGTAGATGACGAAGAGGATATCCTAGAGTTCGTAAGCTATAATCTTCAGCGTGAAGGATTTAAAGTCTATTGCGCCCGCAATGGCGTGGAGGCTATCGAGATGGCTGGTAAAGTAAAGCCAGACCTCGTTATTCTTGATGTTATGATGCCTGAAATGGATGGAATAGCTGCTTGTGAAGAGATCAGAAAGCTACCTAGCTGCAAAAATACGATCATCGCATTCTTAACTGCACGAGGCGAAGATTATTCGCAAATTGCCGGCTTTGAAGCTGGAGCTGATGATTACATCACCAAACCTGTCCGACCCAAAGTATTAATCAGTCGCGTGAAAGCACTTCTGAAAAGAACGGGTGGACTTCCGAATGAGGCGGTCGATGGCAACAAAATATTAAATATTGGAAATATCTCAATCGATAAAGAGCGCTATATCCTGACAATTGAAGGGAAAGAACTGACCTTGCCTCGAAAAGAGTTTGAATTACTCTCCTTATTAGTCTCAAAGCCAGATAAAGTATTTACCCGTGACGAGATCTATAAATCTGTCTGGGGAAATAATGTCATTGTTGGAGATCGGACCATTGATGTTCATATTCGAAAACTTCGCGAAAAGATTGGAAACGATCAGATTCGAACCCTTAAAGGAATCGGCTATAAATTTGTAATCTAGGGATTTTGAAGAGAGCTCAAATCGCAAACAAAAAACACCAACGACTTAGGCTTTACTCTTTAAACACTGAACTTTTTTAAAGCTCTTTTCGCATACGCGCGACTGGAATATCCAATTGCTCTCGGTATTTTGCAACTGTTCTCCGTGCAATCTCATACCCTTTCTCATTAAGGATTTGAGTCAATCGATCGTCATTTAGGGGCTTTTTCTTATTCTCATTGTCAATACACTCCTGTAAGATTGATTTGATCTCACGCGTAGAAACCTCTTCGCCGGTATCCTTATGCATCGACTCTGAGAAAAAATATTTTAGCGAATAAATCCCAAAATGAGTCTGGATATATTTGCTATTTGACACCCGGGAGATGGTAGAGATATCGAGGTTCGTGCGATCTGCAATATCTTTTAAAATCATAGGTCGCAATTTGGTCTCGTCACCTTCTAAAAAATAGGCCCGCTGATACATTAATATCTCCGTCATAACCAGCATTAGCGTCTCTTGTCGCTGTTTAATGGCATCGATAAACCCTTTTGCCGAATCAATTTTTTGCTTTACAAATAGCACAGCATCTTTAACATCCCGAGAAGATCCCTTCCGATTATCTTCGTAAGAACGGAGCATATTTATGTAATGCTTGCTTACATTTAGCTCCGGAACATTTCGCTGGTTGAGTGCCAACTGTAGCTCATCGTCAACGACTTCCAAGATAAAATCGGGTATAATAGCCTGATTACCCTGACTAATTGAGCTGCTGAACGAGCTTCCTGGCTTAGGATTTAGCTTTATTATTTCATCAATTGCCAGACGTAACAGATCATCGTTGACCCCAAACTTCTTGGTGATCTTATCGTAATGCTTTCGTGTAAACTCCTCAAAAGCAGTCGTGAGGATTTGTATTGCCAATCGGACCTCCGGACGATGATCGTCTTTCCGAACCAGTTGAATAGTTAAACATTCTTGCAAATCACGTGCGCCTACTCCGGGAGGATCGAGTTGTTGAATTCGCTCTAAAACCTTTAAAATTTCTGGCTCAGTAGTCTTAATATTTTGTGAAAACTCTAGATCATCAACAATCGCATATATATCACGACGCAGATAGCCATCTTCATCAATATTGCCAATAATTTGCTCAGCAAGCACCCGTTCATCCTTGTCGAGTGTTTCTAAACGGACTTGATCTTGGAGGTATTCATGAAATGAGGTTCCATCAGAAAATGGAACATCGACCACCTTATCTTCGGAGGAGTAGTTTTGAGTGTTGTAGCGATAGGAAGGATAATCTTCATCGTTTAAATAGTCACTAACAGAGAACTCCTCATTATCCCGATCTTCATTCGATTTAAGATCATTTATTGGCTCCTCATCTGAAGAACCAAACTCCTCATTCCCAATCTCCAGAACAGGGTTTTCATCAAGTTCCTTCTTAATACGCTGTTCAAGCATTAAGCTAGGAAGCTCAAGCAGCTTAATAACTTGGATCTGCTGCGGGGAGAGTTTTTGAAGTAGTTTCTGTTGAAGACTTAATCTCTGCATAGTAGGAATAACCTTTTACAATACTTAAAGGTAGTGATTAATTAAAATCATCGCTTAGAAAAGATTGAAAATTCAGCCCTAATAATGATTTCTAAAAGATTAAAATTCAATGTTAGATGGAATCGCCCTTCCCAATACTAGAATTCGCAATTCTTAGGTGTCCGAGCAAAAGGAATAACGTCGCGGATATTTGTCATTCCAGTGACAAAAAGTAGCAAACGCTCAAATCCAAGTCCAAAGCCAGCATGTGGACAACCTCCAAATCGGCGTGTATCGAGGTACCATTCCAAATCTTCTTTCGGGATATGCATCTCTTCCATGCGGCTTTCCAAGATATCGAGGCGCTCTTCACGCTGTGATCCTCCAATGATTTCACCAATCTGCGGAAATAAAACATCCATAGCCGAAACAGTCTTACCATTGTCGTCCAGCCGCATATAGAAAGCTTTAATTTCTTTCGGATAGTTGGTTAAAATAACTGGTTTTTTAAATTCTACCTCAACAAGGAATCGTTCATGTTCACTTTGAAGGTCGGTCCCATAACCCGTGATCGGATATTGGAATTTACCTTTTTTATTTTGTTTTGAATTCTTCAGAATCTCAATGGCATCGGTATACGTCAGACGGACAAAATCATTCTCAGCCACAAATCTCAACTTTTCGATCAACTCCATAGAACGCTGATCGGCTGGTTTATTTTTCTCTTCTTCTGTTAGACGGCTACTTAAGAAAAGCAGGTCATCCATGCAATGCTCTAACGCATAATTAATAAGGTATTTTAAAAATTCTTCAGCCAGATCCATATTATCATTCAGGTCGAAGAAAGCCACTTCAGGCTCTATCATCCAAAACTCAGCTAAGTGTCGCGAAGTGTTGGAGTTCTCCGCCCTAAAAGTTGGTCCGAAAGTATAGATTCTAGAAAGTGCCATCGCAAATAGCTCCCCTTCCAATTGTCCTGATACGGTTAGATTAGCTGCTTTACCAAAGAAATCTTGACTAAAATCAACATCTCCCTCTTCGGTAAGTGGCGGATTTTTTGCATCAAGAGTTGAAATGCGGAACATTTCGCCAGCCCCTTCAGCATCTGAACTAGTTATAATTGGGGTATGGACATTATAAAATCCTCTGTCATTAAAAAAGTTGTGTATGGCAAAAATCATGGCATGACGGATGCGGAAAATAGCACTGAAAGTGGCTGTTCGTGGTCTAAGATGAGCAACCTCACGTAAAAATTCCAACGAATGACGCTTTGGCTGTATCGGATATTTCTCCGGATCAGCACCACCAATGACCTCGATGGACGCCGCCTGAAGTTCAACTGATTGTCCTGAACCAGTTGATTCAACAAGCTTTCCAGTAACACCAATAGCTGCACCAGTATTGATAAGCTTTAGTAACTCTTCGCCAAAAGCCTCAACTTCAGCCACAACCTGTAGATTGTGATTTGTTGATCCGTCGTTAAGCGCAATAAAGCTTACGTTCTTACTTCCACGACGAGTTCTTACCCATCCCTTTACCGTTATCTCGGCACCTACCTGGCCCAATTTTAGAATATCAACAATTCTTAAGTTCTTCATCTTGTCTACGATCGGTTTTATTGGCTAATGTCAAATTTGCATTACAAATATTTCAACCCACAAAAGTAAAATTTTTGACCCTTATTCAAACCATTTGCACCTGGAAACTTTTGATTGTTAACAAACAACTAAGATTAGTATGTTTGTAAAAAACTTATAAGATGGTAAAAGTAGAGAGTTGGAAAGAATTAGGTCAGGTCTTAAGTGCCAGATTTGGAGTCGATGTTGATTTAAATGGAGTCCTATTTCTCATTGGAATGCGAGAGCGAGGACTCTCTTTTCAAGAGTTTTCTAAAGAGGAGAAGCTAAATCTAATCAATCTTGGAAGCTGTATCCTATACCAAGAAATGGGATTGGTCTCGTCAAGTGGTGCTGGGCCTGATGGCTGGCCGCTCTTTCATCAAAATGCCCTTGCGCCAGTTATTCTGGAAGATCTTAAAATAAAAACACTTCAAGAGTGTGCGATCCGGTACTTTCAAAAAGTACTTGACCCTGAAAATTAAAGAGACCGAAGTTTCCGATTAGTCTTGCAAGATTGATTCTATTTTCGCCAATTCAGCATCCGAGAACGAAAGATTTTTTGTGGCAGCTAAATTGTCACTTAATTGCTCAACACTGCTCGCCCCAATTAAAACGGAAGTCACGCGTTGATCTTTTAACAACCAGGCAATCGCCATTTGAGCCAAAGATTGACCACGTTCTTGAGCGATCATATTTAGTTTTCTTGCCTTTTCGATTGTTGGCAATACCTGATCTTCACGTAAATACCCCCATGATTTAGCGGCTCTTGAATCTTCAGGAATGCCATCGAGATAGCGATCTGTCAAAAGGCCTTGAGCCAATGGAGAGAAAGCGATAACGCCAATTCCCTCTTCGGCAGCTGTTTCCAACAAACCCTTCTCAACCCAACGCTCCAGCATCGAATATTTAGGTTGATGTATCAGGCATGGAGTCCCAAGATCCTTTAATATGGCGGAGGCTTTTTTTGTTAATTCTGCAGGGTAATTCGATATTCCAGCATAGAGTGCTTTCCCAGAACGGACCGCGTGATCAAGTGCCATCATTGTCTCTTCGAGCGGAGTATTTGGATCCGGTCGATGTGAATAAAATATATCCACATAGTCGAGACCCATTCTTTTAAGACTCTGATCTAAGCTTGCGAGTAAATATTTCCGGGAGCCCCATTCTCCATATGGGCCAGGCCACATAAGATATCCTGCTTTTGTTGAAATAATTAATTCATCCCTATAAGGCAAAAAATCTTTTTTGAAAATTACACCAAAATTCTCCTCTGCCGAACCCGGAGGTGGACCATAATTATTTGCCAGATCAAAATGGGTCATACCTTGATCAAAGGCATAGCGAAGCATCGCTTGACCATTCTCTAATCGATCGACACCACCAAAGTTATGCCACAAACCCAAGGAGATTTCTGGCAAGACAATCCCACTTCGGCCACATCGTCGATAGTTAGCGCCCTTACTATATCTCTCATTATCTGCAGAATAGCTCATATGTTAAGAGTTCTTAATTATAATTACAAAATTAAGAATAATAAGTGATGCAAATTAATTATTTCTATATTTGTTCAGTTTAACAAAATCAAAACCAAATAACTGTATTTAACCCAAACATTTTCTAATTATGGAACAAAAAAATGCCAACTACGGTCTGGGAATGACTGTGATCGGATCCATTTTCTTTATTTTTGGATTTGCGACGACCTTTATCATCACCCTAAGTAGTCAAGTAAAGGATATCTTTACTTTAACGGAGTTTAATGCTCAACTATTAAGTTTTGCGTTCTTTATCACGTACTTTTTCATTTCCATTCCTATTGGATTATTCATCAAAAAGATTGGTTATCGAAGTGCCTTGATTGCGGGTTTATTATTAATGGCTGCAGGTAGTTTTCTATTTTTCCCAGCGGCTAAATTACTCTCTTTCCCTCTATTTTTAGGTGCTACCTTTGTCTTGGCATCGGGTGTTGTTTTCTTACAAACAGCGGCAAATCCATATGTTACTGCATTAGGTTCAGAAGAATCAGCTGGCGGACGTATCAACCTTGTACAAGCGCTTAACTCTATTGCCACCATGGTTGCTCCTTGGATTATTGCGGTATTTATCTTTAAAGGTGCAAAAGAGATGTTAACCAATATTCAAAAAGCAGAAACCGTACAGATGCCATTTATCATCATTGGTATCATCGTTGTACTTGCTGCAATAGCGATCTTTTTAACTAAGCTACCTGAAGTTGGCGGCAGCTCTGACACTGTAAGAAAGAGTGTTTGGAAACATCCACAGGTTATTCTTGGTGCATTTGGAATCTTCTTTTATGTAGGCGCTGAAGTTGGCACAGGTGGACTTATCCTAAACTACCTTAAATCGACCATGGCTATGGATCCAATTTTAGCAGGAAAATATGTTGCTATTTATTGGGGAGGTGCAATGATTGGCCGTTTCTTTGGTTCGATCTTATTATCAAATATCACCGACGGAGTTCGCAAATATGCCTACGTTGCAGCAGTGCTTGTTCTAGCGCTTATTTCAGGATCATTTGTGACTGACTGGACATGGAATATCGGCGGTACATTTATGGTTGTAGCCTTGGCAAACTTTATATTCATGCAACTTGGCAAAGGGAATGCAGGTCGTTCACTAGCCGTTTTTGCTTTATTAGCAGCTACACTTGCCTTGCTAACCGCCTTTACCTCAGGAAGCGTTGCTCTTTGGGCAGTAGTTTCAATTGGCATGTTCAACTCAATTATGTTCCCGAATATCTTTACGCTAGCCGTGAAAGATCTTGATCCAGGAGAGCTTAGTACAGCTTCTGGAATTATCAATACCTTGATCTGTGGTGGTGCAATTATCCCTTTAATCATGGGTAAGATTGCCGATGTCTCAGGATATTCAGTCGCATTTATTGTTCCAGCGATTTGCTACCTTTACATTTTCTTTTATGCTGTTAAGGGAAGTAAATTACGCTCAGCATAAACATCTTAGTCTAGTCGTTTTCATGGAGATTAATCCATGAAAACGACTAGACTAATTAATACATAATTATTAAACTAGCATTCATGAAACAAGTAGCAATTGGAATTGATATCGGTGGTACAAATACTGCAATTGGGGTTGTTGACCAAGAGGGTAACGTTTTGTATGAAAAGAAGCCTCAACTTCCAACGCCTCAAAAAAGAGAAAATCCAAATCTTGCCATTGCAGTATCTGAAGAATTAATTGGCAAATATATCGCCGATTTAACAGCTGAAATAAATACTGCTATTGAAACAGTGAAGCAGATTAATGCTGATATTGAGGTTGCAGGGATAGGTATTGGAGCACCTAACGGGAATTATTACAGTGGCACCATTGAAAATGCTGCCAATCTCCCTTTCGTAGGTGTTATTCCATTCACTGATCTCATCCAGAAAAATTTTCCTCATCTGAAGCATGTCAAACTAACCAACGATGCCAATGCAGCGGCTCTTGGAGAGATGATCTATGGCGGTGGAAAAGGGATGAAAAACTTTGTGATGATCACCCTTGGAACCGGTCTTGGAAGTGGCATTATTGTCAACGGGGACTTAGTTTACGGAGCTGATGGATTTGCTGGAGAGTGCGGTCATATGACGCTTGTTCCAAATGGCAGACTATGCGGTTGCGGCGGCTATGGTCATCTTGAAGCCTACTGCTCTGCTACTGGAATCAAAAGAACGGTTTATGAATTACTTGCTCAATACAATGCTACTGAAAGCGAACTAGCCAAAGTTCCTTACTCGGAAATGTCGGCTAAGATTGTTTATGATGCAGCAGAAAATGGTGATCCAATTGCGAAGGAAGTTTTCCAAAATGCCGGCGAATTATTAGGTCGATCATTAGCCGATATCGTGCACACCTTAAGCCCTGAAGCAATTTTTCTTTTTGGTGGTGCAGCTGCTGCTGGTGATTATATTTTCAAACCAACGAAAGAGAGTTTGGAACGCTATGCACTTCCAAGCTTCCGAAATAAAGTAAAAATCCTTCCATCTAAACTTAAAGAGGGTACTGCGGCTATCGTAGGTGCTAGTGCATTAGTTTGGAAAGAGATCGAGAAGAACTAAGAGTAGAATCTTATCTACTTACAAACCCGTCATTCTATCCTTTTTTGAATGACGGGTTTGTTTTTTCAATATCTTTAATGTCTGAAAATAACCTGTAATAGAAATCATGAAAAGAGTTATCCTAGTCCGTCATGCTAAAAGTATTTCTTATGGATACGATCAAGATTATGATCGTACTTTAACCGACAGAGGAGAAGACGATGCCGCTAAGATTAGTGAAGAGCTTAAACGATTAGGCGTTAAAGCCAATCTAATTATTGCAAGCCCGGCAGTGCGAACAACACAGACAGCAAAAATATATGCTCAAGCATTAGGATATGATGCTATGACTATACGTTTCGAGAAAAAACTCTATAGTGGAAAGTCAGCTGAGAATTTTCTGGCGATGTTACAGGAGCTTGAAGACGAGAAGGAGACCATTATCATCTTTGGACATAATCCAACAGTCTACGACTATTTGCACTTTCTGCTAGGAGATTTCACGGCAGATGTACCCACCTGTTCTACCGTGGGAATTGACTTTAAGGTAGACAGCTGGAGTCAGTTAGCAGAAAACGAAGGGACGCTTGCATTTCGACTGATCCCAGATCAATTTAACTAAATCACCAGTTAAAAATAACGGTCTGCTTAATCTCTGGATGCAAACTCAATGCCACTGGACAGGTTTTTGTCACCGCCTCTAAAATCATCTTGTCTTTATCTGTAAACTCTCCCTTCGGAAAAGTAAATTCAACGATGATCTCCCCGATTCTTCGAGGCTCAGCCGACATAAGTTTCGTCGTCTCAATCTTAGTACCCGTTAAGTCAAGACCCTTATCACGAGCCTTAATGCCCATAATGGTCATCATGCAAGCACTTAGACCTGTTGCCACTAAATCTGTTGGAGAGAACGCCTCCCCTTTGCCTTGATTATCGACTGGGGCATCGGTAAGAATTTTTTTGCCCGATTGGAGATGCTCATTTTCAGTTCTTAGTTCACCTAAGTAGATCGTCTGTGAAGTTGCCATAAAAAATAAATTTAGCTGCAAGATAATAAAAACTGAGATCTCTTTATTGCCTTTATAAAAGCGTTAACTTCGCAGTAAAATTAAAACCACACGATCATGTTTTCAGGAATTGTTGAAGGAATGGGCAAAATAGTGGCGATTGAGAAGGAACTCGAGAACGTTCACCTAACCTTAAGCTGCGATTTTGTTAGCGATTTAAAAGTCGACCAAAGCGTATCGCACAACGGCGTTTGCCTGACAGTTGTCAAAAAAACCAATTCATCCTATACGGTAACCGCGATCCAAGAGACGTTATTAAAGTCAAACCTTGGACTCGTTAACGTTGGGGACCAGGTTAATCTCGAACGCAGCATGATGATGAATGGGCGCCTGGATGGGCATATCGTTCAAGGACATGTGGACCAGACAGCCGTATGTTCTGCTATCAAAGAGTCAGAAGGGAGCTGGTATTTTACCTTTACATATGAGTTTGATCGGGAGAAAGCTTTAAAAGGATATATGACTGTTGAGAAAGGTTCAGCTACCGTAAATGGAGTTAGTTTGACCGTCGTTAATTCTCAAGACAACTCATTTCAAGTGGCGATTATTCCCTATACCTATGAACATACAAACTTTCATGCATTTAAGGTTGGCTCAGTAGTCAATCTTGAATTTGATATTATTGGCAAATACTTGAGTCGTTTAGCGAGTTATAAATAGACTAGGAGTAGTCAATCACAAAAGAGGGTCTATTTTCAGTTGAAAATAGACCCTCTTTTTATATCTTAATTGTGCTAATCTTAGTTTCTTGAAAGCCAATAACCAGATTTAGGATCTGATTCCTTTAAATTTTGCAAGGCGGTAAAGGCTTCATTCTTGTCGGCATAGGCCTGCACAATAATTAAAAATGTACCATTTGGCATAACCTTTAGTTCCGAGGTATATCCATCCTTTTGAAGACGCTCTAGAAATTTATCTGCATTTTCACGAATCTTAAAACATCCTCCAATTATCCGATACCGAGAGGCTGCAGCAGTGACCTCTTTAACTGGAACTATAGCTTCCTTAACAACTGGCTTTTCAACTTCAACCTTCGTCTCAATTGGTTTTGCAATTGGCTCAACAGCTACCTTAGGAGTTACCATATTAACAAGAGGCACATTAACTGGAAGCGAAGCAGTGCTAGAAGTTTGAATATTAATCGCAGGTTTTAAATTCCACGAATTTTTAGATACTGGGACAAGAATAAGGGCTAAAACAATCGGTATTCCAATTGCAAAAGCTTTGACTTTTCCGGCACGTGAACCTCGACGAGAAGCATCTTTGTCTGCAAAAATCCGTTTCGTTGGAGTAAGCTCTTTCCATTGTAACTGTGGGAACTGGAACCCTTCCATTCCATATGCATCTAATAGGAAATTTCCCTTTACCTCTGGTTCAAAAATAAGTTTCTCGTTGCGATCAAACTTCAGGGAGCCAATATTTTGAAATAATATGCGATCGCCATTTTCAAGTTTAGACCAAGTCTCATCAACAAACTCCGCAACAATCTGACGAGCCTCTAGGTAGCCCACCCCTTCGATTTCGGAGATATAGTTAACTAACAAGCCATCATTTTTCGATAATTTGCTCGTGAAGATTACCTCTTTTACTGGTGGATTAAAGCGATTATTCGCAAGATCCATCTCTGCCGGACGGTAATTTGTGACAAATCCGCCTAGCTCGGGAACGATCACACAGTCATGCAAACGCAATAATTCGATCAAATAAAATGTAATATCCATATCCTGCTTTTTCAACGTATCAAATATAAGAATTAATTGTAATTTCGGAACTAAGTAATTAGAAAAATATGGGACGCCAAGTATTAGTTACAGGTGGAACTGGATATATTGGTTCACACACTGTTGTAGAGTTGCAATCCAAAGGATTTGAGGTAATAATCATTGATGATCTCTCCAACTCATCGGCGGAAGTTGTCGATCAGATTGAGAAGATTACCGGAATAAGGCCCTTATTTGAGCAATTCAATCTGCTCGATGCGAAACGACTAAATACCTTCTTCCAGAAATACAACCACATTGAAGCTATCATCCATTTCGCAGCTTTCAAAGCCGTTGGGGAGTCGGTAAACAAACCGCTGGCCTACTATCAGAATAATTTAATCAGTTTGATGTATATCCTTGAATGTATGTCAAGGTATAAGATCAGTAATTTGGTTTTCTCTTCCTCATGCACTGTTTATGGCCAACCCGACCAGCTTCCGGTGACAGAACAGACACCAAAGAAAGAGGCCGAATCACCTTATGGAAATACCAAAGCTATCAGCGAAGAGATCCTAAATGACGTAGTGAAAGCAACTCCTGAGATCACGGCTATTGCGCTTCGCTATTTTAATCCCATTGGAGCACATCCCTCTTCGTTAATCGGCGAACTTCCACAAGGAGTTCCCAATAACCTAGTCCCATTTATTACACAAACTGCAGCAGGTATTCGTCCCCAATTGAGTATTTTTGGAGACGATTATCAGACTCCTGACGGCAGCTGTATTCGCGATTACATTAACGTTGTCGATCTGGCTAAAGCTCATGTTGTAGCCATCAATCGGTTATTGGATAACAAAACAAAAAGTCGATACGAATTTTTCAATATCGGAACAGGCAAAGGGGCATCAGTACTTGAGGTTGTCAAGACATTTGAAAAGGCAACGGGAGTAAAAGTAAATTATACCATTGTAGCACGTCGGCCTGGAGATATCGAACAAATCTATGCCGATACAACCAATGCCAATAAGATCTTAGGATGGAAAGCCGAAGTCTCCTTGCACGATACACTTCTCTCGGCCTGGAATTGGGAGAAGAAAATTCGGAATATCAACTAAGAATAACTTTTAGAATTAGACCTAATACCCTATGAAAACAATACTGATCACTGGAGGTGCAGGATTTATCGGTTCACATGTCGTTCGTTTATTTGTAAACAAATATCCCGAATACAACATCGTTAATCTTGATGCTCTAACGTATGCCGGAAACCTCGAGAACTTAAAAGATATCGATACCAAACCTAATTACACGTTTGTAAAAGGGGATATTAACGACGGCGTATTTGTGAATAATCTTTTCGATAAATATCAATTTGATGGAGTCATTCACCTAGCGGCAGAGTCACATGTCGACCGCTCGATTTCCGATCCAATGTCATTTATCATGACAAACATCGTAGGGACTGTTAACCTTTTAAACAGCGCACGCCATATTTGGAAGGATAGCTTTGAAGGTCATCGATTCTACCACATATCTACCGATGAAGTGTATGGTTCATTAGGTAAGACTGGCTTCTTCTATGAAATTTACCTATGACAATCTCCAACTGTTCTAATAATTATGGCCCATATCAATTTCCGGAAAAACTTATCCCTCTTTTTGTGACTAATTTAATGGAAGGAAAAAAGATTCCTCTTTATGGCGATGGGATGAATATTCGCGACTGGCTTTATGTGGAGGATCATGCCATTGCAATTGATTTAGTATACCATCAAGGGAAAGATGGAGAGACCTACAACATTGGCGGGCACAATGAGTGGACCAATATCTCACTAATTATTCAATTGTGTAAAACGATGGATAAGAAGCTTGGCAGAGTCCCAGGCGAGAGCGAGAAACTAATCACCTTTGTGACAGACCGTGCTGGTCATGACCTACGTTACGCCATAGATTCAACCAAGATACAAAATGAGCTTGGCTGGGCGCCATCCCTACAATTTGAAGAGGGGATTGAAAAAACGGTAGACTGGTATTTAAAGCATGCTGATTGGCTTGAGAATGTCTCCTCAGGAGCCTACGAAAAATATTACGAGAAGCAGTACGCCAACAGGTAATTCAAATCAGTATCAGGCAACTAAAACTAGACTGATTTTGCTGGCTTTAGCTTCACCGTTATAGGCCCTTCTGACGTTTGCGTAGTCCCTTCCATGAGTCCATCTTTCAAAGTCAATTTCAAGAATATGGTTGTATTCTCAACGAGAAAACTCAACGATAAAATATCACCTTCGAATTGCACTTTATAGATCGACAGTGCGTGACCGTCAATTGAAAATTCCCCAACTAATTTCTTATCTACCTCTTTAATCGTAAGGGTTCCCGAATCATAAGGCTGTGGAGCAGTTGGCGCTGAAAAATTCCAGGTTCCTAAGATCTTACCATTCCCCTTTGATTCCCCATGTAACGTTGTTACAAAAAGG
Organism: Bacteroidia bacterium; assembly: GCA_026391295.1. Classification (GTDB taxonomy): domain Bacteria; phylum Bacteroidota; class Bacteroidia; order Bacteroidales; family Prolixibacteraceae; genus JAAFHB01. The sequence continues at coordinate 1,774 of JAPLDS010000010.1, read as the reverse complement.
ACCATTATCAAAATTAATATATTGAAAATCTTCATTTGTTTACCTGTTTTATGTTAAATTAATTATCAGTTAAAGTCTATATTACTCTTCAAAAAGTGAATTCTCCTTATAAGGCAAATGGTGAAAATCTAAAAACTCCATATACTCTTCTTGAAAAGAGCGCTTCCAATGGTGTTGCTCTTGATTTTGAATATAAAGTAACGTACTGTCAAGCTGCGAACGCCCAATTGTGTAGGCTGCAAATCCATTCGCCCATCCAAAGGATCGAAGCGCATCAGATTGTTGTCGAAGCCAGATTGTTGAGCTTTGTTTTAAGGTGGTAATAGCCGACTCAACAGACAATTTCACTGGCAAAGCCACCAAGATATGTACATGATTCTCGGCTCCCCCTAACGCAATAAAGCTCATCCCCTTCGACTTCGCCACAGCCGTTAGATAACTCGAAAGTTGACTTCGAATCTCTGCAGTAAGGAAGTTTCTTTGTCGGGAAGTTCCGATTACGATATGCAACAAGCAACTGATAAACTCTTTCGACATAATGATCTAATCTTAAGTGTCAGTATGGAAGTACAAGATGATTTTAAAATCTCCAATAAGCTTGATGAAGATATCTAATTATTTTAAGATTGCAAATACGTTAGAGAGAGAAGGGAAAGCGAGTAATTATTTCGATGTCTTGTAGGTGACATATTTACCATCAATCAGCTTAAATCCAATTCGTTCCAGATACTCATTATGGACTTTACTTTGCGGTTCAATATAGATCTGGCGATAGCCCAAAAAATCAATACATCTTAGTTCACATAGATAGAATGTCTTCGCTAGTTCTGAATTTCGATGTTTTGGAACGATATAGTCTAAGCAGATTTTCAAGGTTTGCGGGTCCCTAATTTCTGCAATGATCAAGCCTATTGACTCCATATCTGAAAATAACAAGGCGACTAAAAATTCATCCTCAATATTAAAATCAAAACTAGGAAAATAGTTAGAGATATCTTTTTTATAAAAATCAAGGAAATAATTAAGGAGATGGTCATCGCGATCAGGCACAAGGATTACTTCAATCGTTCTGTTTTTCTCGATCTGAATTCGATAGCGATATATCCCAATCAGCAAGGCAATTATGGAGGAAATAGTTAAAAAAAGGCATTGCCCGATTAGTCCACCGATAAGAAATCCACCAAATAAAATTAGATAATAAGGCCAGCTCTTGAGGCATGGCTTCGTCCATAGACTTCCAGCGACCACCAGGCAGGCGATAAAATCATAAAATAAATTCATATTTGGATTTAGCAATTCCATATACACCCGAACAAAGGAAAAGCAATATTGTTTAACCCTTAGTGAAATTAATTACGCTAAACAGCTTTTAAAAAGAAACTTGCAGGCGAAAACACAACTATTTATTAACGAATTTAATTACCCTTTCCCTTAAATTCTTGTTAAATTTGATCGTATGACGTATTTACTAAAGATCATAAGCGTTTCTATTGTTGCCAGTGTAAAATACTTCTGGGCAACACCTTACGCGTATGGTCTAAAACTAAATACCTGGGAAGCCCTCTTTTTTATTGAAGCAGGAGGGATTTTAGGCTTCTTATTTTACTATTATTTCTTTGCCTTTCTATTTAAAGATTAAATTCAAGTAATAAATGCAACTTTTAGATTTCGAAGTAGAATAAACTTCAAAACAGGAAGGAAATTTAATAATTCCCTTCTCTGTTTCTAGAAAAGAAGTTATTTTACTCCTGTAAATCGCTAAAAATAAAGTTGT
>JAPLDS010000017.1 GCA_026391295.1 Bacteroidia bacterium | reverse complement strand
ATTTATTAAGCATATGAATCTTACAAAAAGTCAGAAAAAAGGAGTAGTAGCCACGGTGATTTTTCATGCGGGGCTATTGTTTTGGCTTTTATATATGTTTTTTAAAATCCCTTATACGCCTCCTCAGGAAGAAGGATTCCTTGTCGACTTTGGAAATTCAACCACAGGATTAGGTCAAGAAGAGCCCTCGGCAGCTCAGGCACCTGAAGTGGAAACGGCAAAACCAGCACCCGTAACTAAATCATCTTCTAAGCCACGTTCATCTGCCCAAAGCAAAGAAAAGGAAGAGGAAGATATCGTGACTCAAGAATACGAAAAAACAGTTGCCATAAATAAGAGAAAGGCGATCAAGGAGAAAAATCTAAAACTCAAAGAGATCCAAAAGCAAAAAGCACTTGAGCAGTTACAAGCCAAGGAGGAAGAGATCGCAAGAGAACAAAAAGAGGCGGAAGAGAATCGGATTAAACAGGAACAAGTTAAAAAAATTGGAGCGATCAATTCCAAAGCAAAAAATGCTTTTGGAGGGGGTAAAACGGATAATGGATCGAAAAGCACTGGACAAGGAAATACCTATGGAGCAGGCAACCAAGGCAGCTTAAATGGAACTCCAGGAGCCAATCAATATGGCTTAGGGGGTGGTGATGGTAAAGGGATCTCCTATAGTCTATCTGGTCGCAATGCACGCTCCTTACCTAAACCATCTTTCCCGGGCAATGAGGCAGGGATTGTGGTTGTTGAAGTTACAGTAGATAAATATGGTAAAGTTGCCAAGGCCATATCAGGGGTAAGAGGATCCAATACTGCCGATGCTGACTTACTAGAAGCAGCCAAGAGAGCAGCCTTAGCTGCGATGTTTAATTCAGACCCCAACGCTCCAGCGTTCCAGAAAGGGACCATCACCTACCATTTTATCTTGCAATAGGCTGAGATATCTCTTACGCTATATCAGCGAAATTGGACTGTTCCCTAAAACAGTTAAGTTATTTAATTCTAAATACTTATAAAAATATTTAAAAAGACTGCCTCCACCAGTACAATCCACAAATTTTGAGTGTATATTTATACATCATGCATTAAGATGCTAAGCTCAACAAGGCATAATCATATATCTCAATTCTATTTAACATACTATAAATAGAATTGTCTATTGGCTTTAAATAGCGATAAATAAAGGTGATTAAATAAGATTAATTATGATTGAAAACTTTTAATTGCAAATAGCTATGAATATCTCAACCTACCCCGATCAGGAAATTTTAAAAATCGCCTTCGGATTCAAAAAACACTTAAAAGATAAATATCTAAGAACAGCTAATAATGTGGCTCCCTTAGATGAGGCTTTTATATACCGATTTAAAGCGTTGTTCTATGAAGTTCAGTCTCAACATAAAACGCATGCGTCAGAGGAAAAAACTCAGAGGTACCTATTGGCGTTGGAAGACTTAACGGAGCAAGCACGCGCTTATCTAATTATTTTCCGTTTTTATCTTCAGAAAGCATTCCCCTACGACTCTAAACTAGCTGAGCAATATGGCTATGTTGAGATGGAACGGATTAAGCAGGATCATGCAGAGATGAGAAATCTACTAGAAAAAACGATATCGATCATCCGTGAACGAAACAAATATTTAGCAGCTGCAAATTGTCCTGAATGTACTCTGGAGGGAATTCTTACTCTATCGAATAAGATCAGCGAAGTTCACGACGAGATGATTCAAGAAGAGCAACGGCTCCTCGAATTAAATAATAACTACAAACAAAATATTAAAGAATTATTTAGTCTAATGGAGCAAATACATATCTATGCCTCAGATAATCTAAAAGACGAACCTGAGAAGTTAAAATATTTTATATTGCCAGCGACCAATTACGTTCATTAACAAACGAACGAGAGGTTAAAAAAAGCAGTATAAATCACTCTAAATCAGGCAATATAGACTAATTTCTAAATTATAGCTTTACTGATTTAGGCGTGTTTTAATTGAATGCCAATCCCAGGTAATTCATTCAGCGTAACTTTACCATTGACAATGGTCACGCCATTATAAAGGTCATTATTAATCAATAAATTACCATCTAAATCTGCCCAGTCCGCCAAAGGGGCTAATTGTGCAGCAGCCGAGATCGCACAAGAGGTTTCGGTCATACAACCAACCATAACCTTCATTCCCATCGTCTTTGCCATATTGGCCATCTTATGTGCATTTCGCATCCCTCCGCACTTCATCAGCTTGATATTAATGCCCGAATAGACCTTATGAGTTGCTAGAACGTCATAAATCGTCTGAACAGCTTCATCAGCCATCGTTGGAAGCGGACTATGTTCTGTAAGCCAAGCCATATCATCAATAGCATATTTACTCATGGGCTGTTCCACAAAAACGACTCCTCGTTCGGCCAACCAATGGATCATATCCAGCGCCATATTTCGATCTTTCCATCCTTGATTTACATCCACACAAATTGGAACATCCGTAATAGAACGAATAGCTTGAATCATCTCTTTATCCGTCTCTCGACCCAATTTAACCTTTAAGATTTTAAACTCAGAAGCCTCTTTCACTTTTCCCTTCACGACCTCAGGTGTATCTATCCCGATGGTAAAACTCGTATTTGGTGTTTTAGTCGCATCAAGCCCCCATAGCTTATGCCAGGGCTTTTGCAACATCTTGCCGAGTAAATCGTGCAATGCAATATCAACAGAAGCTTTAGCGGCATAATTCCCCTTATCTATGCCATCGATATAAGCAAGGATTGTCTCCAATTCAAAAGGATCATGAAAAGCCGATAGATCAACCTTGTTCAGAAATTCGGCAACCGATTTGTGACTCTCCCCTAAGTAAGGTGGCATACTTGCCTCGCCATAACCAATGAGTCCATCATATTCCACCTCAACCAACATAACTGGTGTTGTAGTCCTGGAGCTTGTGGCAATAGTAAAGACATGCTTTAATTGCAGTTCATAAGGTTTGAAGCGCAACTTCAGTGTTGATTTGCGCAGAGAATTGGACCTTTTTGAACCATTAGCTGCATCCACAGTATCAATAATCGGAAAAGCTAATGCTCCAGCAACTAATCCACTTAGTTTTATAAAATTTCTTCTACTCATCAGTAATTCTTTTTTATCTTCCTATTGTATAAAAATCAATACCATTTGTGCAATTTCACTGGCACAACTCCTTTCAAAGAGGAGTAACCAATTATTCTGCGCGCTGAAAGCAAGTTCTCAAATAACTCATTATTATAATTAGATCTTTTCTTATCTAAGCTATTGATGTGCACGCTCCCTGACTCATGAAGCACCTCACTATCACCAATATATAAGCCAATATGATTCACCCTTTTGGTCTGCAGAAATACAAAAAATAATAAATCACCTTTTTGTAATTTATCCCAACCCCCGCTTATCTCGATTTCTGTTCCATGATGAGCCTGTTGCGAGGCATCGCGCTCCACGATTACACCATTTAGAAAGCAAATAGTTTTAATAAATCCGCTGCAATCCATCCCTTTAGAGGAAGTTCCACCCCATAAATAAGGAAATCCCATCAATTGTTTTCCAGTTTTAATCATTCGATCACCATGCAAGGCCGCTGTATCTTTCCAACGATTAAAGTCCATCCAATTGGCATCTGCGACATACCCTTTGCGGCCATCAGGAAGTGTGACACTCCAATTTCCTTTGCCTTCAATGTGTCTAACCACAATCGCACCAGCAACAAGATCGCTTAGAACAACTGATCGCTTCACGTCAGCGAAGACATTCCCTTCTGAGCTGGTATAGATTATTCGATCTGATTTGCGCCAATTTTCAAGAGCAGCGGAGGTCAACTGATGAACAGCTGATTTATTTGTCCAACCCACGTAATTATCTGGCGTTTGGATTAATATCCAACCTTCATAACTTTTTAATACTCTCACTGGAGTGCCCATTATCGCTTGTGAGGCCATCTCTGATGAGTGGGCAGGCTTAACACGCATATTCGCAATACTCAAGGTCACCAGTCCCCAAACGTTATCAACATGAAGGGAGTCAGGCAATAGCAATACACTATCAATCACAGTAATTCCCTTGTCGTGTAGTAATTTCAGCACCTCAATTTTAGCCTCTGGAAAAAGTGACTCTCCTTTTAATGTTAGGGCTTGACCTTGGTGTTCAACGAGTGAAAAATTACAGACTCCAACTCGCTTATCAGGGAGCAAATTCTTTACGATACTATCGATTTCATGCTGAAGAGGCTCTATCGATTGAGCCTGACAACCGAATAGCGGCAAAACATAAATGACTAATAGAATAAAAATATACCTCATAACTGAAACCGTTTTAGAAACAGAGCATTTAAACAAAAATAGCAATAATTAAGCAGCTCACTAAAGCGAATATTTAACTCACTTATCTTATTATTATCCCGCGAAGGATTCACACGATTGGACAAGAATATATAAACCAATCCATTGGTTGGATCAGCCCAAAAGAAGGTTCCTGTAAAACCTGAATGTCCAAAACTTTGTGGCGAAGCGGAATAGCAAGGATACTTATTTTGCTTTTCAACTTTTGGATCTTCCAAAGAAGGCTTATCAAAGCCCAGTCCTCTCCTATTCTGCGGAAACTGAATCTGGTTAAATAGATTAAAAGTTGATTTCTTAAAGTATTCCTCACCTCCATAGGTCCCTTCTTGCAAATACAGCTGCACAACCTTGGCTAAATCGTTTGCTGAGGAAAACAACCCTGCATTTCCGGAGATGCCACCTAAGACCGCTGAAGCTTCGTCATCAACGCTATTTTTTAGTAATACTTTGCGAAAAACAGTATCATCTTCAGTTGGAACAAGTCTGTCATCCGGAAACTTCTTAAAAGGCAGATAGGTCATAGTGGAGGCACCTAGAGGCTTGTAGAAACTCTGATCTAAGTAATCGGTGTAACCCATGCCGCTAAGTTTGCTTATTACCTCAGGCCATAACACAAACGAAAGATCACTGTATACATATTTTCCCCTATTTCTCAGCGGGGATTTCCGAATTTGGGTATACACAACCTCCTTAAACTTATTATTCAAGTAAAGACCCGGAATCACCTCAAGATTATAATTTCTATTCTTTTTTAAACGATACCACTTTTTTGAAAACTGATTATTTTCCAACGATTCTTTCCAGAATGGAATAAAGGGTACTAATCCACCTTGATGGGCTAACAATTCTCGTATGGTTAGATTATTTTTATTGGAATTATGCCTTGAACTATTTTTCCAATCAGGCCAATAGGTTGAAAATTTATCATCAATTGAATATTTACCTTCATCATTTAATTTAATCAATGCAGGCAAGGCTCCGGCCGCTTTAGTTACTGAGGCAAGATCATAAATATCTTCCACTGAAGAGGCTCTTAAAGCATCGTAAGTGTGGTAACCATAAGCCTTCTGAAAGATAACCTTACCATCCTTTGCAATTAATACGTTACAACCTGGATAGGCCTTGGCCATTAATCCAATGTTTACAATCGAATCAATACTTTTTCCTAGTCGAACGGCATCCAATCCAACCTCTTCAGGAAGGGTATATTTCAAGCGAATGGGTTGGTTAATCTTCAGACCTGATCCCACCCCATATCTTGATCCAAGCGATACTGGCAACTTACCTGAAGCACCAATTCCACCGAAAATAAGCTGCGCAGCTAGATCCTGAGACATAGCTGAATTTTGATATCCAATGACAAGTCCATCCGGAGTACCTAGGTTCTTCAACTCATTTACAGCATATGGATTTGCAAAAAACACAACGATTGAACGACTGAGTTCCGAAATCTTTGGAAGCAAAACAGTAAGATTCTCATTCGCGCCATAAGGTGCCGTGCTCTTTACAACTAATGTCTTACCTCTTTTAAAAGTTGGCCTGTCTCTGCATTCATACAAAGAGTGAATTCCCGTAATAATGAGATTATATGACTTTAGCTTTAACAATGTCTGATTGGCTTCATCTTCAGTAAAATTAGCAGGGAGAATAAAATGATCAACCTGCGTGTAATTGCTTAACATTTTCTGAAATGTAGTAGGCTCTGTGGCACCAATCGATAACGCAGCAACATGAAGTGTATCAAGAGCGAGCAATGGTAAAATTTGATTCTTATTCTCTAATAGGGTTAGAGCAGATTCCTGAACTTGTCGCTGCGTGAATTCGATGGCCGAAGTATTTAAACTAGCTAAAATATTTTCAGTCCGAAGAGGTTGATAATGATTCAATCCCACCAAAAACTTGGCGGCTAAAGCTCTTCTGCATTTAAGATTTATGGACTCCTTAGAGATTACTCTCTTACGAACAGCTTCTTTAATTGCGTTTAAGGCGACCTCTCCGTCTACAGGAAATTCAACAATATCGTTCCCAGCTTTTAATGCCATCACTTCATTGGTTCCTGGAGTACCAAATTTAGTTACACCACCCATGTTCATTGCATCGGTAATGATAAGCCCTTGAAAGTTCCATTCTTTTCGAATCACATCCTCTATCGAACTAGCAGACAAGCTAGAAGCAGATTCACTTTTGGGATCGAGTGCTGGAACACGAAGATGAGCGGTCATGATACCACCGATACCCTCAGCAGCAAGTGTTTTAAATGGGACAAGTTCCATGGTATCTAGTCGTTGACGAGAAACGGGCAAGAGTGGTAAAGTTAGGTGTGAGTCATTTTTGGTATCACCATGACCAGGATAGTGCTTCGCAACAGCCATCACGCCATTTTCTTGCAATCCACGCATATAAGCTAGACTCCTACTGGTAACCAACTCACGCGATTCTCCAAATGAACGAATTCCAATAATTGGATTTTGAGGCTCTGTATTTATGTCGGCTACTGGACCCAGGCTAACCTGAACTCCCAAGTTCTTTAATTGAGATGCCATAGCCTTAGCGCAGTTCTGAATCAATTGGTCATTCGCAGCAGCACCCATTGTCAAGTTATACGGAAAAGCACCAACATCATCAATTCGCATGGCTGGCCCCCACTCTGCATCCATGGAGATCATTAGGGGCACTTTAGACATTGCTTGGTAACGATTTACAAGATCTACCTGGACCTTTGCTGTTCCGGCAAAGAAGACTAATCCTCCAAAGCGATATTTCTGAATCAGTGTCGCGACGCGTTCTTGTTTCTCAGCATCTTGCCCATCCTTTACATCAATCCATATTAACTGAGCAATTCGCTCATCTGGAGTTAGATTCCGAAAGACAGAGTCGACCCAAGGATGATTGATATACTTATCAAGATTAAACTGTGCAGAAGCGTTAAGTTTCAGCAGCAAGAACGTTATGAATAGTAAGTATGACAGCCTATTATTTAGCATCGGATCAATAAATAATGTTCAAACTAGCCTTAACGACAATTGCAATATAGATTAAAAAAAACTTCTCACTCTGAATTAAAGTCTGCAGCAAACTAAATACGTTCCTCAAAAGAAGGTGTAATAAAACAGCTGCTATCTCACTCGGCGAAATCGTACGGAGGCACTTTCGCTATTCGTTGGACTAATTGCTGTAACAACATACTTATAAGCAGCTGGATCCGTAGATTCATCCAAGGCATAGGTAACACTATTATCCCCAGTTGTCAGAAATATTCGGGCTGGATTTTTTGGATCCTTAAAATGCCAACGTCTAAACTGATATACCACAAATGATTTCGTGTTATTTCCCTTTTCCCAAGAAAAGGTCACTTGTCCACCTGCCACAGTTATTTGAGCATTTAATGGTTTGTCTGCCTTTATTGCTGTCACTCTATTATTGGTCACAGGAAGTGCCGGGAATAAAAACACATGGTCGAGAAGTTTCTCTTTTAATTCCAATGGGTTCTTTCGCAGAAATTTAGCACTATAAAACATACTACCAGAAATCTCAGGGTGAGTTCTATTAAGTGATACTTGATTGACGATCTCATCAGCACTGCGCCAAGAACTCTCTTTAGCTTCTGGATCAAGTTTATACAGCGCATGGCCAATAAAAATCTGAGTACCATATGAATTCTTACTCCACCAATCTGTTATAATTTTATAATCTGCTATCTCTTTACCAATCTCCCAGTATACTTGAGGAGCTACATAGTCAACCCAGCCATTCTTCTCCCATTTAAGGATATCTGCAAATAGATCATCATAGTTTGTCTGACCAGCTTTGGTCTTAGACCCAAGAGGATCGACCTGTTGGTTGCGCCAAACACCGAAAGGAGAAACGCCAAATTGAACCCATGGTTTAATTGTTTTAATGCTGTCATGCAGCTGCTGGATAATTAAATCCACATTATGCCTACGCCAGTCATCTCGTTGATTTGCCGCAAATCCTCTCGGATAATCACTAAAAGATTGATCATCTGGGAATTCTAGGCCAGGGATACGGTAAGGATAGAAATAATCATCAATATGCACCGCATCAATATCATAACGTCGAACAATGTCAGACACAATTTTAGTCACATAATTTCTCGTCTGCGGAAGCCCTGGATCAAAGAGCTTAGTCTTACCATACGTTAAAAACCACGATGGGTGTGTGTTTGAGATATGGCTTGGTGAGGTTCTATTATTACTAATGTCGTTAATAACACGATATGGGTTAATCCACACATGCAGTTCTAGTCCTCTTTTGCGACATTCGCTACTCGCAAACGTAAGTGGATCGTAGAATGGATCTGGGCTCTTTCCTTGCTTTCCTGTAAGCCATTGCGACCATGGTTCAAGTTCGGAAGCGTAAAATGCATCAGCAGCAGGCCTAATCTGAAAAACTACTGTGTTGAAATTATACTGTTTGCACAGGTCTAATAACTCAATAAACTCCTTCTTTTGCTGATTCGTAGATAGATAGGCCGATGATGGCCAATCAATATTTGCAACTGTTGCCAGCCACACAGCCCGCATCTCTCTTTTTGGATATTTTTCGGCTTTCAATCCTAAAGACAAGCAAATTAATAGGGCTAGGGTAAATATTTTCTTCATGAACGATTGGTCGTTAATCTTGGTTTAAAGTTAAATCTAACATGCAAATTTAACATTTCACCAGACTATAAAATCGACACAATGCCTTATATGGAAGAAAGTAATAAACCAGGATATGAACAACGAAAGGATTCCCAGAAAACCAATTATTTTATTTTTTGCCCATCTAATAATTAGCTAGACAAAAAAATTTGCATAAAAAACTAAGTCGGCTATAGTTTATTGATAACGGTAAGAACAGATTGAGTATCAAAACAAACCTGTTCGAAGATATCAAATACATCCTCTTCTGTAATTTTCAAAAAGTCTTCCTCTCGTGGGGTAACAATTAAACCACCCATATCTAAGGATGCTGGACTAATTAAAAATTGATCGTTTCCGGTATGAAAATATTGAGTAGGACGATAAACAGATCTCGGGAAGATGTGGACAGTCCATATTTTACGATCGTATACTGCAACCATATTCAGCATTGGTTCAGAGTTCACATTTGAGAAAATTTGAAGCTGGCTATAAATTTTCTCAAAACATGCTTGAAGATCCGATGAATTTGACCCAGTTAAGGTTATTATCCCCCGTTGGTATTCTGGCCAATGGGATACTTTTACGCCATCTATGGTGCGTACTTCACGGCAACAAATTTCGTTGGCAAAATCATTTTCAATCGGGATAAAACCTTTTAAGCCAGCTTGAAAATGGAGATGCTTGGGAGCTGAAGCACCGCAATCGGGGCCATTATAGTAGATTACAAACTTACTCAGCTGAGAGGCCAAGTCAAGCATGTTTTCAAAGTTATTCAGTATTTGCTGATCTTGATGTTTTACCCCTACGATCGTTAGATGCTCAGGGAAAATAGGAAATGGATTAACTAAAATATTAAAATGCTCGTTAAATGAAATTTTTCGCTGAGGAGCTTTCAAATTCTTTTCACATAAGAAACAGTTATGCTCTTCAAGTGATTGAACTTTATTTTGCAATGCGGAAGAACTTATTCTCTCGGGATTATATTGAATGTCTATACTGTAATCACCAAAATCAAAAGTCTTAACGCTTACTCTACGTAACCCTTCATAATTCCGACCCGCTAAATCCCATTCAACAATCTGTTCTTGAACTAACGCCCTTGCTTTTTCTGAAAAATCCATTTAAAATACTACTATAATAATAAGTATTACGAACAACCCCTACTCAAGCTCAATTAAACTAATAGCTTCAGGTTCTTTGTCAATCAAAGAAAAATCCCTAACAATAATCTACCTTTCGAAAAACAGTGAATCTAGATCTTAGTTAACCGAGAGGATAAAAAAGCTTGAAAAAGAAGCAAAATGAAATTCGAAAATCAGATTTATAAATTAACCGGTAAACCCGATGACTTCACATTCATTTGCGATATAAGAGCGGCCAAAATTAGAATTAATTTTATAATAATTGTAACTTTGTGTCGCAAGATTTACGTAATTCAACAAAGAATTTAAACTTAAATTAACCTTTATCTTTTTAATCATTCTGAATTTTAAAATATAGCTGTTAAAATTAGAGCTTCTACGAATAATCTATCTTTACCAAAACTCACAAATGTCTCATAATGATACTAATAGCAGATAGCGGAAGTTCTAAAACTGAGTGGGTCATCGTCGACAGCACAAAAGTCAATGAGACGATCACGACTTCGGGCATCAACCCGTTTTACCAAAACACATCTAATATATCAACGCTATTAAATCAAGAATTCAAATTCCCAACTAAAACATTTGATGCGATTTACTTTTATGGTGCTGGATGTGCCAATGAAGAAAAATCAGAAATTGTCAAATCTGCGTTAGCTGAATTTTTCACCTGCTCAGCGATATTTATTGAAAGCGATTTACTTGGAGCCGCTCGATCTTTATGTCAGCATAGCGAAGGATTTGCATGTATCTTAGGGACTGGATCAAACTCTTGTCATTACGATGGGTCTGTCATTACAAATAACATCTCTCCATTAGGTTATATTCTCGGTGATGAAGGTAGTGGAGCCACACTAGGCAAGCAGCT
>JAPLDS010000046.1:55000-101165 GCA_026391295.1 Bacteroidia bacterium | reverse complement strand
TATTAGTGATCAGAGAGTTACTGAAATTGAAAACATCTTAAATAACAGACCAAGAAAACGTTTTGGATTTGAATCTCCTATATTTGTAATGGAAAAATTATTGTTTAACCCAAAAGTTGCATTTGTAGCTTGAATTCAGCGGCTATTTAGATAAACATAAAAAATAATCTTAAATTTGATCACCTAACGTAATTTAACCAGTTTAAAAATGAAACCTGCCACTTACATATTTGTGAGCATATTCGTGTTTTTAGGAGTTGCTATAGGAAGTCTTAACGCCCAAGAGAGCATCTCCATTGGAGACGATCAGAACCAATTTATAACTACGCTTGATCGGGAGGTTGGCCAAGAAGCAATATTCTATGGCGATTCACTTAAGGTGGTAGATCTCAATCTTTTCAAAATCATTGAATCCAAAAGGTTGCATTATCCTGACAAAGTCCACTTGTCAGACTTAACAGCTCTATATTTGAGCCATCAGTTGTATCTCTTCAGCAATGAAGGTGGTGCAGTGTATCAACTAGTTAATGATTCACTTCAACGAATAGACAAGTCGTTTTCCCATATGATGCAACAAGGATCGTCTATATTTGAATACAAAGATGAGGCTTATCGTTATGGAGGATATGGATTTTGGTCGTTTCGCAATTTCTTCACAAACTATAACTTAAGCACCCAAGGCTGGGAAATTATCTCACCAGAGGGGTCAGAAATATTTCCTCAAGGGAGTGGCAATGGTACCTTAGTATTAATCATTGGTGACGATGGTTATATTTTTGGCGGGGAAGAAGTAAACGTAAAAACCCCAATTGTATTCCAGCCGAATAAAGCATGTTGGGTTTTTCACATCGCAAAAAAAGAGTGGGAATACTTAGGGGAGTTAAATCCTACATTAACTAAAGCAAAACATATGGTCATACTGGGCGATAACAATCAGATACTATATGTAGATCAGCAAAAAACACAAGTTCTAGATTTAGAAAAAAACAAGCTAGAAACATACAAAAACAGAGCCATTGCCATAAATCTGTACACGGACAATGAGGACCTTCGAGTTTATAATTATAAGTATAAGGAGGCTTATTATCTATTATTCAAATTAAATTCGCAAGATAAAAACCGATCACTATATAAAAGAAATGGGATCTACATAGAGACCTCGATAACCCATGATGTTGTATACAAATCAATTGCTTGGAAAAAAAATATAACCATTGGAGCAATTGCTTTTCTGCTCGGGATAATCCTTGTCTTAATCTACAAGAAAAGATTAACCGAGAATAAGAAAAAGAATCAAATTCAAATACTTAGTGGCAAATTGTTATACAAACAACGCATTCTTGATTTACAACCGCAACAGCTAGATTTAATGCAGTTATTTATTAAAACGAAGGAGCTATCATCGAATGAGATCTTAGTATCTATCGGGAACGATCATTTACATCACACCCAGAACATGCGGAACTTGCATAAGCTCATCGATGAGCTTAACATGAAATTACGACTGCTAACCGATGATTCCAATGACCTAATCAAAGAAGAAAAATCAAATATCGACAGAAGAATTAAAATTTATAAGATTAACGAGAGCTATTTTAGTTAAAATAGAACATAATTTTCTCGCAAAAACCAATTAATGCAAGTAAAAAGTTCATTTTCCCATCTAATTTACAACTCCAGAACAAAGGAGTTGCAGGTAAAAAATACACTTAATAATTTGATTGAGTGTGATTTTAGTCCGATGCGCAATTCGTCCCAAAATAGCAGAATTGCAATGCTACTATTCCAAAATGGAATTTCATAGATTATCATAAAAGATCCTAATATATTTGGTCAACCTAAGAAATCTAGATAAATGAAATCTTTTACTCCGCGTATTTTAATCTTAATAATTCTGCTTCACCTTGGCTTGAAATCGAAGGGGTATGAGGGCATCGTACTAGGTAGCTTTACAACAACATTCCAAACGGCTTTCAACGCAGAACAGGGGGTCGAAGCAATTTTCACTCAAGACACGCTGAAAATTATTGACTTAGCATCTTTTCGAGTCATCTCTGCCACACCGATCCAGATACCCAGCGAGATCTACCTCCTAAATTTCGATGCTTACTACTTAAAGAATAAGCTCTATATCAGTAGTCGAAAAGGTGGGCAGACTTACCGATGGGAGAATAATAGTTTTAATAGACTTGATGAGTCGTTCACCCATAAAATGCAAATAGGTGCTCCAGGCTTTACTAGTGGGGACTATTATTACCGCTATGGGGGCTATGGATTCTGGGGGTTTCGCAATTTCTTCACCTATTTCGATGAGAACTCAAAAGGCTGGGATATAATTTCTGCTGAAGCCTCTACTGCATTCCCAGTAGGCAGTGGAGATGGCACTTATGTAAAAATCATAGGTGATGACTGGTATGTCTTTGGGGGAGAGGTGATCAAACAATCTAATCCGAAAGAATTTGAGCCGAACAAAAATCTATGGGTATTTCATTCCAAGACCAAGAGATGGGAATTGTTGGGATTGACGAATAGCAAGCTGATTCAAAAAATTGTTGCGAGTATTCATGTTGAAAATAAACTACTCCTATTATCACGTAACTATTGCTATGAAGTAGATCTGCGTAAAAACTTAGTCTCCACGCATAAGCTTAATGCCTCACCAAATTTCTACTGTCCGGAAGGTCCTGACTTAAATTTCCACTACTATTTCAAAGGGTATTACTATTTATTATCTGAAAATGGATCCACCTTAGAGGCTAAATTAATTAAGGAAAAATCATTGTATGAAGATCAAATAATTGAAACAAGTCAAGTATACTCAACAAGCAAGCTATATATTTACCTATTGGTGCTTTTGACTGGTGGCTTGATCGGCCTCGTTTTTCTAGGTGCTAGAAGAGGCAAACAAAAGATAAAAAATAAAATTCACTTGATGGGCTGTCAACTCTTCTACAATAGCCGTACGATAGACTTAGAAGATGACTATGTCGGGATGCTTACGTTATTTTTGGAAAGAGAAGAGTTGTCGACCAATCAAATTTTAGA
The DNA here is from genome assembly GCA_026391295.1 of Bacteroidia bacterium. GTDB lineage: Bacteria > Bacteroidota > Bacteroidia > Bacteroidales > Prolixibacteraceae > JAAFHB01. The sequence continues at coordinate 98,120 of JAPLDS010000046.1, read as the reverse complement.
TTTCTTACATAAAGATCACCTGCATTACACACAAAACCTGCGCATTTTACATCAGATGATCAATGAATTAAACTTGAAATTTCGATTGTTGTTAGATCGCAAAATTGATTTAATAACCGAGAAAAAATCATCGGTCGACAAAAGGTCGAAGAGCTATTTCATCAACAAAAGCTATTTTGAATGGCCCCAAATTAATTGAAGCTAGATAATCCGATAGATCTCCATGATCTCATTAAGGATTTTATCGAAATCAATTTTCAAATCGATCAATTCACCCGTATGAATATCGAAGACCCAACCATGAACGGTGAATTCACGGTCTTTATACGCCTTCTGAACATCCGATGTTTTAATGATGTTCACACACTGCTCTTGCACATTCAATTCGACTAGCCGCTTATATTTGGCCTCTTCATCAACTATTGCATCCAGCTCAGCTTTGTGCAATCGAAAAACATCTCGAATATTTCGTAGCCAAGGATTAAGAACACCCATATCAGCCGATGCCATCGCCAATTTAACCCCATTGCAATAGTAGTGGCCACAAACGACCACATGATTAACTTTAAGATGGGTTACGGCATAGGTGATCACAGACATCACACTAAGGTCGGTATTGGGGACCATGTTAGCGATATTGCGATGAACAAAAACTTCGCCTGGCTGAGTTCCCATAAGTTCTTCAGCGGTTACGCGACTATCGGAGCAACCAATATAGAGCACATTGGGATTCTGACCTTGAGATAGATTTTTGAAAAAATCAGCATCTGTCTTAAGTTTCTCTGCAATCCATTCCTGGTTGTTTCTAAAAATCCGGGACAAATCCATACTTCAATATTTTAGATTCAAAAATTTATAATTAACCTGTAAACCCTATTGCCCCAGCAATTGCATTGATGCAACGCAAGAGTTCAAAAAGTAGCAAGTCGTTTTTTTCGGTATTGCCCGTTAACAAATTCTCTCGCCACTGTCGTAGTAAATTAACTTGATGTTTATGAAGTGGGTCCATCGCCTCAGCTCGCAACATCGTTGAATAATAATGATTTACTCGACGTTCAGCCAACGGATAGTTCAATACAATTTCTATCATTTTCCTTGTGCGTGCCAACTCCTCTAGCATCAGTGAAAGAAATTTCTCATTCCCAGGTACATCGGCGGCTAGTTCGGCATATTTACGGAAAATCGCTTCGTCAGAAGAGGCCAGACTAGAGTCGATATTGGTCATAATATAGCGCACAAAGGGATCGGTTTTAACAGAGCTATGAAACCGTTCGAACTGCAGTGGATTTTGATTCTGCATGTCCTCGAGAGTCGTTCCAATTCCGTACCAGCTGGTAATATTAAATCGGCACTGACTCCAACTAAATACCCAAGGAATGGCTCGGAGATCCGCCAAGGAGCGGGTGCCAGTTCGTCGGGATGGCCGACTACCAATTTTACTTTGCTCGATCGCATCAATGGGCGTAGCTTTTTCATAAAATGGAATAAAGCCAGGCTTCTCGATTAAATCTTTGTAAACAGACATGCTTTTAGAGACCAAGAACCCAAATTCAGCCGACAGTTCATGTTCCCAAACTACATTATTTTTTTGCAATAAGGTTGCAGATAAAGTTCCTGCAGTAAGCAATTCTAAGTTGTAGACTGCATTATTTTTATTCGCATATTTTCGTTCAATGGTCTCGCCTTGCTCAGTCAATCGGATATCTCCATTGATCGTTCCTGGCGGCAAAGCACGGAGAAACCAATGCGTTGGCCCAGCACCTCGACTTATTGATCCACCTTTACCGTGAAAGAATCGAATCTTAACACCATGCTTAAGTCCAACTTGCGTTAACTTGGATTGTGCTTGATACAAGTACCACTGGCTAGCCAAAATACCTCCATCTTTATTACTATCGCTATAGCCAATCATCACTTGCTGCACAAGGGCATTTGAGCCACTTTGCTGTTGCTGTATTTTGAGACTATTTTTCGTGATCGGATGCGACAAATATTTATCTAAGATTTCCGGACTATGGATCAAATCATCGATGGTTTCAAAAAGAGGAACCACATGCAATCTCGAAGCCAGTCCATCTGACGTATTTATCATTAGACCAGCTTCCCGCTGAAGCAAATAAACAATCAGCAAATCCGAAACTGTGCGGGTCATACTCACAATTAAGGCCCCTAAGGCCTCTTCCCCATATTTATTCACATGTGTGCTTACCACCCGGTAAGTATCCACCATCAATCGGGCTTCTTTACCCATGGCAATATCTGGATGGGCAAAAGGACGTGAAGAGCTGAGTTCCTTGGTAATAAAAGAGACTCTTTCATTTTCATTCGAGTTTACAAATGCCTCTCCATCAAGCTGTACAGCCTGCATTAGCTGCATTATAGCCTCTTCGTGGTAACGACTATTTTGTCGAATATCAAGCTTAGCCAAATGAAAACCGAATGTCTTCACAATTCGGATAAGCTCATTGACATCGGTAAAAGCGATCTCAGAAGCCCCAAAAGCAATGAGTCCTCGTTGAAGTATTTCAAGATCTTTAATGAGCTCAGCGGGATAATTATAGCTAATCTTCTCTTCACGAATCTCCAACACTTCTGAAACATTCCTAGATTTTGGCAGTTTAGCAATTACAAAAGCTAAATATTGCTTGAAAGCTTCATTCGGATGTTTAATCTTAAGATGCCCTGAATGCGAATTAATTTCATCCTGAAGGTGGTGGAAGTGGGATTGAAAAGCTTCACTTACTTGAGTCTCACTGGAATAAAAACTTAGATTTTTTTGAAGATCAACTAGCTTATTATGAATAACCTGGAATGACTTCGACCGAAGCTTTACAAGCGTCTTCTGTGTAACTTCTGCCGTTACCAAAGGATGGCCATCTCGATCCCCACCAACCCAGTTTCCAAAGGTAATCTTAGGATAATGAGTCGTTCCACGAATTAAGGCAGGATCAAATCCAGCATCTTCCCACGCCTGCAATAATCGGCGATCATGAAGGGTAATAACCTCAGGGAATACTTGCGTTAGATAATGGATGATATTTTCGAGCTCCGAATCAATATCAGGCTTCTCGGTATAAACATCCGATATCCGCCAAATACGATGAAGCGCAATTTTAATGTTCTTGCGATTTTCTTCTTGTTCAAAACGACTATACATCTGATTCTCGCGACGAAGAACTAGAAGATATAAGTTACGTAAATGCTCGAGAAGAATCGTTGGCTTCGCCTCGGTAGGATGAGCCGTTAGAACTGGCTCTACCGTAATCTCAGATAGTTTTTCTGCGATCTCTTGAGCGCTAAAACCCTTATCTTTTAGGAGTTTTAAATTATAAGACCATAAGCCATCAATATCCGACAAGGCTCTTTGATCTTCCCTCTTCCGTCGAGTTTGAACAGCACCATTCACCTCTACAATATTTAAAAGCTGAAAACAACTTGAATAAAGCTGCAAATGTTTTCCTGTAAAGGGCTTATCTTTAAAATCAGGTGCTTTCGAAATCCACGGAATATCAAGCGCTAATTCACCTTCTCCCGATTCGATTAAAACCTCCTTTAGGCAGTTGAGAAGAAATACTAAATCTTCATATGACTTACCTAATTTATCTTTAACTTGCTCAAGCGTATTCATTCGCTAGTAGTATTATGGACAATTTATTATCAATATTCATCACGCTCATCTATTGATCTGTATAACACTTTTATTTAGCAATTGTTCTCAATCTTGCTATATCAGACCAGCATTGATGGCCTAAAAATAGGCATTCTTACGCTAAGGATAAATAAAATAGAGCACTTCGACACAAATTTTAGATAATAATTAACTTTGTTGGAACTAACGACACTAGGTTGCTGATAAAAACTTGTATTAGCAGCTTAAAAAATAAACCGATGAATAGACTCCTTATTCTGCTTTTTCTTTGCGGAAACCTCCTGTATGGTCAAAAAAATCAGCCTATATCTCTTAATGGGAAATGGTCCCTCTCCTATGGTGTTGCAGATGCAAATGCGCCAACGAACCCAGCCGAATTAAAAACTAAAAACTGGCCCTCAATCTCGGCAGCTGTCCCCGGAAACGTTGAGCTAGATATGCTCTCCGCGGGAGTAATTAAAAATCCTGAGATAGGAAACCTCATTTACGATCTGCGCAAATATGAGGCGTACCAATGGTGGTACACTAAAACTTTTGAAACGCCAGTTATCGCATCTGGTGAAAAGGTGGAGTTAAATTTCGAGGGTCTCGATTGCTTCGGAACGATCTGGATTAACAATCAATGGGTTGGGAAAACAGATAATATGCTTATAAACCATCGGTTTGACTTAACAACGCTATTAAAACCAGGAAAAATAAACACCCTCACCATCCGCATCGAACCAGCCGTGGCAGAGGGGGCTAAATTTACCAATGGGGTGATTGGCACCCGCATGGATCTGGGAGCAGAAGCCGTCAATGTTCGAAAAGCGCCACACATGTACGGCTGGGATATCATGCCCCGTCTTATTAGTGCAGGATTATGGCGCGATGTGCAACTTGAGATCATCAAGCCTACTCGCCTAAAGCAAGTCTATTGGATGACGAACTCGGTGGATGTCGCGAATCGAAAAGCCCAACTTTTACTCGATTATGACATCAGTACGGACTATCCAACGGTTGATGGACTAACGCTAGAAATCGCATTAAGCAAGGGTGGAAAATTGTGTTATGAAAAATCGGTTCCTGTCTTTACCGCGAGCTCTCGCCAACGGATATCGCTTGAGAATGTAGATTTCTGGTGGCCTCGTGGGTATGGTGATCCAGCATTGTATCAAGCGAGGCTAAAACTAATTGATCGAAATAAGAAAGTTCTGGATGAGGCTGTCAAACAAATTGGTATTCGAACGGCCGAACTGGTCCATTCGGAGATTACAACCAAGGAGAAACCTGGAGAGTTTGTTTTTAAAGTCAATGGGGAATCGATCTTTATCAAAGGGACCAATTGGGTCCCTCTTGATGCCCTACATAGTCGCGACAAGCAACATTTAAATGATGTTTTTACGATGATCACCGACCTCAACTGTAATATGATTCGGTGCTGGGGTGGCAATGTGTATGAGGATCATGACTTCTTCGATTTATGTGATCAGAATGGGGTCTTAGTCTGGCAAGATTTTGCCATGGGCTGCACCACTTATCCCCAAAATAATGACTTTGCCGAGCGGATAACCCATGAAGCGATCAATGTGGTCCTTAAATTGCGGCAACATCCCTCTTTGATCTTATGGTCTGGAAACAATGAAAATGATCAGTCGCTAGAGTGGACTCTTCAAAAGCATCCAGATCCAGCAATTGATCGCATTAGTCGGGAAATCTTACCTCGTGTAATCTGGGAGTATGATCCAATTAGAAGTTATCTGCCAAGCTCACCCTATTCGAGCGATGAATATATTAAAAACTACGCTGCTGGAGCACGAATTCCAGAGGTTCATCTCTGGGGACCAAGAGGATATTATAAAGATCGTTTTTACACCTCCTCGATTGCTCATTTTGTGAGTGAGATCGGCTATCATGGATGTCCGAATAGAAGCAGCTTAGAGAAAATGTTCGATTCTGCATTTGTCTATCCCTGGGATAAAGAGGGAAACTGGAACGATCAGTGGCAGACGAAAGCAGTCCGGGCACATCCCGAATCAACCTTTACCAGTACCCGTAATGAACTGATGCGCAAACAAGTAAAAGCGGTATTTGGAGAGTCTCCTGCAGATCTCAATCAGTTTATTTTTGCCTCACAGGTGGTGCAGGCCGAAGCGATGAAATATTTTATTGAGCTCTGGCGGATGGAGAAGTTTCGAAAAACTGGAATTATCTGGTGGAACTTACGCGATGGATGGCCCATCATCTCCGATGCCGTTGTCGATTTCTACAACAGTAAAAAACTAGCCTATTTCTACATCAAAAAAGTACAGCCCGATGCTTGTATAATGATTGGAGATGCGCAAGAAGGTAAACACCCTATTGTGGCGGTGAATGATACACGGATTGAAAAACATGGATCGGCGATCATTAAAGATGCAGACTCTGGAACCATCCTACTAACCACTGATTTTACCATCCCCATCAATGGGAAAGTGACGATCGGCGTACTTCCGACAACGGAGAAACAGTCGATGTGGCTGATTGATTATACCATTGAGGGGAAGAAGTTCTCCAACCACTATTTATGTGGCAAAGCACCCTTTAAACTCAGTGATTATCAAAACTGGGCTAAAAAGTTTAACCTTGCAGACGCAAAGAATCTCAATTAAATAAAAATGGATAATTCCCCTCAAACCTATCAGTACGAGCTTGAATTTACAGTGCGCGACTACGAGTGCGACTTGCAAGGCATTGTGAACAACTCGGTTTACTTAAATTATTTCGAGCATACCCGTCATACCTTTCTAATTGGCGCGAACATCGATTTTGCCCAGTTACATCTGGAAGGGATCGATTTAGTTGTTTCAAGAATTGAAGTCGACTATCGTCTTTCGCTGAAAAGCGGTGATCGATTTGTCGTCCGGTTGAACATTCTCAAGGAGGGGTTATTGCGCTTAATCTTTGAAGAGGATATTTTCATCCTTCCGGCGAATAAGCTTGTGGCCCATGGCAAAATCACAGGTGTTGGCTTAAAAGGAGGTCGGCCAGTTAAGCTATATGACATTCCTGGCTTTAAAGAGCTTATCTAACTGTTATCGACCAATAGGTTTTAAGATATGGACTCCATAACCCCCAATTGGGAATCGGAGAGATCCATTTTCAACGGTCACCCTCTTGCCCGTAAGTTGCTCTTGATAAACCAATCCATTCAACCGATTTAGCTTGTTTAGGTTATAAACGACGGTGTTTTTATTCCGATTTTCATTCACAACAATAAACCAGATCTCTTTACCCATTTGTTTTGGCAGGACCTTAATCGACTGATCAAACGAATTAAAGGACTCCTCCAGCGTAATTTCGGGCTTAATTTTTGCATCCAGAGCACTTAAAACAGGCTGTAACTCTTTTAGCTCATGGGCGATTGCAAGTATATCTTTCCATATCTTAGTCTCCTTATCTGCAATGTAGGTTCCCCAATAGTTTACTCCACGAGCACCATTCACGATGGCATCGAAAGCCATAAACCGAGTTTGAGACAATGCAGGTGGCGGCAACTCTTCCCGCTTGTCTATGTTTGCAACAGAAATGAAATAGTCACCCCAACCAAACCCTTGCAACACCATCCAGACCGGTTTTCCAGGTGCAGATTGTCGCATCCGTTGCGTGTAACCTCCAACGCTAGCCAGCGAATGATCACCAAGGTCGGAGTGTTCGGTTTTATATTCAGGGAATGGGTAGATATCGCAGCCCACAATGTCGGCTGCTCTGTTGTATAAGGCAAGTTTAGCAATCTGATTGCGGGGAGCATGGTTCATAAATACGGGATGATGGAAGGGGTCGATCGATTTGACATAGTCGTAACCGCTCTTGATCCCATTGGCTACCTCGATGCTTCTCTGTGGGGCTGCAATGAGACTAAAATCCTCAGCTTGGATCTTCTTTCCTAGTTCAAGCCAAAGGGCATCAGCAGCCTCTTGACCTCTGGCTATATCGGCTTCAGTATAGGCAGCACTTATCTCTTTTACTTTCGCTTCAAAAGCCTTTCGCTTATCGGAGTCTTTCACTGTCTTTATGGCCTCCTCAAAAAGCTTAATCTCTTTTCCAGTTCGGTAATCGTAGGCTTTGGTAGAGACATTCCAGAGTGCTTCATCAGGCACTTCCCAGGCAAGCAAGGCCGAATGAGATCCAAAATTTCGGACCATCGTCATCAGCTTATTTTTCCCCTTCTCTGCATTCAGGCTCAGGTCAAAAGGACCACTAATCCAAGCGCCTAAGCCAGCCGATGACAACTTATCAAGCTCCATTTTCGTGGCTACAGAATCCTTAAAAGGTACGGCCACAATGGTAAAGCCGGCTTCGGAAACCTGCTTTAATATGCGATCATTCTCAGGAGTCTCGTAGAGCCCGATCATAAACGTTCGCTTGCCCTTTAGGATGGCCATACCATCTTTAGCGAATTTTAATTGCTGTCCAAAAGTAACCGCAGAAAATAGTACAAAACTCAATAAGAGAGAAAATAATAATTTGTTTTTCATTGAATTAACACAAAAAGATTCGACTTATTTTTTAGTTGATTTAGCAAGATTCTTATCCTCCAATGCCCAGATTGCATCACGCACATACCCCCGACATTCCATAAGTCCAGGCATCTGAACGAGGGTCACCGAGATCAGATTAGATCGAGTAAAAATGGACATATCTGTATTAAAAGCACCACTATGACCATAGGTCCCATTCTTATAAATTAAAAATCCCACACCAAACGGAGAGACGGCAGATCGCTTGACTAGCATGCTATCGAGTGTACTTTGTAAGATATATCGGTGGCCATCCAACTCGCCCCCATTGAGGCACATCTGACAAAACCGAGCTAAGTCTGAAGCAGTTGAGAAAAGACCACCATACGGTTGGGCCACTCGATGTTTGTCTGATAAAGGTTTTGTAAATCCCAAAGGGGCTGGCTTAAGGACTGAATTATTCATTACATAGCTCGTTGCGATGCGCGCCTCTTGTTCTTCGGAAGGATAGAAGGTGGTGTTTTTCATCCCGAGTGGATCAAAGAGTCGCTTTTGCATAAACTCATCAAATCGTGAGCCACTTAAGACCTCTATCATTCTACCGATGGTATTTATTCCCATCGTGCTATAGATTTGCTTGACACCTGGATCATTCACTAAATGGGTATAGGCATATCCCGGCATAATATCCTCTAATATAATTCGATCATAAGGTCCTTTTTGCACTGGAGGTTCCGAAGGTAGACCACTGGTGTGGTTTAGTAGATCACGAAAAGTAATTGGTCTCTTTGGGGTTCGAAGTACAGAGGTATGTTCGTCAATCACCACTTCTACCTTCTGATTTTTAAAGTATTTGATGTACTTGTATAAGGTGTCGTCGAGGGAGATCTTCTGCTCCTCCAGCAACATCATAAAAGCTAAAGCTGCCATCGGCTTTGTCTGCGAGGCAATCCAAAATAGATCGTCGGTTTTCATCGCAACTTTTTGTTCCAAGTTGGAATACCCCGAGGCTTCAAGACTTAAAATTCGATCTTTGGTCGCTAAAAGCGTCACTACACCTGCTATTTCGCCCTTGTCAATTCGAGGCTGGAAATACGAAAGAGGCTTGATTTGCTTAGCCGTAATCTGACCCTGAGACATTAAGGAAAGGCACAAGAAGGCATTAAAAATAATTGATCGAAGCATAGTAAGGTAAATGCTAGTTAGTAAGCACGAATCGTAGGTAGGTTAATTCAAAAATAATAAAATTATTGACCAATTCAATTTCACTTGAGATTGTAAGATGGACATTTTAATCTGACAAAAAATTGTTATGTCCAACTAACAATTTAACTCACCTAAAATCTAACTTAAATGATTACTTTTACCTGAATAACGATCAAGTCTGCATCCTTGTATGAAAATAAAGCTGAGTTTACTGGCACTTATCTTTTTCACGCACACTGTTGCGCAAACGGCCATTCCGTGGAAGGTTATTGAGCTTCTGTCCCACAGCCGGATTGATGCAATGGCAGATCTAGGTCATGGGGTGGTTTTAGTCGGAACACGGAATACAACACCTGCCCGAATATTTAAAAGCATGGACTATGGCTTCACCTGGAAGCAAGTCTCGACGCTTGAATCTGCAGAAAAGCGATCTGGGATTACTTGCATTCAGTCCGCGGGAGATGGATATTGCTATGCCTTAAACGAAAGTTCCGAGTTTTTCAAATCGGTTGACAATGGTGAAACCTGGCAACGGATAACAAAATTATCCTCCGGGATAAACACCGAAGGTCATGCCTTGGCATATGGCATCTGTATTACAAAACAAGGCACAATTTTAGTCAGTGATGCGAATTCTTCGGGAGGCTCCATCTATCGAAGCACCGACCGAGGACTCACCTTTTCGAAACTTAAATCCTTTACCTCAAAAGGGCTCTATCGCTTTACCATCCTGAAGAGCTTTATCATTGTTAATGGATGGGAAGGGTGCGTATTTCGCAGCAAAGACGATGGGCTGACGTGGGGGAGATTAGCAGAGGCTGACAAGTCGCCATTGTATGCAACGGAATCATTGGGAGGAAACAGATATCTGCAAGGAACTGAAGCTGGTAATATTTATGTTGGCAACGGCCACTCCAAAACCATTAAATTTCTAGCTAAACCTGGGGGAGCTGCCGACGATTTTGTTTATGTCGGCAACGGAACGATCATCTATTCGACCTATACCGATAGTCAGCATGTATTTAGTTCACAAAACATGGGTAAAAGTTGGATTGACGAAAGGATTGTTCCCACAGGTCAGTCTAAAGATTGGCTTGACCATGTGATTCGGATAGAGAAAAAAGACTCAGTCGTTATTCTAGGTGGGACCAACAAAGGGTTTATCTTGAGAACCATGTATGCGTTAAAAGATCTTCGGCATAACTCGTTAAAGTAGTGAAATCTTTAATTCCCAGAGATCGCCGGATGTTGGATATGCTCCAGCAGATTTTTATAAAATTCGCGGGCATTGGCTAACCGTGTTAAGATCCCTTTGTCCGGCATTGGCTTAACCTTCTCTTCTTTTTCCGTTTTATTTATGGCAGCTTCTTGTTTTAGAATAATCGATGGAGCCCTTTTGTAGTTCCAGGTAGGTTGATTATCGACAATAAAATAGATTGGCGTAGTATGAGCAACCGCATTATTTTCACAAAATACAGCTGCTGTAAGCCATTGACTATGTGACACAACATGGTTTATATTCAAAACTATTGAGTCTTTTTTCCCCGTGTTTGCCTGCTCTAAAACAAGTCCATCGCTATTGTAAATCGCAACTTTGCTGATCACTCCAATGGAAGGGTTAGACACTGCCTTGACAGTTATGGCCGTTGTTGAACCTTTAAGTTTAAGCACTTCAGATCCCGGAAGCTGACTATCAGCATCTAATAAAAGTGCTGGACCGTTCGACACAAATGAGTGCCCTGCTTTTAATCCTTCGAACCACTTATTTGCGGAAAATTCGTTTCCGGTATAGACAAATGTGCGGACCTCCCCCATCGTTGATCCCCAAGGGATATCACTTCCTGCGGCAGCAGTTAATCTAAAACCAAGATCGAGATAGTCGTAATAATCGAGTGTATTTATTTTTGAAAACTGGAGTAACTCCACAAAATCGATCTCTCCAGTGGTGACATACCAGGGGAAACCGCGTGGAAGACTGCAGCCATTCCACGAAAAATGGGCAAACCCCACCAGCGCCCCAGCCTCTTGATGTAGTTTCTTAAATACAAGATCGTAATAGTTATAACCTGGATCAGGCTCTCTTACAAATTGATTGATATTGAGTCCGATGATATGTCCAAATTCACTGCGAGGACCTTCCTGACCAGAGGCAAGGCAAATATTTCCTCGGCAGATTCTAAATTTCTCATCAAACCCCTCCTGCTTGAAATCGTTGTTGGCATCAGAATGGTGACCCATCTCAAGGACATTAGCCATGTGAACATCTTCGGCAGTCGCATATTCAAGCAAGAAATCTTTAAATTCAGGCTTGGTTGTCGGGTGGTGAACATGGACATCGCCAGAGTACCAACCCAGCTGAGGAAGATTAATCCAACGTTTTAGAGTATAAGATTTTACCACCTTCGGATCTTTGCCTGTGACGACAAAATCTTCGCTTATTGGGATATATTCATTCCCATGTTCAATGCTAATATGATAGTTACCTGGCACCAAATCGATATCAAAATCACCTGATACTTGATACATCACAGGATCACTCCAATAGGGGAGTGAAGCCAATGTTCCATATACGGTACTACGATCGCTATTGGTTCCCGAGCCATTCATTTTGCGTATCGGGCCGGTCCAATTTCGATCCTTATTAAACTCTATACCGGCATAAAAATCGAGAATTTTAGAGGTTGATCCGACAATCGTTTTGAGTTGTGCCGTATGTATCGAACTATCTTTCAAGTTCATTAAACAGATCATGGCCGGCGTAATACGAGTTGTATTCGCGTCAATTATTCGAATATTTACAAGGCTATGGACATCCGATTGCTGAGCCATACCTATAAACCCATAAAGGATTAGCGATACAATTCCAAGCCACTGTTTCGTCTTCATTCTGTTTCCTTTTAGTTAGAGCTCTTCCATTAGTTCTGCCAAATATAAGGAATATAACTTCTGATTAAAAGGGGATTAGCGTGGTGGTATAATTTATACTCTAGCAGTGAAATCACAAAAATAGATTTCACTTCAGATCTGAATCTAGATGAACAATCTCTTATGTATAGTTGTTATGCTACTATTGACCGTACTGTTCAGACTCAAAAAAAATGTTAAATAATTTTTTGGTTCTGATTATACAGATATATTTGCAGGGATTATGAAAATAGGTTTATTCTTTATCATTGTTTTGATGGCCTTGTTGCATCCCATTATTCCATTTGCTCATGAAGTAAAAGGGGTTAAAGATTTAGGGATAATGCAACAAACATCCCTGTTGCAAAAGGTCTCAACGAGTGCCGTGAATCTTAGCTTAAATGATGACCTATTAGATATCAATGATGATGAAATAAATGATACGGAAAGAAGAAGTCTTAGCTTCCAAAAAAGCAGTTATAAAACGCTCTTCTTTATCACATCTCATGCACATCTAGGCCCATTCAACAGAGACTGGAATTCCAGTAATTCCATTAATTCCCAATCGTCTCTATTTATTCTTCGCCGCGTACTGCGAATCTGATTTACATTCTCAAACCATAGGATAGCAACTCCATATGCTTGATCCTATCGTAAATAACCTTTTAAATCAGGGTTTATAAACCTCTAATTTAGTTCGAATTAAATCCAAATGCCTTAACTCAATTAAGATAAAATCTCTTTGAAAACTATTTTCCCATTATGAACAAATTCCTAGTCCCATTTAGCCTCTATATATTATGGAGTTTTTCGGCTTGCCAATCTAACCAAGAGCATAAAAGTGAAGCTGGCAAGTTTACCATAACTAGTCCGCTTTTAATGGACACCTCCTTTATAAAGGAGTATGTTGCAGAGATTCAATCGCTACAAAACATTGAGATTCATGCCAAAGTAAAAGGGTATATTGAATCGATTCATGTTGATGAAGGGCAGACTGTTAAAGCCGGACAGGTTATCTGTACGATTAGGCCCAAGGAATATGAGGCTGAGTTATTAAAAGCAAAATCAGATGTTCGAACTGCTGAGTTAGAGATGCAAAACATCAAGAAATTGACTGAGAAAAATATTGTTTCTCAAACAGAACTTGATGGTGCGATTGCTAAATTAGATCAAGCAAAAGCGGCTCAGGGTTTAGCTGAGCTTTATGTCTCATACACCAAGGTCAAAGCCCCATTTAGCGGCACCATCGACAGACTAAAATTTAAAGTCGGCAGTTTGATTGACGAAGGAACACTCTTAACAACTCTTTCAAATAACAAAGAGGTCTATGCCTATTTCAACTTATCGGAAATTGAATATCTGGACTTCAAAACTAAAGAGGGAGGAAATTCAGGAGCAACTCTGATGCTCGCCAACAATCATGCCCATAAATATCAGGGTGTTGTAGAAGCCATCGCTGGCGAATTTGACAAAAACACAGGGAGTATCGCTTTTCGAGCCAAATTTCCCAATCCAGACTTTTTATTAAAACATGGGGAGACAGGGAAGGTGCTACTGACGAGTGATCTGAAAAATGTGCTAGTAATACCTCAAAAAGCAACCTTTGAAATTCAGGATAAGATCTATGTTTATGTGATTAATGAGAATAATTCTCTCTCCGCACGTAGCATCTCGATCAAGCAAAGACTATCAAATATTTATATCCTAGAAGGTGGCATCAACGCGAATGACAAAATTCTGTTGGAAGGGATTCAAAATGTTAAGGAAGACGAGAAGATTGAAACAAAGTTTATCCCCGCCAAAGAAGTTCTTGCCAATTTGCAGTTAATCAAAAATTAGTTTTAAAATTTACACAGGGCCCATACCATGTTCAATAAATTCATACATAGACCAGTTCTGTCTATTGTAATCTCGCTTATCATTACACTTCTAGGGGGATTGGCAATTACTCAATTGCCCATAACCCAGTTTCCTTCCATCTCGCCACCGAAAGTAAACATCACAGCTGAATATCCTGGGGCCAATGGAGAGTTGATGATTAAAGCTGTTGTGATTCCATTAGAGCGAGCTATCAATGGAGTTCCTGGGATGAAATATATCGCTTCCGATGCGGGAAATGACGGAGTATGCTCCATTCAAGTGATTTTTGAATTAGGTACTGATCCAAATATCGCATCTGTCAATGTGCAAAACCGTGTTGCTGCAGTTATCAATAAACTACCTCCAGCGGTTGTTAAGGAGGGGGTTAAGATCACTCGCGAAGAATCAAACATGCTGATGTACATTAATTTATATAGCAAAGATCCTAGTTTGAATATCAACTTTCTTTACAACTATGCGGATATAAATATTCTCGCTGATATAAAAAGGATTGATGGAGTAGGCTTTGCAGACATCCTTGGTAACCGAGAATATGCCATGCGAATTTGGCTTAAGCCTGATCGAATGTTGGCTTATTCCATCTCCGCCGAAGAGGTACTAAAAGCATTAGATGAACAGAATATCGAAGCGGCACCAGGAAAGGCAGGCGAAAGTTCCGGAAAGAAATCGCAAACTTTTGAATATGTCTTAAAATATCCCGGACGGTTTAGCTCTGAAGAAGAGTATAAAAATATTATTCTCCGATCGAGTGCCGATGGACAAACTTTGCGCATTAAAGATGTTGCAGACGTGGAATTCGGAAGCACCTATTACGACTTATATTCAAAGTTCAATGGCAAGCCTGCTGCCTCTATTATGGTCAAGCAATCGTATGGAAGTAACGCAAGTGCGGTTATCAGTAACATAAAAAAGCGGATGGCCGAGATCAAAGAGACCTCGTTTCCCAAAGGGATGGATTATGAGATCAGCTACGATGTATCGAAGTTCTTGGATGCTTCAATCGAAAAAGTTCTTCACACTTTACTTGAAGCTTTCTTATTGGTTAGTCTTGTCGTATTCCTTTTCCTGGCTGACTGGCGATCTACATTGATTCCTGCTATTGCAGTGCCGGTCTCATTAATTGGAACCTTCTTTTTCATGCAATTTTTCGGCATTACGTTAAACTTAATCACCCTATTTGCTTTAGTATTGGCCATCGGGATAGTCGTCGATAATGCCATTGTGGTGGTTGAAGCGGTGCATGCGAAAATGGAAGAGGAGAATCTCGATCCAAAAACAGCTACTGAAGTAGCGATGGGCGAGATAAGTGGAGCCATCATCGCGATCACCTTAGTTATGGCAGCAGTATTTATACCGGTAGCCTTTATGTCCGGGCCGGTGGGGATCTTCTACCGGCAGTTCTCCGTAACAATGGCCACCTCAATCATCCTATCTGGAGTTATTGCCCTAACCTTGACGCCAGCCTTATGTGCCGTAATGCTCAAGAATAATCACGGCAAAACGCCAAGTAAGTCGTGGTTGAATCAGCTCTTGATGGGATTTAATAATTGGTTTAATAAACTATTAGGGAAATACAAATCTTTCTTGTCCTTGATTGTAAATCGCAGAGTTGTAACTTTTTTAACCTTAGTCTTATTCTGTCTCGGCACATGGAGTCTAAGTTCGAGAATACCATCTGGCTTTATTCCAAATGAAGACCAGGGTGTTTTTTATGCGATCGTATTAACGCCTGCAGGATCGACCATCGAACGGACTGATGCGGTAGTTTCCGAGATTCAAAAAGTTGCCGCTACCATTGAGGATATTCAATCTGTCTCAACGATTGCTGGGTATGAAATTCTAACCGAGGGGACTGAAGCATGTTCTGGAACTTGTCTGGTTAACCTCAAAAGCTGGGGCGAAAGAAAACACTCCGTTGATGAGGTGATGAAAGACCTAGAAGAGAAAATGAAGAATATTAAAGGGGCAAAGATTGAACTATTCCCTCCGCCAGCTGTCCCGGGCTATGGAACTGCTGGAGGATTTGAATTACGACTACTCGACAAAACTGGTAGCGGTGATTACAAAAAGATGGAAACCGTGAGTAAGGATTTTGTAAAAGAACTCAATAAAAGAACAGAGCTCACCTCTGTATTTACGTTCTATGACGCGAGCTTTCCGCAGTATATGCTTCATGTTGACAACGATAAAGCTCAACAAAAAGGTGTCTCGATAGACAATGCAATGAGTAATCTATCAACCTTAGTTGGAAGTGAGTATGCTACTAGTTTTATTAAATACGATAGACAATATAAGGTGATGGTGCAAGCGCTACCGCAATATCGGGCATTACCTCAAGATATATTAAAACTCTATGTCAAAAATGAACGTGGGGAGATGGTTCCTTATTCGGCATTTATGACCGTTGATAAAGTATATGGATTAGAAGAGATCACTCGACATAACATGTATAACTCATCTGAGATCAGTGGAGGAGCGGCTCCTGGATATAGCAGCGGAAGCGCCATTGATGCGATCACACAAGTTGCAAAGGAAAAATTACCTCGTGGATTTGGTATCGACTGGGCTGGAATTTCAAAAGATGAAGTTGGAAGAGGCAATCAAGCTATCTATATTTTCTTAATCTGTTTGATTTTTGTATACCTACTCTTAGCAGCTCAATACGAGAGTTTTATTCTCCCATTCCCAATTATCCTATCCTTGCCAACAGGAATCTTTGGCGCGTTTTTCTTGCTTGGCATTCTTGGACTAGAGAACAATATTTACGCCCAAGTCGCCATGGTGATGTTAATTGGATTATTGGGGAAAAATGCGGTTCTAATCGTCGAGTTTGCCGTTCAAAAACACCGCTCTGGATTATCCGTCTTTCAAGCAGCTATTGCTGGTGCCTCGGTAAGATTACGTCCAATTTTGATGACTTCATTTGCCTTTATTGCCGGATTAATACCCTTAGTTTTTGCTTCTGGACCAGGCTCAATAGGAAATAGAACAATTGGAGCTGCAGCGGCTGGTGGGATGCTCTTCGGAACTGTCTTTGGTGTACTTATAGTCCCTGGATTATACTACATCTTCGGCCGCATCTCCGAGAAACACCCCATCATAGAAGATGAAGAGGAAAAACCTTTAACTGAAGAATTTTAAAAAATGAGGCTAATTATACGAAATATACCACTTGGATTTTTGCTGATTTGCATAACCTATGCAAGTTGCACAGCCCCTAAAGCTGTCCAAACGACCAATACTCAAGCGCTGCCTCAGTCTTATTCTGCAGCTACTGATACAACCAATTCAGCACAGCTCAAATGGAGAGAGTTCTTCGCGGATAAGAATTTAGTTGCCTTAATTGACACGGCGCTAAAGAATAACCTCGATGTATTGACCACCCTTCAAGAGATTGAAGTAGCCAAAAATAATGTACGTCTTAAAAGTGGCAAGTTGTTCCCAACGATTACTGGTGCTGGATCAGCAGGAATAACCAAGGTTGGGCATTATACTTCACAAGGAGCAGGTGATGCCTCGGCCGATATCACTCCTGGCCAATTAGTCCCAGAACATTTGAATGATTATATGGTTGGCTTTCAGTCGAGCTGGGAAGCCGATATCTGGGGCAAGTTGCACAATGCAAAGAAAGCTGCGGCCACACGTTATCTCGGGAGTATCGAGGGTAAAAACTTCGTGATTACAAACCTGATTGCTGAAATTGCCAATACCTATTATGAGTTATTGGCATTAGACAATCAATTAGCGATCATCCGTGAGACCATTCAATTACAGAAAAATGGATTGGAGATCGTAAAAGCTCAGAAAGACGCAGCTGTAGTTACGGAGTTAGCGGTAAAACAATTCGAAGCCCAACTGTATAATTCACAAGGACTTGAATTTGAATTACTACAAAATATTGCCGAAAATGAGAATAACATAAACACCTTGCTGGGTCGATTCCCGCAAAAAATTGCTCGTGACAAAGAGACGTTTACAGCTCAAATACCATCTTCCATCAAGATTGGAATTCCTTCTCAGATCTTGAAAAATAGGCCAGATATTAAACAGGCAGAACTAGAGTTATTTGCCACTAAATGTGATGTAAAAGCTGCTCAGGCGGAGTTTTATCCATCCCTGAATGTCTCTGGCTCATTAGGTTATCAAGCATTTAAGACCGCATATTTATTCACAACGCCACAATCGATGCTCTATTCCTTAGTTGGTGATTTGACCGTGCCTCTTATCAACAGAAGCGCTATCAAAGCAGAATTTAAAAATGCGAATGCCTATCAGCTTGAAGCTCTTTACAACTATCAAAAAACAATCTTAAATGGGTATGTTGAAGTGTCGAATGAAATGTCGAACATCAATCACCTAGAGCAATCGTATAGTCTAAAAGCAAAAGAAGTGGAGGCTCTAACCAAGTCTATTGAGATCTCAAACGACTTGTTTAAGTCAGCACGAGCCACCTATTTGGAAGTCTTAATGGCACAACGCGATGCCTTGAGTTCTAGACTTGAATTAATTGAGGCCAAGAAAAACCAGTTTAATGCTGTAACGAATATCTACAAAGCCTTAGGGGGAGGGTGGAAGTAATCTGCTAATATTTATTAGTTTTGAACTGTAACCAAACAGTTCAAAACTACTGAATATGGCCGAGTTAAATTCAACTAATCAACCATCTTCTCCGCGTTATCTGGCCTTAGATGTTATGCGTGGCCTCACCGTTGCTGCGATGATCACGGTAAATACACCTGGAAGCTGGACTCATAATTTCGAGCCCTTTGAGCATTCGAAATGGCACGGATGCACTCCCACCGATCTCGTCTTTCCATTCTTTCTTTTTGTGGTGGGAATCTCGATGTTTTTCTCATTCTCAAAATATGAGCAACCCTACGACATCGCTATTTATAAGCGGATCGCAAAACGAACACTACTGATATTTTCCATTGGACTATTTATCAATTCGTTTCCACAATGGGTAATCGATTTCTCAAAATACCGAATCATGGCCATTCTTCAACGAATAGCGATAGCATACTGCGTTAGTTCGGTATTAGTCCTGCTCATTCAAAAGAAATACTTACCCTATTTGGTAGCTCTTATTTTAGGTGGATACTGGTGGATTTTGTGGTATTTTGGAGGTGCTGATCCTTATTCTCTCAACCAGAATGCAACATTAGCGTTTGATCGCGGGATCTTAGGAGAGCTTCATTTATACCGAGGATTTGGCATCCGGTTTGACCCCGAAGGACTTCTGAGTACAATCCCGACACTAGCCACCGTCCTGTTAGGATATCTTACTGGTGTGTATATTCGCACCTTTGAAAAGACCAAAACGAGCGTATTAAAACTTGCCTCTGCTGGACTATTAAGTATCACTGCTGGAATTATCTGGAGCCTTATCCTACCCTTGAATAAACCACTCTGGACACCTTCATATGTGCTCTATAGCGCAGGATGGGCCTTAGTAGTCTTAGCCCTTCTGATCTGGATTATCGACCTAAAAGGATACCGTCGCTGGACCCCTTTTTTCGAAGTCTTTGGCCTAAATCCCCTGCTAGCTTTTGCCGCATCAAGCTTATACGTAAGGGTTTTGATTGGATTAATTCATCTCCCTCAACCAGATGGGAAGAATCAAAATGGTTATGAGTGGCTCTATTTCCATCTCTTTAGTCCTTTAACAACCGACCCAAGAGTTTCATCACTGATCTTTGCGCTAACCCACATGCTACTATTCTGGGGATTAGCCTATCTCTTGTATCGGAAGAAGATTGTCCTCAAAGCTTAAATAAATTGAACTGTCAATAATCAATTTGAATAATTCCATCCTGGACTTGAGTAATTTCGACTCTTAAACGATGCTTTTGGGCATCATAGCTATACCCTGCTGAATCCTTAAGATCTACTTGGTTAAACATCACCTTCGCAGGTATCTTATCTAGGTTAATCGTATACACGGAAGGCTTCTTAACCTCTTTGAGGGTAAGCTCAATTTTATTCGAAAGGTTCTTCATCGTAACGGTTGTGGTACCGCTTTTGTCCGGGTGATAAAGGGTGAACGCATTGTCCATTCCTGGATAAATCAACCACGTATCTTTACCTGTATTTGTCTGATTACCCAATCCCGTATAGGAGCGTTCGATATTTAAAGGAACAATGGCCCCTTCACGAATAAAGACCGGAAACTCGTCAAGCGGAAACGATTTCACAAACGATTTACCACCCTCATACACTTCGCTATCCTTGAAAAAATAGTGCCATCTACCCTTTGGCAAGGTGACCGTATTTCTTAGCGAATCTTGATATATCGGGGCGACTAAAAAATCATCTCCAAAAAGATAATGATACTTTCCTTCGACAGGCTTCTGAAGGACTCTTCCCCCTTGGTGACCTGTCACCACATAACTATACATATATGGAACGAGCTCGGTATGCAACCACGAGAATTTGCGAACCACCTCGAGTTCTTGTGGCGTTCTTCGCCAAAGCGCCCGCTCTCCATGACCGCCATTCAGAAATAGTCCACAAAAGGCCGAAAACTCAGCCCACCGAATGTAGAGTCGCGCTGGAATTTTACTCCCAGAATAGCCTGCCACATCAGAGCCAATCACGTTATAACGAAGCTTTGCCGCCGATAAAATACTTTGAATGGCCATTTCAAAACCACCAATGCCCGTTACGATAAGATCGCTACTCTTGCGCCCATCATCAACCACATCTTTCGATTTCCAAATATGACGCTGATCACCAACCCAGGTTACTGGAGCCGCATCTAAAGGGGCAAAACCTTCGGGATGAAAACTCTGGTCAATGGAACGTCCTAGGGTTATAAACTCGGGATTTTTTGTGAGTCCATACTGGTATTCGTCGCGATAAAAATGATCCATATAAGTCCGAAGACTCATCAATCCCGAGAAGGTGCTTCGATATAAGAATGGGATTGGTCCAGCCATATAAAAGGAGAGTGTGGCGGTATCATCAAGTTTCCATCCATCGATATTATAGTCGAAAACTGATTGCTGCATGCCTCTCCACCAAGTCATAGCTGCCGGATTTGAGTAATCAATAAAGCCGCCCTTCCCTTTCCACCAACCATTTTGCTGTCCATTTCCGGTAAGATATCCTTTTGATTTAGCCTCGTTATACCAATCTTCAGAGTTCTTGATTGGGGTATCTTTATTTCGACTGTTAACCATTGTTGTGGTCCACATGACAATCCGATAACCCTCCGCCTTCTTCTTTGCAAACCACTCTTTGGGATGTGGATAGCGAATGGTATCGACCCGATAATCGTTAAAACGCATGGCCCATGGACTATCTATATTGATCGTTCTAACTGGAAGATCATATTTCTTGTAGCCATACACCAAGGTATCCACGGTGGCTGCATTGTTAAAATCGTTATCCCATATCCAACATTCCAATGCCCATGCAGGTGTCAGCGGTGGATTAGTATGTCGCTGAGCATTGAAAAACAATCCCCAAAGTGGGTATGCTACATAAAAATAGAAGATGAAAATTAAGACTCCGATCGTTATCGCGACTATCTTTCCGATTTTTTTTAATTTCTTTTTTAGCATAGCTTTGGGTTTAAAGAACAAATAAACTCAAAAATCTGCATAAAGGAGTAAGAATATTTAGGTGTGCTATTTTATTTGAAAATTTGAAGCCCTTGGTGCCCTTTTGACAGTCAGCCGATAGTTTGGTGTCTTGGTGTCTTGGTGGCCAAACCTTGTTTTTCCTTAAATCCCGTGATTGGGATCACTAGTCCATAACCACGCTTTTTTCGTAGTTTTACCTTGAAATAAAAACCATCAAATGAAAATCTTTTTATCTGCAGCAGCCATAACCGGAGCATTAGCCGTGATCCTTGGAGCCTTTGGGGCCCATCTCTTAAAACAACTGATCACCCCAGAGATGCTTGCGGTATACAAAACAGGCGTTGAGTATCAGTTTTATCATACGTTTGCCCTTTTAGCAGTCGGCATTTTGATGCACCTCAACCCTTCGAAAGTTCTAAAATGGTCGGGGTACCTTTTCCTCGCTGGAACGATTATTTTCTCCGGCTTTCTCTACCTTTTGGCAATAACCGGAATTAAAATATTGGGAGCTATTGTCCCAATTGGTGGAGTCCTATTTATTGCAGGCTGGATCTGCCTTTTGGTGCACGTTCTAAATACCAATAAAAAGAAAAATTGATCCTCAGCTTGCTTTTTTAGCGAATAAACTGGCTAATAAAAATCCAACAAGAGTAATGGCCATGGTGCCAAAGACCGCGGTCAAATCTTCATGAAAAGGACTCCGGAAAGCCAGTAATTTACCTTCTGTGAAATAAAGCGGTGACAAGCTCATCCAGATGATGATTAGGATTCCTACAATTGTCCCAATAACAGCATCAATATTGCGGGCATACTTGGAGAGATAACCAAGAAGGAATAAGCCAAGCATTCCACCGCTAAAGATGGAGGCTAGCATCCACCAGGCATCGAGCACACTTTTAACCCCAACGAGCGATAAGGCAATCGTTACACCCAGTGCTCCCACAATCAACGAAGAGCCATAAAGAACCTTCATAGATGATTTTTCATTCGCCTGCTGATTAAAGAATCTTTTGTAATAGTCGGTTAAGATGATGGTTGCCGTACCGTTTATATTAGCAGAAATATTGCTCATTCCAGCGGCAAAGATGGAGGCAATTAAGAGCCCACGAATACCCGTTGGAAGTGCCGTGGCAATAAAATAAGGGAATATCTTATCCCCCGAACCAGCCACTTTAAGTTCAGCGGGTAGCAAGTCGGGCTGAGCAGTGTAATAGGCAAAAAGTGCAGTGCCAATATAAAAGAGGATCAGCGACAACGGGATATATAATAAGTATCCAAATAAGGCAGAAGATTTGGCTTCCTTCTCCGTGCCAGTTGTCATATAACGCTGGACGTTGTTCTGATCGACACCGAAATTCTGAAGATTCATAAAAAATCCATAGATAAGGACGACCCAAAAAGTAGAATCTGTTAGACTAGAACCAAAGCTTCCCAGACTAAATTTATGGTTTGCAGCGGCGATGTCGAAGATTTGCTTCGGCCCTTCAGGCATCGAAAACGTCAGAATTAATGCACCAACAATAGCACCTACCATAAGTATCAATCCCTGTATCGCATCGGTCCAGATGACTGCCTGAATACCTCCGAGCATCGAATAAATCGTTACGGTAATTCCGGTAACGATGATGATAGTTTGTATGTTCCAACCAAACAGCGCATTTAAAGGCAAGGAGAGTAATAATAAAATAGCTCCCATATGCATAATCTTGGTTAAGATATAATAAGCACTTGCCCATATACCAAATCGAACTTCCAAATAATGATAAGCCGAGATGCTACCCAGTCCTCGATAAAGTGGGACAAAAAACCGAACCGAAAAAATAGCGGCTAGTGGTATGGAAAGACTAAAAGCAAAGGCATTCCAATTCGACATATAAGCTTTCCCTGGAAGACCCAAGAAGCTTATGCTGCTTAAAAAAGCGGCAAAGAGTGAAAGTCCAACGACCCATCCGGGGATCTTACCACCACCTGAAGTAAACTGTGAAGAGGTCTTGTTTTTAAAGAAAAAGCTAGCGCCAAAAATTACACTGCCAAAGGTCAGTACAATAAAAACGAGTAGGTCTAAAACCGATAATTTCATAGCTGTAGTTTAGTTCACCTGTTAACTCAGTTCGATCAAGGTTATCTCGGGCAATATTCCTACTCGACCTTGGTATCCAATAAAACCATAACCGCGGTTAACATAAAGAGATTGGTTTTCATCTTGATATAAGCCGGCCCACTGCTTGTAAACATACTGCACGGGGCTCCATTTAAATCCGGGAATGTCAATTCCAAATTGCATTCCATGGGTGTGGCCACTGAGCGTCAAGTCAATATCACGATACTCTTTGCGCACTTCGGCTTCCCAATGTGATGGATCATGGCTAAGCAATATTTTGATTGGCACATTTATATGCTCGAGTCCAGCAACAGCTTTTTTCATATCGCCATATTTAGCAAACCCTCTAGCACCCCAGTTTTCAATACCTATCAAAGCAATCTGCTGGCTGTTACGCTCCAACAAAACATGCTCATTCAATAGCAGTCTCCATCCTAAATCAACATGATGCTGTTTCAGCGCATCCAGATTTTCCCTCTTAGCTACTTCGGAAGGCCAAGAGACGTAATCGCCATAATCGTGATTTCCCAAGACTGAGTAAACACCCATAGGCGCTTTGAGTTGTCCAAATATCTTTAAGTAAGGATTCACCTCTTCGGCCTGATTATTTACAAGATCTCCAGTAAACAAAATCAGGTCAGGTTTTTCGCGCATGATCAAATCGACACCCTTGGACACTGCCTCCGGATCATCTAAGCTGCCAGAATGAATATCGGAAATTTGGATAATGCGAAGCCCTTTAAACTCACTCGGTAGATTTTTCAAGGATAACTTTACTTTCTTAAGCTGGTAACGATATCTATTGCGTATTCCACAACCAAGACCTAGCGTTACCAGAGCTCCTACTCCCAAAGCCAATTGGGAGATAAAAGTAAACCGACTCATAAACCGTGACCCTTCAGGTGGAGATCCAATCGGATGACTTTTAAATGAATTAGCAAACGAAATCAGATTGGGAATCAAAAGCGCAACATCAGTGAAAAGGAGAATCGTGGCCACAAGGAATTTGCCGATAAAGACGCCCACCAACATATTAACTGCATATTTAAGTGTTACCGAAGGCCAGACTCCCCTTCCGTAATGTGATAAAGCAAAAAAGCCGCATAAAGTTACAAGCGATAGAATAATATAAAGCAAGAATAAATAGCCATGTATACTGTCGGGAGTTTGCTTGATAACGCTTCGCACAGCGACAAAGGAGTAGTATTCTACAAGCAGGACTATCAGTCCAAAAAATAAAAATTTATTAATCATGATTCAGTTTTAATTCCGATTTCCGTTTCCGATCGGTTTTTGCAGTGCTAAAGATAAAAACAATTTGACTATTCGATCTTACCTGACAGCGCAGGAGCCATTGACACATCGTTGTACCAATACCAGTCATGACCGAATAATTCAACTGGTCGCTGAGGAGCTCCATCTCTTTCAATCCATACCTCAGATGATGTTCTTTCTGTCGTATAAGTATAATGGACATGGTGAATCAAAGGGGTTTTCCCATCAGTATACCAAGTTTCCCAAGGCCATTGAGCCATTTTATCCAAGGGAGGTAGACATTGTATGACTGGAAGATCGGCAGCTAGTCGATGGGGAGCAATGGACCAGCGCATTTGCATATACAGCGCTCTTTCACTCTCCGAAAGGGGATCGACAAGCAACTTCTGAGCATCAAACCCAACAGCATTTGCCGCTTCAATAACTCGGTCCCGATGGAATAGTTCCTCTATGCTCTTTACTTTTGTTGCACAGCGAGGAGCTAGATCTGTTTCGCTTTGCTCGAGAACCCTCCAACGAGGAACATTACGGACCATTTCCTTAACCGGATAAAGGATCATGGCTCGGCGCACAGGCTTGCCATTTAGCATAAGCCACTCCTCCCAAGGTGTCCAGCCCATCTCTTCTTCGGGAGGCAACGCTTGAATAATCGGACCACCCGTTTCCGCATAAGATACCGACCACCTATATCGGCCATATGGATGAACAGCGCTCTGGTCTAAGGGGCCGAAAACCTCTTCAAAATTTATTCCAATTAATGCGGATGCTTCTCGAATACCTGCCTTCGTTAATATTGTATTTAGTCCCATTGTAATTCTATTTTCTCTTCGAAGCTCCTGGCTCTGGTCCATCGTTATCGCCAGGTTCACCTCCCCAAAGTGGTTTTACCAGGGTCGCATTCCACGTGTACCATTGCCTTTGCATTTCTTTCAGTTTGCCAGGCATAGCTGAGGCTAAGTCATTTGTTTCACCTATATCTTCCTTTAGGTTATATAACTTAACAGCCGTTACGGGTTGGGGCTTGCCAGTATTTGTATCCGCATTGGTATCGTAACGAACAAGTTTAAAATCTCCTTTTCGGATGGCCATCTGTTCACCGAAACGCCAATACAAAGCCTCATGAGGAGCATGGGAGTTTTCGCCGGAAATAAATGGAATTAGGTTAACGCCATCGAGCTTCATCGTTGATTTTATTTTCACCCCACCAGCTACAAGAGCTGTAGTATTTAAATCCATCTGAATGACTGGAAGATTATATTTGCCTGGTTTTACATGACTCGGCCATGATAAGACAAATGGCACGCGAATACCCCCTTCAAGCGTTGTGCGCTTACCTCCTCGAAGTGGGAAATTCGATGATCCATTCATCGTGGTCCCCTTCATCGTCGGACCGCCATTGTCACTGATGAAAATAATCAGCGTATTTTTCTCCTGTCCAACTTCGGCAACTTTTTTAAGGACCTTGCCGATTGCTTCGTCCATGGCAAGCATCATGGCATCATAAGTCTGTCGTCGTTTATCCTGTATATGGGTAAATTTTGCCAAACGATCATCCGTAGCATCCATGGGAGTATGTACGGCATTAAAAGCAAGGTAAAGAAACCACGGGTTTTTCTGATGTCGTTCAATGAAACTCACGGCCTCTCTCCCAAATGCGTCTGTGGTATAGTCAAGTTCATCCACTTGTTCAGTCCCTCTTAGGATACCTGAATTTTTAAAATAACTATGACCGCCACCCAGGAAGCCGTAAAACTCATTAAATCCACGTTTCTGTGGTTGCATAGCTGGTTGTGCCCCAAGATGCCATTTACCAACAGCACCGGTCTCATAGCCCAATTCCTTAAGGCGATTGGCGATGGTGGTTTCGGTAAGTGGTAAACCTTGAATGTTCCCTCCAGGGTTAAACTCATGTCCGAAACGCTGCTGATAACGACCGGTCAACAAGCCAGCTCGCGTTGGAGAACAATAGGGACCGGTCACATAACCATTCGTGAACACGACCCCAGAGGCTGCTAATGCATCTAGATTTGGGGTGGGGATATCTTTGCAATTTTGAAAACCGGTATCACTATACCCCATGTCATCTCCAACAATAAAAAGAATATTTGGCTTTTGCGCCCTAGATTCTTTGGCGAAAAAAAGGCTAAAAAGAATTGCATAAATGATTGGAAGAAAACGATGTGTCATCTGTATTTTTTTAAGTTATAAGGGGTAAAATTAAGTAACTAATTCTGGTATTTTTAGCCTAAGAATTTGAAATTAAAATATTTACAAACACTAGAACTTCTAGTCCGATATTTTGAATATTAAAGATCATTGTGATTTTATAATGATCGATTTTATTAGATTTGACAATATATTAATTTATAATTACTTAATGAGCCCTTGTCATGTGTAAAAAAAGATTGAGTGTATTGTTGCTTGTCTGTTTCTTCTTCGTCATACTTCCTATTTTGTCGAGTGGGGAAACCCAAAACCCAACTAATAGCGAGGCTCAAAATGGGCCAGTTGACCTTTCTGCTGCAGTGCTAGTTCTCGCCCCAGGCATGAGTGGTCCGGAACTGAAAGCATCTGAGATGTTGCTTGATGAAGTGGAGAAACGGAGCTGGATTCGCTGGGCAATTTCCACTAAGCTCCCAAGTAATGGGGATAAAGGGGTAGTGCTTGGTCAAACGAAAGAGATCATTCGCTCTTTTCCTGCCTTGACAAATCGACTAAAAGCTGGAGATAATCATAAGCCCGAAGGATATCAAATTCTAACCCTTGAAACAGGATTGGTAATTGTTGCTGGTAACGATGCTCGAGGGGTCCTTTTCGGTGCTGGACGACTCCTGCGACTGATGGATTATTCAAGAGAGAAAGTCTCACTACCGAATTCCGTGAATCTATCCACCTCTCCAAAATATCCCCTTAGAGGTCATCAGTTAGGATATCGTGCAAAAACAAATTCGTATGATGGATGGTCAGCACCCATGTGGGAGCAATACTTCCGTGACTTAATCATTTTTGGCACGAATGCCATCGAATTACTCCCTCCTGTTTCAGATGATGATCTCGATAGTCCTCACTTTCCAATGGATCCGATGAAAATGATGATCAAAATGTCGGGGCTAGCAAAGGCTTATGGGATAGAGTGTTGGATCTGGTATCCTGCAATGGAAAAAGACTATGGCGACAAAGCCACGGTAGATAAAGCGTTAAAAGAGTGGGGCAATGTCCTTCGACAATTGCCAAAGGTTGATGCCGTATTTGTCCCTGGAGGTGATCCTGGTCATACCTCTCCAAAGAACTTGTTTCCTATGCTAGAGAAGCAGACAGCACAACTTAAAACACTCCATCCAGGGGCTAAAATGTGGATGTCGCCGCAGGGATTTAATGCTGCCTGGATGAACGACTTCTACACCATTATGCGAACGGAACCCACCTGGCTAGAAGGCATCGTGTTTGGTCCTCAGCAATTTGAGAGCCTTGATGATTTACGGGCAAAAGTTCCAAAACGGTTTAAGATGCGTTTCTATCCCGATATTACGCACTCTGCCTGGGCACAATACCCTGTTCCGGATTGGGATTTTGCCTATGTCGCAACCCTCAACCGCGAGCCTATTAACCCACGTCCAGTCGATGAGTCGGCAATCTTTAAACGGATACAACCACTCGCCGAGCAAGGCTTTATTACCTACTCAGAAGGGTGCAACGACGATGTGAATAAGATTCTTTGGAGTAGTTTAGGATGGAATCCCGATGCTACAATAGAGTCGATTCTTCTCGATTATAGTCGGTATTTTATTGGTTCAGAAATGGGAGATTCGTTTTCGAAGGGACTACTTAAACTAGAGCAGAATTGGAGAGGAGCATTGATTGAGAACGAAGGTGTTCAGACTACTTTGGTCCAATTTCAGGAACTCGAAAAGAATGCCTCCCCACAGATTCTGCAAAACTGGCGCTTCCAACAAGCTTTATATCGTGCTTGTTATGATGCAACAGACCAGACTCGACTATACTGGGAAACAGTGCAAGAGCAAAAAGCGATAGAATTCCTTCGAAAAGCATCCTCTTCTGGCAGTTTAACCGCCATAATAAATGCAGAAGCGGCGCTAGCAACCCCAGATATTAAGCAATGGGCTCAAACCCATGCCCGTGTTTTTGAACTGGCAGAGGCACTATTCCAAAGTATTCATATGCAGCTGAGCGTGCCGCGATATAAGGCGATCGGAGTGCGGCGGGGAGCAAACCTCGATCTTATCGACTTTCCATTGAACAATGCACCCTGGCTGAACAAACAATTTTCTGAGATTAAGACTCTTGCCAATGAGTCCGAGCGCTTGGCTCGACTTGACAAGATCGTCAATTGGAGTAATCCTGGCAAAGGTGGTTTCTACGATGATCTGGGAAAGATAGGATCGCAGCCGCATCTTGTTAGAGGGACGACCTATGCCGATGATCCTGCATTTCAATATGGTCCTGCCTCTGGTATGGTGGTCCGCTCGTTGAATCATGAAGCCCGAATCTCATCCTGCACCTATGCAGAAACCATACACGATCATCCGTTGGAGATGTTCTATCCAGATCTAGATAAATCTAGCCGTTATCGCCTTCGGATTGTTTACGGACCAGAGGGAAGAGGTCTTATCAGGCTTGTTGCGAATGATAAAATTGAAGTTCATCCCATGCGTCCGAAAGAGATGGATTACCAACCGGTGGAGTTTGAACTTCCTGCCGAAGCAACACAGTCAGGCAAGCTACGACTCAAATGGAGCAGGCCTCCCGGAATCGGCGGAAGTGGCAGAGGTGTTCAGGTGGCAGAGGTCTGGCTGATCCCTATACCGAGCGGCTCAGGACATTAAAAACTGAAAAAGTGCTTAAGAAGGGTTAACTTTAGGGATCTAATTCATTCAGCAATCAACCTGTTAAAGGATGAAATATTTACTCATACTAACTCTTCTGTTAAACCTGGCATGCAAGAAGTCGAGTAGCACTTCAGTTGACTGTTTTAAAGGCAAATTGGTGTTGCAAGGTATTTGCATGAATTATGTCATTGAAATAATAGAGGGCAATGTGGACAAATCGCTCTATGAGGCTAGTTGGCAAAATCCAATCACGAGTAAGACTTATCAAAATGTATTTGGATTGGCTAGCATCTGTACCTTCCCCTCCACGATCAAAGAAGGGGATGAATTCTATTTTTCCATCCCGAAGAACCCAGTCGTTCAGACTTGTGCACAATGTCTGGCTTATAGTCCGATTCCAAACAAACGAATCAGTATAGAGATCTGCGCGAAGTAGCCGATTAAGTTATCGTCTATTTATTTGGCAAACCTCCTCCAATCTCATAAACCCTAATAGGGGAAAGCAAGAAATTTATTTCCCTTGCCAGCCATCCATGATTCCTTTCTTAAAATCACCTGATGCAGTTCCAATCATATAACCAAACAGACCAAGAACAATCGCTAGGTGAATTACTAAAACTGCCTTTTGCCAAGTTGGCCTTTTTTCCCATGACTGTGTTTGATCAAAAGGATCAAATGCTAAAGCGATTCCCAAATATGTTGCTGCATCACCTGGAGAGTGCCGTGCGACCAATTCATAAATTCCAAAAATGACAAACCCAATATAAATAAACTTATTAAATGATGTTTTCATAGTGCAAGTTTTAATAATTTTTTCCTTTTGATTCTAGTAGTGAATAGGCCTCTTCCCAAGTTGGAATTATATCAGATTCATACCCATATGTTCGACCGGTTGCTATGGATGTAAATGCTTTCATTGCCTTAAGATGAACACCATTTTTCATAAAAGCCAGCATGAGTTCACGACTTTCCCAAGCCGACAAAGTACAATTATAGCCGTTGATTTTTTTGACTGCACTATAAAGATTCCCTTTGGCCGATTTTGCCTCACCAAATGAGGGGATGGCTAAAGTCCAAAATCGAATAAATCCCCACAAACCTTTTGGTTTTAATCCTGTAATTGATATGTGCATAAAATAAAAATATACGATGCATTGGACTGGGGCCTATTTCTTATTCATTAGGTCCTGAATCGTTGCTTTTAAATTTTCAAATGAATACCGATCTGAATTATTTTTGCCAATATATCTAAATACTTCTTCCCCTTTTTCATTGAGCAAGATCAATGCAGGATAGTGCACTATTTGACCATGAAAGGCATAGCCAGAGGGGATATTAAATTGATCCGCAAGCTTAGCCTTAACATCCTGGTAAATAGGATATTTATTAGCCTTATTGCCACCCAACTTTTCAGCCCATCCTTTAATATCTTTCTCTTCGTCTGGCTTAATAAATATTTGAAGCACATTAGGTAATGAGCTCGCTTTTTCAAAGTAGTCATTGGTATGTTTTATACAATAAGGACACTCTGTTTTCAATAAAAAATGGAGAGCGATAAATTTACCTTTCGACTTACTTAAGGTAAAACTGCGATTGTCGGTTACCGATGAAATGGTAAAATCCGCAACCGACTGACCTTGAAGTTTTAATGAGAAGAAAATAAGAAGAATTAGAATTTTAAAATATTTCATTTTATTGAATTTAGATTTCAAAGATAGAATATTGGCTGAATTCGATAAAATTTTATCAATAATTCTTCCTGCTGTATCATTCAAAATATTCGATCCTTTAAATTCTATTTAGCCTATTTTACTCCGAAAAAATCAAACCCAAACAAGAATTTTTCAAAGAATTAGACATAAAAAAAAGGGTTTAAGAAGTTTTACCTTCCTAAACCCTTTCTTATTATAAGACCAGCAGAGTAGACCACTAATTAAAACTCATCGAAGGCAATCTGTTCTTCGGATACACCTAGGCCGGCGAGCATTTTAAGACAGGCTTTAATCATCATTGGTGGACCGCAGAGATAGAACTCTATGGATTTAGGGG
This sequence comes from Bacteroidia bacterium, assembly GCA_026391295.1. Classification (GTDB taxonomy): domain Bacteria; phylum Bacteroidota; class Bacteroidia; order Bacteroidales; family Prolixibacteraceae; genus JAAFHB01. The sequence goes on along the minus strand of JAPLDS010000046.1, from coordinate 66,144 downwards.
TGGGATGATTCTTTAGGTAGTTTTCAAATACAACTTCATGAATAAACCCTTTATCGCCATTCCAATTATCTTCTGTCAGCGGATCTGAGAGGGCAATCTTAAAACTAAAATTAGAATGCTGATCTGCTAGATTTTCAAAATAATCGTCGCAGAAAATCTCTTGTTTCGAGCGTGAGCCATACCAATAGCTAACTTTACGGTTTGTTGACTCATTTTCAAAAAGGTGTGCAAGGTGCCCACGTATTGGAGCCATTCCTGCCCCACCACCGATGTAGACCATCTCTTTCTGAGTTGGCTTGATATGAAAATCGCCAAACGACCCAATGGCAGAAACCCGATCGCCTGGCTTTAAATTAAAAATATAGCTAGACCCAATACCTGGAGGGCAATCTTGACCAGGAGGCGGAGTGGCAAGACGGACATTAAATTTAAGCGTTCGCTCGGTTACACAATTGCTTGCAAGAGAGTAATTATTGCGACGTCCCAAGTCTGCATTTTTGCTTGTAAGATTGAAAATACCTTGACGATTCCAGACGGAAGCATAGGGCTCAGGAATCTCAAAATCGTGAAAACCGATCTCCTCGTAACTTGGAATATCAATCTGCATATAGTCGCCAGGAGTAAACACCATTTTTTCTTTGACATCAATTGGCTCCAAAACAAGCTCTTTAATAAACGTAGAGACACTTAAATTGCTAATAACAACGAGCTCGTATTTTTTCTCAGAACGCGCTCCGTCGCCCCCTGCTCTTTTCAGATTAATCCAGATAGAGCCGTTTCGCTCTTCCACCGGATAAGTGGCCAATCCAGCACAAATTGGGGCTCGAGCTGGGGAACCATCAGCCAGATTAAATCGGCCGTTGTGTTTCGGGCATTCGATGATCTTGCCTTTTACAAGACCTTCACTTAAATGGGTATTTCCATGGGTGCAAATACCATCGGTAGCATAAAGTTTTCCCTCGTTATCGCGGTGTATCGCAAACGTCTTCTTCCCGGAATCAAAGCGGATCACATCTTCATTAATCAGACGAGCTGAAGCAGTAACCTCTATCCATCCGTCGGCATCCGGGAGGCAATCGGTGCGTAATATGCGCTCGTCAATTCGCCCTTTAGATTCAGGCAGTTTTCGTTTCACGCAGTACGAAGGGTCTTTCACTTGCTTAATTATCGTTGGCAGGATCTCCTTCCAAGCGGAGTAAATAGATGGATAGACAGGTGGACAATCGTCTTTTACCAATTTATGAAGTTTAGGAAGCGCATGGTAGGGAACGAGCGGAAACATGTGATGCTCGACATGGTAGTTCATGTTCCAATAAATAAACCGACTTATGGGGTTCATATAAACGGTGCGACAATTCAGACGATGATCTAATACATTTTCAGCAAGACCAGCATGTTGCGGAGTATTGTGCAAAATCATCAACCAGGTGCCAAAAAATTGAGGCAAGATAAATAGGAAAACAGGAATCCAAGTCTTTAACACGATGGCGGATAAAATTACTAAGGTGTAAATGAGAACTATTATACGTGCATTTCTGAATATCTTTCCAAATTCAGTCTCCGGGACAAAAGTCCTCTCTGCCCCAGTAACCTTGCCCAGTGCATGACGAATCAGACCTGGATAATAAGCTTTGTAGCCGGGCAAATTTAAAAGGGAGAGTGCGAGCATCAACAAGTTTGGTGGACGTGGAATTTGAATCTCTGGATCGCGTCCAACAATTATAGTATCGCTATGGTGACGGTTATGACTCCAGCGCCAGACCACCGATTCGCGCATAACCATAAAAGATGCAACCTCGTACAAAGCATCATTCATCCAGTTTGTTTTGAAAGCGGTCCCATGACCACACTCATGCCATCTTGAATCAGAGCTAGTGCCGTAAAATACAGCGTAAATAAGATAAGAAATCACAGCCCACCAGGTACCCCAGAAAACTACCGTGGTAACCGCGGTGCTGACTAAGACAACGATAAGTAAGAGTGTATCCCGAATAGCAGGCCCATTTTTACGTGTTAATAATTCACGCATAGTGGCACGCGGCACGGGAGTTTGATACCAATCGGCTTCAGCAAGTCCTAACTCCACCGCTCTTTTGGTATTCTTCCCAGTTAGCGAGTAGTCAAGCTTTTTTGAAGAAAGCGAAACATTAGCCGTTCCATCAACGCGATCAGATTTCATAGGGCGCATCTGTGAGTTAAAAACAAGTTTAAGATTGGTTTTAATTTTACCCAATATTAATAAATTTAGATTAACTGCCCTCAAGACAAAAAACAGTTGTCCTAACCAATCAACAAAACTTGTTCTTTTAAAATTAACAAAGCCGCATCTCGCAGAAAAAAGTTTTGCAGAGTGATCAAATGAATTGTTATTTTAGCATTCTATAATCCATCGTTTAAATTCCCCTTCAATGAACAGATTAGCCATTATTCTTGTTAGTGCAATCCTTACCATATCATTTCAATTAGCTGGACAAGAGACTTTCCCGCTTAATGACGTCGCAAATCCCCGCGAAGGATGCACCGCATTTATCCATGCAACAATCATCAAGGATTCTAAGACCACCTTGCAAGATGCTTCGATGATTATTAGGCATGGCAAGATTGAAAATATTGGATCAGCACTGCCGATTCCTAAAGATGCCGTGGTTATTGACTGTAAAGGGAAGTATATCTATCCTTCATTTATTGATATCTACTCGGATTATGGGGTTTCAGCGAATAAGACAGAAGGAAGTTCCGGAGATCGTGGGAGACAGATGACTTCATCCACCAAAGGAGCATTTGGATGGAATCAAGCCATTCGATCTGAGAATGTAAGTTCCGATTTATTTAAAGTCAACCCATCAAAAGCAAAAGATTTACGGGCTATTGGAATTGGTGCGGTGCTTAGCCATCAGATGGATGGGATATCAAGAGGCACTGGTACGTTTGTAACGCTTGGCCTTGAAAAAGAGAATAAGGTGATGCTCAAAGAAAAAGCTTCGGCAAACTTCTCGTTCGACAAGGGCTCCAGTACACAAGATTATCCAACCTCCTTGATGGGTGCGATTGCACTTTTGCGTCAAAACTTCCTCGATGCGCAATGGTATCAAACAAAACCAGCAGAGGAAGGGATCAACTTATCCTTGCAAGCCTTTCTCGACAATCGCGCATTACCTCAGATTTTCGAAGGAAATGATAAGTGGAACGATCTGCGAGCCGATAAAGTCGGAGATGAATTTGGAGTTCAATTTATCGTTAAAGGGGGTGGAAACGAGTATCAACGTATCGCCGAGATAAAAGCGACCAATGCTCCTTTTATACTTCCACTTAACTTCCCACTTGCCATGGATGTGGACGATCCTATCGACTCGCGCTTTGTCTCACTGGCCGATCTAAAACATTGGGAGATGGCCCCACTAAATCCAGCAGCATTCGAAAAAGCAACGATACCGTTCGCCCTTACCTCAACCGGTTTAAAAGAGCTGAGCTCCTTTATCCCTAATCTGCGTAAAGCGATAAAAGCCGGTCTAAGCGAACAGGCAGCTCTAGATGCGCTGACTAAGACTCCGGCGAACTTATTAAAAATGTATGATCAAGTAGGAAGTCTTGAGAAAGGTAAACTTGCAAATTTCCTAATCACCTCAGCTCCTGTTTTTGCCGAGAAAACCGTGATCTTTCAAAACTGGGTTCAAGGAAATAGATATGTAGTAAAAGATGAAGGCTGGAAAGACCGAAATGGGATTTATACCTTGACACTGAACAACGAGACCTACCGAATGGAGTTGAAAGGTGATGCAGCAAAACCCAAGATACTGTTGATTGCGAAAGACACCTTAAAGAGTGAGCTTGAGATGAACGACCGGCTAGTCAGATTATCCCTTTCTGCCAAAAAAGATTCTCTGTTTAAGGTTAAGCTTAGCGGAGTAATGAGCGAGGAGAGATGGAATGGAACAGCACTATTCTCAACGGGGAAATCAGCGATTTGGGTGGCCACAAAAAGCTCAGAGCTATCGCTGGATGCTGACACAGCAAAAACAAAAAAAGCAGATTCTCCATTTAAAAACGAGGGGGTAGTTACCTTTCCATTTGGCGGATATGGCAGCCAGGAAATCCCTTCACAAGAGACTATTTTAATAAAAAATGCAACAGTTTGGACCAATGAAAAGGGAGGAAAACTAGAAGGTACAGATGTGCTAATCCGAAAAGGAAAGATTGCGGCGATTGGGAAAAACCTTTCGGAAGGTAAGGCCCGTATTATTGATGGGACAGGCAAACATTTGTCTGCCGGAATTATTGATGAACACTCACATATCGCAGTCAGTGGTGAGGTTAACGAGTGTTCGCAAAGCGTAACAGCAGAATCAAGAATTACGGACGTCATTAATCCCGATGACGTAAACATCTATCGTCAACTTAGCGGTGGGGTTACTGGAAGTCATATTCTGCATGGAAGCTGCAACACGATTGGTGGTCAGACGCAACTGCTCAAATTACGATGGGGGGCAAATGCCGAACAGATGAAATTCAGCAACTGGGATCCGTTTATAAAATTTGCCTTAGGAGAGAATGTAAAACGTTCCTATTATCCGAGCAGTACTCGCTTTCCAGATACCCGAATGGGTGTTGAAGAGGTGCTTGCCGATGCGTTCACTCGTGCTCGTGAATACCAAAAGCTGGGACCCACAAAACGAAAAGATCTAGAGTTAGAAGCGCTATCGGAGATCCTAAATAAAAAACGATTTATCACCTGTCATTCCTATGTTCAGAGTGAGATTAACTCTCTGATTAAAATTGCCGATCGGTTTAATTTTACGGTTAACACCTTCACCCATATTTTGGAGGGATATAAAGTTGCCGATAAAATGAATGCTCATGGATCAAACGCTTCAACCTTTAGCGATTGGTGGAATTATAAGATGGAAGTGGTGGATGCGATACCTCAAAATGCTTTCTTAATGCAGAAAAACGGCGTTAATGTAGCGCTGAACAGTGATGACGCGGAGATGGCTAGAAGACTGAACCAGGAAGCAGCCAAGAGTGTAAAGTATGCCAATATGGATGAACAAGAGGCGTTAAAAATGGTCACGTTGAATCCGGCTAAGATGTTACATGTTGCCGATCGGACTGGAAGTATTAAAGTTGGGAAAGACGCTGATTTAGTCCTTTGGAGTGATCATCCATTGAGTATTTATGCAAAATCTGAGCTAACCATGGTCGATGGAGTCATCTATTTTGATCGAGAGAGAGACAAAAAATTACGAGAGCAAATTCTTACTGAGCGCACCCGTCTGCTTCAGAAGATGATCAGTGCAAAAAAAGATGGAGAGAAAACTGTTCCGGCAGCACCATCCTTTGCAGTGAGGAATTACTGCGAGGAGGGTTGTCACGATGGGACTAGCTTACTCGACAGACTTGAAAACAGAGAATCTTCAAGATCGTCTACACAAGAGTAGTCGCTCAAATACCATCAACGGATTTAAATTAATAAGTTCATCACAATTCAGTTTATTCCTTTTTGAAAACTAACTTATGCGAAAAATATTCTTTATCCTTTTAATAGTGATCTCTTTCGTAGCGAAGGCACAGGAGACGATGCACCCAATGGCCGCGCAGAGCACTCCGGTATTGATTAAAAATGGAACCATGCATCTGGGCAATGGTCTGATTATTGAAGATGGATATCTCTTTTTTGATAAGGGGAAAATCGTATCGGTAGGGAGTGGGGCGTATGATGCTCCAGCAAATGCCCAGGTCATTAATGCGCAGGGCAAGCAACTTTATCCTGGACTTATTGCGGCCAGCACGAACCTTGGACTGATTGAAGTTAGCGCCGTTCGCGCTACAGCCGATTTTGCAGAGCTTGGCACGATGAATCCAAATATTCATTCGTTAGTGGCGTACAATACAGACAGCAAAGTTATCAATACAGTGCGCAGCAATGGAATTTTGTTGGCACATATTGTTCCGTCGGGTGGCTATCTGAGCGGCACCTCATCAGTGGTGCAGCTCGATGCTTGGAACTGGGAAGATGCGGCGTATAAGATGGATAATGGAATACATTTAAATCTCCCAGTTCTACTTAACCGACCAGGAGGAACCGACCAGGTCAAGTCGGGACTCGAGACTATTGAGGAGATTCGGAATTTTTTCAGAGAGGCGAAAGCTTATAACATGGAGCCTGTGCATACCAAAACAAATTTAAAGTTCGAATCCGTTAAAGGGTTGTTTAATTCAAGCCAATCGCTTTTCGTTCATTGCGATCTAGTCCGTGAGATGATGGTAGCGATTGATTTCGCACGCGAATTTGGATTTAAATTAGTCGTTGTAGGTGGCTCTGATAGTTATTTGATCCCCGAGGTTCTTAAGGAGAATAAGGTAGCGGTGATCTTGGCGCAACCGCATAGCCTGCCCTCTGCAGAAGACGATGATATAGACCAGCCGTATAAGACAGGAGCAGTGCTTCAGAAGGCCGGTGTGCTATTTACGATCTGTTTGGATCAGGGTTTTGGCTATTGGCGCCAGCGCGACCTCCCCTTCCAGGCAGGGACGATGGCGGCCTACGGATTAACAAAAGAAGAGGCTCTCTCTGCACTAACCCTTAATGCAGCTAAGATCTTAGGGATCGATCAGATTACAGGTACCCTAGTGGCGGGGAAAGATGCAAATATTGTAATCAGTGAAGGAGATCTACTCGACATGAAAACTAGCAAGGTCACCAAAGCCTTTATTCAAGGTCGCGAGATCAATCTTGACAATAAGCAATCGCAATTATTTGAGAAATATAAGGCGAAGTATTCGATTAAATAAAGCGAATTCATTACTTGAGGCAATGGGTATAAGGCAATTTTTGAAGGGATAAGAGTTGAGGAATTTAATCTTATAAACCCAATTTTACTCGGATAACCTAATTCTTTGGTTCGCTACAATACCATTTAAATTATTCCTTGCTAAAAAGAGTAATTCGAAGCGGCTGAGCGGTCACTTTAATCCCTGGAATGGTGATCAGCCCATCCTTATCTGCTTTCACTCGGCCTCCAGCACTCCGAATACCAGCCACGGAGACTGTCCAACGATAGTCTTTCTCCCGTTCAATTTTAAATTGTTGAATTCTGCGGAGTGTAACATCTGTTACAATCTCTGTTGGCAATTCATCCTTGTTTTTTAGCTCCTCTTGTGAGACTAATTTAATCTGCATCGCGAAAGCGTTTGACTGGTCTTTGATATTCGTCCAACGAAAAAATGCATTTATCTGTCCGTCCTGATCGGGCTCTTTCGATTTACACCCAGGGAATTTCTGATCGCTGGAAGTATTTGTAAAAACTGGATAAGCTTCATTTCGACGAATCGAAAGCCATGGAAATTCAAACGCTGCGGGGTTGGTCATCTCATAGTGATTCTGATGTCCCCACGGACCCCATGCGCACACTAAAGCGTAACGGTTCTCTTTTGCAGCTTTAATTAGCAAAGGGATCTCAGCCGACCAATCATCTGTCTGCGAGAAAAAGACCAGAGCCGGAGGCGGATTTTTATCTGTAGCGATTTTTTGTCGAAATAACATATGATCAGCGCCTGCCGGGACCCCTGCAAAGAGTGCCGCAAAAATATCACCATGCGACATCCCGATTCCGAGGGTGCCACTACCGCCCATTGAAATGCCGTGCATATAAATCCTGTTCCGATCGACATTGTATTTTTGGACCACCCATTCGATCTCAGCAAGGATTCGCGCCTCCGTTGAGGTTATTGAATCTTCGTATTTTTTCTTATCCTTCATGATCTCTTCATGACCCCACCACCATTCGGCATCGAAATTACAGTTCGGAATCAGTCCAACGAAGTCATCTCCTGCAGCTGCAATTCGAGGAACATTCGTGCGCCATTCGGTATTATTTTTCTCACCTGCGCTGTGCAAGCAAATTAACAAGGGATGTTTTGAACTACTATCTTTTGGTGTCACAACATCAAAAAACCGTTTCTGGGGGACCTTATTGCCTAATTTAACAGAACACTCGTGCTCAAAACGGAGCACAGTTCGGCCGGCAATCTCTTGAGTGCTTAGTTTGATTGGGGTTAAAACGGAGCCCGCCACTTTCTGGATTGTTTTCTGAGCCAATCCGACCTGACAAACAAAGAATAATGAGAGCAGAATTAGAGACGCAACTTTTTTCATCGAAAGTCTTTTTAGGCACTTGGAATAAGCCTTATTGAGGGACTCCTAAAAAGTCCTAAGCTGTGATATAGTTTTGTTGAAAGTTTAGCATACGACAGGAATACGACCATTAGGTGTTAAATATTCCCTTTTTTAAAACGTAAATTTAAAAATAATGTAGCCATTTGGTCCCAGCAACTAAAAATACCAATTGGATAATCTTTTATAAAAGCAGGAAGGGAAGAATCAGTCTTAAACAAGGACCGGAGTAATGGAGATGGTTTTATAGCGAATTAAGAGAGAGCATTTCAATAAGAAACCTAATGGTTAAAAAGATGACACAAGCAAACAATGGCGATTATGATCCGAATTATTTTATTTCTCGTTTTGCAGCGTTTTGATATCTGCAATTAAGGCTTGCATTTCTAATGCTAAGGTCCCGTTATAAATTCCCCGTATTCGCTTTGATTTATCGACTAATATAAAATGCTCGGTGTGCAAAAACTCAGTGCTATCTTTTGTAAATCCAAGGTCTTCCTCGGCAAAATAGGATTGTCTGGCCAACTTGTAAATATCTGACTTATGACCGGTTAAAAACTCCCAGTTTTGATTTGTAATCTCATTTCTGGCCTTATATTTCTTGAGAACTATTGGCTTGTCGATCCAGGGTGTTACGGAGAAGGAGAGGAAAATTAGATTGGGATCATTCGCCAAAGAATCACTAACTATTTTCATGTTTTTAGTCATGACCGGACAAATGCTGCCACAGGTGGTAAATATAAAATTAGCCACATGGATTTTGTTTTCAATAACCTGCTGTGTGACGAGGTTACTATCTTGGTTTAAGAATGAGAAGTCCCCAATAGTATGAGTGATAGAGTCTTTTACCGACTGCTTATTTTTGATAAACAAAGGGGTAAAATCTGGCTCGTTATAATAGGGCAATACAATGGGTTGCAATTTCCTTTCAGCACAGCTTAACAAGCAAAGACTACCTAACAACAAAAATACTATCCGATACATTTTTACAATTTTTAGTTCCTAATAAGCCATACCGTTTACCATCGATGATAACATAGTTTGCCCTTATTTTACCGTTCTCATACCACATCTTTTGTGATCCATTTTCCTGTCCATTTAGAAAATTTCCTAAGTGAAATAGCTGTCCATTTACGTTCCATTCTCTTAGCTCACCTTCATAGCCATTGTCCTTTGCAAAAAACTCAAAGCGTTTGTTTCCATTGGGCCAGAAAGCAACTTGCTTTCCATTTTTTCTCCCTTGTCGATAATATCGCTCCTCCATTAATTGCCGGTTAGAAAACCACTTCTTTGAACCTCCACTCAACAGTCCGTTTACATATCCCTCCAAAGCAATCGTATCGTTTCCAGCAGGGGAAAGCTGAACTAAATAGCCACTAAATTTTTCCCCCTTTAAAAAAACGGTGCCGTTGTTTATGGATATACCATTTGCTGATTTCGATAAATAGCGAAGAGGGACTATTTCCACATTCATACTACCTTTGGGCTTATCCCCATCACAAGAATAAACCAACAGAATGAATAGATATAGGAAATAGTGCCTCATTATTGCGTTACAGTCCCTGCTGTTCCATAAAATCCGTTGCCGTTTAAGTATGGAGCATCACTTGTAAAATGGTAATGATAAATGCCATTGGGATAATCAACCGTTGCATGCGTGTGCCCATGATAAAGATCCAATGCACTGCTTAATACGACCGTGTTATTTTCTTCTTGAGGTCCATAAACAGGAAATCCATCAAGCAAAAACCCCATTAAACCGGACTTTGTTGATTTTACCGTGGTTAAGTATAAGGGTTCAACATGATAATGATACATTCCCGATTGCTGCGGATGGCCATAATATTTATCAAAAGATACGATCTCGTTTGAAAGTGGCTGACTCGGTCCGGCATACTGATTAAAAAATGGAACTCCATTAAGGGCAATTCCAATAGGTCCTAGAGGAGTTGCAGCATGTGCCGCATTAACCTTAGGATTCAGGGGAATTTTAAAGTTGCCCGTTTGCTCAATTATTGAGTTAGGATTCTTATTAAAAACATGACCCCCAAAAGTAGTTCCGCTATAGGCTTCATACAAAGCATTTGAAGCGGGATAATACGCACTTTTATGATCGGGCAGATCTTTTGTTTTAATATATACCCACGTCCCATCAGTGGTAATACTTGTCGCACCATAGATTTTCTGATACACCGCTGGCACGGATGTGTTGTCCGTGGTAGTCACCGTCGAAATGACATCTTTTTTACTGCAGCCTAACGTAATTACGAATACAGTAAATGCGAAGGCGGCAATCGCTAGTTTTGAATTTTTAAATTTCATTTTATTCATGTTCGGTTAAGTGTTTATTATATATTTGGTCCATGACCGCTATCTCCAGGGCCTTTTGGTCGACCTGCCAATTCCAGCTCAAGATATTTCGGAAATAATGCAGCAGGTATAACCAGCCTTACTCTCTCATCTCTGATCTTTTCGAGTATCTCAATCTTTGATCTTTCAGGTCTCATAGGATGAATTGTACTCTTGTCGACTAAATTTTCCATCCCTTTAAAGAATTCATTAAAAGCCGAACTTACTTTTTCGGTCTGCTGTTTATCCAGATTTAGAGGCTTGCAGATCCGCTCTTCGATCATTCCGATTCGATCTTTTAAAGATGGGGGTTGTGGAGAACCTTCTTTAGGCTGAGAGAAGCCAAAACTTACTGCTGATAGAAGGATAATAAGTGTTGCTAAAATTCTTGTCTTCATAGCGCTATTATTAGAGATTAATATGATAAAGACGAAAATAAGAAACAACCATTCGGTTCAATAATTAAATCAGTAGAAAGACGAAAATAATCAGTCAATGGGACATTTTTGTCTCTTAGTTTGGATTAATAATTGAATTTACTAATAGACACAAGATCAGAATTAAGCCTTGTTAACATAACTGAAGTATCAATTATCCATTTTTTTAATAAGTTTGTAGGGACCTG
>JAPLDS010000046.1:0-54945 GCA_026391295.1 Bacteroidia bacterium | reverse complement strand
TTTTTAATAAGTTTGTAGGGAAATGAGAATAGCAGATAAAGCTGATTGATTTGATCGCTTTCTATCTCTTCGAAGGATCTATTTAACCATTTTAACTAACTTCAACATGCAAAATTCACGCAGAAAATTCCTCAGAAATCTTTCGGCGACTGCCGTGGTCGGCCCACTAATCCTGCACTCCTGCGGATGGCCTAGTACAAAAAAAAATAATGTCGTTACCTTGGGTCTCATTGGGATGGGAACACAAATGCGCGGACTAATGCGCAATTTCATGGCACGTCCTGACAACCGGGTTGTTGCCGTTTGCGATGTGGATAAAACTCGCAGGGAACATTATCAAAAAATAGCAAACGATTTTTACAAAAATGATGAGTGTAAGGCTTACGAAGATTTCCGTGAGATCATCAACCGCAAAGATATTGATGCTGTGGTTATCGCGACTCCGGATCATTGGCATGCCATTCCGATGCTTGCCGCACTTCGGGCAGGGAAAGATGTCTATTGTGAGAAACCTCTAACACATAATATCCACGAAGCTGTCGAAGTGATGAAGGCTGTGGAAGAGAATAAAAGGGTTCTACAAACAGGTTCGATGCAGCGTTCGATGAACGAGTTCCGCGTCGCCTGCGAACTAGTACAAAATGGCGTGATTGGACAGATTAGTCATGTCGAATGCAGCTTTGGAGGACCAGGAATTCCATGTGAACTTCCTGAAGAACAAGCAGAGCCAGGATTAAATTGGGATATGTGGTGTGGTCCTGCTCCGCGTCGTCCATACAATTCAGTCCTAAGTCCGCGTGGCGTGCATGACCATTTTCCAAATTGGAGGCTTTACAAGGATTATGGCTCTGGCATGGTCGGCGACTGGGGAGCGCATCATCTAGACATCGCCCAGTGGGGACTTGGAATGGATAATAGCGGTCCAGTAGAAGTGATCCCTCCTGCAGATGAAAAGGCTACTTCCGGATGCAAATTTGTCTACGCAAACGGCATCACACTGGAGCACAAAAATGATGGCTTTGGCGTTCATTTCTTTGGTTCAAAAGGGGAAGTAATGGTTAACAGAGGTAGATTTGAACTCATCGTCGAAGGTAAAAACATTACCGAATTTACAGAAGCCGAACACAAAGAGGGTAAAGCCAAATGTGCCGATAAAGTAGCGAGAGCAGAAAAGGCTTACCTGCAAAATTCAAAAACTCAACTTTACAGAAGCAAAAATCACATCAACGATTTCATGGAGTGCTTGAAGAGTCGCAAGAAGCCAATTACCAGTGAGCTTGTGGGTGCACATAGTGCCATCTGTTGTCACTTGATGAATCAGAGCTATTACCACCATGCACATTTCACTTGGGATCCTGCCAAATACGAATTCACCGGAGGTACCGGCGATCCGAAATGGCTCACCCGTGAATACGCAAGTCCTTGGATGGTGTAATCACGTGGCTTAAGACCTCAGGAATCACTTAGTTTCTGCAAAAAATCGATTCACTATTAGATGTCACGTTACATCTAATAGTGAATTAGTATGCATTTAAAATTGATCCAATCTCATTACGGATGATTAAAAAAACCACTTTGACCATTTGTATGATCGTAAGCTTTATGCTTATTCATGCAAATGGATCAGGAAATTCAAAAAAGAAAGACGCTGCTAAGAATATCGATGTAACAGCGACAATAGACCAGGCCACTTTGGATGCTTGGTCGGCACCTTACAGAGGCTGGCACTATTATGCCGACCCAGTGATCGAAGCAGAACTTAAAATCCCGGGTTACGAAAGGTTTCACAACTTCGATTGTCCCACAGTTTATCAGATCCCCGGTAAAAGAGGGAAATGGTTCATGAGCTTTATCGGGTCAAACGGAAAGGGTTATCATAGTTTTGTCGCAGAGAGTTCAGACCTATTGAACTGGACAAAACCTCAACTGGCAATGGGTTTTGGCAAGGAAGGGAGTTTCGATCATGGGGGCTCCGTAATTGGCGCGTATCTTTACAAATCCTATGATATCAAAGCTCCAAGGGTCTTAAAGAAAAAAGAGGGGAAATACATGACCCTTTACGGCTGTTACCCTAGGCAGGGCGGATACGAACTGCGTCCTGGATATGAAGGGGTTGCCTCCGCAAAAGATGGTCTTCACTGGCAGGGAGCAAAGAGTACACCAATCCTAGCCGTTCAGGATCCCGATTGCGGAGTCTGGGAAAAGGATTGTATTTACCAGCCATGGCTGGTCGAAGACAAAAGCCAATTTTATAATTTTTATAATGCAGCCAACGGTAACAGAGAACAATCTGGCATGGCCCAATCAAGTGATTTACTCAACTGGAAAAGGTACGCCGAAAATCCGGTGATCCGCAATCGTCCAGGAGGATATGACTCAGACTTTGCTTCCGATCCCAAAGTATTTCGTGATGGTGACCACTGGACCATGTTCTATTTCGGTGTGGGAAATGGCGGAGCTCATATTATGGTGGCCTTTTCACGTGATCTTAAACACTGGACGGCCCATCCCGAACCGCTATATAAGGCAGGTGGTCATCCGACCGGTCTGGACAAGGTTTTTGCGCACAAAATCTCACTGGTTTATCGGAAGTCAAACGGAACCTACTATCTCTACTATTGTGCCGTCGGAAACAAAATGCGTTGCATTGGATTACTAACTTCCAAACCGATCCAATAAACTTCTGCTAGGTGTTGAATACAATTTATTAGTAAGATGAATTTTATTAAAGTAGAGTCAATAATCAATGCGCCAATAAGTAAAGTTTGGAATTATTGGACTAACGAAGCGCACATTATAAACTGGAATTTCGCTTCATCAGATTGGCATTGTCCAACTGCGACCAATAATTTAGTTGGTGGTGGTGAGTTTCACTACACAATGGCATCGAAAGACAATTCAATGAGTTTTGATTTTTGGGGCACTTACAAAAAAGTAGAATTTGAAAAAGAGATTGAAATATTGCTTGGTGACGATCGTCAAATGCGTGTAACTTTTAGCATGACTGATGCAGGTATTCTTGTAACTGAACTTTTTGAGCCAGAGCAAGAAAATCCAGTTGAAATGCAACAAGCAGGCTGGCAAATGATTTTGGATAATTTCAAGAAATACGTAGAGCAATAATTATTCGACCTCTGCGATAGCACCTAGGAATTGTAGCTTTCATTAAAGAAGAGTTTACGAACTTGATTATTCACACCTAAAAAATATGCAAACAACATTATCCATTTTAAAAACTGCACTGGTTGCGAGTTATATTTTATTTGCTTTCACTGCCAAAGGCACTGAGCGGCAGTCGCACGAATTTTATATTTCTACAACAGGAAACAACACTAATCCGGGCACAATTAATGAACCTTTCCTGACTCCTGAAAGGGCCAGAGATGCCATCAGGGAATTGAAAAAGAACGGGACTCTGGAAGATACTGTAAAGGTCTATTTTAGAAAAGGAGACTATGTTCGTTCAACTACGCTAGAACTTAACGCTGATGACTCAGGCGAATCTAAATATCCCATTATTTGGACCGCTTACCGGGGAGAGAGGGTAAGACTCCTTGGAGGAAAGGTAATCTCCGGATTCAAACCTGTAACTGAAGAAAAAATACTGAACAGGCTTGACGCGAAGGCCAAAAAAAATGTACTGGTGACCAATTTAAGGTCTCAGGGAATTAGTGATTTTGGGAAGTTTAGTTCGCGCGGATTTGGCAGACCAACCATTCCGGCGCATGGAGAGCTGATCTATAATAATCGCCCGATGACAGTGGCACGCTGGCCCAATACTGGAGAATGGGAGCGGATTAAAGACTTTCCCCGCGATAGCATAAAAGCGGATGGATTAGGCGCAAAAATGGGGGCACTGTCCAACGGGTTCTTTTACAACAGCGACCGGCCATCGAAATGGAAGAATACAGGGAATATCTGGGTCTACGGCTACTGGGCTTACGATTGGGCAAACAGTTACGAACGGGTTACTGAGTTAGACCCCAAACGACATTTTTTAAAGACTGCTGAACCATACGGCAATTACGGATTTATTAAGAATCAACGATTTTGTTTCTTTAATGTCTTAGAGGAACTTGACCAGCCTGGGGAGTGGTTTCTTGACAAAGAATCTGATTTGCTCTATTTCTGGCCACCTTCGACAATAAAATCAGGGGAAGCGATTTTCTCCGAATTGGAGAGACCTTTCTTGCAATTTAAAGGGGCAAGTCATGTTTTTTTCTCAGAAATTGAATTTGAGGCATCACGCGGAAACGCCATCCAACTAGAGGGTGGAGATGGAAACCGCATTGCCGGTTTTATTCTGCGTAATATTGGCAACAATGCCATCGTTGTCAATGGAGGTACAAACCATGGAATAGTTAGTTGTGATATTTCTGACTGTGGCGATTGCGGCGTTGACCTGACCGGTGGAGACCGCCAAACGCTGACTGCATGCAACCATTTTGTTGAGAATTGCCATTTCCAGCGCCAGGGCCGTTGGACAAAATGTTACGTACCTGCAGTATCCATGACAGGCGTCGGAATGCGGGTATCACACTGCCATATTCACGATCATCCACATGCTGCCATCGTTTACGTCGGAAATGAAATAAAGATTGAGTATAACGATATTCACCATACTGCCCTAGAAACCGGTGATGTTGGCGCTGTTTATACGGGACGTAATTACACCTATCGCGGCAACAGCATCAGATACAACTACATTCATGAAACCGGCGGCGTGAGGGGCTCAAAAGGGATTTACATGGATGATTGTACAAGTGGCACTGAAGTGTTTGGAAATGTTTTTTACAAAGTTCATTGGGGAATGTTCATCGGTGGCGGCCGTGATCACAAGGTTGAGAATAACCTTTTTGTTGATTGTCATTTAGGAGTGCGTGCAGACGGGCGCGGTGTTGATCCGAAACCCATGTGGCAAAATTTGGTGAATAACCTGATGCGGGTAAGTCTGCAGGAGGTTCCAGCCGACTTGTACCGCGAGCGCTACCCGGCCATTAAGACCCTCGACAAGTATTATGGTAAGCCGGGAGAAGCGCCCATTACAGGGAAAGATTTCAGGGGTGTTCCTCCAGAAGGGAATGTCATTGCCAACAATGTGTGTTTCGGCCCGTGGAAAAGCATTACCGAGTATGCGGATGAGAAGATCTTTGACATTAGAAACAATTATGTTAACGATGACATATCCAAAATTGGCACTCCTGAAACTGGATTTTTGATCCCCTCTGATTCACCCGCCTGGACTACTGGTTTCAAACCTATCCCATTTAAAGAAATCGGATTGTACCGCGACCGTTACAGAAAGTCGAATAGCAGGTAATGGCAGAACCGCTGCAATGATATTTCGTGAAAAATGCCACAGATTGGTCCAATTCACTTGTTAGGCTTTCATATCATGTCATCTAGTTTTTGCAAATTTTTTGCAAGAAAAAAGGGTTTAAGAAGTTTTATCTTCTTAAACCCTTGATTTTTAGGGTGGGCCCACCAGGGCATGATCCTGGGACCCCCTGATTATGAGTCAGATGCTCTAACCAACTGAGCTATAGGCCCTCAAAATTCGCGTTTGAATTTCGGTGTGCAATTTTAGTCAATTAGCACGTATTGTGCAACTATTTAATGGCAAATAAAACGAAAAGCTCAATAATTTAGAGAATCTTCTCCAAAGAGATTTCGTTATTCCTTGCTAAATGCAGCATCAAAAGCGAGCGAGCTTGGAGAAATATCAACCTTCTTCACAAAAGCACATGACTCGGCAGCTCCCATCTCACGATCCATGCCACTATCTTCCCATTCAAC
This sequence comes from Bacteroidia bacterium, assembly GCA_026391295.1. Classification (GTDB taxonomy): domain Bacteria; phylum Bacteroidota; class Bacteroidia; order Bacteroidales; family Prolixibacteraceae; genus JAAFHB01. Next base: position 49,149 of record JAPLDS010000046.1, on the reverse strand, counting down.
TGATAATGGTCCAGCATATGAAATATCATTTAAAGCTCGGATGATCCGTTCGAAATTGATCCTTCCACGACCAACACTGCGAAAATTCCAGAATCGACGGTTGTCGCCAAACTCCACATGACCACCAAAAACACCAACTGATCCAAGATGCTCATTCCACGTGGCATCTTTCATATGGACATGGAAAATACGATCGCTAAACTCATAGATAAACTGCACATAGTCGACACCCTGATAACCAAAATGACTCGGGTCGAAATTAAATCCAAATGCAGGATGATTGTTAACCGCTTTAAGGGCTCTCTTAGCCGTCTCAATATCGAAAGCGATCTCCGTTGGATGAACCTCTAAGGCAAATTTAATACCCATCTCCTGATAAGCATCTAAGATTGGAATCCAACGCTTGGCAAAATCGGCATATCCAGCATCCAACGTCTCTTGCGAAACAGGTGGAAACGAATAGAGATATTGCCAGATCGGACTTCCAGTAAATCCATTAACCACCTTAAGACCTAATCGTTTCGCTACTCTGCCTGTCTCAATAACACTAGCAGCAGCACGCTGACGAACACCCTCTGGCTCTCCATCGCCAAAGATTTCAGGTGGAAGGATACTTTGATGACGAGCATCAATATTATCACAAACCGCTTGTCCAACAAGATGGGTTGAGATAGAGAATAATTTTAAATCGTATTTCTTAAGCAAGGCTAATTTAGCATCGCAATAGGCTTGATCGGCCTTATCAACTTCGATATGATCGCCCCAGCAAGCAAGCTCAAGTCCGTCGTATCCAAAAGATTTTGCTTTTTGGGCAACGCTCTCAAGGGTTAAGTCGGCCCATTGCCCGGTAAAAAGTGTAACTGCTCTTTTCATGGTTTATTTAAGTTAAGGTTACTCGGCAAATTTGACCCATTTCTGTTGGTCGTTGTATCCAGCTTCGACAATAGTATCGATAAATTGCATCCCACGGATACCATCTTCAACACCTGGGAAGTCAAGCCATTCAGCTTTAGGTTGCTCGCCATTCATCTTCGCTCTTACGGTGAACGAGAAATTACGGTAGATATTCGCAAAAGCTTCGAGGTAACCTTCAGGATGGCCTCCTGGTGTGCGGGTATTACTCTTCGCAATGTCGCTCATATAGCCAGATCCCACGCGCACAACCTCTGCAGGCCGATCGCTCCATTTAACCAAAAGGGTATTCGGTTCATGCTGGTTCCATTCTAATCCGCCTTTATCGCCATAGATTCTTAGTTTGATCGCATTTTCTTCTCCTGCTGCAATCTGTGTAGCGGTTAGAACACCCTTCGCACCATTGTCGAAACGCAACAAGGCAGCTCCATCATCATCGAGTAGGCGTCCAGGGACAAAGATGTTAAGTTCCGCACAAATCTCCACCGTTTTTAGTCCGGTAACATATTCTGCCAAATGATGCGCATGCGTACCAATATCACCCATGCAGCCGGCTTTACCCGAGCGTTTTGGATCGGTACGCCAAGAAGCTTGTGGGTTGCCAGAATCTTCCAGTTTTGTAGAGAGCCATCCTTGTGGATACTCCACATAAACCTTACGGATTTTTCCAAAATCATTCCGACGAATTCGTTCGCGTGCCTCTTTTACTGCAGGATATGCGGAGTAGGTATGTGTTAAAGCAAGAGTCAAATCAGTCTTCTCAAGAGCAGCTTTTAACTGCAACGCTTCATCAAGTGTCAAGGTGATTGGCTTGTCGATTACCACATTAAAACCATGCGCAATCGCCATCATAGCTGGCTCAAAATGGGCAAAGTTAGGGGTTACAATAGTCACGAAATCCATCCGTTCACCTAGAGGCAGCTTCACCTCATTCTCAAACATCTCTTTGTAAGAGCTATAAACACGATTATCGGGAAGGTAATAGGATTTTCCAGAGGCTTTCGACACCTCAGGATTGACACTGAAACAACCACAAACTAGTTCGATCTGGTTGTCCATAAAAGCTGCAAGTCGATGAATGGCACCAATAAAGGCATCATTTCCACCGCCTACCATTCCCATTCGTAATTTTCTATTCATGCTATTTTATTTTGGTTGGTTAAAGATTAATAAATAGGCAATAAATCTACAAACTTAATTTCAATTAAGACTCGAAATAGGGTTAAAATTCAATTAAAAAATGATTTTTAAGTTCGACGACATTAGAAGTTTAGGGAAAGATATTATTTTCGCACATTGATGGTCTGAAAGGAGAGATTTAAAATCTCCATTCTCGACAAAAATAAGAAGGTTGTCAAGCGAAAATGAAGTTCGGATGAGCAGAAGCAGTGTAAAAACGAAGCCTAATAATGGAATGAGAATACTATTATTTGTCATGGCAATAGCTGTCGGCTATGTCTGTTTTACCATTGTTTACGATCTTAGGGTCCGGATTATCAATCATTTTGAATTAAGCAATATTGCCGAAGCCAACGAGCAAGTCGGACAGACCTTAAGCAATTTCATTGCTGATGTGGAGGGAGAGACAGATTGGAAAGTTGAGATTGTTAGTGGGCGCCGGAGCAAAGAGGCACAGATCCAATTAAAAAGAGACAATCCCAAGAATGCGGCAGTGAATAAGAGTCGCCATGTGCTTGGTCGCGCAATAGATATCTTTCTTTACAAAAGAGTAGGCTTTAATCTTATTGAACTGCGCAAGTTTAGCTCAAAGGCAGCCTGGATTGAGTCAGGTGTTCCAGAGATCTCAAAGCGATACGGACTATTGTGGGGTGGAACCTACAAGAACTACCATGATCCAGTCCATTTTGAGGTCAATTAATAAGCTCTATTGATCCTAAAAATAAAAACCCCGTTACCTAAATAACGGGGTTTTCAATTCCAATTGGATTCGAAGTAATCCTTATGCTTTTTTCGGTTCTTTCCCTTTTCCAGGAACTGGTAACACCATTTTAGACATATCCACAGGACCAATCTCTAACGTAGATGGCAAAGTTGATAAGCTTGAATTAGTTATCTCATCCCAGGTAACAACAGCGCCGCTATAGGCTGATTCACGACCCATAATGGCTGTAAGACATGATATTGCAGTCTCTTCAGCTTGATTAATTGGGGTGTTAGAACGGATATGATTAACAAAATCGACGTGTTCTAAGACATATGGGTTCGTCTGTTTGAAGTCAGCTTTTTCTTTTTCTGCATCAAATTTCCAAAGCAGGTTGCCTTGGTGATCTTTGATCTCCATTTTATTACTATCCCAAGTTCCCTTAGTACCTACGATACGCTCAGAAACATTGTTGGCACAACCATCAATTTGACGACACATACTATGTAGATGAACACCACCTTCATATTCAAAGTCAACGTCAAACATGTCGAATTGATCACCTGAAAGTCTCCGTTGTTTCGCACCGAAACCAACCGCTTTAATTGGTTTTTTGCCAATAAACCAGTTGAAAACATCTAAGTTATGGACATGTTGCTCAACGATATGATCGCCAGAAAGCCATTTCCAGTTCACCCAGTCGCGAACCATAAATTCCATGTCGGTCCACTCTTTTTTACGCTCGCGGTACCATAACATTGATTGATTCCAGTATACGTTTCCAGAAACGATCTCTCCGATAAGGCCACTTTGAATCTGTTTAAAACTTTCAACATAGCTACGTTGATGGTGACGTTGTGTTCCAGTAACCACGCATAAACCTTGAGACTCCGCTTTTTTAGCGCTAGCAAAGATCGAACGAGCACCTGCAGGATCAACGCATAGCGGTTTTTCCATAAACACGTGCTTGCCAGCTTCTACGGCTGCTTCAAAATGGATTGGACGGAAAGCTGGAGGAGTCGCAATAATCACTAGATCAACACCTGATGCCAATACCTTTTTATAGTTATCGAAACCAGTAAAGCACATGTTATCAGGAACCTCAACTTTATATTTATTTTTAAGACCATTTCGACAATCATCGATACGATCTTGGAATAAGTCACCTAAGCAAACAATCTGAACGTTGGTAGGTACTGCATCTAAGAAATTTTGTACGGCACCTGATCCACGACCACCGCAACCAATAACGCCAGCCTTTAGAAGGCGACCATCAGCAGCCACATCAACAAGATTAGGAATATAAGCTCCCACTAAGGATTTAACAGGGACTAATGGTTCTTTGCCTGAACCACAAGAAGCCAAGACAGCTCCTGCTCCAATGGCTCCGACCGCACCAACCACAGCAGAGGTCGTAAAGAAGTCTCTCCTGTTTAATGAATTCTTTTTAGTCATGATCTTTTAGTTTAAATGAATGATTTTATCGTTAGTTTACTTAGCAATCACAATTTGATCAGGATCGCAGACCACCCGAAAGCCAACACCTTTAATATCCGAATACCACCAGATACTTTTAGGCTGTTGTGGATCGGTCTTAAGCCAATCGGTTGTTTTTGTAGTTCCTCGAGCTGCAGAGCGTAAATCTTTGGCATCGAAAGAGTAGTTACCTCCTCTGATCACATGCTCCTCACCTGACTCAGGTCCTTTAGGATTGGAAACGGTCGCCCCAGTTTTTGAATAAGCATCGGCGGCATAGAAGTCGGAACAATATTCCAGAACATTACCCATCATATTTTTCAATCCAAATGGATTTGGCTTCACAAAGGTAGGTTCTTGCGTTTTCCCCATTGAATTAAGGGCATAGGCTACATATCGATTAATATTTGTGGTGTCGGCACCAAAGATCTTGCTGCGAAGACCTTCTGAAGAGGCTCTTTTCGGATCGGCTTGAAAGAAATAAGGTGTTTCGCTACCCGCGCGGCAAGCATATTCCCACTCCGCTTCCGTAGGCAGACGATAGTGTTTACCCGTAACTTTAGAGAGCCACATACAGTAGATCGTTGCAGAATAATGGGTCATTGTGATTGCAGGTCTTTTGCCACCTCCCCACCCTTGATCGGGGATTCCAAAAGGTGGTGTTGGACCAGTTACCGCATCCGGAGAACCTTCATTGCGGGCCATCACAAGTTTTGGATCAACACGACCTTCCGACATCGTGGAGGCAAAGAACGTCCAAAACTCATCCCAAGTAACCTCAACTTCTCCCATGAAAAATGGAGCTAGCGTAACCATTCTAACTGGACTTTCGGTCGAGCTATGAAATGGTTCACTATCTGGACTACCCATCTTAAATGATCCACCTTTCACCGCAACCATATTAAAAGAGACAGGACTATTCGGGATCATCTCCTTGAAATTTTCAAATTTGGTCACCTTCGCCGCCGCAGGATATAGATTCTGAGAGCCGCCGGCCGGTGTTGGCATGCCAGTCATCTTCGCATGTTTATAATTCGGATTATAATGACCAACATCTAAGTGACAGTTAATACACTGAAGATCTAGTTTCACCGCATTTTTCTCATAATATAAATGAGCGGTACCACCTTCGGTAGACAACCCTTTGGTGAATAGATTTTGGTGACATTTCACACACGACTCATTGTAAACAATTTTTACTGCGTGCTCCATAAGCCTTTTAGACTCCCAATCAAAGGATTTCTTATCTTTAAAATAGAATCCATAAAGATCATTGATTCCAGCTTTAGCTTTAGCAAACAGGTAACGATTGTCTTCCTTCGGAGGAAGATGGCAGTCGACGCAATGAACTACAACACCGCTTGGATTATAAAAATGGGTCGATTTTTTCCAGGACGCATCAGCGTCGGGGTGGATATGGCACGATTGGCAATAGTTATCGGAGGATGTGAGGGTGACTGCTTTATTTGTAATTATCAATAAGATAGCAAAGGCTATTAATCCCGAGAAAAAAACGAGCCACGACCACTTTGGTAAATTAAACTTACGCTCCATAAAATAGAAAACTGTTGACCAAAAATATGTTTGTATAGAACGTCAAATATAATGAAAAAAGCATTCAACCATTAAGGAATAAGAACAGTTAACAATCGCAGGTAATTCTAATTAAATGAATCACCTCAAAGCCCAAAAATCTACTCCTTAATCATTTAAAGTTTAGCGGCTCAGCTATTCCAGTAAGAGTATTAATTTTACAGCATCGCTTACTGTACTCAATAATTATTCGTAATTTTAGAGTTCCAAAATAGGCCAATGCAAAGTTCTCTATTACCTTAATAACCATTGTTATGTCGGCAAATAAAAAGAAAAATACGTTTGTGTACTTCCTGGTTCTAAGTATTGTGGTTATCCTATTGCTTTTAGTTGGGAAAAAGGCAGGATGGTTTGGCAAGGAGATGGCTCTGAAGGTTGCTACAGAAAAGGTTCAAAAGAAAACCATTACCGAGATTATTACAGCAAATGGTAAGATAGAGCCTCAGCTGGTCGTAAAGATTAGCCCAGAAGTGCCAGGAGAGATTATTGAACTTCCAGTTAAAGAGGGAGATAAGGTTGCACAAGGGGATCTTTTGGTGGTGGTGCGGCCCGACATCTATATCTCGAACCGCAATCGAAATGAGGCGGCCTTAAACAGTCAAAAAGCACGTATGGCTCAAGCAGAAGCGCAGTTGGTTGAGAAAGAGCTAACCTATAAAAGATCGAAGCAGTTGTATGAAAAAAGCACCATTGCTAAATCGGACTTTGAAACCATCGAAGCAAGCTATAAAGTTGCTCAAGCCGAAGTGCAAGCCGCGCGATTCTCTATCAAGAGTGCGGAATCAAGTTTAAATGAAGCACAAGAAAATCTTACCAAGACCAAGATATACTCTCCAATCTCAGGAACGGTGTCGAAATTAAATGTTGAAAAAGGGGAAAAAGTTGTTGGGACCAATCAATTTGCCGGCACGGAGCTTATGACCATTGCCGATTTAACAAAAATGGAGGTCAAGGTTGAAGTGAATGAGAATGACATTGTGAATGTTGAAAAGCTAGATACGGCTAGCATACAGATCGATGCGTATTTAAAACGGAAGTTTAAAGGTGTAGTCACCGAGATCGCCAGCTCTGCAAATGTGCTTGGAGCAACAACCGATCAAGTAACCAATTTCAATGTAAAGATTCTTCTTCTTCAGGAATCGTATCAAGATCTGTTAGTCAACAATCCAACGAAAAATCCTTTCCTGCCTGGCATGTCAGCTACGGTAGAGATTCAAACCAAGACTAAACGAGATGTCCTTGCGATACCCATTCAATCGGTAACCACTCGAGGAACGAATGGTGGAATAAAGCAATCTTCAACACAAACTGAAGGAGATGCCAACTCAACGAAGGTAGCCCTAAAAGAACCTGAACAGCTTGAGGTAGTTTTTGTAAAACGAAAAGATTTAGCACGACAAGTAAAAGTCAAGACAGGCATTCAGGACAACACAGCCATTGAAGTTCTTGAAGGATTGACACTTGAAGACGAAATCATTACGGCACCCTATGGCTTAATATCCAAGCTGCTTAAAGATTCAACTGCAATTGAAGTTGTGAAGTTAGACGACTTATACAAATCGAAGAAGTAGATGATTGTTAAAATTATATCGTGGATCAGGTGGGTGATCGTTAAAATTTTGAAGGTTCCTATCTATCTCTACAAATATTCTATCTCTCCAATCCTTCCGAAAGCTTGTCGTCATAACCCCACCTGTTCGGTTTATGCCTTAGAAGCGCTGGAGGTTCATGGACCAATAAAAGGGTTGATCTTGACAGCCAAACGAATATCTCATTGTCATCCCTGGGGTACGCATGGTGATGATCCTGTACCTCCTAAAAAAATACGAACTAAAGCATGATCCGATATTTTATTATTCTTCTGTTTTTGTTTTCTGGATGTCAGTCTCACACCCTGCAATCTAAGAAAAAAGTGCTCTTTGTAAGTATTTTACCTCTGAAATATTTTGCTGATCAGCTCATAGATGGGAATTTTGAGGTTGAAGTGATGGTGCCTCCAGGGGCTAGTCCCGAGACCTATTCTCCTACTCCTAAGCAGATGATCCATTTGAGTGAAGCAAAAGCCTATTTTTCGATTGGATATCTTGGATTCGAACAAGTCTGGCTTGAGAATTTCAAAGCCACCAACGCTAATCTTCAGGTTTACCCAACATCAGCAGGCATTGAGATGATTAAAGAGGAGCAAACTCATACCGATCACGATCATCCAGCAGGGGTTGATCCGCATATCTGGTCATCACCAAAAACGGCACAAATCATGGCGGACAATCTGTACCAGGGATTAATAAAAATCGATCCAGAACATGCCTTGGCCTATGAGAAGAACCTAAAAAAACTTAAGATAGAGATCAACAAAGTAGATTCAACAATAGCGAAGATTTTGAAAGCCTCGGCGGAAAAGAGGTTTGTTGTTTTTCATCCAGCCTTGGGCTATCTTGCACGCGACTATGGTCTTGAGCAGCTAGCTATTGAATTTGAAGGGAAAATACCTTCGCCGAAGCATTTGAAGCAGGTGATCGAGGCGGCCAGAAAAGCGAAAGTCAAGTTTATATTGATTCAGAAAGAGTTCGATGCAGAAAATGCGGAGGTGATTGCAAAAGAGACGGGAAGTACGATTTTGCAAATCGATCCATTAGACTATAATTGGTCGGAACAAGTTATTGATATCGCTCAAAAAATTTCAAAAAAATAGAACTATAGAATGGAGTCACTTTTAGAAATTCACAATTTATCAGCCGGGTACGGACAGAATCTGGTCCTACAGGGGGTGAATCTCAAAATTAAACCTTCCGATTTTATCGGAGTTATTGGACCCAATGGAGGGGGGAAAACCACGTTACTAAAAGCCATTCTTGGCTTAATAACCCCGATCTCTGGAACGATTCATTTTAGCGAATCGATGACCAGCGGAGGAGTGCATCGCATTGGCTATTTGCCTCAAATAAATAACATCGATCGTCAATTTCCGATCACCGTTTTCGATGTTGTGCGCTCGGGATTAATGTCGCGCAAGCGTTTGATGGGTCGTTATAGTGCAGAGGAAAATGAGTCGGCACTTCATCTGATCGAAGAGATGGGGATCTCAGACATTCGCAATAATCCAATTGGAGAACTATCAGGCGGTCAGATTCAGCGCGCACTTCTGTGCAGGGCCTTAGTCAACAAACCCGCACTTTTAATTCTCGACGAACCAAATACGTATGTCGACAATCGATTTGAACGGGAACTCTATGAAAAGCTTAAAGTGCTGAATGAAAAGTTGGCTATTTTACTAGTCTCGCATGACCTTGGCACCATATCGACCTATGTGAAGTCGTATGCTTGCGTTAACAATTCGCTCCATTTTCATGAAGGGAATACGGTAACGCCTGAGCTACTTAAATCGTACGAATGCCCGATACAGATTATCTCACATGGCGATATTCCACATACTGTCTTACATCAACATACACACTAATGCAAAGCCTGATCGCACTTTTTGATTTTGAATTCTTTCGGAATGCCATTCTTGCCGCGTTTATGGCAAGCATAACTTGTGGTATTATAGGGACTTATATTGTCTCTCGCCGAATCGTATTTATCAGCGGGGGAATTACGCACGCCTCTTTTGGTGGGATCGGAATGGGCTATTACTTTGGATTTAATCCCATTCTTGGAGCCGTAATCTTTGGAATATTCTCAGCTCTTGGGATCGAGCTATTTACCAAAAAAGCCGACTTACGCGAAGACTCAGCCATTGCGATGCTCTGGTCCTTAGGTATGGCTGTTGGGGTAATTTTTATCTTCTTAACACCAGGATATGCGCCCAATCTTATGAGCTACTTGTTTGGAAATATCCTAACCGTTTCAAAAGAAGATCTTCTCTATCTCCTGTTTTTGTCGCTATTTATCATCGGTTTCTTTGTGGCCTTCTACCGCATGATCATCTTTGTATCGTTCGACGAGGAGTTTGCCTTGACAAATAACGCTCCCGTAAAATTATTTAATGCCCTCTTAATTAGTCTTGTGGCCTTAACAATAGTCTTAAATATTCGGGTGGTAGGAATCATTCTAGTGATGTCGCTACTGACCATCCCTCAAGCGATCGCGAACCTATTTACCAAGCGATTTGATTGGATGATGATTTTATCAATTGTTTTTGGATTCCTTGGATCGATCCTCGGGTTAGCCTTATCGTATATTTACGATATCCCCTCGGGAGCTGCCATCATCTTTACCTTGGTAATTCTGTATGGAGTGATTAAGATTACTGGTCTACTAATCGAGAAATCCAGGTAATAATTCACTTAAAAACAAGTGATGCACTAGGCTAGAAGAAATTCCACGCGTTAAAAAAACATTGCAGAGATTATAACTATCTTTATTGCATGAAACAAAGACTCTATATTGACACATCAGTTTTTGGCGGATATTTCGATGAGGAATTTTCTGAATTTACCAGACCGCTATTTAGCAGGATTCAGAATGGCGAATTTAGGCTTTTGTTTTCTGAAATTACACAGGACGAATTAACTCCAGCCCCGGAGAAGGTTCAGGAACTGGTTAGAAATTTCAAAGTTCAAAATACTGATTTCATTGAAATCAATGAGGAAGCAGTGGAACTGGCAACTCAATATATTACAGAAGGTGTTGTAGGACAAACAAGTTTTGCTGACTGTTTACATATAGCTTTGGCAACTATAAATCGTGCTGACTACTTGATCAGCTGGAATTTCTAACACATTGTAAATGTTCTGAGAATTCGGGGATACAATTCGATTAATATTAAAAATGGATACAAAGAATTGGAAATACGTTCACCTAGAGATTTTATGAATTATGAAGACTACATCTAAAAAAACGTTTGACGCCGTTAGTTTCATGCGGGAACAAAGAGATAAATTAAGCGCAAAGCTTTCCAAAATGACAAAGGAAGAAATTGTTGAATATTTCAAGCGCAAAAAAATGGAAAATTCAACAAAGCCGAGTGCATAACAACACCTGCACGCAAACAGGGCTTGCGCGCTACAAATAAACTAAACTCTTTAAATATTACTTTGAAGAAATTAAGCAGAAAAACCCCTGCCTACGGGTAGCCGCAAAACGTTCTCTTTCGGATTATTTTAAAGAGATATTTGTGTAGTCCACTCGAACGGAGGCATAGGTTACTGCAATGGCATCTAAGATAGCGAGGACCTGCTCCAGTTCTGTGGCTTGCAGCAATTGAATCCGATACTCTCTGAAATCTTCTAAGCCTGGAAAGTAACGTGCAAAATGACGACGCATCTCCAATATCGCACCTCGTGGCTCAGGTTTCCACGATATTGATTGAATCAATTGCTCTTTTACGCTCTCAACGACTTCAGGAACGAAGGGTGGAAGCAGGAGCTCCCCGGTATTGAAATAGTGACGGATATCGCGAAAGATCCATGGTCTGCCAATTGCACCTCTTCCAATCATCAACCCATCGACACCCGACTGGTCAGCGAAGGCTTTCGCTTTCTCAGGACTGCTGATATCGCCATTCCCAACGATAGGTATTTTCATGCGCGTATTAGCTTTCACCTTTCCGATCAAGGCCCAGTCGGCCTCTCCGGTAAAAAGCTGACTTCGTGTTCGACCGTGAATCGTTAGCGATTGAATTCCTACATCTTGAAGTCGTTCAGCAAGATCAATAATTGGCATATCAGTAAAATCCCAGCCTAGTCGTGTTTTGGCCGTCACCGGAAGGTCGACAGCTTTAACGATCTCGCCAGCCATCTTAACCAATTTAGGAAGATCCTTTAGCAAGCCAGCACCGCAACCTTTGCCGGCGATCTTCTTCATCGGACATCCAAAGTTAATATCGATGTAGTTTGGATTCGCCTCCTGAGCCACTTTAGCCGCCCACACCATCGCCTCAATATTGGAGCCATAGATCTGGATGGCAATCGGGCGATCAAAGTCGAAGATAGTCATCTTCCGTTTGGTTGCTTCCATCTCCTTGCCGATCGCATCGGCAGAAACAAATTCGGTGGACATCACATCGGCACCAAATTTCTTACAGAGATAACGAAATGATTTATAGGTAACATCCTCCATGGGAGCAAGAAATAGTGGGAGGTGACCCAAATCAAGGTTGCCGATTTTCACGAGTTATAGTTTAAAAACGAATTGCAAAGATAAGTAAACCGAACAATTTCAAAGAGGTTGCTCTTTGCAGCACTTGTGCTTATTACTTGTGGGTTGGTGATCTCATCGATTGGGATGGCACTAAGTTGGGCTATCTATGGTTTTAACCTATCTGAATTAGAGCATATTATGCAAGATCTTTCGGATCCAGAGCATATTGCAGTCCTGAAATTTATTCAAACAACACAAGCGATAGGCGTCTTTATCATCCCTCCATTTATCATCGCCTGGATGATTCACGGAGAGCCATCGGTTTACCTAAAATACAATAAAAGGCCCGATCTAAAAATGGCACTTGCAGCTGTGGCCATTGTGTTTTGTTCGAATCCCTTGATTAATTTTCTGAATGAATTGAATGCTCAATTAAGTCTTCCCGACTGGCTAAGCTCAGTTCAGCAATGGATGCGCAATTCGGAAGATCAAGCGACAAAAATTACAGAGGCCTTTTTGGCTACGACGAATCTTTCGGGAGTGGTAAAAAACGTGCTGATGATTGGGGTACTTCCAGCTATTGGAGAGGAACTCTTATTTAGGGGGGTCGTGCAACAACTCTTAAAACGAATCTATAAAAACAGTCATGCCGCCATTTGGATTTCGGCAGCATTATTTAGTGCCTTGCACCTCCAGTTCTTCGGCTTTCTTCCTCGTTTGATCTTAGGGGTAATGTTTGGATATATGTTAGAGTGGAGTGGCACCTTATGGCTTCCGATGATCTCGCATTTTGTCAACAATGCGACGGCAGTAATTGCCTTTGGGTTGGTGAAAGATGGCACCATAACGGCAAACTTAGACAAGACAGGCACGATGGCCGACAATAGCTCCTCGCTTGTGATTCTAAGTGTAATCATGCTTGCCCTACTGTTCAGATTCTTGTACCAGAATCGAGAAGCTTCGCAGGCTCAAATTTCCTAGCTTCGAAACTTATTTTTTCAAGTTTGGACGAGCCATATACATCTGCTGGGAGAACACCTTCTGTGCTTGTGAATCCGTTAATTTTTTAAGTCCCATTGCAGCAGCTTTTGTGCTTATAGCAGCAAGCGGAAATCCTTGAATTTTATTCAATATTGGCTTAAGCAACGTTTCATTTCTGTCACCCAAAGGGAGCAGATTAGCGATGTCTTCCGTTGCCGCATAATCGGGTGCTAATCCGCTGATAAAGTCAGAAATGCCATTCGCATTGGCAATCTTTGCTACAATAGGCTGCATGGCATACTTATCCTTCGGATTGACATTGCCATTGGAATCCCAGTCTTGCAAGGTCCATGAGGCCACATATTTACCTGCGGTATTAGACCCAACGGAAAAAACGGTCATATATGGCTTAAGACCATTAATAAGTAGCTCACTGGCAGAGGCCGTATTATCAGAGGTAATAAAATAGACATCGGTAAGATTCAATGTATTAATAGCCGCGACAGGAGATGTAGTGGTTGCCGCAATATTCGCTATAAAATTCTCGACTAAGGATGCAGCACCATTCACACTTGTGAGATACGCTTGTAATCCTGCATTATATTGGCTCTTTAGAAATGGACTTGTAGTCTTGGTCCCATAAATCATACTTGCCAAATATTTTGCAGACTGGACCGAACCGCCTCCGTTGTAACGCAAATCAAGCACTAACTTGTTTATTGGAGCATCTTTAAACTTTTTAAAGACATTATTTAATTGAATATCAAAACCTGCATTAAAAGCATTGTACATCAAATAGCCGACTTTTAGATTTCCAACATTCAACACGGTATCGACTAAAATTGGATTCTCCTGCATCGTTACGGCAGTCATAGTAGCTGACTTGCCATTCAATGAAATAACATTGTTGGCTAAAGAGGCAAACGATAATTTGTAGGTAATATTATTAAATAACAAAGACTGATAATTAGTGGCCGTTAACTGAGTGTCGTTAACCTTCATAAATAGATCGCCTCGTTTAATTCCCGCTTTTTCTGCTGGAGATCCTTTAAAGACATACCGAACGAAACCAAATACATTCGTTGATGTTCCAATATAAGAGAGCATAAAATCGTATCCCATCGTTTCAGAAATCCCCTGAATCCAATTTGTGATTGTATTTGGATCGTTTACTAAGAAAGACCATTTGTCAATTGTGTGTTGCTGATAGAGCAAGCTAGCAAAGAATTTCTGCGGATCAGCATAACTATTAAGGTAGGCATTAAGCGAATCTTTGTTGTTATACTTTGTATTATTCAGACTTGGAACTTGAGCATTCCAGAGGTAGTAATCTCGAAGTGTGGTATAGATAAATCGATTAACGATAGATGTATCTTTTATAACTACCGGAGCTGGTGGTTTAGGTACGACTACTGTGCTATCTTTTTTACACCCTAAAAATGCACTGCTCAATAGAATTAAGCAGCCAACTATAACTAGGATATTTCGTTTAATCTGCATAGTCCAAAAAATTAAGTAACTGAATAATACGCGATAAAGATGATAGAATTGAAAGTCTTTGTATATCAAAAACTATGCCTATCTCTTTTGACTATTAATTTTCTGATGTTCCGTCAGAGTCAGGAGCGCTCTTTTTCGGCTCTAAGTCAGATTCTATTGGTTCCTGTTTTTCTTCAAAGAAGCCTCTATAGAAAATTAATATAGCCACGATGCCCACCGTAATAGAGGAGTCGGCTAAGTTAAATACTGGACGGAAGAAGATAAAATCATCTCCACCAAAGAAAGGGAACCAAGCAGGATAATGACCAACGAGCAGTGGGAAATAGAACATATCGACCACACGACCTTGAAGAAAAGAGGAGTAGCCACCACCTGCAGGAAACCAAGTAGCTACGTGACCATAGCTATCATTAAAAATAATGCCATAAAAAGCACTATCAACGATATTTCCAATGGCACCTGCCATAATTAAGGAGAAACAGGCTACTAATCCAAATGAAACATCCCTTTTCCAAAGCTTAACGATATACCACCCAATGGCTGAAATAGCGATGATCCGGAAAATACTCAAGAAATACTTCCCAATATTATTTCCAAATTCAATGCCATAGGCCATTCCATTATTTTCAATAAAATGGATGATAAAGGAATTTTTGATAATATGATGTTCATCTCCGAGCATCATCGTTGTCTTGACCCAGATTTTAAGTGCCTGATCTAAGAATAAAACAATCAGGATAATTAGTATTGACTTAACTTTTGTACTCATAAAAAATCGATCGGATCAAAAAAAATCGGGGCAAGAAGAACCACCCCGTAAAAAATTATTTAAAGAAAATTATCCTATAGTCTAGCGTTGATTGTTCTTCGCGTCGATTGAAAGGGTTGCGTGAGGGACTGCACGAAGACGCTCTTTCGAGATCAGAACACCAGTCTCGCGGCAGATGCCATACGTTTTGTTTTCAATACGAACCAAGGCGGCTTCAAGATATTGGATGAATTTAAGTTGTCGTTGAGCCAACTTTCCAGCCTCCTCTTTTGATAAAGTAGCGGCTCCCTCTTCAAGAACTTTAAAGGTTGGAGAGGTATCTTCAGTATCATTTCCATCACCATGGGTGATCGCATTTTTATACAGGTGATAATCTTCACGCGCAGTGGTAAGCTTATCCTGTATTAATTCTTTGAACTCCTGGAGCTCATCATCGGAATATCTTGTTTTCTCGCTCATTTTGAAACCTATTTATATGTAAAAATAATATATTTAAACTCCTAATAGATAACTAGTAGGTAAAATAGTTTTCCTACTGGCAAATTTTCTGACTATTAGACCGCTTTCTCTATTTGTATCAATGTTTCAATTCCTTTTTCGATCTCTACCTCTTTGCCAACTCCTTCAGCCAAAGAGTCCACTAATTCGACTTTTGAAGCAAGGGTCTGACTTCCAATATAGGCTCCAAACTTATCCAATGCCTCACTTAGTTCTGGATGACGCATAATGCGTAAGGTGATTTTATCCGTAACCTCGAAGCCACTATCTTTTCTAAGATTCTGAATTCGGTTAATAAATTCACGAGCAATTCCTTCAAGACGTAATTCAGGGGTGACATTAATGTCGAGTGCTACTGTAATAGCTCCTTCGCTGGCAACCTGAAGACCTGGAATATCTTCCGACTGGATTTCGACATCTTCCAATGCCAAAGTAACCGGTTCCCCTTCAATCACGGTATCAAATGCCCCGGTCTGCTCAAAAGAAGAAATCTGCGATTGGCTCATCTCGCCTACGACCACAGAAATCGCTTTCATCAGCTTTCCATATTTAGGTCCAAGAGCTTTAAAGTTTGCCTTGATCTTCTTCTTAATTACCCCCTCTGAATCGACAAGATACTGCACCTCTTTGACATTAACTTCCGTTAAGATGATGCTTTCAACGGCTTCAAACTGACGGCGGAATTTATCATTCAAAACAGGGACAATAATTTTAGCTAAAGGTTGGCGAACTTTCAATTTTTCTTTACGACGCAAACCCAAGATCATGGAAGAGACTTTCTGAGCAATATCCATCTGCTCTTCTAGCTCCTTATTGATTAGTCCTTTATTGCAGGTTGGGAAAGTCGTCAAGTGGATCGAATTATCTGGCTCATGACCACTGATACGATTCAGGTCGCCATACAGTTGATCGGTATAGAAGGGCGCGATAGGAGCAGCCAACTTAGCAACAGTGATCAAACAAGTGTAGAGTGTTTGATACGCCGAGATTTTATCGGTGTCGTAATCTCCACCCCAGAACCGTTTCCGACTTAATCGAACAAACCAATTCGAAAGGTTCTCAGTAACAAATTCCGAAATTGCTCGTCCAGCACGTGTGGGCTCATAATTTTCGTAATCTGCCGTAACCTCTTCGATTAATGTATTCAGCAAGGATAAGATCCATTGATCTAATTCAGGTCGTTCTTGATCTGCAATTGGAGCCTCCTTATAGGTAAAGCCATCCACATTAGCATATAATGCAAAGAAGTTATAGGTATTATAAAGTGTCCCGAAGAATTTACGACGCACCTCTTCTACACCAGCCAGATCAAATTTAAGGTTATCCCAAGGCTGAGAATTAGTGATCATATACCACCTTAGTGGATCGGATCCATACGTAGCGATCGTTTCAAATGGGTCTATTCCATTACCCAAACGCTTCGACATCTTATTGCCATGTGCGTCTAGGACAAGTCCATTCGAGATAATATTTTTAAATGCAGAGGTTCCCTTCACCATCGTAGAAATGGCATGAAGTGTGAAGAACCATCCTCTTGTTTGATCTACCCCTTCAGCGATAAAATCGGCAGGGAAATTCTGATCAAACGTATCCTTGTTTTCAAATGGATAATGAGCTTGGGCATATGGCATAGCGCCTGAGTCAAACCAAACATCAATAAGGTCAGTCTCCCGAAACATCTTAGCCCCTTTTGGCGAAACCAGATAGATCTCGTCGACATAAGGACGATGGAAATCGATCTTCTCATAATTTAGTTTAGAATAGTCGCCTACTTTAAACTCTTTGAATGGATTAGCCGCCATAAAGCCAGCATCAACAGATTTGTTGATCTCTGAAATTAGTTCTTCAGCTGAACCAATGCATAACTCTTCCGTTCCATCTTCAGTTCTCCAGATTGGCAGAGGCGTACCCCAATAGCGTGATCGAGAGAGATTCCAGTCGACTAGGTTCTCGAGCCAATTCCCAAAACGACCCGTTCCTGTTGATTGAGGTTTCCAGTTAATCGATTTATTTAATCCAATCAGCTGATCGCGGACCGCCGTGGTGCGAATAAACCATGAATCGAGTGGATAATAGAGTACCGGCTTATCAGTTCTCCAGCAATGAGGATAGCTATGTTGATGTTTCTCAACTTTAAACGCGCGATTTGCCTGTTTTAGCATCACAGAAAGATCCACATCGAGGGTTGCATCCTTTTCTGTTAGCGTTTCATCGTAATCGTTTTTAACATACCGTCCAGCATATTCAGCATAAAGTGCTATATCAATATTAGATGACACAAACTCCGCAGATAGGTCTTCAAGGCGAAAGAATCGACCTTGGCGATCGACCATCGGATGTTGTTTTCCCTCTTTGTCGATAAGCAATAGTGGTGCAATTCCATTTTGTTTTGCCACTCGATCGTCATCGGCACCAAAGGTTGGCGCAATATGAACGATGCCAGTTCCATCTTCGGTGGTTACAAAATCCCCTGCAATAACTGAGAATGCATTACCACCTGGCTTAACCCAAGGGATAAGTTGCTCGTACTCTATGCCAACTAATTCTTTCCCCTTTAATTCAGCTAAAACTGTATAGGGTATATTTTTCCCATCACCTTGATACGATTCAAAAGAAAGCTCCTCGTTTTTCTCTGGGAAATAATTCCGAAATAGTTCCTTTGCAAGAACCACGGTTACAGGCTGAGAAGTATACGGATTAAACGTTTTTACTTTAACGTAGGTGATATTGTTACCTACAGCAAGTGCGGTATTTGAAGGTAAAGTCCACGGAGTTGTTGTCCAAGCGAGGATAAATAGCTCCGAGTCAACACCGATATGTAGCACCTTTGATTTCTCATTTTCAACAACCTTAAACTGTGCGATACAGGTTGTATCTTTCACATCGCGGTAGCAGCCAGGCTGATTTAGCTCATGTGAACTTAAACCGGTACCAGCAGCTGGCGAGTAAGGCTGAATACTATATCCCTTATAGAGTAAGTTTTTCTTGTATAAATCTTTTAGCAACCACCACAATGACTCGATATACCGACTATCATAGGTAATGTAAGGGTCATCCATATTAACCCAGTACCCCATCTGTTTGGTAAGATCTTCCCATTTATCGGTATATTTCATCACCTCTTTGCGACAAGCGGCATTGTAATCGGCTACTGAAATTGTTTTCCCAATACTTTCTTTGGTGATTCCCAATAATTTCTCCACAGCAAGCTCTACGGGTAGACCATGAGTATCCCAGCCAGCTTTGCGTTTAACCAAAAATCCCTGTTGCGTTTTATAACGACAGAAAATATCTTTTATAGCCCTTGAAACCACGTGGTGAATACCGGGCATACCATTTGCCGAAGGAGGTCCTTCGTAAAATACAAATGATGGTCCGTTAGAGCGGGTTTCTATCGATTGTTGGAATGTATTATTTTTCTCCCAATAGCCGAGAATTTCTTGATTAATTTTCGATAGATCGAACGCTTTGTACTCCTTGAATTTCTTACTCATAGTCTTGATAATCTTCATTTTTTGAAGTGCACAAATATAGGAAATTTTTCAATCGATCATCGGCAGTTATTTCGCTGTTCATAAGTCCTAATAGGGAGCAAAACCAAGTTTAAGAAAAATCATAAAACACGCTAAAAGTCAATAAAAATAGATACGTGATCGTTTATCTTTGTCCGATTATCTTAACCCATATTAATCAAAATCGATAGTTTATAAAATAGTTATCCACATGTTATATTTTGGTTAAAAAATTTGGAATAATAGTCAATTCAAAAAGCAAAAAACAGACAAATTTCATTTCAACGTATGTGAATTCCATTTAAACGATCTGAACATTAACATTTGCATATTAGTTAAATTATTGGAAATGAGAATTTCTTTCCTACCTTTGTCTTTCTTAAGGAGGCTTGCTTCAGCTGCTTTAGAGGGTGTTTTAGACATTTCTAGGGTAGTAAATTTGGGGTAATTCAAGTGTAAAAAATGCCGTTTAAAATTTCATTTTAGGACTAGAAAAAAGAAAATCTATTATCTAAAATTCTTGCATGTCTCGAGTTTTTATTAAAGGATATTCAGTTGAGTAAGATACTAAAAATAAAATACGATAAACGACTTATATATAGCAAGTTATATGCTATAGTTGCTTTGCTGTTGATTAGCTTCTCAACACAAGGAAGCGCCTTCCAGCGTAGTCTAAATCATGCTGTTAGTACTACTGATATTTCATCAACGATAGGGGCCTCCTTCGTTGAGCTGACATCCCCTTCAACACCCCCTCCAGCTAATCCATCTGACGTCACCCTTTGCGAAGGTTTAAATGCGACTTTTACGGTCTCTGGAGCGACTCTTTATCAATGGGAAAATAGTCCAGATGGTACAACTTGGACCACAATGGGTGGTGAAACTCTTCCAACTTTAACTTTATTTAATGTTACGAGTGCTCAAAATGGGATCAAATATCGCTGTCTAGAAGATGGAGCCCCAAGTAGCTTTGCAACGTTAACCGTCAATCCACTGCCAATCGCTGCAGGTACAATAAATGGAACGGCTACAGTTTGTCAAGGTCAGTCATTGGTTACTTATAGCATCCCGGTAATTACAAATGCTACCTCCTACGAGTGGACTTATTCTGGTTCAGGGGCAACCATCACCAACGGGACAACAAATAGCATTTCCATAACATTTGCTAGCAATGCCTCAGCCGGCAACCTTGCTGTGCGCGGCGTTAATAGTTGTGGCAACGGCACCTTCTCTGCAAATTATCCAATTGCGATGAATTTTCTGCCAGTTGCGGCAGGAGCAATAGCAGGCTCAGTGGCTGCGTGTCAAGGACAAAATGGAGTATCATATTCAGTTCCATCAATTGCAAATGCAACAACCTATGATTGGGTCTATTCAGGCACTGGAGCAACAATTAGTGGAAACTCAGCAAGCGTAACAATTAATTTCTCTGCCACTGCCACTTCTGGAAGCTTAACCGTTACGGGCAGAAATGCATGCGGAGTAGGCACGGTTTCAACAACCAGGGCAATTACAGTAGGTCTACTTCCGGGTACCTCAGGATCTATTGCTGGAACGGCAACTGTTTGTCAAAGTCAATCGGGGGTCACCTATAATGTATCTGCAATTTCAGGTGCTACAACTTATACTTGGGCTTATTCGGGAACTGGGGCCACTATCACTGGATCTTCAAATAGTGTTACCATAACTTTTGCGGCAAGTGCAACATCCGGGAATTTAACCGTTAAGGGGACGAATTCATGTGGAGATGGCGTTGTTTCAGCAGACTATGCCATCACCGTCAATCCTCTTCCGGTTGCTGCAGGAACCATCACGGGAACTTCAGGTGTATGTCAGGGTCAGACATCCGTAGCTTATTCCGTTCCTGTCATTACAAATGCGACCTCTTATGAATGGGCTTATACCGGCTCAGGGGCAACTATTACTAATGCAACAACAAACAGCATATTAATCACATTCTCCAGCACTGCCGCAGCTGGGAATCTTACCGTACGTGGCGTTAACAGCTGTGGCAACGGTACCTTCTCCGCTATTTTCCCAATTGGGATGACGAATCTTCCGGCCGCTGCGGGCATCATTTCTGGATTAGCTGCTCCTTGTCAAGGCTCCAACAATATCGCATATACCGTTGGAGCTATTTCAAATGCCACCTCATATGACTGGGTATATTCTGGAACGGGTGCAACAATAACAGGCTCTACCACCTCCACATCGATAAACTTTTCGGCAACAGCCACAAATGGTAATTTAACGGTTACGGGTAGAAACGCATGTGGCGTGGGTACCGTATCAGGAAATAAAGTGATCACCCTTAATCAACTTCCAGTTGCTGCGGGTTTAATAACTGGAAATGCAACAGTTTGTCAAGGTCAATCTACAGTCGCTTATAGTGTTCCTTTAATTACCAGTGCCACTACCTATACATGGGCTTATTCTGGAACAGGTGCCACAATTACGGGTAATTCAAATAATGTAACCATTACATTTGCTGCCAATGCAACGGCTGGAAATTTAACGGTTAAAGGGACGAATACTTGCGGGGATGGCGTTGTATCTGCAGACTATGCCATTGCTGTTAATCCGCTTCCAGTAGCTGCTGGAGCAATTACAGGTACTGCAACGGTATGTCAGGGTCAGTCATTAGTTGCTTACTCTGTTCCTGTCATTACAAATGCAACAACTTATGAATGGACCTATACAGGTTCAGGGATAACGATTACCAACGGAACAACAAACAGCGTATTAATCACCTTTGCAAGCACTGCCTCTTCTGGAAACCTTACCGTGCGCGGAGTTAGCAGTTGTGGCAACGGCACCTATTCGGCTAATTACGCAATCAATATAAATCCACTGCCGGCTCTTGCTGGAGCGATCACAGGGTCCTTGACACCTTGTCAAGGATCAAATGGCAATGCCTATTCGGTACCTGCTATTGCTAGTGCCACTACCTATGAATGGGTTTATTCTGGAACGGGGGCAACCATTACCGGAACAACACTTAGTACATCGATAAACTTTTCGGCAACAGCCACAAATGGTAATTTAACGGTTACAGGCAGAAATGCTTGTGGTGTGGGTACCGTATCAGCAAATAAAGTGATCACCCTTAATCAACTTCCAGTTGCTGCGGGGTTAATAACTGGAAATGCAACAGTTTGTCAAGGCCAATCAACAGTCGCTTATAGTGTTCCTATAATCACCAATGCAACGACCTATACTTGGGCCTACTCTGGAACAGGTGCAACAATTACGGGTAATTCAAATAATGTAACCATTACATTTGCTGCCAATGCAACAGCAGGAAATCTAACGGTAAAAGGGTCGAATTCTTGCGGAGATGGTGTTGGGTCGGCTGACTATGCAATTGCTGTTAATCCACTTCCAGTTGCTGCTGGAATAATTACTGGAGCAGCTTCTGTTTGCCAAGGACAGTCTTTAGTAAACTATAGTGTACCTGTCATTACAAATGCCACCTCCTATGAATGGACCTATTCAGGTTCAGGCGTAACGATTACCAATGGTACCACAAACAATATATCAATCACCTTTGCAAGCAATGCCTCGTCGGGGAATTTAACAGTACGTGGAGTTAATAGTTGTGGCAACGGAGCCTTTTCGGCGAACTTTGCGATTACGCTATCCACATTGCCAGTTGATGCCGGAACAATTACAGGATCAGCTATTGCATGCCAAGGACAAAATACTGTTGCATATACTATTCCTGCCATTTCAGGTGCCAACTCATACGACTGGGCATATTCTGGGACCGGAGTAACGATAACCGGAAGTTCAGCTAGTCCACTTATAAGTTTTTCGGCAACAGCAACAAGCGGTAATTTAACTGTTGCGGGTAGAAATGGTTGTGGCGTGGGTACCGTATCAGCGAACAAAGCAATCACCGTTAGTCCGCTCCCTGTAGCTGCAGGATTAATCACAGGTACAGCAACAGTTTGTCAAGGACAAGCAACCGTTGTATATACAGTTCCTGCAATTGGCAATGCCACCTCATATACTTGGGCTTACAGTGGCACTGGGGCCACCATTACAGGCGCGACAAATAGTGTTTCAATAACCTATGCTTCTAACGCTACAGCAGGAAATCTTACCGTTAAAGGGACAAATGCTTGTGGGGATGGAATTATCTCGGCTAATTACGCCATCACAGTAAATCCTCTTCCTGTTGCTGCCGGAGCCATTACAGGAACAGCAACAGTTTGTCAAGGACAGACGCTAGTATCTTATACTATCCCAGCAATTGCAAATGCGGCATCCTATGAATGGACCTATTCAGGTTCAGGAATAACCATTATCAATGGTACTACAAATAGCATTTCTATCACATTTGCAAATAATGCCACTGGAGGCAATCTTGCGGTAAGAGGTGTCAATGGTTGCGGGAATGGAACCTTCTCTGCTAACTACGCAATTAGCATGTCTAATTTACCTGCAGATGCTGGAGCTATTTTAGGTGCAGCTGCTGCATGTCAAGGATCGAATGCAAATGGATTTACTGTTCCTGCTATCTCCGGAGCCACCTCCTATGATTGGGCTTATTCAGGAACTGGGGCAACCATCACAGGAGCAACCACTAGCACATCGTTAGCTTTCTCATCAACAGCAACCAGTGGAAATTTAACTGTTGCGGGAAGAAATGCTTGTGGTGTGGGAACTGTCTCAGCTGTTAAGGCTATCACCGTGAACCCACTTCCAATAGCTGCTGGTTCAATCGCTGGAACAGCCACCGTTTGTCAAGGTCAGTCAACCGTTACATATAGCGTACCTGCAATTACAAATGCAACGACTTATACTTGGGCTTACTCTGGCACTGGGGCGACCATTACGGGAACCTCAACAAGCGTTACCATAACTTATGCTTCCAATGCAACATCAGGAAATTTAACCGTAAAAGGGACGAATGCTTGCGGAGATGGAGTTATCTCGGCTAATTATCCGATTATCGTCAATCCACTTCCAATTGCCGCAGGAACAATCACAGGAACCGGAACCGTTTGTCAAGGGCAGACTTTAGTTGCATACGCTATTCCTGCGATCACAAATGCTACCTCTTATGAATGGACCTATTCAGGAGCAGGGGTAACCATTACTAACGGCACAACAAATAATATATCAATCACATTTGCTAGCAATGCCACTGCAGGAAATCTTGCCGTGCGAGGTGTAAATGGATGTGGGAATGGTACCTTCTCTGCGAATTACGCAATTAGCATGTCTACTTTACCAGCTGATGCCGGTATTATTGTAGGTGCAGCTGCTGTATGCCAAGGGCAGAATGGTGTTTCATTTACTGTTCCAGCGATGTTAGGAGCAACATCCTATGACTGGTCTTATTCTGGAACGGGGGCTACCATTACTGGAACCACCGTTAATCCAACCATAAATTTCTCTGCCTCGGCGACCAGTGGCAATTTAACGGTTGCGGGTAGAAACGCATGTGGCGTAGGAACTATTTCAGCAAATAAAGGGATCACAATTAATCCTCTCCCTGTAGCTCCAGGATTGATCACTGGAACAGCAACAGTTTGCCAAGGACAAACAACAGTAGCTTATACTGTACCCGTGATTACAAATGCCACTACTTATACCTGGGCTTATTCTGGCGCAGGTGCAACGATTACGGGAACTTCAAATAGTGTAACGATAACCTATGCAGCGAATGCAACATCGGGAAATTTAACTGTAAAAGGGACGAATGCTTGTGGGGATGGTTCTGTTTCTGCGACCTACGCGATAACAGTTGATCCACTTCCAATTGCTGCTGGAACAATAACAGGAACGGGAACAGTTTGTCAAGGGCAGACATTAGTAGCCTATACAATTCCAGTCATTACGAATGCAACATCGTATGAGTGGACCTATTCCGGAACTGGTGTAACCATTACAAATAGCACCACAAATAGTATTTCAATCACATTTGCTAGTAATGCCTCTGCTGGAAATCTTGCTGTTCGTGGAGTAAATAGCTGTGGCAATGGCACGTTCTCAGCTAATTATCCAATTAGCATCTCTCAACTTCCGGTTGCTGCTGGTATAATTGGAGGTTCAGCTACTGCTTGCCAAGGACAAAGTGGGGTTGTATATACGATTCCAGATGTTGCAAATGCCACCTCTTATGATTGGGCTTATTCTGGAACGGGAGCTACCATTACAGGGACTTCAGCTTCGGTGACAGTAAGTTTTTCTGCTTCGGCGACAAATGGCAATTTGACTGTTACAGGCAGAAATGCTTGTGGGGTCGGCACTGTTTCAGCGAACAAAGCAATAACTATTTCTCAGCTTCCTGGAGCTGCTGGATTAATTACTGGATCAGCCAACGTTTGTCAAAGTCAATCAACACTAGCTTACACAGTTCCTGTAATTGCAAATGCCACTTCATATACTTGGGCTTATTCAGGTACTGGAGCGACTATCACAGGAGCCACAAACAATATAACCATAACTTTTGCAGCAAATGCAACGGCGGGAAATCTAACCGTAAAAGGGACGAATACTTGTGGAGACGGAACTATTTCTGCCAACTATGCGATTACAGTTAATCCACCGCCAGTTGCTGCTGGAACAATAACAGGAACAGCCAATGTTTGTCAAGGACAGACCCTAGTGGGTTATACTATTCCTGTAATTTTGAATGCCACCTCTTACGAATGGACTTATTCAGGAACTGGCGTAACCATTACCAATGGTGCAACAAATAGTATATCAATCACATTTGCAAATAATGCCACTGCAGGAAACCTTGCTGTTCGAGGAGTAAACGGGTGTGGGAATGGCGCATTCTCTGCCAATTATCCGATCACTATTTCGCAGTTGCCTGCTGATGCGGGTATCATTGTAGGATCAGCTACTGCATGTCAAGGACAAACTGGAATTAGCTATTCGATTCCTGCAATTGCAGGTGCGACATCTTATGACTGGGTTTATTCTGGTACTGGAGCAACAATAAGTGGGAATTCAGCAACCATATCAATTAACTTCTCCTCATTAGCTACGAGTGGTAATTTAACCGTTACAGGTAGAAATGCCTGTGGAGTAGGCACTGTATCAACCGTAAAAGGAATTACAGTCTCTTCACTTCCTGCTGCAGCTGGATTAATAACTGGCACTGCGGCCGTATGTCAAGGTCAATCATCTGTTGCTTATACCGTTCCTGCAATTGCAAGTGCCACTTCATATACTTGGGCTTATTCAGGTACTGGGGCAACAATTACTGGGACTTCGAATAGTATTACAATCACTTATGCCGCCAATGCAACAGGGGGAAACTTAACCGTAAAAGGGATTAATCTTTGCGGTGAGGGTACGATCTCTGGAGACTATGCAATCATTGTCAATCCACTTCCAGTTGCTGCTGGTACAATAACCGGAACTTCAACAGTTTGTCAGGGACAGACACTCGTGGCATATACTATACCTGTTATTACGAGTGCAACATCTTATGAGTGGACCTATTCAGGTACTGGAGCAACAATTACGAACGGCACGACGAACAGTATATCAATCACATTTGCAAACAATGCCACTGCTGGAAATCTAGCAGTACGAGGCGTAAACAGTTGTGGTAATGGAACCTTCTCGGCTAATTATCCAATAGCAATAACATCCCTTCCAGCTGATGCCGGAGTCATTGCAGGTGCAGCAAGCGTATGTCAAGGTTCGACAGGAAATGCCTATTCAGTACCAACGATTGCCGGTGCTACTTTGTATGACTGGGTTTATTCTGGCACTGGGCAACAATAAGTGGAAATTCAACCAACATAACTATTAGCTTCGCTGCCAATGCAACTAGCGGAAACTTAACTGTTACTGGAAGAAATGCATGTGGAGTAGGTACTGTATCTACCCTTAAAGGAATTACGGTTTCTACACTTCCAACTGCGGCTGGATTAATAACTGGTTCCGCAACAGTGTGTCAAGGTCAATCGCCTGTGGCGTATACTGTTCCTGCAATTGCAAGTGCCACTTCGTATACCTGGGCTTATTCCGGTACTGGAGCGACTATTACTGGAGCAACAA
The DNA here is from genome assembly GCA_026391295.1 of Bacteroidia bacterium. Lineage (GTDB taxonomy): Bacteria > Bacteroidota > Bacteroidia > Bacteroidales > Prolixibacteraceae > JAAFHB01. Next base: position 21,914 of record JAPLDS010000046.1, on the reverse strand, counting down.
ACAATATCACGATCACTTTCGCAGCCAATGCAACTGCGGGTAATTTAACTGTAAAAGGGACAAATGTTTGTGGTGAGGGGACTATCTCTGCTGACTATGCGATCACCGTCAATCCGCTTCCAATTGCTGCTGGAACAATAACAGGTACTGCAAACATATGTCAAGGTCAGACCCTAGTAGGGTATACGATACCTGTGGTTACAAATGCTACATCTTATGAGTGGACCTATTCAGGAACTGGAGTAACTATTACCAATGCGACTACAAATAGCATCTTGATCACCTTTGCAAGCAATGCTTCAGCAGGAAGCCTTGCAGTTCGTGGGGTGAACAGTTGTGGTAATGGAACATTCTCTTCAGCTTATCCAATTACCATAAATCCGCTACCTGCTGATGCCGGAATTATTTTAGGTGCTTCAACTCCATGTCAAGGATCAAATGGCAATGCCTATTCGGTACCTGCTATTGCTAGTGCCACTACCTATGAATGGGCTTATTCAGGAACAGGTGCAACCATTGTAGGAACAACATCAACTCCAACCATAAATTTCAGTGCATCGACGACTAGTGGCAATTTAACCGTTAAAGGGAAAAATGCTTGTGGCTTGGGTGTTGTATCGGCGAATAAAACAATCACAATTTCTCCTCTCCCAGCAGCTGCTGGAGTAATAAATGGAACAGCAACAGTATGTCAGGGACAGTCAGCCATTACATACACTGTACCGGTTATAGCAAGTGCTTCAACTTATACTTGGAATTATACTGGAACAGGAGCTACCATTACTGGGAATTCAAATAGCGTAACGATAACTTTTGCATCCAATGCAACAGCTGGAGATTTAACTGTCAAAGGGAATAATTCATGTGGAGATGGAATTATCTCCCCAAATTACCCAATCGCAGTTGATCAACTTCCAATTGCTGCTGGAACAATCACGGGTACTGCAACCATATGCCAAGGTCAGACTTTAGTTGGATATACGATACCTGTAGTTACAAATGCTACATCTTATGAATGGGCCTATTCAGGCACTGGTGTAACCATTACCAACGCGACTGCAAACAGTATTTTAATCACCTTTGCAAGCAATGCTTCAGCGGGAAATCTTACAGTCCGCGGAGTGAACAGCTGTGGCAATGGAGCCTTCTCAGCTATTTATCCAATTACAATAAACCCACTACCAGCAGATGCTGGTGTTATTTTGGGTGGTGCAACTCCATGTCAAGGATCAACAGGCAATGCCTATTCTGTGCCAGCTATTGCAAGTGCAACTACCTATGAATGGTCTTATTCCGGCACTGGAGCAACCATTGTAGGAACAACAGCGACTCCTACCATAGATTTTACAGCGACTGCCACTAGTGGTAATTTAACTGTTAAAGGGAAAAATGCATGTGGGTTAGGTGTTGTATCGGCAAATAAAGTAATCAACATCTCTCAACTTCCAGCAGCGGCTGGATTAATAAATGGAACAGCAACTGTTTGTCAAGGACAATCAAACGTCGCTTACACAGTTCCTGCCATCGCAAATGCAACAACCTATACTTGGGCTTATTCAGGTGTAGGGGCAACGATCACAGGCAACACAAATAGCGTAACGATAACTTTTGCATCCAATGCAACGGCGGGTAATTTAACTGTAAAAGGGAATAACAGTTGCGGCGATGGGGTTATCTCTGCGAACTATGCCATCGCAGTGAATCAACTTCCGGTTGCGGCAGGATTAATAACCGGGTTAGTCACTCCATGTCCTGGCGCAGCATCAGTAAGCTATAGTATCCCTGTAGTTGCGAATGCCACATCATATGAATGGACATACTCAGGAACAGGACATACAATTACGAACGGGACCACTAACAGCATAACAATCTCTTTTGCAAACAATGCCACTTCAGGAAATCTTTCCGTACGTGGAGTTAACGGAAACTTAAATGTTTGCCAAGGAGACAATGCTGTCACCTACAATGTTCCAAGCATTTCGAATGCAACAGCCTATTCTTGGACTTACACTGGAACTGGAGTAACCTTTGTTAACGCGACAACAAATTCTATCAGCATTAATTTTGCCGCGAATGCCACTTCTGGAAATTTAACTGTAAAAGGGGTTAATAGCTGTGGCAATGGGGTCTCTTCAGTGAACTTCCCAATATCGGTAAATACCACACCTACTGCTGCCGGAACTATTACAGGTACTGCAACCGTATGTCAAGGGACAAATAATGTTACCTATAATCTACCTGCCATTGCGAATGCATCTTCTTACTCGTGGTCCTATACCGGAACCGGAGCAACCATCACCAATGGCACAACCAACAATATTACCATTGCGTTCTCTACAGTTGCTACATCTGGATCTCTTACGGCAAGAGGAGTAAATGATTGTGGCAATGGGGCGCTTTCTGCAAATTATGTAATTACAGTTAACCCAACGCCTTCAGCTCCTTTAGCAATAGTTGGAACATCGACTATCTGTCAAGGATCAGTTGCGAATGTATATTCAGTGCCTGTAATAGCAAATGCAGCTAGTTATGTCTGGACCTATACCGGAACTGGTCATACGATTAGTAATGGAAATACAAATAGCATAACGATAGATTTCTCAAGTGCGGCCACTAGCGGATTTTTATCGGTAGTCGGAACGAACTCTTGCGGAACTGGTCCTGCATCCGTAGCTGTTCCAATTAATATAACTCCACTACCTGATAATGCTCCTCCAATTGTAGGGACTAATTTGGTGTGTCAAAGTCAAAGCGGAGTAATCTATTCGGTGACTGATATTCAAAATGCGACTACTTATGCATGGAATCTTCCGGCCGGTGCAACGATCGTTTCGGGAGCAAATACGAAAAGCATCACAGTTGATTTCAGTGGGGTTGCAATCAGCGGAAATATTACTGTACGTGGAGACAATTCCTGTGGTTCAGGAACAACAGCTTCTTATCTAGTAACAGTTACGCCAAAACCAGTAGCTAATGCAGGTATTGATGCAAAAATATGTGTTGGTGGAACATTTACCAATCCAGATGCAACTGCCACAAATAACGCGAGCGTACTTTGGACTAGAAATGGAGATGGAGTATTTAGTAATCCTGCAGTCCTTCGTCCTACCTATACACCTGGACTTAATGACATTATCAATGGAACGGTCGTCTTAACCCTTACAGCAAATGGCAATGCCCCTTGCTCAACACCTACATCTGACCTATTAACATTAACTATTGTTGCGCCTCCAACAGCAAATGCTGGTATAGATGGTGCAATATGCGAAGGTTCAACATATACCATTGGGGCAAGCGCAAGTGCTACTCAATATTCAACGATCACTTGGACGAAGACTGTAGGAAGTGGTACTTTGGTAGGTGCCAATACAATGACACCAACTTACACGCCAAGTGCTGCGGACGTTGCTTTTGGATCGGTAACCTTAAAACTTACTGCTAAAACAAACACTCCATGTGCAGTAGATGCGGTAGATGAGATGCAAATTTTCATCACGAAAGCTCCTACTTCATTTGCTGGTACTCCGGATGCAATTTGTGGCATTGTCCCTTATACCTTAGCTGGAACAGCAACAAATGCAGCATCGATAATCTGGACTCACAACGGAACAGGCACTTTAAATAATGCAACCACCTTAACACCGACCTACACACCAAGTCTTACTGACTTGGCCAATGGAAGCGTTACATTTACATTAAAGGTAAATGGCAATGGCATTTGCGCCCCTGCCACTAGCACGGTAGTTCTTACAACCAATCAAATACCAATTATATCTGCTGGTGTTGACGGATCGATTTGCAATGGTCCGACAACAATTGCAGCAGGAGCAACAGCCTTACATTTCAATACGATCACCTGGTCAAGCAATGGAGATGGGGGTTTTGCCGATACTCATGCTCTTCATCCAATCTATACCCCTGGACCGAATGACTTAATAGGTGGTGTTGTTACATTCACATTAACAGCCACACCGATGGCACCATGTGTTGGGAACATTACTGATCAAGCTATTTATCAGGTACATAATTTAACTTCGGATGCAGGTGGGAACGAGACTATTTGCGCCACTACAGGTATAAATTACACCCTGATTAGAGCAAATGCAACTGGTTATACAAGCATCGCATGGACCACCTCTGGAACCGGACTTTTCAGCAATATAAGTGTTGAAAATCCAGTCTATACGCCAAGTGCTACCGACATAAACAATGGAGGCGTCATATTAACGATGACTGCTCGCAATGCGCCGTGTCCGGATGTTTCGAGTGCCATGACCCTTACACTTGTTTCGCCTCCAATTTCGAATGCGGGAACAAATGGTAATGTTTGTGAAGGGTCTAATTTTACCGTAACAACTGCGACAGCGCCACATGCAGCTTCGGTACTATGGACTAAGAGTGGTACTGGTACCCTATTGAATGCAAATACGCTCACTCCTACTTATACACCAACTGCTGCGGATGTTGCTGTTGGATCTGTTACCCTTACCTTAAGGGCCGTAGCTCAAGGCCCTTGTAATACAGATGCCATCAGTCAGATGATCTTGACAGTGACAGGACTTCCAACCGCGAATGCAGGCACTGCAGCTACCATCTGTGAAGGAGAAACCTATACAATTTCCACATCAGCTGCTACGCATTATTCAACAGTCAATTGGAGTGGAGGAGATGGAACATTTGCTGGAGCCAATACGCTATTCCCGACCTATACTCCTGGGACGAATGATAAAATTCTTGGTCATGCCACCTTAACAATGACTGTCAACGGACAAGGACCTTGTGCAACAACGGCAACGTCACAAATGTTACTGACAATCGTTCAGAATCCAATTATCTCAGCTGGAGTTTCACCATATTCCATCTGTGCTGGATCAACATTTGCATGTTCTGCATCGACGGCATTATATGCTCAAACACTAGCCTGGAGTACCTCTGGAACTGGAACATTCTCACCGAATGCCACTTCTTTACATCCGGTTTATAATCCAAGTGTTGCAGATGTGGCTAATGGAGCGGTTACTTTAACTCTTACAGGAACCAGCTTTGGCACCTGTGCCCATACCACATCAGCCAATATTATCCTGAACATTATTCCTATCCCAACGGCAAATGCTGGGCCTGCCGCAACGATCTGTGAAACTGACACCTATCAGCTATTAGGTGCTGCAGCAGCGCATCAGGCAACCATCACATGGACCACGTCAGGTAATGGAACATTTAACAATGCGAATCTTCAAAATCCTATTTATACCCCTGGAGCCGTCGACAAGGCTGCAGGAACTGCAAATCTTACGATGACGGTTAAAGGGATTGCTCCATGTTTGAATGTTGTTGCAAGCACCATGGCCTTAACCGTTACCAAAATGCCAGTCGTAGATGCAGGACCAGCAACGGTCTCCATCTGTGAAGGGAACACCTATACAACAACATTAGCAACGGTACTCAATGCTGATCTGACTATTCCGAGCTCACATGTCTGGACAAACGATGGAAAATTTGGAGTATTCTCGAATGCGAATGCTCTAAGTACGACCTATACCCCAAGTGCTGTTGAGATTGCAGCGGGAACTGTCACACTTACCTTGTCTTCCACTGCACAAGGTGCTTGTGCTGGAGTCGTTACAGATCAGATTGTCATTACGATCATTAAAAAACCGGTTGTAAATGCAGGACCAAACATTGATATTTGCGAGGGACCAAATACCATTACCGGAGCGACTTTCCAAAATAACCTTGGATTGCTTTGGACCACATCCGGAACTGGAACATTTAATTTTAACAATGTCCCAAGTCCTATCTATACCCCGAGTCCAGCTGATATACTAGCAGGTGCCGTCACGTTAACCTTGACCGCATCTCCAAATGCTCCATGTGGATCTTCAGTATCTAGTTCAAGAGTAATAACAATTCATCCAAATCCAACGGCTTTTGCAGGTAATCCAGGAACTATCTGTGCAGGGACAAATTACACCATTAATGATGCTACTGCGACTAATTACAGCGCCTTGTTATGGACTTCGACTACCGGTGGAACCTTTGCGAATGAAACAACAATAAATCCAACTTATACACCGAGTGCATTTGATATTGCCACGGGAACAGTAACCTTAAAACTTACAGCAAATAGTATCACCCCATGCGGCACAAATGCGGTAAGCACACAAGTGTTGACGATCCAACCAGTACCTATTGTACTTGCAGGTGGACCATTATCTATTTGTGCTGGAAGCACTGTTGTAACCTCTGGAGCAAGTGTAACCAACGGATCTAATACTATCTGGACTACATCAGGAACAGGAACATTCTTAAATGCACTGCAACCAATTACAACTTATACTCCAAGTGCCTTAGATGTTGCCAATGGAGGTGTAGATTTAATCTTGACCACAACTAGGCTAACGCCATGTGCGGGGAATGTTGCAGCAACCCGTCATTTAACTATAATTCCTGTTGCTACCGCTTATGCTGGAGCGAATGCTGCCATTTGCAAGACTGCAACTTATCCAGTTGCTGGAGCAACAGCAACGCACTATAGTTCATTACTCTGGACTTCAACTGGAACAGGAACATTCACTGGAAATGGAACGCTAAATCCAATCTATTTCCCAAGTCCTGCGGATATTGTAGCAGGTAGCGTAAACCTTACCCTTGCCGCGAAACCGAATGCTCCTTGCATCGCAGATATTACCTCATCAATGCTGCTTACCATCGCACCAATCGCAGATGCTTTTGCTGGGGTCGATGGTTCAGTTTGCGAAAACGGCGTTTATATCATCGCAGATGCGACAGCACATAATTACGATTTAACACCAGCAAAAATTATCTGGTCAACCAATGGTACAGGAACGTTTGCAAATGGAAACACGCTTGCTCCTACCTATACTCCAAGTGCTGGGGATGCTACTTTAGGAACTGTAATCCTTACATTAAAGGTTGCCAGCTTAGCACCATGTGTAACAGATGTTACATCTACACAAACACTGACCATTACCAAGCTTCCAGTAGTTAATGCTGGAGCCGCTGGAATCAGTTGTGGTATTAGTCCTTATCAAATTATAGGAGCAACGCAAACCAATGCAGTTAGTGTACTATGGACGACATCAGGAACAGGATTGTTCTCGAATGCAACCTTGTTAAATCCTATTTACACACCAAGTGCAGCTGATTTAGTAGCTGGATCTGTAACCCTTAAACTTTCTGGTATAAGTGGTCCAGGGTGTGCAACCAATCCATTCTCAACTCGTGTAATAACGCTTGTAAAACCTGTAACGGCATTTGCTGGTGCGGATGCGAATGTTTGTGCAAATGGAAGCTATACCATTAATGACGCAACGGCGCCAAATGCAGCTTCAGTAAACTGGACATCTACTGGCTCAGGAACCTTAACTGGAGGAGGCACTCTGACTCCAACTTATGTACCAGTACCAGGTGAAACGGGTAAGGTTACGTTGACATTGACTGTAACAGCGAATGCCCCTTGTACGAATGCAACGGATCAAATTGAGTTAACGATCGTTCAGAAACCTGTTGTTAATGCGGGCCCGAATAGTACGATTTGTGTAGGAACAAACTTTGCAATTGCTGCTGCTACGGCGACAAATAGTGCATCGGTACATTGGACCTCAAGTGGGACAGGCCTATTCTCAAATAGCAACATCCTATTGCCATCATATACTCCTAGTGCTGCTGATATCACTGCGGGATTTGTCACTATTACACTTACGGCGCAGCCTCTTACTCCTTGTACAGGTGCTGTTTCGAGCTCATTTATATTAACCTTTATTCCTGCTCCGACGGCGAATGCTGGGTTAAATCAGACCATTTGTGCGAACCAGACCTACGCGGTGGTTGGGGCTTCAGTAACCAATGCGCCGTTAACAAATTGGACTACTTCTGGAGATGGAGGGTTCTCTGATAACTCATTGGCTCCGACCTATACCCCTGGACCAAATGATATTGCTTTAGGGTCTGCTGTTCTTACTTTACATGCAACAGGAAATGCGCCTTGCGGAGCAGTTACGGCATCTATGACCTTAACTATTCTTCACGCGCCAACAGTTAATGCGGGCATCGACGGAGCTATTTGTCAAGGTTCTCCAACAACATTTACGGGAGCAACAGCACAATATTTCTCCAGTCTATTATGGATTACAACTGGAGCTGGTACATTCACAAATGTCACAACGCTTACCCCAACCTATACCCCACTTGCTGGAGAAACAGGCTCGATCACGTTTACTTTAATTGTTAATCCAAATGCACCATGTGTTGGACAAGTTACCGATTCGAAGGTGGTCGTTATTCAGGCTGCACCAACCGCGGATGCAGGTGTTGATGCAACGATTTGCGAGGGAAGTACCTACACCATTAATGGAGCAACAGCAACTAATTATCAAAATGTAACCTGGACCATATTATTTGGTAACGGAACGATTACGGGTAATGGAACGCTTGCACCAACATACAATCCGAGTGCAGCAGATGTCACTGCTGGAACTGTAATTCTTAGACTTACTGCTACAGGTATTGGATCTTGCAGCACGCCTGCGACATCGGATATGACCATTCATCTAATTGCAGCACCAAAAGCAGACGCAGGAGTTCCTACAGCGACCATCTGCAAAGGTGGCAGCTATACAGTAAGTGGAGCTAGTGTGTCACACATGGCATCCTATAATTGGGTAAGCACCGGAGGCAGTGGAACCTTATCAAATGCAAATACCTTAACTCCAACCTATACTGCTGCAGCTGGCGAAACAGGTCCGATAACACTTACCTTAACCGCAACACCGAATGCCCCTTGTCTAGGAAACGCAACAGATCAGGTGATAATAACTTTAGTTCCACCTCCAACTGCGGATGCGGGCGCTGATGATACCCTTTGCGAAGGGTTAGCAAAAACATTAACCGGAACCGTTACCAATAATTCATCTTATTTCTGGACTTCAAATGGATCAGGAACTTGGACAAATCTAAATACGCTTAACCCAACTTATACTCCTAGTGCCGCAGATGTGACAGCTGGATCTGTAAGTATTACACTTACTTCGGTAGCAAATAATCCATGCGCGATTAATGCGGTGGATCTAATGATCTTAACTCTAGTTCCAAAACCTATTATCAATGCTGGAGTTGATGCGACGATATGCTCAACAAGTGGTTATGCGCTTTCTACATCTTCAGCAAGCCGCTATTCAAATCTAACTTGGAGTAGCTTAGGTGGTGACGGAACATTCTCCAACTTAGGAGCCTTGCATCCAACCTATGTGCCTGGTCCTGCAGATATCGCATTGGGTCATGTTATTCTTACGCTTACTGGAGCCCCGAATGCGCCTTGCCTTACTAGCGTAGCTGATCAAATGACCTTAACGATTAATGATGTGCCTACGGCTAATGCAGGAGTTGACGTAACAATATGCAACTCTGCTTACACCCTAACTGGAGCTACAGCAACACATCAGTCGTCGGTATTATGGAGTATTAAGACTGGATCGGGAACCTTAACAAATGCGAATTCTTTAACTCCATCGTATACGCCAAGTGTTGGTGATATTGCTTTAGGTGCAGTGACCTTAAAGTTAACCGTAACTGGCAATCTTCCTTGCGCCGCACAAGCCGTGGATGAAATAGTTCTTAATATCACACCGGCCGCGACTGCAAATGCAGGTGCAGGATCTACAATTTGTGTAGGTGAAAGCTATGCAATAACTGGTGCTACATCGACTAATTTCAATACGCTTCAATGGACGCATAATGGAAACGGAACCATCACGAATGCGACGGGTCTTAATCCTACTTACAACTCAAATGTATTAGATGGTCCATTAGGGCATGTCACTCTTACCTTAACGGCAACGAGTAAATCACCTTGCGCAACAAATGCTACAAGCACCGTTGATATTCAAATTACTCCTACGCCAATTGTCAATGCAGGACCAGCAGCAATTGTTTGTAGCAATACTTATACCATATCTGGAGCAAGTGCTACAAATACAGCAAGTGTAAACTGGACGAGCGCAGGAACTGGAACCTTCGACAACAACACAATCTTAAATCCAACCTATACTCCAAGTGCTGCAGAGATAAATGCCGGGGTTGCCTTGCTAACCCTACATGGTCTTGCAAAAGCGCCTTGCACAGGAGAAGCTACTTCAGCCGTATCATTAACGTTACAACCAGCAACAACGGCTAATGCAGGTTTAGATGCGACAATCTGTTCAGGAGATAATTATGTATTGTCAGGTTCATCGGCACTAAATGCTATTTCATATAAATGGACGTTGGTAAGTGGTACGGGAACATTCTCAAGTAGTACCGCATTACACCCAACCTATTTCCCATCGGTAACTGACCGGAATAGCGGAACCGTAACGTTAAAACTTACAGCAACAGGTCCGCTGCCATGTAGCAATAGTGCTTCTGATGTAATCGTGATTACTATTTCTCCGAATGCAACAGCAAATGCAGGTCTTGCAGCTTCAGTTTGCGAAGGGAATACCTATTCTCTTGGTAGCGCTTCGGCAGCAAATTATTCAACCCTGAACTGGGTAAGCTCAGGAACTGGAATATTCTCAAATACAGGCATTGAACATCCTATTTATACTCCTTCAGCTGCTGATATCGCTTCTGGTAGTGTAACCCTCACATTAAATGCCGTAGGTATTGGAACTTGTGCAACAATGGCATCAAGTCAGATGTTATTGACAATTAATCACAAGCCAGCTGTTAATGCGGGATTAAATGGTCAGGTTTGCGCTGGAAGCTCATACGCTATTGCATCAGCAACTGCGACAGATGCAGCGAACGTATATTGGACAACTTCAGGTACTGGTACCTATTTAAATGGAACATCGCTAACCCCAACCTATCAACCTAGCGTTGGAGATATCACTGCTGGTGCTGTTACCCTTACGTTGCATGCGGTGGCTCAAGCCTCTTGCGTGGGCGAGGTAACTGATAATCTAGTATTAACTGTTTTACCTGCTGCAACTTCTAATCCAGGAGCCAATGCGACTATATGCTCAACGGGTACTTACACCTTAACGAATGCATTAGCAACAAATTATGCATCATTGCTATGGAAGACTAGCGGTAGTGGAACGTTCTCAAATAACACCTTACTTACACCTGTCTATACTCCGAGTGCGAATGACAAGCTAGCGGGTTCAGTAACCCTTTCACTAGAAGTGACTGGCATCGCTCCATGTCCTGGAGTTGTAACAAATTCAATGGTTCTGACATTGGCTCCATTACCAGTAATCAGTGCTGGCTCTGATGGAACAGCATGCCTTACTACCTATCAGGTAACTGGAGCAACTGCAGCGAATGCAAATGTTCTTACCTGGTCAACAACTGGCACAGGAACCTTTACAAATGGGAATACGCTTTCTCCTATCTATACGCCAAGTGTTCTAGATATGAATACTGGTAGTGTGCACCTTATCCTAAGCGCAACAAGTAATGCCCCTTGTACTACGACCGTTGCAGATGAGATGATTCTGAACTTACCGGCCTTCCCAACTGCAAATGCAGGAGTTAATGGAAACGTTTGTCAAGGATCATCTTACCAATTAGTCGGAGGCTCAGCGGCAAATTATGCATCTATATCTTGGGCGTCATCAGGCAGTGGAACATTCACAAATGGCAATACTTTAACTCCTAATTATACTCCAAGTTTTGGTGATATTGCAGCAGGAACTGTAACTCTTACAATGACGGCACATGGCATTGCACCTTGTAATACTACCGCAAGCTCTTCGATCAACTTAACTATACTTAAATCGGCCACTGCGAATGCCGGATTACCTTCAACAATCTGCGAAGGAAGCACCTATACAATATCAGGAGCAGCTGCTACAAATTATTCTACTTTACTTTGGGCTTCTAGTGGAACAGGCTCATTTAGTGCTATTAATTCGCTTACGCCAACCTATACCCCAAGTGCTGCCGACATTACTGCAGGAACGGTAAATCTTACCTTAACAGCCTATAGTAATTCACCTTGTCTTACTGCCGTAACAGCTGTTAAAGTTTTAAATATAACACCTGCCGTCACAGCTAATGCAGGAGTAGATGCTGCAACCTGTTATCCAGCAGCTTATAATATTGTTGGCGCACAAGCAACAAATTACAGCTCAATTCATTGGACCAGTAATGGTAGCGGAACGCTAGCAGATGCCAATACTTTAACACCAACTTACTTCCCTAGTCTTGCTGATAAGGCATTAGGCAATATCATTCTGACGCTTTCTGCAACAGGCATTTCACCTTGTAACGGAACTGTGACCGATGTAATGACCTTGCACATTGATAGCAGTCCAAATGCAGCTGGCATAATTACCGGTTCAGTTGCGGCAGTATGCGCAGGTCAAACAGGTGTAACTTATAGCGTGGCACCAATTACGGGTGCAACAGGATATTTCTGGTCGTTACCATTAGGAGCTACTATAACGTCAGGGACAAATACAAATGTGATCACAGTAGATTATTCAAATAGTGCTAAGTCGGGTAATGTAAGTGTAGCTGGCACCAACACCTGTGGTAATGGAGTAGCATCTCCAAACTTTGCCGTTACTATTACTGATTTACCTGCTGCGGCTTCTGCCATCACTGGATTGCAAACAGTCTGTCAAGGATCATCTACAACGTATAGCATTCCTGCCGTATTAAATGCGGTCAACTATCTTTGGACTTTGCCTTCTGGTGTAAGTATAACCAGCGCAGCAAATACGAATACCATTACTGTTAACTATTCGTTAAACGCAGTCTCCGGTGCAATAACCGTTCAAGGTGTAAATTCTTGTGGAAATGGAACAGCTTCAAGTCTTGCTATTACCGTCAATCCAAATCCGGTCTTAACGAGCACCCTTAACCCACCTGCAATTTGCAGTAATAACATATTTAATTATACTCCACTTGGAACACCGACTGGACTAACCTTCGCTTGGAGTCGTGCTGCAGTTGCTGGAATTAGCAATCTTGCACAAACAGGTACTGGAAATCCAAATGAGACTTTAATAAATACGACAACTGTACCTCGCAATGTGACCTATGTATATAGTGTTACAGCAAACGGATGTACAAGTGCGACAACTTATGCTGTTGTTGTTGTCGTAAATCCAGTAGCCATGTTGTCAAGTAGCCTTACACCTACGATTGGATGCAACATGCCATTTACATATACTGCAACGAGTGCAACTCCTGGAGCTGCATTTACTTGGACTAGAGCTGCAGTTATAGGAATAACGAACGCTGCCGCTGCGGGGACAGGGAATGTTAACGAGACCTTAATAAATACAACTTCGGCTCCTATCAATGTAACTTATTCGTATACAACAACAGCAAACGGATGTCCACCAAATACTGAATCAGTTGTAGTTTCGGTGAATCCAGTTCCAGTCTTGACAAGCCCACTAACAGCAATTTCGGTCTGTACAAACACACCATTTACATATACCCCAGCAAGCACGACAGCTGGAGCAACATTTGGATGGACGAGGGCTGCAGTAGCCGGTGTGACAAATGGCACTGCTGCTGGTACCGGAGATATAAATGAAACTCTTGTAAACACGACTACGGCCCCAATTACTGTATCTTATATTTACACAGTAAGTGTAAATGGGTGTGCAAATCCAACAACTTTCACCCTGCCAGTTATTGTAAAACCTTCCGCAACGTTAACAAGCGCTTTAACTGACAATATTTGTAGTGGTTTGGCTTTAAACTATATCCCGCTATCTAATGTTGCGGGAACCACCTTCACTTGGACTAGAGCACAAACGGCAGGGATAAGCAATGCAGCAAACAATGGAACTGGAGTAATCAATGAGGCATTAGTCAATACAACACAAAATGCAATTAACGTTACTTATGCAATGAAGCTTACAGCTAATGGCTGTCCTAACACACAAAATATTGTTATTACCATTGATCCTCCAACACCGGTGCTCTCCAGCTTGCTTATAACAAATCCAATCTGCAACAACTCATTAGTTAATTATAATCCAACTAGTGTTACAGTTGGGGCTACCTTTAATTGGAGTAGAAGTGCTGTTGTAGGTATAAGCAACGCCCCTGCAACTGGCGCTAATAATCCAAACGAAATACTCGTGAACACCACATCATCTGTGATTAATGTTCCGTATGTCTATACTTTAGCATCTACCAACGGCTGCTCGAATACTCAAACGGTGATTGTTCCTGTTAACCCATCACCAGTCTTAACAAGTTTGGCCATCGCATCAAATATTTGCAGCAACGAAACATTTAGCTATTCACCTCTTAGCTCAACCACAGGTGCTGCCTTTACATGGACAAGAGCCATCGTTGCTGGAATTACACAAGGTGCCGCGAATGGAGTTGGCAGTATTAGTGAGGTATTGACCAATACAACTCTTGTCCCGATTCAGGTAACTTACATCTATACACTATCAATCAATGGGTGTCCGAATGCTACAACATTTAGTGTAAAAACAACTGTTAATCCATTGCCAAGCGCACCAGCAATTACTCCTGCAGGAACAACCGCTATTTGCGTTGGATCGAGTGCTACTCTTTCTGCTCCAGCTGGCTATACCTACATATGGTCAAATGGCGCAACGACGCAGACAACAAGTATAAATACTGCAGGCAACTATACAGTATCCGTAATTGATGCAAATGGTTGTCATAGCCCATCTTCTGCAGTCGCTGCAATTACCATTACACCTCTTGCTACGGTTTCAGCTGGTGCTGATGCAACTGTCTGCGAAGGATCAAGCTTTATTGTCCCTCCAGGTGCATTCACATCAAACTATTCAGCACGAGTTTGGACTTCATCAGGCAATGGAACGTTTATTGGGACAAGTACACTAACACCAATTTACACTCCAAGTCCAACCGATGTCTTAAATGGATCAGTCGTACTTACCTTAACAGCAGATAACCAGTCGCCATGTTTAGGAAATGTTCATGACAACATGACCTTAACAATTCAGCCTGCTCCAAAAGCAAATGCAGGGGCAGATAAAACAGTCTGTTATCCAAATACAATTCAAATAAATGGATCGGCAACTTCTAGTACTAGCGTCCATTGGACAGCAACTGGCGCCGGAGTATTACTTGATGCAAACACCTTAAATCCAACATATCATCCGGATGTTGCAGACATTGGAAATAACGTAACGCTCACGCTTACTGTTAATGGAACATCTCCATGTGCAGTGCCGGTATCAGATATCATGATGCTTCATGTAGATGCATATCCTGGAAACCCTGGTGCGATAGCAGGATTAACTACAATATGTACTGGAGTACCAACGACCTATTCAGTTGCTCCAATAGCAAATGCAACTGGCTATACTTGGACACTTCCAACTGGAACAACAGTGGTTTCAGGAGCTAATTCTAATATCATTACAGTTATCTTTAATGGATCAGCATTGCCTGGCAATGTGTCGGTATATGGAACAAACAACTGCGGTAATGGTGTCGTCTCATCCTTAGCGGTAACGGTAAATGCGATCCCGGCTAATCCAGGAAGTATTTCTGGCTCAAACTTGGTATGCCAAGGTACCACCGGAACAGTATTTGCAGTCACTCCTGTTGTAGGAGCAACTTCTTATACTTGGACAGTTCCTGCAGGAGCTACCATCTCTTCTGTACCTCCATTAGGAAATAGCATTACTGTAGATTTTGCTGCAAATGCTGCAAATGGAAATGTTACGGTGTTTGCTTCCAACGCATGTGGCAATGGTCCATTAGCAACAAAGGGTTTAACGCTAAATGCAAGACCTCCTGCACAAGTAATTAGTACACTTGGAGGTGCAACCACAATCTGCGAAGGAACGAGTGTCGCTTTAGTTGGTGCAACTGCTGGATACAATTACCTCTGGACACCAGGTGGTTCAACATCAATGAATAATTCAGTATCAGTTTCTGGCAATTACAGCGTAGTAGTCACTAGCCCATTAACTGGGTGTTCTAGCGATCCATCGAACACAATTGCAATAACTGTTAATCCTGCACCTGCTGCTCCGACAAGCACTGGATTTATAAACTTCTGTTGGGATGGATCGGCCGCATTGCCTACCTTAAATGCGAACACAGTCACAACAGTTTCAGGAGGAACTAGTTTAATATGGTTTGATGCTCCAACAGGAGGCAATACGGTGGTAACTCCAAGTCTAAACACGGTTGGGACAGTTACATATTATGCTGAAGCACAAAATAATGTCACTCATTGTCCAAGTATAACTAGAACTCCTGTTATCCTAACGATTTCAGAATATCCTGCTACGCCTGTCAAAGGGAATAATCAAACAAGTTGTGAATCGAGTCCGATAACAACACTTACTGCCACAACCTTAACAGCGCCACCTGCAGGAACAACAATATATTGGTATTTGAATCCAACTGGTGGTTTACCAGTTAGTCCAACTTTAAGTACCGTTGGTACTAAAACATTCTACGCTGAAGCGAACAATGGAACTTGTGTAAGCAGTGCTAGATCAGCAGGTGTTGTATTGACAATTAATCCGGCTCCGCTAGCGCCGGTAACTGGTGGCGATCAAACTCAGTGCGTCAATGTTGCACCTCCAATTCAGACCCTTACCGCTACGGTAACATTACCAGCCGGCCTCCCTGCAGGATCGACATTGGTAAATTCAGTACAATGGTACGATAAGAGCGTAAACGGTAATCTTGTGGCAAATCCAACTCTCAATGCACTTGGAACAGTTACATATTATGCTGAGACGAAGAACTATCTTACAAATTGTGTAAGTCTAACACGGACTGCAGTTAAATTATCCATTATCGCGCATCCAGTAGCTCCAATAATAGCTGGCAATATTATCGAGTGCGAAAAATCACCATTGCAAACACTCACAGCAACGGCTACTGTTCCATCTGGATCAACTGTTAAATGGTATGATCAAGCAGTTAATGGTGTTATAGTGACTCCAACTCTAAATTCGACAGGATCAAAAACTATATATGCAGAGACCGACAATGGGGTATGCACAAGTTTAACTCGAACCGCAGTTACCCTGACAATTAATCCTGCGCCAGCTGTTCCAGTAAGCAAAGGAAATAAAACTAGCTGCTATAATGCAGGCATGACACCATTGGTTCCAGAAGTTGATGTACCGCCTGCAAATGTCCGAATCGACTATTATGACGTTGCAACGGGAGGATCTCCAGTTATACCAACTCCTCTGAACACAGAGGGAACAGCAACCTATTATGCTGAAGCGGTGAATACCATTACAGGTTGCAAGAGCATGTCACGTTCGGCGGCAATCGTATTGGTTATTACACCAAAACCTGCGCCACCAGTAGCTGGTCCAGATATTATACAATGTGTTGTTAACCCTATTCAAAAACTAACTGCTACCGCGACTGTTGAGATCAATGCGACACTAGTATGGTATGATGCCTTAACAGGCGGAAGTGTTGTAGCTGACCCAAGTCTTAATTCTGTTGGCTCAAAGACCTTCTATGCTGGCGCGAAAATAGGAGATTGTGAATCGACAAGAGTTCCAGTAAAATTAAAGATTGACCCAGCGCCATCAACGCCGGTTCCAAATGTGATCTTGCCAAAATGTGAACCACAATCGTTATTAGCAACGGCTACACCTATACCTGGGGCAGCACTGTTCTACTACACCACTCCAACAGGAGGGGCCCCAGTGGATAATGCTTGGAATACAGTTGGTACCGCCACATTCTATGCTGAAGCAGTAGACAATACAACAGGATGTATTAGTATTAATCGCTCGGCACCAATCGTGTTAACAATTAATCCAACGCCTAAAAATCCAACGAGCTTAGGTGACATAATAACCTGTGCCACAACGCCAATTGTTTCTCTAAATGCAAATAATGCTTTAGTAAAAGAAACTGGTATCACCTATACTTGGTTTGACGCAACAAATAATGTTATTTCCACCCCAACTCTAAATAAGATTGGAACAAAAACTTATTTTGCGGAGGCGAGTACAAGTACTTGCAAAAGCGCGGCCCGAACTGCTGTTACATTAACGATCAAGACCACTCCTGCCGCACCGATATTAAACCCAACTTATAACGGTAAATTAGTAGAATGTGAAAATGCAGCAGGCATCCAAACATTAGACGCAAATAACGCCATAGTTGCCAATCCTTCAACGACCATTAAATGGTTCGATGCAGCAGTTGCTGGAAATGAGATAACACCAGCAAAACTTAATACAATTGGGACCATCACCTACTTTGCAGAAGCTGTTGATAACATCACAGGATGCTCAAGTATAACCAGAACTCAGGTTGACCTAACCATCAATCAATTGCCTTTAGCTCCAGTAAGCAGTGGGCCTATAACGGCTTGTGCATCGCCAATGCTTTCCGATCTAAATGCAAACAATGCGATTACTGTTGCCGCAGGAACTAAGATCAATTGGTACGATCAAGTTGGAGCTTTAGTTACCTCACCAACCTTAAAAACAGTTGGAACAACAAGAACATACTTTGCAGAGGCTGTTAGCTTAACATCTGGTTGTGCAAGTGCGACTAAAACTGCCGTTGTTCTAACGATCAATGCCATTCCGGTAGCCACAATTACCGCAGATAATCCAAATCCTTGCTGTGAAGGGTCTCCATTAACACTTAGTGGACCTGCAGGAATGACAACTTATTCATGGACTGGCCCTAATGGATTTACTTCATCAATTGTTAACCCTCAGATACCTAAACTTTCTAAAGCAGCAGGTGGGGTCTATACTCTAGATATTGTAGATGCAAATGGTTGTGTGAGTACAGGTAAATACACCGTTACGATTACGCCAGCAGGCTTTAATGGTACTTATTTTGATACGTATTGCGTAACCGACCTACCAGTAACCTTATCTGCTTCTCCTGCCGGAGGAACCTTTAGTGGCGGTGGTGTAACAGGAAATACATTTACCCCTGCAACAGCTGGCATAGGAAGCTATGTGATCAATTACACAGCACCAGGAGGGGCTTGTCCAATTGCGCCGCTTAAAATTGATGTCGTTGGACCTCCTGTGGTAACAACGGTTAATCAAACTCTAGTAAACTGTACAAGTACAATAAATCTTACGGATCCGGCTATTACAGCAGGTTCGACCCCTGGTATACTCTTTACCTATTGGACAAATGCTGCAGGAACAAATCCGCTTGCGAATCCAAATGCTGTAGGAGTCGCTGGAACCTATTATATCAAAGGATCAACACCAAGTGGTAAATGTTCAACCATTGCCCCTATTGTGATAGCTCCTTCCGACGCTTTAGGTGCAACGCTCTCCAAGATTGCTCCAACATGCGAAGGATCAGCAACAGGATCGATGACTGCAAATATTACAAAAGGAACAGCACCTTATACCTATCAATGGAATAGTACCCCTGCTCAAACAACTGCAACAGCAACAGCTTTAACAGCAGGTGTTTATAGTGTAATCATTAACGATGCTGGGGGGTGCACAATTACAGTAACTGATACCTTAAAAGAAATACCTAGTGTTAAGATCATCTTCTCACATAAAGATATTGAATGCTTTAACGACATTAATGGAAGTGCTAAAATAGAGCGAGTTGATAGTATAAATGGAAATCCATCAGATTTAAGTTTGTATACCTTCAAATGGAATACAACACCTGTGCAAACGACCCGTGAAGCATTGAGATTAAGTCATGGATACCAGATTGTTACTTTGACAAATAAAAAGGGATGTGCAATTAGAGACAGCGTATTAATCGCAGTAACAGACACGACTCCACCAACGATAACAAGTCCTCCTAATATCAATCAAATTGTAACCCTTGTTAAGGGTGCCGATCCTTTAATAAGTGGAGTTAATTCAATCTTAGTCGACTTAGGCAAGCCTATAGTTTGGGATAATTGTGGTATCAGATCTGTTACCAATGATGCGCCAGATAAATTTAAAATTGGGGTAACGTCAGTCATCTGGACAGTTACTGATTTCACTGGACTTACAGATACCTGTACTCAAATTGTAACACTTAAATCATGGCCAGAAGCACCGCAAATGTTTACGCCAAATGGGGACGGTATTAATGATAAATTTGAGATTAATGGGCTAGATCAATTCCCAAAATCACAAATTTACGTATACACCCGTTCAGGCCAGATGGTATATTCAAGTGTTGAATATAAAAATGATTGGGATGGAGGATTTACGATCCAAGGATGGTCGAAACAGCAGAAAGTCGCCCCAGGAGTTTATTACTATATATTAAATCTTGGCACTGCCATAAAGAAGGTCCAAGGATTTATATATATCAATTATTAATACATTGCGTTTGTAAAAAAGACTACTATTTTGAAATTTAGATTGCCATACTATCAAAAATTGATCCTAGGAATATTCTTAGCGGCTATGCTATTTATGCCTAAACGCGGGATATGTCAGCAGGATCCAGTTTTTAATCAGTATATGAATAATCTTTTAACCATTCAACCGGCCTATGCTGGGTTAAGCGGCTATGTCAATGTAACGGCCATGTCACGAATACAATGGGCAGGTTTCGATGGTGCACCGACTACAAATACATTTACCGTTCAGGGACCGATCAAGAAATATAATGTGGGAATTGGGTTATCCATTATCAATGATAAATTTGGACAAGTTGTTCGGCAAAATGGATTTTACGGCGATTATGCCTACCGAATCTTATTAGATAACGATCAATATATATCATTTGGATTAAAGGCTGGAATCAATATCTATGAGGCATTATTTAGTGAGTTAACAACACACGATCCGAATGACCCAGTTGCCATGTTCGATATTGCCAAAAAATACTTGCCAAATTTTGGAGCTGGATTCTTATGGCATAGTGATGATTTCTTCTTAGGAGCCTCCGTGCCAAAATTTTTTAAAAATGGTGTTAATTCGCCTAGCGGGGTTTCTGTTTACCACGAAGAGGTAAACTATTATGTTATGGGTGGTGTTGTATTGCCCATTACGGATAATATGAGATTTAAACCCACCTTCCTATATCGCTATAGTCAACTAACACCTAAGATCACCGATCTAACCGCCAATTTCTTATTCTATGATAGAGTTTGGGTCGGAGCAACTTATCGTTTACAAAACTCCTATGGATTTCTATTTCAGATTTTCCTAAATCCACAGTTAAAACTTGGATATGCTTATGACTTGACAACTTTTCATTCCACGCAAGTTAATGCAGGTACACATGAGTTTATGATTACTTATGATTTCCCAACGACTAGAAAAAGATTCAACCGTTTTACGCCAAGGTACTTCTAGAAAAGAAAGTTACTAGAGACTTAATATAATTTAAAGGCCTGACTAATTCTGAAAAGAGTGAAGTCAGGCTTTTGTTTTATAAGGAGTGAGAGGCCCACTCCCAGTGGGACCCTGACTATACCGCATAAAAAACCCCGGACTCAAGTTATGAATCCGGGGTTAGTATAGGTTGGCGGCGGCCTACTCTCCCACTTTACGCAGTACCATCGGCGCTGTCGGGCTTAACTTCTCTGTTCGGAATGGGAAGAGGTGGAACCCCGACGCTATAGCCACCTAAATCTTCGTGCTATTAGCGTTCAGCTAATTAAAATCACAGTATGTCTTGGTTTTTAACCGCTCTTGAGAGTTCTAATCTTGCGATTTTTTGCTCTTTGTCGATCAGTCAAAAATATAGGAACGTAAAATCCTTAAATTCATAACACGTGGAAGAAACTTTATTCTAAAAAAGATGCTTTTCAGGTACTTTCCAAGCCCTGGAAAGTTACCGGCAATTAGTACCACTCGGCTTTGACATTACTGCCTTTACACCTATGGCCTATCAACGTCGTAGTCTTCAACGACCCGTAAAGGAAACCTCATCTTGAGGGGAGCTTCGCGCTTAGATGCTTTCAGCGCTTATCTCTGCCATACTTAGCTACCCAG
>JAPLDS010000037.1:19155-22753 GCA_026391295.1 Bacteroidia bacterium | reverse complement strand
CTCCGGGGTGGTGATCGTGTTGCAGCTCCATGGAGTCGAACAGGTGCAGGCCTCTATGGCACAGTTAACCTAGGTGGCTCTATTTTATCTGCTGATCTGTCCTACGATCGCTATGCCATGAACTACTATGGTTATACTGGATCCCTACCTCGTAAAATTGATAGTCTGACTACGTTGAATTATGGTCTGAACCAAGTTTACGAAAAAGGAAATCTGGATGTTGCAGTGCGATCAGTCGGCAAGAATAGTAGTCTTCTTAAATTTAATACGGGTGTTAGACTCGGTTTTTTTGATACTAAAACAACTCAAAAGGAGCAGAGCTCAGGTTTGTATGGGCTTTTTGATTATGATTTTGGGGTCGCTCATGGGTTATTAAACCTTTCGTTTGATCAATTTACGACCGAACATATAACTCTGGGAGCCTCTGGCTTAGGAACGACGAATAAAGGTTGGCTTAGAATGGCACCCTCTGCTCGATTTGCAGGTGATATTTGGACGTTTAGAGGTGGAGTTAAGTTTGTGGCTGTCTCAGATAAAATAGAGGGCAATACCACTAAATTATACCCAGATCTTGAATTTGTGCTAAATCCTGTTGGTGATTATGTAAAACTATTTGCTGGTGTCGATGGGGATCTAAAGCAAGCTAATTATAGTCAGATTGCATTGGATAATTATTGGGTTGATCCTTCACATAATTTTCGAAATACCGATCAATCCTTCAGGGCTTTTGTTGGTTTAAAAGGGAAGATATCTCGTGAGCTCTCCTACAACATGGCATTTAATTACAGTCGGGTTAAGGATTTATATTTTTATGGACTAGCTAGTTACGCATCCATGTTGCCGCAAACCGTTGTGTATGAAAATAAGTTTAAACCCATTTACGACTATGGTTCAATTGCTAATTTAACAGGTGAGTTATCCTATCTTTCTAATAGTAAGCTAAATATAATTGTCAAGGGTAATTATTCTCATTACACTCTTGATGCTTTACCATTTGCGCCTCAAAAGGCTAATCTAGAGCTCTCAGCTACCACTTCTTTTCCAGTTTTTGAAAAGTTGGCTGGTTTTATCGACTTAGGTTTTGTTGGAGGGCGCCAGGCTCTGGTTTATCCATATTCTACTTCACAGACTGCTTCAAGTCTGTTAAACACTTCATTTGCTGCTGCAAGTCCTGTCGTATTTCAGATCGATCCAATTCTTCAATTGAATGTTGGAGCTACCTATCAGCTTCAACAAAAATTAAGATTATTTGGCCGTGTTGAGAACCTATTAAACCAACGAAATGAGCAATGGCTTGGCTACAGCTCACAAGGAATTCGGTTGTTAGTTGGCATCTCCTTTCTATTTTAATTGAAGAATCTTCTTATTGTGGATAAGTTTTTTCCTTATTCGATCTAATCTGTTGTATTTCAGTTTGTTGACTTTTAATTTTTTTTGCTTTATTTAACAGTTTTAGGTTGGTAAATTATAAAAATTAAACGTTTATTTTTACTATATTTGCACACCTAGGGATCAGAAAGCACCAATTTTGAAATTCAGATTTGGTTGAATTTTTGAGCGGTTTTGCAACAATTAATAGTAAGTTTCTGGTTGTAAGATCCAAAGGTTTAAATTGTTTATTTTAATGTAATTATTTTTACTGATGAGTGAATTAGAGGATAGATTAGCCAATGAAGCTGAAAGCTATGGTGCCGACAGTATTCAAGTACTAGAAGGACTTGAAGCAGTGCGCAAGCGTCCTGCGATGTACATTGGGGATATTAATATAAAAGGGTTGCATCATCTTGTTTATGAGGTGATCGACAATTCAATTGATGAAGCATTAGCGGGTCACTGTCAAAATATTGATGTGGCAATTAACACGGATGGTTCTGTTACAGTTACGGATGATGGACGTGGTATTCCAACGGAATTGCATACGGGTGAGAATAAATCAGCTTTGGAAGTTGTTTTAACTGTCTTGCATGCTGGTGGTAAATTCAACAAAGATAGTTACAAGGTTTCTGGTGGATTGCATGGTGTGGGTGTTTCTTGTGTGAATGCCTTGTCTACCCATCTTCGTGCGGAGATTCATCGTGGTGGAAAAATCTGGGTTCAAGAGTTTGAAAAAGGTTTCCCGCAAGGTGATGTTAAAATCATTGGCGATTCTGATAAAACTGGGACCATCATTAATTTCATTCCTGACGGCT
Source organism: Bacteroidia bacterium (assembly GCA_026391295.1). Classification (GTDB taxonomy): domain Bacteria; phylum Bacteroidota; class Bacteroidia; order Bacteroidales; family Prolixibacteraceae; genus JAAFHB01. The sequence continues at coordinate 20,564 of JAPLDS010000037.1, read as the reverse complement.
CTATCTTTACAACCACTGAATTTAAATTTGATATTCTATCAGCTCGTCTGAGAGAGCTAGCATTTTTAAATAGAGGAATCTCACTTACAATTGTCGATAATCGTATCGAAGAGGAAGATGGCACCTTTAAAAAGGAGGTCTTTTGCTCAGAACGTGGTTTGGCGGAATTTGTGGATTACCTTGATGGAACGCGTGAGCGACTTATCGAAGAGGCAATCCATATTTCAACGGAGAAAAATGATGTTCCAGTTGAAATCGCAATGTGTTACAACAACTCATATACCGAGAATATACACTCGTATGTAAACAACATCAATACCATCGAAGGTGGTACACATATGACTGGTTTCCGCAGAGGTTTAACGCGTACGCTTAAGAATTATGCGGATGCGAGTGGTATGTTGTCGAAACTGAAATTTGAAATTAGTGGAGATGACTTTAGAGAAGGATTAACGGCCGTGTTATCTGTAAAGGTTCAAGAGCCGCAATTTGAAGGTCAGACGAAAACAAAACTAGGTAACTCTGAAATTAGTGCTTCTGTCGATCAGGCTGTAAGCGAGATGCTTGCTAATTATTTAGAGGAGCATCCGCGTGAAGCGAAGATCATCGTTAACAAGGTTATCTTAGCTGCTACTGCTCGTCATGCCGCTCGTAAGGCGCGTGAATTGGTGCAACGCAAGAGTATTTTAACAGGTGGTGGCTTACCAGGAAAATTAGCCGATTGTTCGGAAAAAGATCCTAGTTTATGTGAAGTCTTCTTTGTCGAGGGCGACTCGGCAGGTGGTACGGCTAAACAGGGTCGTGATCGTAAGTTTCAAGCTATCTTACCGCTTAGAGGTAAAATTCTAAATGTGGAGAAAGCTATGTCACACCGTGTGTTTGACAGCGAAGAGATTCGAAATATTTATACTGCCCTTGGTGTCTCTATCGGAACAGAAGAGGATCATAAAGCGTTAAATTTCTCGAAATTAAGATATCACAAGATTGTAATCATGACCGATGCGGACGTTGATGGATCACATATCGCAACGTTGATTATGACCTTCTTCTTCAGATATATGTACGACTTAATCGTTAATGGTTACTTGTATATTGCTACTCCACCGCTTTACTTGGTTAAAAAAGGGAAGCAAGAGCAGTACTGTTGGACGGAGCAAGAGAGGATCAATCTAATTGAAGAGTGGGCTGGAGGAAATGAAAAAGGACTTCATGTTCAGCGTTATAAAGGTCTTGGAGAGATGAACGCAGAGCAGTTATGGGACACCACCATGAATCCAGAAACACGTACCTTACGTCAAGTGACGATTGAAAACCCTGCTGAGACCGACCATGTCTTCTCCATGCTGATGGGTGATGATGTGCCGCCTCGCCGGAAGTTTATTGAAGACAACGCGACTTACGCGAATATC
>JAPLDS010000037.1:0-19145 GCA_026391295.1 Bacteroidia bacterium | reverse complement strand
TTCTGATAGAGGCTTTTTTTTAGGCTTATGAACATCTGCGTTTTCGCCTCTTCTAGCAATGCTATCGCTGAGAAATACTTCGAACAGGCAAAGGAGCTCGGTGCACTAATAGGTTCAAATCATCACTCCCTTGTTTACGGTGGAGCTTCAGTTGGATTGATGCATGCCGTAGCTGAAGCATCTCGAGAGGCTGGGGCATTTTCTGTCGGTATCATACCTGAATCGATTCATAACCATAGGCTCTCGTCTCCCTTCGATCACGAACAGATCATCACCCCCAATATGCGCGAACGTAAGTATCTGATGCGGAAGCGTTCAGATGCTTTTATTGCCCTTCCTGGTGGCTTTGGTACTCTTGAAGAGGTATTGGAGGTCATTACTTTAAAGCAGTTGCAATACCATCATAAACCGATTGTCTTAATTAATAGCTATGGTTTCTACAATGCTTTAATTGAGCAGTTTGAAGTAGCTTACCGCGAGTCGTTTGCTAAGGAAGATTATAAGTCACTTTATTTTATTGCCGCTGATGCAGCTCAAGCCATTCAGTATATTCAAGACTACAATCCAACGGAACAAACTCAAAAATGGTATGAGGTTCCTGGTCCATCACAGTTGTAATTTTAAGATTTGTTCTTGAAGATTGCATTTATTACTTCTAATTTTCAATTATAACCGTCGCTTTTCTGGAGAGATTAAATACATGCTTTCTAGTGAAATACTTGTCAATCAATTTACTTCACACTACCCAGAGAATAGAAAATCCTGAAAACCCGCTAATTAATTGTATCTTTGCCGATATTTTAATTTACAGCTGAGTCTATTTTTCATTAAGATAAGATCAGCAACTAAAAATCATTCATGCCTTTTAAGTCATTACAAATTATTGAACCAATTCTTCAATCACTTCAAGAAGAAGGTTATTCCACCCCAACACCCATTCAGGCCCAAGCGATTCCGATTGTTTTAGATGGCACCGATTTATTGGGATGTGCTCAGACAGGAACCGGTAAAACAGCAGCATTTGCTATTCCAATCCTACAACTATTAGCGACGACTCAGACTTTTGATAGACGCAAGAAAATACGAAGTTTAATCCTTACTCCAACTAGAGAGTTAGCCATTCAGATTGGCGAAAGTTTTAAAAATTACGGTCGACATACGAAGCTTTCTTATACCGTTATATTTGGCGGTGTCAATCAGTTTTCTCAAGTTCAGGTTTTACAACGGGGCGTTGACATTTTAGTCGCTACTCCCGGACGATTACTGGATCTGATGAATCAAGGATTTATCTCCTTACGCGATATAGAAATCTTTGTCTTAGATGAAGCCGACTGTATGTTAGATATGGGTTTTATCCATGATGTAAAGAAAGTTCTTGCTGCACTTCCGCATAAACGTCAATCGCTATTTTTCTCGGCTACCATGCCTCCAGAGATAGTTAAGTTAGCAGATACTATTCTTAAAAATCCTAAAAAGGTAGAGATTGCACCTGGTCAACCAACCGTTGACATTATTGAGCAGTTTATCTATTTTGTAGATAAGGGAAACAAGAGTTCCCTTTTAATGGATGTTTTAAGCGATCAGAGCATTAAATCGGCTCTTGTCTTTACACGAACTAAACATGGTGCTGATAAGGTCGTTAAAGATCTATTACGCCATAATATTAAGGCAGAGGCGATTCATGGTAATAAAGCACAAAATGCACGCCAAAGAGCTTTGTCAAACTTCAAGGATCAAACCACTCGAGTTTTAGTGGCTACCGATATTGCAGCACGTGGCATCGATGTTGATCAAATGGAATTTGTTTTAAACTATGAACTTCCCAATATTCCTGAAACCTATGTGCACCGAATTGGTCGTACGGGTAGGGCAGGAGCCAAGGGGACAGCCTTCTCGTTTTGTGATGCAGAAGAGAAAGCCTATTTAAGAGATATTGAAAAGCTGATTCGTAAAAAGATTCCGGTAGTTGAAAATCATCCTTATCCGTTGATTGATCACAATCCAGTGAAAGCACCTAAACATCAGCATCAGCAGCGTCCACAGCGGACAGATTCACGTCCAAAGCCAGAGAACGCGATTAAAGATCGTCATCGTCTAGTGCGAAATCCTCGCTCGAACTAAAAGATATAGATTAAATTTTTCAGCCTTGTAGAAAAGCAAACCTTTCTGCAGGGCTGTTTTTTTAGAGACTATCTAAAGTTTGATTACTTTGCCCGATTTAGCGCTCTTCTTAGCCGCTTCGAGAATTTCGACTACCACCACATTATTTTCTAAGGAGGATAAGTCAAATGATGGAAGCGTAACTTGTTTTTTGACCACGGCATTTAAAAAAGCAAATGGGTCACTAAATGGGGCTGCATTTTCAGATACAACCTCTTTTGTCGCTTGTTTCTCACCTTTCCAGCGGTAGTTCATATTCGCACGATCCTCACAGATTAGATATCCATGCTGACCGTAAACTTCCATGTCTTTTCGGTTAAATGGCCAGTTCCAAGAGGCTTCAATGATCACTTGGGATTTTGGATAGGTTAACACGATGGTACATTCATCCTCGACTTTTGTATAGATCTCTGGTTTGATATGCAAGGTAGTGCATTGAACGGTCAGTGGTTTCTCGCCCTTCATCAGCCAAGTAGCCATGTTGGCCCCATAGCAGCCAAAATCCATGAGTGCTCCTGCTCCATTTAATACTGGATCGGTTAGCCATTCGATAAACTCTTTACTCGTTCCAATTTCTATTGGACCTAAATGACCAGTATGAAAAACTATTTTGCGTAGATCACCACCTTTGTGCTCTTCAATCATATATTGCCAAGCCTTTTTATGCGTTCCATACCAACTGGTCTCGTAGTTAGTAAGTAGCTGAATATTATGTTTCAATGCCAATTCTCTCATTTTGTTAACATGACTCACGCTTACAGCTAAAGGCTTTTCAACCATGATATGGATCCCTCTAGGTGCAAAAAACTCAACCGCTTTTAAATGATCGTAGGTACTACAAAATACACTTACTGCTTCAGGTTTTACTTTAGCAATCATTTGATCCATTGTGTCATAGACCAATTCCATGCTGAAATTGTGCAATTTTGAATAGCGATTTGCTAAGGCTTTGTTGGGCTCGACGATAGCTACGATTTCTATATCCCCATTTTTTGCACGACCTAAAATGCCATGCACATGAGCATGCACAAGTCCGATTACGGCCACCTTTAATGGCTTCTTCTCATTTGATTGTGAGCTAGCACTTCCTGCAACAGCTATTGATGCACTAGCTAGTCCTGCTTTATTGATAAATAATCTCCGGTCCATAGTTTTGATTTAGTTGATGTAAAAATGATGATTTTTGTTGGATTATAATCTTCTTAGTTCAAGATTTACAAAAAAATAAAGCCCTTAGGCACGAATGCAGAAGGGCTTTTGTACAGGTTTTAAAACCTAAATAGTAGCTATTATTTGGGTAATCCGTATTTTTCCATTACAAAATCAATGTCTTTATCACCTCTTCCACTAAGGTTGATAAGGATTGATTGACGTGGATGATCTTTCGCTAATTTAATCGCATACGCCACTGCATGTGCACTTTCTAAAGCAGGAATAATACCCTCTAATCGACTTAATTCATAAAAGGTATCAATCGTTTCTGTGTCGTTGGCTGTCTCGTAAGTAACCCTTCCCCAATCTTTTAACATACTATGTTCTGGTCCGACTCCTGGATAATCTAAACCGCTGGCTACTGAATAGACAGGAGCGGGCTCACCATTTTCATCCTGAAGAAGATAGCATTTGAATCCATGAATCATACCAGGTGTTCCAAAGGTCATGGTGGCTGCGTGCTCGCCTAAATCAAATGAACGACCAGCTGGCTCAACACCATATAACTTACACTCTGGATCTTCTAAAAAAGCCGAGAATATCCCCATGGCATTACTTCCACCACCAACACAGGCGATTACATTGTCTGGTAGCTCACCTGTCATTTCAAAGAATTGCTCTTTCGCTTCAATGCCTACCACACGCTGAAAATCGCGCACCATCATTGGAAAGGGATGGGGGCCAACCACTGATCCAATGCAATATATACTGTTTTCAAAGTCTTGCATATAGGCTCCAAAGGCTGAGTCTACTGCCTCTTTTAATGTTTTTAGTCCATGCGAAACGGGAACAACGGTTGCTCCCAAGATCTGCATACGAACCACATTCGGGTGCTCCTTATGTATATCAACCTCACCCATATGAATCTCGCACTCTAATCCAAAATAGGCAGCGGCGGTAGCTAGAGCAACCCCATGCTGTCCTGCACCTGTCTCGGCGATTAACTTCTTTTTGCCTAGGTATTTAGCGAGTAAGGCTTCTCCCATACAATGGTTTAATTTATGGGCTCCGGTGTGATTTAAATCCTCCCGTTTAAGATAGATCCTGGCTCCATATTTTTCAGATAATCGATTGCAAAAATAGACCGGAGTAGGCCTTCCTTGATAATGCTTCCGAATACTTCTTAGCTCTGAAATAAAATGGTGCGACTTACTAATAGAATAGTAGGCATCGGTAATTTTTTCCATCTCTGTCTGCAGGTTCGGCGGAATAAAACTTCCCCCGTATTCTTCGAAAAATCCAGCTGGATCTGGATAGTTTTTAAAATAATTCGTTGGCATCTTGTTTTCTCTTTAAAGGTTAATAAAACTCATTTCCGATACATTTAGGGATGTTTCAAATGTAGAAAAAAAGGTTTTATAAATGGAATGCTTATTTCTGTAAGTGCCTAATTTATAATGATTATAAACATTGTTTAGATTGATTCTAGTCTGTTTGTTTAGGCTGAGAATAGATTTTTAGGAATGTTATTTTATCCCGTTTATATTACTCCTTCATCGCTCAGCTATTATATTGTCTAGAAGTTAGGTCAATTAAAAATAGTATGATAATTTTACGACTTAGAACGGTTGTCGGTTTTTGTCGCGAAAGCGCTTGTTTATAGGAAAGATAGGATGTTCTAATCGTAAATTATAAATTTTGAACAGTTGAAAATGGTAGAAGTAGAGAAGAAGAAGATTACAAAGGCAGGACTTAAAAATGCCTTCAAATTATACAAGTACATTAAGCCTTTTCGAAAAGAATATTTAATTGGAGTTCTGTTTTTGTTAGGTTCTAGTTTAGGTAATCTAGCATTCCCGAAATTACTTGGTGAGATGGTCAATTCTGCCACCTCTCTGACTCCAAGAAAAATGAATGATGTGGCTCTATTATTAGGCTTAGTCCTAATTCTAAATGCCGTATTCTCCTATTTTAGAGTTGTCCTTTTCAACAATGTCACGGAAAAAGCGTTGGCTTATCTTCGACGCGATACCTACAACCATTTAATTCGTTTGCCTCTTAAGTTTTTTGAACAGCATCGGGTAGGTGAGTTAAATAGTCGTATCTCTGCAGATATCACATTGCTTCAAGAGACAATGACCACCACGTTGGCTGAGCTTATTCGTCAGATTATCATAATTATAGGTGGTATCACCTTATTGGCCATTACCTCGATAAAGCTAACGTTGTTTATGTTGGTTATCCTACCACCAACCATGATCTTTGCACGTACCTTCGGTCGTTATATTCGTAAGATTTCCAAGGAGGTTCAGCATGAAGTTGGTAAATCAAATACGGTTGTGGAAGAAACGTTGCAAGGAATTCAAAGTGTAAAGGCTTATACCAACGAGTTTTTTGAGATGAATCGGTATCGGAAACAAACTGAAACCATTGCTCAGATGGGTATGCGAAGTGGTAAATATCGGGGTGCTTTTGCCTCCTTTTTATCTATTCGGCATTTGTAGGTGGAACAATTGGCGGATTAGCGAGTGTGTTTACAAGTATTCAGAACTTTATTGGAGCTACAGAGGAGTTATTTGCACTTTTCAATGAAGAAGAGGAGCAATTGGTTGAGATAGCTCAAATCGCTTCGGACCAAGAATTACATGGTCAGATCACCTTCAAAGATTTATCGTTTGCTTATCCGATGCGCAGTCATGAACTGGTTCTGCGTAACATCAATATTGAGATCTCCTCCAACCAATTGATAGCCTTAGTTGGTTCAAGTGGAGCAGGAAAATCTACGATTGCTTCGTTATTACTTAGTTTACATCTTCCAACAAAAGGCAGTATATGCTTTGATGACCGAGATAGCAGCGAATTTTCAATCTCAGCTATTCGGCATCAGATTGCCTTAGTTCCGCAAGATATCTTCCTTTTCGGAGGCTCTATTCGCGAAAATATAGCCTATGGCAAGATTGATGCAACAGATGAAGAGATTAATGATGCTGCCTTAAAAGCCAATGCGATGGAGTTTATTGAGCGTTTCCCGGAACGATTTGAGACCATTGTAGGGGAGAGGGGAACACAGCTTTCAGGAGGTCAGCGTCAGCGTATTGCGATTGCTCGGGCGGTGCTTAAGAATCCTAAGATATTAATTCTGGATGAGGCTACCTCATCTTTGGATTCTGAATCAGAACGTCTGGTTCAAGATGCATTAGAGAAATTGATGACGGGTCGAACTTCGATTGTAATTGCCCATCGATTATCTACGATTCGAAATGCGGATCAGATTTTGGTTATGGACAAAGGGCAGATAGCTGAAAAGGGGACACACAAAACATTGATGAAGAAAACTGATGGCATCTATAAAAACCTCAGTGAACTTCAATACAATGGTTGATTTTAAGGCTAACTAAGAACAAAAAACAAGGGGGTGATTCGTATTGAATCACCCCCTTGTTTTTAATTAATTATCTATGTTATTCAACTAGAACTTTAACTTCATTATTTGATACTTCAACTAAACCACCTTCAACATCGAAATAAGAAACGATACCACTGGTCTCCTTCACTTTTATCTTACCTTGTTTTAAGGTAGATATAATTGGGACGTGGTTTTTCATAATCTCGAAAGATCCAGATACTCCAGGGAGCTTAATGATCGTAATTTCACCAGCGAAGAGTAATTTTTCAGGTGAAATAATTTCAAGGTAGAGCATAAAAACGAGTTTTTATTGAGTTAATGAGGTTACTTAGATTCGGCAATTAAACGTTCACCTTTTTCTATCGCTTCCTCAATTGTTCCAACCATACTAAAGGCTGTCTCAGGATATTGGTCTACTTTTCCATCAATAATGGCGTTAAAGCCTTTGATGGTATCTTCAATAGCAACCCAAACCCCTTTCATACCTGTAAATTGCTCCGCAACATGGAAAGGTTGTGAAAGGAAACGCTGAACACGACGTGCTCTGTGAACGATTAATTTATCCGCTTCTGATAACTCATCCATTCCAAGGATTGCAATAATATCTTGTAGTTCTTTATAACGTTGTAGTAACTCTTTTACACGTTGAGCGGTATCATAATGCTCACGACCTACCACATCAACAGTAAGAATACGTGAAGTTGAATCTAATGGATCAACAGCTGGGTAGATACCCATTTCAGAGATCTTACGATTTAATACGGTTGTTGCATCAAGGTGGGCAAACGTGGTAGCAGGAGCAGGGTCAGTTAAATCATCTGCAGGAACGTAAACCGCTTGCACGGAGGTAATAGATCCGTATTTTGTAGAGGTGATTCGTTCTTGCAATAGTCCCATTTCAGTTGCCAGTGTTGGTTGGTAACCTACTGCAGATGGCATACGACCAAGAAGTGCTGATACTTCAGAACCTGCTTGAGTAAACCTGAAAATATTGTCGACAAAGAATAGGATATCGTTTCCTTTACCTTTTTTGTCACCATCGCGGAAATATTCCGCAACAGCAAGACCAGACAGAGCCACACGAGCACGTGCTCCTGGTGGTTCGTTCATCTGACCGAATACTAGGGTCGCTTTTGATTTAGCTAACTCATTTTTGTCAACTAAAGAGAGATCCCATCCACCATTTAACATATCCTTTTTGAAAGCCTCACCATATTTAATAACGTCAGATTCGATCATCTCACGAAGAAGGTCATTTCCTTCACGTGTACGCTCTCCAACGCCAGCAAAAACTGATTGGCCATCGTATTTCTTTGCAATGTTGTTGATAAGCTCCATGATGATCACGGTTTTACCAACACCAGCACCACCAAATAGACCAATCTTACCACCTTTTGAATAAGGCTCAAGTAAATCAATTACTTTGATACCGGTAAATAAGACCTCTTTTTCAGTAGATAAATCTTCAAATCTTGGGGGATCATTATGGATCTGATAACTTCTCTCTTTTGAGATAGAACCAATTCCATCAATCGCTTCACCGATCACGTTTAACAAACGACCTTTGATCTCATCGCCTACGGGCATTGAGATGGCTTTTCCTGTTCCAATAACTTCCATCCCACGAGAAAGTCCGTCGGTAGAGTCCATTGCAACGGTACGGACAGTCTGCTCTCCGATATGTTGTTGACATTCAAGAATTAATATTTGACCATTCTCACGCGTGATTTCTAGCGCATCAAATATTTTTGGTAATTGACTACCTCCCTGTTCGAAGCTGACATCAACAACAGGTCCGATAACTTGAACGATTTTGCCTTTGGATTGCGACATAATACTTTATTTTATTAAATTTTTATGCTTAAATGCTTTATTTTCTTTAACCTTTCATGGCATTTGCACCACTTACAATTTCCAAAATCTCGTTGGTAATCGAAGCTTGTCTTGCCTTGTTGTAATTTAATTTAAGCTCTCTAATGAGTTCAAATGCATTGTCTGTTGCTTTATGCATGGCGGTCATACGAGCTCCGTGTTCTGAAGCAACAGAATCTAAGATAGCTTTAAAGAATTGTATTTTAAGTGATTGAGGTATTATTTTTACCACAATCTCTTGCATCGATGGTTCGAAAAAGTAAGATGGTTTATAACCTGACTTTTTAGGTTTATTTTCAGTTTGCGCGATATCTCCGACAGGAAGAAATTGCTCATTGACAAGATTCTGTACCGCTGCATTTTTAAATTGGTTGTAAACCAATTCAATATGGTCATATTCTCCATTGGCATAGCTGTCCATAATCGCCTGAGCGATCTCACTTACAGAAGCAAAGTTTAGTTTGTCATAAAGCTCAAGGTAGCTGTTCGATACTTTTATCCCTTTAGATTTTAAGCCATCCACAGCCTTCTTGCCAATTGCAACAACATCTACTTTATTCTTCGTTGCTAGATCTTTATGCGTTACAGAGACTAGTTCAACTGTTCGTTTAATAACATTTGAATTGAATCCTCCACATAGTCCTCTATTCGAGGTGATTGCTACGATAAGAACTTTGTTTATTGTACCTCTCTTGGCATATTTATTTTCAATATCTGAGCTTAGATTGCTACTAACACTAGAGAGCACCTCGCTCAGCTTATCGGCATAAGGACGCATTTGAATAATTGCATCTTGTGCTTTACGCAACTTAGCAGCAGAAACCATTTTCATGGCACTGGTAACCTGCTGTGTTGATTTCACAGAAACAATTCTCGTCCTAATGTCTTTTAAATTAGCCATTCGCTGGTTATTTCTTGTTTGTTACTGATCTAGGATTTAAATCGAATATTTGCTTGAGACTTCTGCTGCAACTTTTTCAAGTACGTCAGTTTCAGCTGGAGAAATTGTTCCATTCCCTAATGACTCAAGAGTTTTCTTATACTTAGCTTCCAAGACTTCGTTGAATTCAATCTCGAAATCTTGAACCTGATGTTTAGGAACATTCGATAACAATCCCTGTGTTCCGCAATAAAGTATCGCAACTTGATTGGCTACTTTAACTGGAGAGAACTGCTTTTGTTTAAGGATCTCTACGTTACGTGATCCCTTATCAAGTACCGCTTTGGTCGCAGGATCAAGATCAGAACTAAATTTAGAGAAGGCCTCTAGCTCACGAAACTCTGCTTGTGCAATTTTCAAGGTACCAGCAACTTTTTTCATTGCCTTAATTTGAGCATTACCACCCACACGAGAAACTGAAATTCCTACGTTAATTGCTGGACGAATACCAGAATTGAAGAGATTCGACTCTAGGAAGATCTGTCCATCCGTGATTGAAATCACGTTTGTTGGAATATAAGCTGATACGTCACCATCTTGGGTTTCAATAATTGGAAGGGCAGTTAAGGAACCTCCACCTTTTAATAGATGACGAATAGAATCTGGAACATCGTTCATATGTTTCGCAACTTCAATACTTGCATTGATTTTTGCCGAACGTTCAAGTAATCTTGAGTGAAGGTAAAACACATCACCAGGATATGCCTCACGACCTGGAGGACGACGTAATAATAACGAAACCTCACGGTAAGCTACTGCCTGTTTAGATAAGTCGTCATAAACAATAAGTGCATTGCGACCGGTATCTCTAAAGAACTCGCCGATGGCAGCTCCAGCAAATGGTGCATAGAACTGAAGGGCTGCAGGATCAGAAGAGGTTGACATCACAATAACAGTATATGGCATTGCACCATTTTCCTGTAATGTTTTGGCTATATTGGCAACAGTTGAACCTTTCTGTCCTATGGCAACATAGATACAAAATACAGGTTCCCCCTTTTCATAAAATTCTTTCTGGTTGATAATGGTATCAATGGCAATAGCCGTCTTTCCTGTTTGACGGTCACCAATGATCAATTCTCGTTGTCCACGTCCAATCGGGATCATCGCATCAATCGCTTTGATTCCTGCTTGAAGAGGCTCTTTTACCGGTTGACGGTATACTACCCCTGGTGCTTTACGCTCAAGAGGCAATTCAAATAGCTCACCTGTGATTGGTCCACGACCATCAAGCGGTTCACCTAAGGTGTTAATAATTCGACCGAGTAACCCTTCGCCAACATTGATCGAAGCAATTTTATTAGTTCTCTTCACAGCATCGCCTTCTTTGATGTGCTCAGACGATCCAAGTAAAACGCAACCAACATTGTCTTCTTCAAGGTTTAAAACAATTCCCATTACTCCAGAACTGAATTCAACCATTTCGTTCGACTGAATATTAGATAAGCCGTATACGCGAGCGATACCATCCCCAACTTGTAGTACGGTTCCAATTTCGGCATATTCGGCTTCATTTTTGAAACCAGATAACTGTTTTTTCAGTATTTCGGAAACTTCAGCAGGTTTTATTCCGGCCATAATATCTAAATTTAATTATAATGTTCTTAAAAATACTACGATTGACTTTCCAAGAGTTCTCTTTTCAGTCTTCTGAATTTACTCGCGATGCTAGCATCAATTCTTTGATCTTCAATATCTAAGATGAATCCGCCGATTAAGCTTTTGTCAATAGCGACCGTGAGATCAACTTTTGTGTTAAAGTGCTTTTGGATTAAGGTGCTGAACTTCTCTAGCGTTGCTTTATCTAATTCAATGACACTAGTCAATTTGGCTGCTTTAAACCCTTCTTCTTTGCGGTATGATTCCATAAAGCATCGGGTTATCCGTTTAAGATATGCCTCTCTTTTATTGGTTAATAAAAGATTTAAAAAGCCATACGTTAACGGATTAAATGAAGGTTCAAAAACTTGTTTGAAAAGTTTATGCTTTTCCTCCGTGCTAACCACTGGACTTACAAGGACCTCATTGAGTCGTGGAAAAGTATCTAAAAGCTGTTCTAGCGTTTTTACATCGACAATAACCGATGAAATAACACCTTGCTCTTTTGCTAAACTTAAGAGCGCTTTTGAATATCTAACGGCTACTTTACCTTCGTCCATCTGGTTTAGCTTAATTAAGGTTGATTTGGTCGATTGAATTTTGAATCAACTCTTGCTGTTTTGCATTATCGGCCAATTTATCCTGAAGAATTTTTTCAGCAATTTCCACTGAGAAATTTGCGATTAGGATTTTAATTTCACTCACTGCTCCAGCACGTTCGCGCTCGATAGCAGCTTTGGCTTGTTCCAAGATTTTGTTAGCCTCTAATTCGGCCTCTTGTCTAGCTTCGTGAATAATTGAATATTTTAGATCTCTAGCCTCCTTAACAATTTTCTCACGCTCAAGAATAGCTTCTTTTAGAATCTTTTCGTTGCCAGATTGTAAAATCAACATCTCTTCTTTGGCATTCTCAGCCATTTTTAAGGCGTCTTCAATTGATTTTTCGCGATCAGATAAAGCTTGAAGAATTGGTCCCCAGGCGAATCTCTTCAGCACAAAAAGTAAAATAGAAAAGGATAAGAGCATCCAAAAGAATAGCCCAAAATCCGGCATTACTAATCCCATAATGATTTTTTTTTGTTGATCTAAGAATCTAAAACCTTACTATTAAAAAGGATTACTCCTGATTAATCTTGTAAGTCACTTATACGAACATGATCAAAAAGCAGATAACAATTGCGAAGAATACTACTCCTTCAATGAGGGCTGCAGCAACAATCATCGTAGAACGAATGTCAACTACTGCTTCAGGTTGACGGGCAATCGCTTCAACAGCAGATCCACCAATACGACCAATACCAATTCCTGCTCCAATTGCAGCTAATCCAGCTCCGATTCCTGCACCCATTTTTGCAATCGCTACGTTTGCAGCTACTTGTAAAATTACAGCTAATGTTATCATACTAATTAATGTTTAAAAATTAAATTGTGTTTTATATTTAAAAATCTATGTTTATTAATTTTTTCCTACTTATGAGCCTCTTCGGGATGCACATGCTTCTCAAGAGCAAGTCCAAAATAAAGAGCCGATAATAGAGTAAATACATACGCCTGTATAAAGGCTACTAGTAATTCTAGCAGACCCATAAAAACAGTAAATACGATTGATAATACCGAGATCCCATATCCAGCAAAAATGCTTTTCTCCGCAAATATAAAGATCAGACTATAGAATCCAAGTGCAACGATATGGCCAGCTGTCATATTGGCAAAAAGTCGTATCGTTAACACAAATGGTTTTATAAATACACTAATGATTTCAACGATTGGCATTAGTGGAATTGGTATTTTAAGCCATAACGGAATACCTGGAGCATTCACGATGTGCATCCAATAATCTTTAGTTCCACTATAGCTGGTTATGGCAAAGGTAAATAAAGCTAATACTATAGTTACAGAGATATCACCAGTTACGTTCGCTCCTCCAGGAAAGAAAGGAACTAATCCCATCATGTTATTGATGAAGATAAAGAAGAATATGGTTAACAAAAATGGGAGGTAACGTTGGTATTTTTCTTTTCCAATTGAAGGGATTGCAATATCTTCGACGATAAACACAACAATTGGTTCGATCCAGCTTTGAATCCCCTTTGGCGCACGAGCAAAATTTTCTTTGTATCGTTTTGCAACTGATAGGAATATCACCAAAAGCAAGATGATGCTAATAAACAAGGAGGTTACATTTTTAGTGATGGAAAAATCCCACGGCTTAACCTCTGTGCCATCGGGCATGGTCTCTACAACTTTTCGTTGGTATTTTCCTTCTGAGGCAATATGAAAGCCTTGATAAGCCTCTTCGCCGTGATGGAAATTACTTGAGGAGAAACTGTGGAAGCCAGAAGTTTCACTATACAGAAGTACCGGAAGTGGGATAGAGATATGTGTATGACCAATAGTGGTGATATGCCACTCGTAGCTATCCTTAATATGACTAAATATCATATCTCCGGTATTGAATTTCTTATGCGAAATTGTATCCGAAGAAGCATGCTCCTCATTGGCAGATAAGACAGCTGGAGAAGCTAAAAAAAATACAAAAACTATAATTAATGATCTTAGTAGGGTCATTTTTATAAATTATTGGCGCAAAAGTAGGTTAATTTGTCGCTTCTTCAAAGGATTTTTAAGAATTATTTTTAATAAATTTTAAAATTTCTGAGACTTCAAAAAGCGTATAAATTAGGTATAAAATTAGAAAGCTTACTGCGAAAATTATCACTTGTGAATGGTCTATCCAGAGATAGATCAACATAAATAGTATGTAAATAAATAGTTTAAGGGTTACAGAGATCATAAAAGCATTCGAGAATTTCAGGGTATTGAGTTTTGAAGCTCGAACAACCAGCAGATGGCCCACTGTTGTGGCAAAAGCTAAAAGCAAAATTTGATAAGGAAATGCTTTTAGCTGATAGGGTTTTAATACGGAAGAGAATAGTAGTGTGGCGATCCCCGAGATAAATAAGGTAAGCACAACGATCTTTAGTATAAACTTTCTTGCAATCGAGGACATAATTTGAAACTATCTAACTGTTTTTTTATGTGATTTTAATCTTGCTTTTAATCTTGCTTTTAATCTTTTCGCATCAATGTTTTAAACAAATGAATAAGTGCCAATAGGGTTCCTGCAATAGTTAAACAAAATATGCCCATCGGATGTTCAAATTTAAACCATTTGTCAATCTGAACCCCTAATCCAAATCCAATTCCGACGATCAAAATCATTTGTACGATTAGCGTCGAATATTTAGCATATTCCTTTAAGTAATCAGTACTCCCACGATCATCTTTAAGCATGAAAAAACAAGGTGTTAACGCCCCCTCTCAATGAATACTTAAATGATATTCAGCACTGTAATGAAAGGAATGTTTAGGTTTGTTATTTACGGAGGACAAAGTTAATGAAATATTGCATTTTAAGACATGCGAAATGGTATGAGAGTCGAGTTTTTATCGATTCTTAATAAGGGAGGAGGCTCTTTATTCCGGATAAGAGTCTGCCTAGTTAGGGGTGAATTAATTTACGATATTCTGCCAATTGAAGAATTAGAGCAATGATTTCAGGCTGTGTTAATCGTGCGCAGTTAAATTCTAGGTCGTACTTGAATGGTGGATCATCCCTTTTTAAATAACTATCTCGAAATGCCATTCGTAATTTATCCCCTTGAACGATAATTTTTTTTGCCTCCAAAGCTTCGCAATTATTTCGTTGGCTGATCGCTTCTATTTTCCAATCCATCGGGGCAAAGAGTCGAATATGCATCGATTTAGGGATGTTATGCGATAATACTTCGCTTCCCCGACCAACAATAACAACTTTACCATGAATAGCTAGGTTGCTGACAACCTCCTCAATGATCTTTTTCGCTTTATCATTAGTCACATAATACTTGTCAGTAAAGGAGTGAGCGAGATCGTCGATATAACTTTTGGGTACACTCTCGGCAATTTTTCGAACCTCATCTTGATGAATGTTGAGTTCCTCAGAAGCCATTTTGAGAATCTCTTTGTTTACCCATCTCCACTTTCCCTGTGGATCGTAAATCTTGTTATTAATTTCCGCCGTTAGTTTCTCCGCTAGTTGATTTCCAGAGCAACCGTATTCTCTAGATATCGTAATGACGGGCCCCGGTTCTATGATTTTACGTGTCGCATGCTGAATGCGCTCATTCATGTATTTAAGCAATAGATTATCCATCTTAAAGCTTGTTGTTAGTCACTACAAGTTAACTAAAATAAATGAATTAATTCATGTTTTAATTAAAAAAGATCAGCGTTTAATCTTGTGTGAGACTAATTAGATATGGCAATTTTTACTTTCTTGTTTTTTACTTTTTCATCTTTTATCGTAGCAATAGTTTGTCGAGCTTTCTCTCTGTTTATGGCCACAAAGGAGGCATTGTCTAATAAGGTTATTAATCCAATATCTTCTTTAACTAAATTCCCTTTCTGAATTAAGAAGCCCACAATATCGGTCTTGCTAATTTTATCTTTTTTACCAGCACCAATATATAGCGTAATCCAAAATGGGGCATTGGGTAATTTAATGATCTCAGGTAACTCAACGAACTCTGGAGCCTCATTGAGGTAATGAGGAAGAGATTCTTTTTCGGATAAGATGATCCAAGACTTTCCTTCTGCATTCATACGTGCTGTTCTTCCATTGCGATGGATAAAAACCTCTTCGGTGGTAGCACCTTGGTAGTGGACTACATGCATGATCTCTGGGATATCTAAACCCCGTGAAGCTAAGTCAGTGGTGATTAAAATTTGATGACTCCCATTTCTGAATTTAAGTAAGGCCCTTTCTCGCTCATCTTGCTCTAAGCCTCCATGAAATATCTCATGAACAATACCTTCTGCAGAGAGTAATTCATCAATTCGATCAACAGCTTCGCGGTGATTGCAAAATACTAAGGTCGGTTCATTTCCTATCGTGCAGACCAATCTGATAAGTACGTCTAATTTATCTTTCTCCTTAGCCCTGAGGGCTTTCATTAGAATATTTGGACGATTTTCATCAGTTAAAAAATTATGTATCAGTGGATCCTTGATCCCTGTGAACTTAGGAAGCTCCACTGCTTGGGTGGCAGAGGTTAGGATTCTCTTTTTTACATTCTTCAGCTGATTGATGATAAAGCTCATTTCGTCGCTAAAACCCATCTCGAGTGATTTGTCAAACTCATCCAAGACTAACGTGTGGATAGTCTCTGGATTAAAACTACCTCTGCGAATGTGCGCTGCAATTCGACCTGGAGTGCCAATTAATACAACTGGAGGCTCGGAGAAATTATTGCGTTCCGTTTTAAACGGATGTCCGCCATAGCAACAATTGACTTTAAATCCTGTACTCATCTGTCTGAAAACTTGCTCGATTTGCAAAGCAAGTTCGCGAGATGGAACCAAAATTAATGCTTGAGTGCCTGCTGCTTTTTCATCTATTTGGTAAAGCAAAGGGAGAAGGAAAGCTACTGTTTTCCCAGATCCAGTAGGAGAGAGGAGTAAAATATTAGCAACCTTGTCATCCATATTGACCATCGTCTGTTGAATCACATTCAAGGACTCAAATTTTAAATTTTTTAATGTATTCTCGGTAATCTCCTTTTTTCTATTCATGTGGCAAAGGTAACGGATTCGGTTTTGGTATTACAAGATTTTTATTAATTTCAACCACGATTAAAAATTAACAATAAATGTCTATGAGATTAGATTCATGATGTCTATTGTTAAAACCTAATGCTTACCTAATTAGTTTTTAAAATGGAAAATAAGAGTAAATTATCTCGTCGGAATTTCGTGGGGACTGCTGCAGCAGGAGCTGCCGCATTAACTGTCGTTCCTGGATTTAACTATGCTGCAAATGCGGGCACGACAAAGGTTCGATTGGGATATATCGGAACTGGGATTCAAAGTCACGGTCTTTTAACCAGTATTAATAAGTGTCCTGAGACGGTTGTGTTAGCCTGTTGCGATGTGGTTACCACTAAAGTTGAAAAGTTTAGAAAAGAGGCTCAGGCTTTAAATGATAAGAAATGGGTTGGTGAAAATCATCAAGTAACCTCTTACGGATTGTATCGAGAATTGTTAGAAAGAAAAGATATTGATGCCGTAGTTATTGCTACACCTGATCATTGGCATGCACAAATTGCTGTGGATGCTGCAAAAGCAGGTAAGGATATTTATTGCGAAAAACCGATGGCACTAACAGTTGCTGAAGGTAGAGCGATGGTTAATGCTACCCGCAAATATAAAAGGGTTTTTCAGACTGGTAATATGCAGCGTTCATGGAGAAATTTCCGTCACGCCTGTGAATTAGTTCAAAATGGTTACATCGGCGAGATTAAAGAGATCAACGTTAGTGTTGGTCCTCCAGTAAAAGCTCTTGATCTTCCTGGGTTTCCAACTCCTGAAACTGTAGATTGGGATATGTGGCTTGGTCCATCACTTTACCGCGAATATAGCCCGGTATTGTCTCCGCCTGTGGAAAATCCTAATTTTCCGATGTGGCGGAGCTATCGGGAATTCGGCGGAGGTATGATCACCGATTGGGGTGCCCATATGTTCGATATTGCACAATGGGCTATGGGAATGGATGAGTCAGGTCCAGTTGAGTTTACTCCTCCTGCTAAGCATGCGGTGATTGGACTACAGATGAAATACAAGAACGGCGTGGTATTGAATCATAAGAATTGGATAGATTCAGGTGCTGTTCAGTTTATTGGAACCAAAGGCAAAATTGAAGTTAGTCGCAGTTTCTTGCGGTCTGATCCTGCTGAGGTAGTTGCAACAGAGATTAAAGCAACAGACAAACATCTTTATAAGAGTGATGATCATTATCAGGATTGGATTGAGGCCATAAAAAAACGGTCACGTCCAATCTCAGACGTTGAAACTGGTCACCGTACCGCTTCCTTATGTAATATTGCTAATATTGCTTACGAGCTTCAACGTCCCTTGAAATGGGATCCTAAGAAGGAACAATTTATTGGTGATGCAGCAGCAAATATGATGTTGACTCGCGCTTACCGTGGACAATGGAATTTTCTTGATTTTTAATTCCTTAAATTTAAACTGTAAAGCATATATTTAATATAATCTATTTTGTAGTATGGATCAGATAAATAGAAGAAGATTTATTCAATCAGGAGCAGTTAGTTTAGCTGGCTTAGCCGCACTCTCAACAGCTGGTTTCGCAGCGGAGGGATTTCTTCCAGCTCATGCGAAGGTTGATCAAGTTAAATTAGGCAACACCGGATTAACAGTTTCGCGTATTGCTTTAGGGACTGGGTCAATTGGTGGTAATCATCAGTCAAATCAAACTCGACTTGGGCTTCCAGCCTTTGTGAAAATGGCACATCATGCGTATGATCGAGGTATTCGGTTTTTTGATACCGCTGATACCTATGGCTCGTACCCTTTTGTTCGCGAGGTATTTAAAGAAGTACCCCGTGAGAAAGTTACGTTGTTAGGCAAGATGTGGACTTACAATGATCCAGCTACAAGTGAGCCTGTTGACAAAGCATTAGACCGTTTTCGTACCGAGACTGGTAGTGATTATTTCGATATTATGTTGCTTCATTGTATGACCAATGGAAATTGGCACGAGGAGAAGAAGAGGTATATTGAGTATTTCTCATTAGCCAAGCAAAAAGGTATTATTAAGTCTGTAGGGCTCTCTTGTCATAACTACGAAGCACTTAAACTTGCTGTTGATGATCCTTGGGTCGACGTTATCTTGGCTCGCATAAATCCTTTTCAGTCACATATGGATGGCACTCCTGCTCAGATTAATGCACTTTTAGATCGAGCTAGAGCAAATGGCAAAGGGATTATCGGGATGAAAATCTTTGGTAATGGAGATAAAATACTTGAAAAAGAACGCGAAGAGTCAATAACTTTTGCATTAAAAAAGACTAGTGTTCATTGCATGACCCTAGGTATGGAAAGCATTGCCCAAGTAGACGATGCTGTCGACCGTGTGATGAGAATTGCAAAAAGCTAGATAAACATTTTTATTCT
>JAPLDS010000014.1 GCA_026391295.1 Bacteroidia bacterium | reverse complement strand
TTGGTTGTCCATCCCATCGACAATTTGATTCACCCTCGTGCTACCACTACCATTGAATCCTCGAGTAGAGGGCGTTTTAAACGTAAGTGATGACGTTGTAAAATCGACTCCATTTAAGCTGCTAAGAATGTCATAATAAGACGAAACAGCAGAATTTTTAATGTTGGCTGAACTAATCCGCTCAATGGATACTGGAGATTCTAATATTTTTTGAGGCACTTTACTTGCCGATACAACAACCTCTTGTCCCAAAATACTTTTGGTCAGTAATTGTACATTTAAGTCTTGCACAGCACTCTCAACCACCAATTCCTGTGGATTAAACCCAATAGAGTTTATGATAAGGGTGATTGGAAATTTTTGGGAAACGGACAGTTTAAATTCCCCTTTGTCATTAGAAAAAGTACCAACTGAGGTACCCTTGATACCAATTGATACGGCTTCGACACTCTCTTTGGATTGGCTGTTCACAATTTTCCCACTGATCGTAGGATTTTGAGCAAAGACCGTGAGCGAGATCATGCTCGCCAAGACAAACGTCGATAAATAGATCTTAAGTTTTCTCATTTTCAGGTTTTTAGATGTTAGACGCGGCGTAATTTTAGGTGTTAAATTTTGCGAAAGATATATTAAAATGTTATATTTTCAAATTAAACTCACATTAAGGGGTTAGATTTCGTGTAATTTCACACGAAGTCTAACCCCTTAGTTATGTGTTTTCTAAGCACTCAGAGATCTTTGTTTTAATGAATTTTTTCGCTTTGTTAGATTACTCAGCGCGAAGTAGAACCCACTCATTTAGCGTAGGTTCTTTCGCTTCGACAAGTTTAATGCGAAAATAGCGTGCTGTAACAGGAGCAAAAGATGCTGTAGTACCTGATCCATTGGTGGTAACAGTGGTTGCTACTTTCCATTTATTGTCAGCTTTATATTGAATTTCGATTTTTTGTCCTTTGTTCTGCCATGGACGCCAAGGTTCTACGACCGAAAAGGCACCAATCTTTGTGTTTTCTACTAGGTCAACTTCTACCCAACGATCTTTATCATCGGCAGCTGGTTGCCATTTATTCGTTGGCAATCCGTCAAAAAGATTCTGTGCTGAGGTTCCCTCTTTTTCTGAAGATGCCTTGGCTTTCTTTCCTGCGGATGGTGCTGGAAGAACGGATGGTGCTTCGTTCATCTCCAGGACAATTACCGTTGCTATTTTATCAGAAGGTTCAGCAGGTACCGTAATCGTATTGTTATTTTTTGATTTAACAACTTGTAATTTTTTTGATGGATCAGTGAGTAGGTATGCATTTAAGACATTGTTTTTTAATGGGATAGATATTTTCCCATCTTTAGGCCAATCGAAAACATGTAGGTATAACTTATTCCCTTTTTGAGTGCTTCGACCCCAAGGCAGATAGCTAAATGGACTTGCTGAAGTCCCATAAATAGCTTCTCCATTAACCTTCATCCATTGTCCAACCTCAGCCAACCGCTCGACACTCGGTTGAGGGATCAACCCTTCGGAGGTCGGTCCTACGTTAAGGAGGTAGTTCCCACCTTTGCTTACAATGTCGATTAAGGTTTGAATGATAACGGTGGTCGATTTCCAATTGTTGTCTTTCGATTTAAATCCCCATGTTTCGTTCATGGTCATACACGTTTCCCAGTTGCGACCAGGGAAGCCAGTAGCAGGGACAAATTGTTCAGGCGTTTCTGTGTCGCCATTGTAACCTCCACCTAATCGGTTGTTGATGATTAAGTTTGGATACTGTTCGATCACAGGAAGAAATTTCTCCGCACGCTCTTTTGTCATATCGGTTGGGGTATCCCACCATAAAATATCTACTTGACCATAGTTTGAAAGGATCTCTTTCACCTGAGGAACTGCCACTTTATCGATGTACTCATCCATGGACCCATCTTGTGCTTTATCCCAATGACCACCACTGGCCGCACCACCTACGTTATTCCAGTCTTGCGCTTGTGAGTAGTAGAAACCTAGACGAATTCCTTGCTTATGACAAGCTTCCGCAAGTGGTTTTAAAAGATCTTTGCCATAAGGGGTCGCTTCAATAATATTCCATTTCGAAGCTTTGCTCCCAAAGAGGGTGAAGCCATCATGGTGTTTTGAGGTGATCACGAGATATTTCATCCCCGCATCTTTCGCCATCTTAACCCAAGCTTCTGGGTTGTATTTAACAGGATTAAACTGTTTAGCATACTCTTGATAGGTGGCTTTTGGGATCTTTCCATGGTTCATAATCCATTCGCCAATACCATTGATATCTTTCCCATTATAGACTCCTGCAGGAACAGAGTATACACCCCAATGGATAAATAGTCCAAATTTAGCCTCTTTCCACCAGTCCATTTTGTCGGGCTTGGCCTGTGCCATTGTTATCAATGAACTAGCAAGGATAAGCAGTGCGAGTAGTGATTTTTTCATTTTTTCGTTGAATTTTAATTAGGGTTATTCCCTCATCTACGGAGGGGTTAGTTATGATTCGTCTTAAACTATTGGAGTAACACCTTTGGTTAGGATGATATTTCCGTATTTGGCTGTCTCGCCAGTCATCACAACCGCGAAAGCTTTCTTGGCACGTTCGTAAAAGGCAAATCGTTCGACACGCGCAATGGGAGCCAAATTGGGATTGGTCAGATGAATACTCTGAAGGTATTTCTTTTCAACGGATGGATCCAGACTATCGCCCGGTACCGCTTGCATCATTGAAAGGGGCGAAGCGACATAGGCATCGAGTTCAAAAAGTGGGAGTATGGCGGCCAAAAGGTCGGTAATCTGCAGTCCGTCGGCACGCAGTACGTTTGAATTAAATGTCTCGCCAGGGAAATGAGCATCGGCAAGGACGATTTCGTCACCATGACCCATTCGAGCTAAAACACCCAGTAGCTCTGGGCTTATTAAGGGGGATATTCCTTTTAACATACCTTAGTTAGATTATTAAGTGGTTTCAAAGATAGAAATTTATTGCAATCCCTCTTAATCTCAAAATTGAAAGTCTAAGTTGATTTGGTATTCGTTGCTCCTAGAGAATTACTATCTACTTGCTTTTTTAATCATCTGTCGGGCTAAGATACGGGTAGCGAAGGTGGCAAAGGCGACAACAGTCACCGAGCTTATGGGCATTAAGATGGCCGCGACAACTGGGGATAACTTTCCGGATAAGGCAATCGCTAATCCAATTAGATTGTAGAAGAATGAGATGCCAAAACTGATCTTTACAATCACCAACGAACGACGTGCAAATCCAATAAAATCATTGAGTTGGTGAAATTTCGTCGCTTCTATAATGGCATCTCCGGCTGGTGAGAAATGGTAAATATCATCGGCGATAGAAAGCGCCACATCACTCTGCATAAATGCCCCTGAATCATTCAATCCATCACCCGTCATCATCACCTGTCGACCTTGACTTCTGAGGTTTGCCACAAACTCCATTTTTTGTTGAGGCTCTTGATTGAAATAGATCTTATCGGGACTGAAATAGTGCTGCAAGGTCTCTTTTTCTGAATCATTGTCTCCTGAGAGCAAATATAAATCGAATTTTTTGCCGAGCTTTTCGATCACATCTTTAAATCCAGGTCGATATTGGTTGCTAATCTTAAAATAACCTTTCATCTGATTGTCGATCGCGAGATAAACGCCTGATGATTTTTGCTCGACTGAGCTTCCCTTTGCTCCAACAAATGTCAGCGATCCTATCCGAATGGATTTACCTTCAATAGTGGCAAAAATACCTTTCCCCGACATCTCCGTAAATCCAGTGCACTCATGTGTTTTTACCTTTGAGAGCTGTCGATCTATCGCTTGACTCAGTGGATGTGTCGACTGCTGAACCATTGTTTTTACGGCGCTTAACTCCCATTCGGTTAAGGATTCTCCGATAAATTCAACTTGATTTTCATCGGGTTTTGTGAGGGTTCCTGTCTTGTCAAAAACTAGGGTGTCAATTCGCGTTAGCTTTTCAATCACCCGCATATTCTTTAAATACATCCCTTTCTGTCCTAAAATGCGCATGGAGGTTCCTAGGGTAAATGGAAGCGACATGGCTAAGGCACAGGGACAAGCGACAATAAGTACCGAGGTTAGCACCATGATGGCCGTATGAAAATCGCCTCGAATCATCCAAAACCCAAATCCGAGGAGTGCAATGATGATGATCGTTATGGTAAAATAGATGCTAATAGCATCAATTAAGCTAGTGAGAGAGCGCTGCGTCGACTGCTTAGGCTCATTTTGATTCCAGAGTTGTGTGAGGTGACTCTGTTTCACCTCCCGCTCAACTTTTATCGTGATTGAGCCTCCAGTTTGGATGCCGCCAGCATAGACGAAATCGCCAACTGATTTTTTTATGGGGACCGATTCGCCCGTTACAAAGCTATAATCGATCATGGCAGCTCCATCGATTAAGATGCCATCGGCAGGAATAAGTTCTGTATTGCGTAACAAGATCAGATCGCCAATTGTGACCTCTTCCAATAAGGTGCTGTGACCTACTCCGTCAATAAGTTTTGTTACTGCAACAGGAAAGTATGATTTGTAATCGCGGTCGAACGAGAGCGATTGATAGGTCTTACTTTGATACCATTTTCCAATTAAGAGAAAAAAGAGGAATCCGGCTAAGGTGTCTGAATATCCTGGACCTCTAGAGGTAAACACCTCATAAGCGGTGACAAAGAATAGCGAGAGGATGCCAAGAGCGATGGGTAAATCGATGTTGACGATCCCTTTGCGCAAATTTTTTGTGGCCGAGATAATATAGTCGCTGCCGCTATAAAACACCAAGGGAAGCGCCAAAATAAAACTGATATAGTGAAGAAACGACCCGAGTGTTTCGCCTAACGATTTTCCATTGAAATATTCAGGGAGGCTGTACATCATCACATTTCCAAAAACAAATCCGGCTACACCCATCTTGTAAAGTAAGGTTCGATCAATGGCGTGAACCTCCGTTTTTTCAAGGGTTTTTAAGGAAATATCGGGGATGTAATGGATTGAAACTAATAATTCGACCACTTGACGCAGGGTTATCTCGTCGGTATTGAAATTAACGGTGACCTCTTTTCGTACAAAATTTACCGACGACTGTTTAACTCCACTATTTAATTTACCGAGATGCTCAAGGAGCCAAATACACGAAACACAGTGGATCGAAGGGATGTAAAAAGTTACGCGGGCGATCTGTCCCTCTGAGAATTCATATAATTTTTGCTTGACCGCTTCTTGATCTAAAAAAGCATATTTTGATTCGTGCGCAGGATCACTAATTCGAACCCCGGGCGTAGCTTCGAAATCGTAATACTGGTGAAGCTGATTTTCATTTAATAGCTGAAAGACTTGCTTGCAGCCGATGCAGCAAAAGTTCTGCATCGTATACGTAATCGGCTCCTTGCCGCAGTCGGCCCCACAATGAATACAGGCGTTCTCGCTCATCTAGTGACTTTTTTTGATCCTGTTTTCACGTTATTTCGTTGCTTTTTTATCCTGGGGCTTTGTCTCACTTCCGGGCTCACAGCACGCATTTTTTACCGCATCCTGATTGGTTTTTGAAACCTCCTGTATAAGATGTGATTGCGGTGTTAACTTCTCTTTTGGCGGACTGAGAAAAGGGATGCCCAGGGTAAGTCCACGAAGAATAAACAGCACTCCAATAAGCAGCGTTAAATAGGGAATTGCTTTATTCATCTGGCTTCGAGCTGTTGCAGGAACAAAGTTCCCCACCCAACCAATCAGCATCATCATTGGTAAAGTACCTAGTCCGAATACGATCATAAAGAGTGCGCCTAAGGTTGCACTTCCAGTTCCAATTGCACCCGCGATGGCTAAGTATACCAGACCGCAAGGAAGAAGTCCATTCGCTAAACCAATCAAGAAAAGTCCTTTGTAGGAGCGGTCTTGGAATAAACGTTGAATGGCGCGTCGAATGGGTGCTGTTAGGGAATCTATATTGACCTTAAATTGTTTCTTGAAAATCAGAGGAAGGAGGATCGTTGCAATCATGATCGAGCCCATTGTGATCGATATTCCTTGTTGAAAGCCGAGCATCGAAAAGCTTTGGCCAATCAGTCCAAAGAATAGCCCCATCATGCCATAGGTTGTGGTCCGTCCAATGTTATAAAGTACTCCACTTCCAAGTTTTTGTCCTAAATTATGGCCACGCAATGGTAGACTCAAGGCAATGGGTCCGCACATGCCGATACAATGCATGCTTCCCATAAGTCCGAGCGCCAAAGCTGTGATTAAGATCTCCATTCTCTTGGTGTACGTTGCAAATTAGTTCTCAAGAATTAACTCTTTCTCGACTTGATACTGCTCTTTGCCAATCATCCAGGCGAAGGTTGCGACATAGCGTCCTTTGATCAGATTTTTCTGGTCGAATGTTAGTGTGGCGGTTTTAACTAAGACTTTAGTCGTAAAATCGAGTTTTTGATCTGATGGACGATAAAAAGTCACCTGCATGGTATCGGATCGTTGATAGATTGACTTTGAGAATTGAGCAACAAGCTGATGATCGATAATTTTTAATTGGATGCTATCGCGGAAGCTTGCAGATCGAGTATTAATCTCCATTTGATGGGTATAATTGGCCCCTTTTTCGTAGTAATCTTTGCTCACAAGGTCGGTATTTTGTCGCAAGGAAAACACAATAAAGGTGATCATAACAGTCAAAAAGAGTGCAAAAACAAGAAGTATACTAGTTCCCCAATTTATTTTCATCGTATTTATTTTAAGCTTTTGATCTTAATATTTCGATATTCCATGAGTCCTCGATCAGCTTCAAGTCCAAAGCGTCCGCTTGTCGGAAGTTGCATCGCCTCTTCTAGGATTTCGCCATTACACGTGCATCTGGCTACATTATTTTTAACTGTCACCTCAATTAGGTTCCACTCTTGAGCCTTGTATTTCTGAAGCTTTTTATAAGGACCCGCTACCAGATAGTCGCGACATTGTAATTGTTTTCCACGCAAGTATATTCCACTGTCGGCATTTACAGATGCGCGAAACTCAAGCGATAAAGTGAAGTCTTCAGGATACTCCTGGACAGTCCAGATGCTAATCCAATGTGGACCTTTTTCTTGGTTCCATGGGTTTACTGATAAGATCCCTTTTTTGCCAGCGAAGCGGCTATCTGAAGACTCTTTTCTGCCATCGAAGGAGACAAAAACAGTTTTGTCACTCTGCTTCTCAAGGTATCCCCATCCGGTTAAATTTTTCCCATTAAAGGGATTCGTATGAGGGTCTGAACTCTTAAATAAAAAGGGGATAATGGCGAAACTTGAACTGGCAATAATGGTCAAGATTAAAGCCACTACAAGGGTTTTAAATAGATTTGAGAAAATATTTTTAAATCTGAGATCAGGAGTATGTCTCTGCGATGCAATTAGATTTTGTGACATGCTAATTCGTTTTAAAGTTTCTCAAATTTAACATTTACTCTTATAGATTGATCTAATGGATTGATTATTGCGCTAAGCAAAGCTTAAACTGAATGGAAGGATTTCTCCTTCAATCAGGGGCTGCGATCTTGCTGACTGCGCTAGTTGGCTGGTCCTAAGAAATTAGTTGTGTATACCCCGAGTAGATGCTCTCCTTCATAAATCCCAATTTGGATGGGTGTGCTTTTCCCTTTTAAATCTTGCGTTTCGATGTTTGCAATCATTACGCTCTCCAGTATTCCTTGTGCTTTTAAGAGTGTTTGACCAGTCGCTAATTGAATTTTCCCGCGCGCTGGTTCAATGAATCTAATCTGTAATGATTTGTCAACTAGTGTCTTATTGATAATTTTAAGTAAATAAATATTTGAATAGGTTACTGAATCGACTTTTTGATAGATCGATCCTGAAACACGCAACATGGAGGTCTCGATTGGTTTCCGATTAACCAGTGTAACTGCTAAGATAACCAATAAAATTCCTAATACAGCTGAATAGGCATAGGTTCGCGCATTGAATATACTGCTATTACCGGTCTCAATGCCTTGGACCGAATCAAAACGAATTAAGTTCTCCGGCTTATTGATTTTTTTCATCACGATGTTGCACTCATCGATGCAGGCGGTGCAGTTGATGCATTCGAGTTGACTCCCATTTTTTATGTCAATCCCGGTAGGACAAACTGAAACACACTGGTGACAATCGATACAGTCGCCTTTCGCTTTTGCTCCGCGAGGCTCTCCGCGTTTATAATCGTAGATGACCGCGATGGATTTTGAGTCGAGTAGTACTCCTTGAAGCCGGCCATAAGGGCAGATCATGGTACAGACCTGTTCTCTAAAGTAGGCGTATATCCAATAGTAAAATAGGGAGAGTGCGATCATGGCTACAAAACCAAATAGATGGTCGTGAATGGGTTCGGTGATGATAGCCCACAATTTCTCGGGTCCAATGATCCAGTTGAGAAAGATATTTGTAATGAATATGGAGACTAGGATAAAGGTAGCGTGCTTGGCTAGTTTTAAGAAGAATAACTTGGTTGTCATCTCCTTTTGTGGCTTGCCAGTGCGGTAGTTTCCTTCGAAAAAGTATTCAATTCGTCGATAAACCATCTCAAGAAAGACGGTCTGTGGGCAGGCCCATCCGCACCAAAGTCGACCAAAGACTACTGTAAATAGTACAATAAAGACTACGGTCGTTGTCATGATCAACGCCAAGAGGTAAGAGTCTTGGGCCCAAATCATTTGTCCAAAGATAGAGAAGCGTCGATTGGCAACATCGAATAGCATCAACGGATTGCCATTGATTTTTACGAAGGGGGCGAACACCAGAAAGGCAATGGCCATCCAGGCAACAACTGTGCGTCGCGCATACCACTTCCCTTTAGGTTGCTTGGCATAAATCCAATTGCGCTGACCTTGATCGTTGATGTTAATTGGACGGTCGCGAAAAGTCCGTGGGGTCTCTAAGAGCATAAAAATAATTCAGTAATCGGGAACCTAGCGCAATTAAGGTTTACATTCGACCCCTTGCGCCGCTTTACCATTTGCCGGATTGCTGCCGACTAATTTTTTTGCAATAAACAGACTAACGCTTTGAATCTCATCGGGCGTCATCATTGTTTTAAAGGGGGTCATCCCTTTTTCGGGTTTCCCCTCTGCCACCATTTTATTGATAGCTGGTAATGAGCAGCCATTTAACCAATAATTATCTGTTAGGTTCGGTCCGATTGGGTTTCCTTCACCTTTAACTCCATGGCAGGCAATACACCCTTTCTGGGTAAATAAGGTTGCTCCAGAGGCAAGCATCTCCGACTCATTTTGTGAGGCGGCGCCGCCAGCTGAAGGCTTTGCGGCATTGGCTTTATCTGCTGCAGTGATGCTTTGAGCATATTCGCTAGCTTGATCTTTGGCATTGCCTGGGTATCCAAAATAGTGAATAGCATAGATAAGTGAAAACCCTATGGTCGCCAAAAAGACCAGGATAATCCAATTAGGTGCTGGATTATTCAGCTCTTTTACGCCGTCAAAATCATCATCATGATCTAGCCCTTCAGGACTATTGTCAATTGTCGTTTTCTTTGCCATAACCTCTGTTTTCTAGTGTTACTTTTTATTCGTTAAAAGGGTAAACCCTTAGTTTTGGTCCTTCTGATTCAGTTCGTCTACTTCAAAAATTGAAGTTTTAAAGTCTACTAAGTCTTTTCGAGGCATCCGAATCGTACGATAAAGGATAACCACAAAGAGGGTTAAAAAAATTAGCAATCCAATGGTATAAAAGGCTTGGATTCCATTGACATCGCGTAATACATTACCTACAAAATTCATAATTTCAACTTAGATTAGACTATTATTTTGTTGCTGTTGAGATGTCGCGACCTAGTTTATGCAGGTATGCAATCATCGCTACAATCTCTTTATCTGGAGCAACTTCTACTCCCGCAGCTTTGAGTTCTGCTGAAATTTTACCCGCTTGATCTCGATAATCAGCCACCGCTTGTTTGTCGTAATCTTTGGCATATGGAACACCTAAGGTTTGCATCGCTCTGATCTTAGTTGGAATCTCCGTTAGATCAACAGTATTTTTTGTAAGCCAAGGATATGCTGGCATAATTGTTTGCGGGTTCATCTCTTTAGGCTTAGTGAAATGGTTGTAATGCCAGATAGCTGTTTTATACGTTGAGCTGCCAACCCATCCTGTCCGCGCAAGATCTGGTCCAGTGCGTCGTGAACCCCATTGGAATGGGTGATCATAGACAAATTCCCCAATCTTAGAATATTCCCCATAACGCTCAGTTTCCCAGCGTAATGGTCGCACCTGCTGCGAATGGCAGTTGTAGCATCCGTTGCTGATATAGATGTCGCGACCCGCTAATTCCAATGGCGAATAAGGTGTTACTGCCGCTATTTTTGGAATGTTCGATTCAATTTTCATCATTGGAATGATCTCTACGGCGCCTCCAATAACGAGCGCAATTACGATAAGTACTGCAAATACAACACCTTTCCGTTCAATTAGACGATGGATCGTTTCGCCGGCTCTACGTGCTGAGGAGTCGACAAGCACAGGTGCTTCCGCTGCTTCGTTATCGACTAAGCTTCCAGCTTGAATGGTTTTAACCATGTTGTAGAAGAACAGCAAGAATCCGGAGAAGAAGAGTAAACCACCCAAAATACGAGCGTGGTACATCGGCATAATTTGTGTCGTTGTCTCTAAGAAGTTAGGGTATGTTAGTAGCCCATTTACTGTATATTGACGCAGCATCAGGTACTGAGTTATCCCTGCCCAATATAATGGGATCGCAAAAATAAGGATTCCCAATGTGGCTAGCCAGAAATGGACATTGGCCAATTTCTTAGAGTATAAGTTTGTTCTGAATAGCTTAGGGACTAGCCAATAGAGCATTCCGAAGATCATGCCGCCATTCCAGCCCATTCCTGCAATATGGGTATGTGCGATGGTCCAATCGGTAAAGTGACTTATGGCGTTGACGCTTTTTAACGACATCATAGGCCCTTCAAATGTGGCCATTCCATAGGCCGTTAGGGCCACGACCATGAATTTCAATTCGGCTTGGTCGCGCACTTTATCCCAGGCGCCACGTAGGGTCAATAACCCGTTGATCATACCACCCCACGATGGAGCGATCAGCATGATTGAGAAGGTTACGCCAAGTGCTTGAACCCAGTCAGGTAATGCTTGATATAGTAAGTGGTGAGGTCCCGACCACATATACAAGAAGATCAGTGTCCAAAAGTGAACGATTGAAAGCTGGTAGGAATAAATTGGGCGGTTTGAGGCTTTCGGTAGATAGTAGTACATCAATCCTAACCATGGTGTTGTTAAGAAAAATGCCACTGCATTGTGGCCGTACCACCACTGGACCACAGCATCTTGTGCTCCTGCATAGATCGGATAACTCTTTAGTAACGAGACAGGAAGTTCAATGCTGTTAACGATATGTAAAACGGCAATTCCCAAAAATGAGGCGAGGTACCACCAGACTGAAGCATAAATATGTTTAACCCTTCTTTTAAGGATGGTTCCAATCATGTTTGCACCAAATACGACCCACACAAGTGCGATCAAGATATCGATTGGCCACTCTAGTTCGGCATACTCTTTACCGGTTGTAAAACCACCTAATAAGGTTAGGGCTGCTAAGACAATGATAATTTGCCATCCCCAGAAATGGACCTTGCTCATCGTGTCATTAAACAGACGAGCTTTTAACACCCGTTGCATGGAGTGATAAATCCCGGCAAACATCGCATTGCCGATAAAGGCAAAGATGACTGCGTTGGTATGCAAGGGGCGGGTACGACCGTAGGAGGTGTATTCTAATCCTAGGTTAAAGGATGGGAATGCAAGTTGCAAGGCAATCAGTAATCCAACTAATAAAGCCACGGCTCCCCAGACTAGTGTGGCGATAATAAAATACTTGACTATTTTATTATCATAATTAAATTGTTGTACTTCCATATCTGTCTGATTTAGTTTGTTTTATATTTTATTAAGTTGTTTTTTGATCTAATTCATGTTTAATTGGTGTTTCCGAATCGACCGTCAGATCGTCGTCAAATAAGATTCGAACGGAGGGTGTATAGGTGTCGTCATATTGTCCTCGTTTCACAGCCCAGATAAAGAGGATTAAGAAGATCATAGCGGCCAATAAGCTTACCCCGATTAATAAAAACATGATATTCATTGCTGTAGGTTTTGGGGTTTGTTGGGTTTCTTAAAAGCTAAATTCTTCTTATGTAAAATTGAACGCTTGAGGATTTAACTACAAAATTACAATTGTTATGAGATGAGATTCTTGGGGATGGGTTGGCTGGGGAAATTTAGAACTGTTATAAATAGCAAGTATTGTGCACTTTATGATGATTTTTGAGGGTCTGTATTGGACCCTTTTTTGTCATTGTGGTAGAATATATGAGGTGGGAATATTCTGCTCTACTCAAAAATCAAAATTCAGATTCTTAGCTCTTTAGTGTGTGATTCTTGGATTGGATTTGGGAGATAAGAGTTCTTATTTTTGGTCAATTTCTGAACGCTGAATTGGTCTAAAAAATTGAATTTTCAGTGGAATTCGTCATTTAGACTTTTCCGACTGGTTTTTCTTTGTTTTGGTGATGTTTATTAGTCTGAAATACAGCTATTAAGGTTGGTTATTTGTCGTTTCAGTGGGGTCTATTTTGGGTTCCTTGGGTTGGTCGCTGTTTACCCCCTGATATTTAGCAATTTATATTAAGACTAATTAAAAAGAACAAGATAGAGATGATTGTCCGATCTATTTTGAAATTGCATGGTTTACCGCATGATATTTTATCCTTTCCATGCGAAAGTTCTTCGGTCTGGAACGATTCTTATTTTAATTCATTCTTAATAATTGTTAAAAATATTTATTAATATTGTGAGATTCTCGTAGTTAGACTTAAAATTACCCGTTGGTTGATTTTAAGTCTATTTTTTAAATAGCTGTAAGTCACTTTTTTAGGGCTTATTTAATAAAATAACACAAAAATGCGAGGTATTTGGGTGTTATTTTGTTGGGGGTTTGCACGCTATTTTATTGCGATTTAATTTATTGAAAATTAGTTTTTTTTTAGTTTCTATCGCTTAACTCTAAACAATTCTTGGTTTATGAAGATCAATTCGTTTAGCATAAAATCACTTGTTTTAATTGGTGCTTTTTGTTCAATTTTTATAGCTAATCTTTATTCCCAAAGTGTGGGGATTAATGCGAACGGTGGCACGCCTAATAATAGTGCGATGCTTGATGTGAGCGCACCAAATAAAGGATTATTGATTCCTCAGATTCAATTGAAGGGGATCAATGATGCTATAACCATCGATGCTCCAGCCCCCAGTCTATTGATCTATAATCTAACAGAGGGTTATGGACTAACGACTGGTTATTACTTTAATAGTGGCACTTCTATCGCACCTATCTGGACTAAACTTGCAACTGGAACGGTTACTGTTGGTCCTGCTGGTCCAGCTGGATCCAATGGTCCAACGGGTCCTCAAGGTCTTGCTGGACCTCAAGGTATAAAAGGGGATAAGGGCGATCAAGGTCTTCGTGGATTGACCGGAATTACTGGACCTACTGGTCCTATTGGAGTTCCTGGCACCACTACTGCTTCGGGTTTATCCGGCATTCTTTCAGTTTCAAATGGTGGTACCGGTGTCGATAATCTGGGTGTAAATGAAGTTTTACTTGGGAATGGCGCCGGAGCTTTAATCACTGTAGCTCCTGGAAATACAAATAATGTATTGACATCGAACGGCACAACTTGGTATTCCGCTCCATCTGTTGGTGGCGGTGGTGGCGGTGGTGGGATAACCGATCTCACAACAGGAGCAACGGGTATTCTTCCAATTGCCCATGGTGGATCCGGCGTTACTACAAGCACCGGCACTGGAAACTTAGTTTTTTCAAATGGACCTACTTTAGTCACACCAGTCTTAGGAGCGGCCTCTGCTACCACACTAAATAATTTAACTCTAACCCCTCAGGCAAATGGATTTACTGTTGCAGGTGGGACAAATCACTGCCGCTACCAAGACAAAAGTTACCTACGACACCAAAGGTTTAGTTACTGCAGGTGCCGATGCCACTACAGCTGATATTGCTGAAAGCACTGATAA
Source organism: Bacteroidia bacterium (assembly GCA_026391295.1). GTDB lineage: Bacteria > Bacteroidota > Bacteroidia > Bacteroidales > Prolixibacteraceae > JAAFHB01. The sequence continues at coordinate 2,557 of JAPLDS010000014.1, read as the reverse complement.
GAACTACGTAACTGATGCTCAAAAAGTGGCTCTTGGAAATACCTCTGGAGCAAATACTGGTGACAATGCTGTGAATACTCTTTATAGCGGTCTAGTTACCAATGCGACTCATACTGGTGATGTGACCGGGGCAACCGCGCTTACAATAGCTAATGCAGCAGTTTCTTATGCTAAAATACAGAATGTTTCGGCTACCGATAAAATACTTGGTCGAGTTTCTAGTGGCGCTGGAGTTGTGGAAGAGATTTCGACAACCGGCTCAGGAAATGTTGTAAGGGCTACTTCACCTGTCTTAGTAGCACCTGCAATAGGAACGCCTGCATCAGGTGTTGCGACTAATCTAACTGGACTTCCTTTAACAACTGGAGTAACAGGGATTCTTCCTGTTGCGAATGGAGGTACTGGCTCTGCGACACAAAATTATGTTGATTTAACAACGAACCAAAGTATCTCAGGGATAAAAACCTTTGCGAATCTAAGTACTACTGGAACTTTTACTGCTGGTGCAATTACTTATCCGAATGTTGATGGGACAAGTGGAACTGTTCTTACAGCGCATGCCGATGGAACAGCTACATGGGAGGCTCCCACGGGTGGTGGTGGAGGTGGCATTACTGATCTTACAACAGGTGCTTCGGGTGTTCTACCTGTTGCTCATGGTGGATCAGGTGTTACTACAAGCACCGGAACTGGAAACTTAGTTTTTTCGAATAGTCCAACTTTAGTCTCACCTGTGCTTGGAGCTGCTTCTGCAACCACGCTTAATGGCCTTGCGCTAACCCCTCAGGCAACTGGTTTTACTGTTGCAGGTGGAACAAGTTCTAAAACACTGACCGTTGCTGCTGATGCGAATGTTAGCGGTACCAATACGGGCGATAATGCAGTCAACTCGCTGTATAGTGGCTTAGTCTCTAATGCAACCCACTCAGGCGATGTTACAGGGTCGACTGTACTTACGATTGTGAATGGGGCAATTTCATATGCGAAGATGCAGAATGTTTCGGCTACCGATAAAATACTTGGTCGAGTTTCTAGTGGCGCTGGAGTAGTGGAAGAGATTTCGACAACTGGTTCAGGCAATGTTGTGAGGGCTACTTCACCTGTCTTAGTTACCCCTGCATTAGGAACGCCTTCTTCAGGAGTAGCGACTAATCTAACTGGACTTCCTTTAACAACTGGAGTAACTGGGATTCTTCCTGTCGCGAATGGAGGTACTGGATCTTCAACACAACCGTATGTTGATTTAACGAATAGCCAAACGATTCAAGGGACGAAAACCTTTAGTGCTATAATTGCAGGATCTATTAATGGGAATGCAGCTACTTCTGCAAAGTTGGCTACTCCAGTCAATATCAATGGGGTTTCTTTTGATGGAAGCTCAGACATTACAATAACGACCTCTTTGAATAGTTTGCTTGGATTTGATAACCTTGGAACTGGGGCCCCTTCTGGAACTTTATACAATGGATTAGCATCAAAAACTATCTCGTATAATACAATCGGAGCCTCGCCTGTTGCTGGATCTACATCTATTACTACGCTGGGAGCTGTTACTACGGGAACTTGGAATGGGACCACTATTGCAGTTGCAAATGGGGGTACAGGAGCCACCACATTAGCCTCAAATGCTGTTGTTTTGGGGAATGGAACAAATGCAGTTCAGACCGTTGATCCTGGATCAAGTGGAAATGTGCTTACCTCTAATGGAACAACATGGACCTCTACTGCGTCTGTCGTCTTGCGTGAAACTTTTGATGCCTACAATGCAACGGCAGGTCAAACAACTTTTGTTCTGACCCAAACACCTCTTGCGGTAACAAAAATTAAAATGTTCAGAAATGGTATTAAAATTAGAGCAGCTGCCTATTCCATAAGTGGCACTACTCTTACGTATATTCCTGCGAATAACGGTGCGACATCCATTGATGTAAACGATATTATTGAATGTTATTATTTCTACTAGTCTGATATGACGATTACCGCTTTAATCAGATCTATTTTAATGACTTATAACTCAATTATAGGTAGAATTTTGGCTGGACGCTTGTTCGGTTGTCCTGCTCATATTTTTAGTGGGATTCTGCTTATCTGCTGTTTTTCGTTTAATACCGTTTATAGCCAAAATAGTAATGTTACTGTTAGTGCTACTGCCACTTCGGGAGGTAGCTGGAGTGCGCTCACCGCAGGTGTCTATACCTTTACCCCAACATCGGATAATGCGAATATATTGTACACCGATATTCAGACTCGTTTGAGTACCGGTAGTGTTACGATCGTTACCACCAATACTCCAGGAACCCAAGCAGGTAATGTGAACATCAATACAGCTATTACCGCGAAGAGTACTGCTGTTACTGGTTATACCTTTAGTGTTGTGGCTAGTGGTAATATCTCTGTTACGAGCGCTGTTGATATTGGTGGTGGTGCTTACAATAAACCGGGCAACAACCTTAATTTTACCGCTACGGGCAATATTAGTCTGACCGCTGGAATAAGTACAGCGGGTTGGACTGGTTATGTGAATGCTCAGGTTGTTCCTGCGGGTACTATTTCGATC
>JAPLDS010000077.1 GCA_026391295.1 Bacteroidia bacterium | reverse complement strand
GACGCGTTCACAACATCTGGGATTGATCCGGAAAGTATCGAATTTATTCTGGTAGCTCATAATTTTGGAGATATGACACATGGTCTTGTTCAGACCGATGTCTGTCCAGCATTGGCTAGCAGAGTAAAGACAAAACTTGGCATCGTTAAGCCTGAGGTTTTAACCAATGATGTGATCTCAGGATGTCCAGGATGGACGAATGCGATGATCATTGCCAACGCTTATATTGCAAGTGGAACATTCAAACGTGGACTTGTAATTGGCGCAGATGTGCTTTCGCGAGTTGCCGATCCCTACGATCGTGATAGTATGATTTTTTCTGATGGAGCTGGAGCAGCAATTGTAGAAGCATTTGAGAGCGACGAGCCCGTTGGTATCCTATCGCACGCTTTTAGATCTGACGATGATCATGGCATGCTAAATATGGGATTCTCTGTTAACAAAGATGTATCTACGAATCATCAATATCTTAAAATGCTAGGGTCAAAAGTTTATTCTTATGCCTTAAGCACGGTACCTGGCGTTGTGAAGGAGAGCTTAGAAAAAGCGGGTCTTAATCTAGAGGATGTTAGCAAAGTACTCATCCATCAAGCCAATGAAAAAATGGACGAGGCTATTCTAAGTAGAGTATTCAAATTATACGGAAAAGCAGAGTGCGATAAAAGCATTATGCCGATGACGATACAGCGATTTGGCAACTCCTCAACTGCAACTGTCCCTACCCTTCTAGACCTTGTACTTAAGGATAAGATGAAAGAGCACGAGATTAAAAATGGCGATGTAATTATCCTTGCCTCAGTAGGAGCAGGAATGACAATCAATTCGATCGTCTATAAAATGCCGAATTAAACAGTCTTAAATCCCATAAAAAAGGTCGTTATGCAACTGCATAACGACCTTTTTTTTATATATCATAAATTCAAGAATTAACCTGCTTGCAAACGAATTGCACTAAGCTTATCAATCTTTTCGGCAGCAAACTCAGGGGTTATAATGATCTCTTTGCTCGATCCAGAAGGCATCTCAAACATCACATCCATGATTACCGTTTCACAAATAGCCCTTAGACCCCGTGCACCAAGCTTAAATTCAATGGCTTTATCCACGATAAGATACAAAGTTTCCTCTTGAAAAGTGATTTGAATGCCATCCATATTAAACAGTTTTTCATATTGTTTAATAATGGAATTTTTCGGCTCAGTTAAGATTCTCCGCAATGCATCTCTTTCAAGATGATCTAGGTATGTTAACACCGGCAAACGACCCACAATCTCAGGAATAAGTCCAAAAGATCGTAAATCTTGGGGAGATACATATTGCAATAGATTATTACGATCGACTTGACCATTTTCTAGGCTTGCCTTGTAACCTACAACTTTTGTGTTAAGTCGCAATCCAATTTTACGTTCAATCCCTTCAAAGGCGCCACCGCAGACAAACAAAATATTTTTTGTATCAACAGGTATCATTTTTTGTTCTGGATGCTTGCGTCCACCCTGAGGTGGCACATTGACGATTGATCCCTCCAGAAGTTTAAGCAATCCTTGTTGAACACCCTCGCCAGAAACGTCGCGAGTTATAGAAGGATTGTCACCCTTTCGCGCAATCTTATCAATCTCGTCAATAAACACAATCCCACGCTCAGCAGCAACGACATCATAGTCGGCAGCCTGCAGCAGACGTGTTAACAAACTCTCAATATCTTCACCCACATATCCAGCCTCTGTCAATACCGTTGCATCGACAATCGTGAATGGAACATGCAACATCTTTGCAATCGTCTTAGCCAGTAATGTTTTGCCAGTTCCCGTAGGTCCGACAAGGATAATATTTGATTTCTCAATCTCAGTCCCATCATCATCAACAAACTGATTAAGTCGCTTATAATGGTTGTAAACGGCTACAGACAACACTTTTTTCGCATCGTCTTGTCCAATGACATATTGATCTAAAAATTCCTTGATCTCTTTGGGTTTCTTTAAATCAACGCCAGCCAGTTCGAAATTCTTGTTTTTCTTAAACTCTTCTTCGATTATGGCATGAGCCTGGTCGATACAATTCTCGCAGATATGGCCTTCCATACCGGCAATAAGTATACGAACATCTTTCTTGTCCCTACCACAAAACGAACACTTATCCATTTTTTTCATTCTGCAATTTAAAGATTAAATGCGTCGAAAGTCTCCTACGGATTATTTCTTAGTCCGCACAAGGATATCGTCAATCATTCCGTAATCTTTGGCTTCTTGAGAAGTCATCCAATAGTCACGGTCTGAGTCTAGTTCTACTTTTTCAATGGTTTGACCAGAATGGGTCGCAATAATTTGATACAGCTCTGTTTTTAGTTTAGCAATCTCATTTGCAACAATCTGAATATCGGATGCCTGACCTTGAGCGCCACCCATCGGTTGATGGATCATTATTCTAGAATGTTTTAATGCTGAGCGTTTGCCTGTTGTGCCAGCAGTCATAAGCACAGCCGCCATAGAAGCTGCCATACCTGTACAAATTGTGGCTACATCGCAATTGATATATTGCATCGTATCGTAGATCCCTAATCCAGCATGTACTGATCCTCCAGGAGAGTTAAAATAGATCTGAATATCTTTACCTGGATCAGCTGACTCTAAGAAAAGCAACTGAGCTTGAATGATGTTAGCCACATAATCATCAATGGCGATACCTAAGAAGATAATACGATCCATCATCAGACGGGAGAATACATCCATCTGCGCAACGTTTAACTGCCTCTCCTCGATGATTGTAGGTGAAATATAGGCATTGGCATAGATCGATTCATATTTATATAAATTCAGACTGCTGATGCCTAAATGTTTTGTGGCGTACTTATGAAATTCAGTGTTGTTTGTGCTCATAATCAACTGCTTTAAAATAAAAAAACTTTGTATGAAATTAATTCTTAGAAAACTAAACTAAAAATTAATTTCACACAAAGTTACAAAACTTACTCCGATTAGTTCGTTCTAGTGTTTATTTTTCAAATAATTCGTCAAATTCCTTTTGAGAAACCTTTTTCACCTTAACGCCAACTTTCTCCTTAACTAGTTCAAGAACTTTATCTTCAACTTTTTTCTCCGCCATTTTTTGACGTTGTTCTTTATTTTGAAGAATCGACTGGGCGTAATTATCAAGGTATTCGTCTGGCACGTTTGACATACCATATTGTTGGAATTGCATCCGTGCCATTTCACGAGCCATAAGGGTAATATCAGCCTCTTCGATCCGAATCTCGTTATCCTTAACAATCTTGCTCTTTATAAGTGTCCATTCTAAATCCTTCCGGAAATGATCAAACTCTTCTTCAATTTGAGCAGCAGTCACATTCTCGTTTGTCTCTACCAACCATCTCTTCAGAAAAGTTTCAGGAAGAGCCATTGAAACGGCTTTCGTGAATGCATCTTTTGAATCAAAAGAGAAACGATATTCACTTGAATAAACAAGGTTTGCTTTAAGTTCTGACTTAACTTTTTCACGTAATGCATCAACTGTCTTCACTTCAGTTTCCTCACCGAAGATCTTCTTAAACAGCTCTTCATTAAGTTCTGCAGGGACAAAAGTGTTAATCGTTTGTATTGTGAAGCTAAAATCACCGCTCACTGCAGCAACTTTGTCATCCTTGATTTTCAATAGATGAGCGACCTCATGATCGTTATTTAGTGCTTTCTTCAGATCAAATTTAAGTACATCACCGACTTTGCTTCCTTTGAACTGTTTCTGAATAGACTTATCTTTAATCAGCTGTACCGACATCTGTACACCAGCTGATACAATTCCTCCTTCAAGTGCATTTCCAGCAGCATCTAGCTGTACTAAGTCACCATTGGTAGTCTCCTTCTCACCCACAGCCTCAGCTGGATTATTTTCGCCATATCGGTTTGCATACCCGTCAATTTGATTATCAATCAACTGAGCATCCACATTGATCTCGTAATATGGAAGTTTACTGATCTTGTCGAAGTTTATATTTATTTCAGGGCTAAGACCGAGGTCGAAAACAAATTCAAACTCTGAATCATTCTCAAAATCTAACATCCCTTGTTCAGTAGCGGAAGGGAGTGGTTCACCAAGAATATTTAGATTTTCTTCGGTGATATATTTATTCAGATTGCTGCTAAGAAGTTTATTAACCTCTTCTGCAACGGCTGACTTGCCATACATTTTTTTGATAAGGCCAGAAGGGACCATACCTTTACGGAAACCAGGAAGATTGGCCTTTTTGCGGTATTCTTTTAATGTTTCATTAACCGTTGCCTCGTAATCTTGCTTCTCAATTGCTATCCGAACAACAACATTCAAATCATCAATGCTAGTCTTTGAAATTTTCATATTTTCTTCTTTAAGATCTTAATTGCCTTCTGGCTAGGTAAAAGGCTTACCTGTTATGAATTAAAAAACCGCCTAATTCCATTAAGGGAAAAAGGCGGTTTAATGGTTTACTGTGCGGACGAAGGGACTCGAACCCCCACGCCTCTCGGCACCAGATCCTAAGTCTGGCGCGGCTACCAATTACGCCACGTCCGCTGGTTTTGTGCGGTGCAAATATAGTGTTTTTTTTATTCCTGAAACCTTAGAAAGAAAAATATTCTGGAATTATTCTACTTCGAGGTCAGGTTTAGAAGCTGCCTTGTTAGTAACGGGCCTACGAAGCTCAAAATTCTGACCAAGATAAAGTCTACGAACCTCCTCATCTTCTGCAAGCTCCTCAGCGGAACCACTGTTCAAGATACGACCATCATAGAGTAAATACGAACGATCCGTTATTGAAAGTGTTTCGTGCACATTATGATCGGTGATCAATATGCCAATATTTTTCTCTTTTAGTCTGAAAACAATTTGTTGAATATCTTCCACTGCAATTGGATCAACACCAGCAAATGGCTCATCCAACAAAATAAACGCAGGATCAATAGCTAAGCATCGCGCAATCTCTGTACGACGCCGCTCTCCCCCTGAAAGCTGAATCCCTAAACTCTTACGAACGCGCTGAAGACCGAACTCATCAAGCAACGACTCCAACTTCTCTTGTTGATACTCCTTTGAGAATTTAGTCATCTCCAAAATAGAGAGTATATTATCCTCAACACTCATCTGACGAAAGACAGAAGCTTCTTGAGCAAGATAACCAATGCCTAGTTGAGCTCTTTTATAAACAGGATAATCAGTAATATCAGTTTCGTCGAGAAAAATCTGACCTCCATTGGCTTTAATTAACCCAACGATCATATAAAAGGAGGTTGTCTTGCCAGCACCATTAGGACCCAATAGACCAACGATCTCACCTTGGTTTAGCTCTAGAGATACCCCTTTTACAACAGTTCTACTTCTGTAGCTTTTTACAATGTTTTCAGCTCTAAGTTTCATCGTTATCCCTTATTAATTACTAGGCTTCCAGAACCTCTTTGTTAACTCTTTTCTTTTCTATCCCTTTGGCAAGAACTACTCCTAATTCATAAAGGACAATCATCGGAAACGCAACCAGCAACATACTAAACACATCGGGAGGTGTAATAATTGCGGCCAGCATCAGCAAAAGGATATAGGCATGTCGTCTATAGGTCTTTAAGAAGCCCGAACTTACGAGTCCAACTTTTGCCAAGAAATAGATCACTATTGGCAATTCAAAAACTACACCAGCACCCAAGATGATTGTAGTAACAGAGCTTATATATGAATTAAGATTGATCTGATTAACGACTTCTTCACTTACTCGATAAGATCCGAAGAAATGTGTCGACAATGGGACAACAAGAAAATAGCCAAATAGCACGCCTAAAAGAAACAATAAGGTACTATAAAAGACTGCTCCAGTTGCATGTTTCCTCTCCTTCTCATAAAGTGCAGGCTTAATGAACGTCCAGAACTCATAAAAAATATAGGGTATTGCAATTATGATTCCTCCAATCATTGCAATACTAAGATGGGTCGAAAACTGACCTGCCATATCGTAATTAATAATCGCAAATGGCTGGGTATTGATGGCTAAATCTGGCGAGTTAAGTTGCTGGCCTAGCCAAGCAAATGCCCTATTCGTAACAAAACTAGGATACTTTGGAGCAAAAAGTATCTGATCCATAATAAACTTGACATTTATAAAGACCAAGATCGCTCCAAAAATTACTGAAGCTGATATCCGCACAAGATGCCAACGCAGCTCTTCGAGGTGCTCAAGAAACGACATCTCTTCGTTCTCCTTTTTCGTCTTTTTATTTTTAGCTGAAAATATTCCCATTATTGACATGGAGTGCAAATTGAAATTCTGTAAGGAATAATTAATGTTAAAATTCAGGGACAAATATACAATTCTTTGACCCATTTATGGAAGCAATCGTAGTAATCTAAAAGCATCAAATGTTAAATTTTATTGAATTTAATTGAATTTCTTGCGCTAGGCAATAAAATTGATAACTTAGTGGAACAAAATAAAAGGATTGCGATCAAGTTTGAGAAACCATTATGACAGATAAAAAAATACTTATTGATCAACTTCAGAAGTACTTTGGATTCGACAGATTCAAAGGGCAACAAGAGGAGGTAATCAACAGCATACTAGATAGAAATGATACATTTGTCCTAATGCCTACCGGGGGAGGAAAATCCCTTTGCTACCAGCTTCCTGCCTTGATGCAAGAGGGAACTGCCATTGTTATATCACCTTTGATTGCCTTGATGAAAAATCAAGTAGACGCCATTAGAAGCTTTAGTACCGAAGATGGAGTAGCACATTTCCTCAATTCATCGTTAACAAAAACGGCTATTCAAAAGGTAAAAGAAGATATTTCAAGAGGTCATACCAAATTACTCTACGTCGCACCCGAATCTTTAACAAAACTTGAGAACATCGATTTTCTAAAAGGGATTAAAATCTCCTTTTATGCCATCGACGAAGCTCATTGTATCTCGGAGTGGGGTCATGATTTCAGACCTGAATATCGTCGGATACGTCCAATAGTAAATGAAATTGGTCAGGCACCTATCATGGCACTGACCGCTACCGCAACTCCAAAAGTTCAGCACGACATACAAAAGAACTTAGGCATGCAAAATGCTCAGGTTTTTAAATCCTCTTTCAATAGAGAAAATCTCTACTATGAGATTAGACCCAAAAATAAAGCCAAAGATCAAATCATTCGAATGATAAAAAACAATCCTGGAAAATCAGGGATTATTTATTGTCTAAGTCGAAAGAAGGTTGAAGAGATCGCTGAATTATTGCAAGTGAATGGCATTAAAGCTCTAGCGTACCATGCTGGAATGGACTCCTCAACGCGATCAGCAAACCAGGACAAGTTTCTAATGGAAGAATCTGATGTTATTGTTGCCACCATTGCCTTTGGGATGGGTATCGACAAGCCTGATGTCCGTTTTGTCATTCATTACGACATTCCTAAATCATTAGAAGGGTATTACCAGGAGACTGGAAGAGCTGGGCGCGATGGCGGCGAAGGGAAATGTATTGCCTTTTATAGCTATAAAGATATCCAGAAGCTAGAGAAATTCATGCAGGGAAAACCGGTGGCAGAGCAAGAGATCGGACAGCAACTGCTGCTCGACACCGTTGCATTTGCAGAATCATCTGTCTGCAGAAGAACCATATTACTTCACTATTTTGGTGAAAAATACGAAACAGAAAATTGTGGATATTGCGACAACTGCCTTAACCCAAAAGAGCAAATCGAAGGTCGCGACATGGTTCATATGGCGCTACGTGCGGTAGTTGAAGTAAAAGAACAATGTAAAGGGGAGCAATTGGTGAATATTCTAACGGGGGTAGAAAATGCCACCGTTAAATCCTTCTCGCATGACACCTTGGACATTTTCGGTGAAGGAGATGAATATTCAGATAAGATATGGAATGCGGTCTTAAGACAAAGCATCATTGCTGGATTCTTGCATAAAGACATTGAGAACTACGGCGTATTAAAACTTACAGATGCTGGAAAAGAGTTTATAGCTCATCCGAAATCTTTTATGATTGTAAAAAATCATGATTATGAGTCCGCAGAAGAGAACGAAGAAGTGCCACAAGGGGGACAGTCAGCAGGCGACCCAGAGCTATTTATGATCTTAAAAGATTTACGTAAAAAAATAGCCTCCAAACAAAACCTTCCTCCATTTGTGATCTTTCAAGACCCGTCCTTGTCGGATATGTCAATACAATATCCAACTTCAATAGAAGAGCTGCAAGGGATTATTGGGGTCGGACAAGGAAAGGCTCAGCGCTACGGACAGCCATTTGTTGATGCCATAAAAGATTACGTAGAGGAGAAAGGGATTGAACGAGCGCAGGATATGGTCGTAAAATCCGTTGCCAACAAATCGAAAAACAAAGTCTACATCATTCAAAATATCGATCGCAAACTGGCCCTTAACGAGATTTCTGAAGCTAAAGGGATGAGCCTAGGAGAACTCCTTACAGAACTCGAAGCAATTATTAACTCCGGCACTAAAATAAACATCGACTATTACATTAACGATGTAATGGACGAAGAGCAAGTTGAAGATATCTATCGTTACTTTAGAGAAGATGCAACTTCAGACACCATGGAAGAAGCGTTAGCGGAGTTTGGCGATGACTATGAGGTAGAAGATATTCGGATGGTCCGGATAAAGTTTTTGGCAGAAATGGGCCACTAATTCAGCAACCCATTTTATTAAGCTTTAGCAGCCAACGGAAACTTCAAGTAAAAAACAGTCTTAACATCTGGAATGGAGGCAAACCAAATTTCTCCATTTGCATTCTCGACGATCTTCTTAACGATTGCCAATCCTAGACCCATACCACTTGATTTCGTTGTAAAACTAGGCTCAAACAATTTATCTTTCAGTTCTTCGGAGATTCCAATGCCATTGTCTGTAATGGTAATAAAAGCCCAATCCGTATCCCTATTAAGCTCCACATGAATACGACCAATCCGATCTTGGGGAATCGCCTGAATTCCATTTGTCACTAGGTTAATAAGTGCTCTTCTTAGCTGATCTTTATCGGCAATAATCTGAATCGCACGATCAGAAAGAATATCCAACGTCACAGTTATGCCATTCGTCTGCTCAAAAAGGAGAACTATCTCCTGAACTCTTTGCTTTAAATCGATTAATTCAAAATTAAAACCAGGCATTTTGGCAAAGTCGGAAAAGGTAGAGGCGATTAGAGAGAGGGCATCAATCTGCTCGACAAGCGTTTTACTAACCTGATTAAAGTACGCATCAAATTCAGCAGAACCTTGGCCTTTTATCCGCTGGAGGTACTGGATACTCAACTTCATTGGCGTCAAAGGATTATTAATCTCATGAGCAACTTGTCGAGCCATCTCCTGCCAGGCCGATTCGCGTTCCGACCGAGCGAGCAATTCTGCACTTTCAGCCAGCTCGTCAACCTTTTTATTGTACTCTTTAGCGAGTCTTCCAATCTCATCCTCCCCCGAGTATTCAATTTTCGCATTTGTTTTGCCTAACTCGATCCCTTTTAGATTATTCTCAATCTGAAGCAAAGGGGCTGTGAGCTTGCGACTGATCACTAAGGCTATCAAAAGGCTAATCACAACAAGCACAATATATAAGTTTGAGAAAGCCACAATAAAATCAGAGGCTTGTTTTTTAAACTCATCCTGCCCCATAAAATAAGGGAGATTAAGATACCCCACTAATCGATTACTTTGATTATAGACTGGCGAGTAAGCGGAGAAAAAATTCATCTCGCCAAGACTCTCATCTTGATGAAATAACGTCTTGTGATCAACCGACAATGCTTTAAATGCAACAGGATCAATATGGCGCGACATAAGTCCTCTATCGTAAATTTCGCTTCTCGATGTGGCAAATAAGTTACCCTGGATATCATACAAATTAATATCTGCTCGAATGATATCAGACAATACAATTAATTGATCGTTCATGTAATCAAGCATCTGAGTATTCAATTCATTCTCTTGCCCAATTCTGATAGTCACCTCAGAAGAGATGGAGACCAATTTATCGTTTAAATTTTCCTTGACTGATCGAAGCAAGGTATTGGAGTTATAAAGCATCAAAGAGAGCCCAATAACTATCAAAATGCCCAATAGTGAAAAAAGCAAAGTCAATTGAATCTTTTCCCTTAAATCAAATTTATTTTTTTGGATGGATAAAGTACGAGAGGTTAACACGATGATTAAGGATCCTGCTAGGAAAAAAAGTAAAAACAAGTAAGTAATGACACTTAACAAGTGAAAAGAATTCATCTCAGGATAACTTGCCACAATAAAATTATTCCCATCACGCTGATAGACGCAATGGCGATACTCATTTTTTGAATAATGGGTATATTCTTGATGCATTGGAATCTGCTCAGAGAACTTCAGACTATACTGATAGTCGCCTCCTCGATCGACTAACATACCATCAAAATACTTCGCGTAACTAAAATCTCCCGAATAATTGTCTCGTGAAGCACGCTCGTCGAGTAAAAGTTCTGGATAACCTTTCCCCTCGGGAATAACTTTTGAGGTAAGCTCTAGAATAACATGAACGGGGATATTCTTTGGATTATTAAATTGGGTCTGTCCAAGGTACGAGATTCGCCCATTTATCCGGTCCATAAAATAAAAACTACTACCTGCTACTTGAATCCCCTTTGTTTCAATTAATTTATTGAAGAAATCAAAGCAAGGATAGCTTCTTTTTTCATCCGTAACCAACACACTATCGCCTGAACCACATACTGTTACCTGCAGATTGTAGTTCCTCCAAAAACCAGTGAAGTAATTATTTTGCAAATACGTCTCCAATTTTTTATAAGGCGGCGACAGGTTCGATCTAATGTTTGTATCTATGCGAAGCTTATTATCGAGCTCAGCGAGAAATATCTCAGCTCCGGAGTCACGCTCTGAACTCAATTTTACAGCCTGAACCTCAAGTATTCGTTCACTCTTTGCATGAACTAAGGCCTGGGTATATAGATTAATATAAGTCGCCAAAATCAGCGATCCTATCATCAAAAAAGTAAACTTATAGGAACTGATATAATTTTGTTCAAAACGGCACAATATAATAAAGGTCGTGCCATAAAACAGAAACACAATCCAACTAATAGGGCTAAGCAGGTGTGACACAAGGACTCCTGCTACAATAGCTGAGGCGATGATTGAGAAGACAAATTGAACCTTTAGACCTTTGCTGTAAAATTCAGCTTTAAGATTCCAGGCGAGCAATACAAAGCCCAAAAGTTGCAAAGACAGGGCAATAAAGGCAAAGAAATTTAATGAAGAAAAATTTAGATCATGAAAAAACTCAAATGTTATGGTTGAGTTCAAAACCAATATTTTCAACAGAACGGCAGAAATTGAGAAATAAAAAGCCACAAAAGCAAAAGAAAGAACTTTAATAACAACTCTCCAACGATGATCTATTTGCCCTCTAAAAGACCAGGTGGAGTAGGCAAAGAAATACATCAGAATACTCCCAAGCAGATAGGCTCCAAAGGATGTGAACCAAGCAGTATAGGCAAATGATTGTGGCTGAAAAAGTTTACTCTGATAAAAAAATGTTGGTAATTTTAATTCATTGACAAGTATAAAGATGACGCATGTCACTAACAACATCACACACACTTTTAATACTTTTGATAGGCCAGAATGATGTTCTAGCCAACTCTTCAATTGCGACAAGATCAAAACCACAAAAACAAGAAATAGCAGTGCGCCAAAATCAGAATCTTTATCCGATCGGAATGACCCAGCAAAAGGGAGAATAGAGAATAAGAATTTTCCGTCAGCCCGACAAATATTCAGCGCATTCAAATGCTTAAATTTGTCAACCTGACAATTTTCAGCAAGTTTAAAATCAGCATTAAAAGAGTTTTTAATATATCTATTTTGATATGGAAATTCCCTTTTAATCAAAATAAAACCATGAATAGTATACTCCTTTACTTGTCGTGTGAGTTGATAGTACCATCCAGAAGGCAAATGAACCAAGCCACTCTGATCATTGTCTAAATTAGCCTTACTTGGAAACGCAATTGAAGATGAAGACCAAAAAACATCTCTTCCCTGGCTAACGACTGCAACCTCCAATCCTTTATCCTTTTGAGGAAACAAGCGGAGCAAACTCCAGTCTGTTATCGGATTTGAAACTTGGTTAAGTTGAACAACAATAGAATCTAAAAGGTGATTTAATGACTGTTCCTTTTCTGAGAATACCGCACAGACACGCTGAGTCTCATGCGAAGAAGTTTTTGATTTAAGATAAATATCACTAACCAACAGTCCCAGAACCACGACCATGGCAACAAAAACACCAACACGCCTATTCCAGATTAGGTTAAAATCCATTATTCGTGATGATAAGGTTCATTTTTAATAATAGTCATGGCCCGATAAAGCTGCTCAACAAAGATCAAACGGACCATTTGATGTGAAAAGGTTAATTTTGACAATGAAACAAGGCCATTCGCTCGTTCATAAACCGACTTAGAAAATCCATAAGGCCCACCGATAACGAAAATAAGTTGTCGCATCCCCGCCACCATCTTCTTCTCCATCCATTTTGAAAACTCAATCGACGAAAGCTCACTGCCTCGTTCATCCAGCAAAACAAGGAAATCACCCGATGCGACATTGCTCAGGATCAATTGCCCTTCCTTCTCTTTTTGATTCTCCAACGAGAGAGAACTGCGATTCTTTAAATCAGGGATCACTTTCGACTCAAAAGGGATATAAAAAGAGAGCCTTTTAACATAGTCAGCAATACCTTCTTTGATATACTTCTGATCTGTCTCACCGATGGTTAGTAATAGTGTCTTCACAATTACAATATTAAGTTAGATTAAATTGGCATCCAATTTTTTGATTCATTTTTTTAGGTAAAGGCTTATTAAACAATAAAACTGTATCTTTATAATCGTTTAATATTGGTTTAGAAATTCGCGTTTAAGGATAGCACGATTTTTGTTGACGACTAATCCTTAATTTATTACAGATGAAAAAACAAATAGGATCAGTTTTATTTTTTCTTGCTTGGCTTATTCTTTCGCCTGCTTTTGCTTTTAGTCAGATCCCCCAGCAGCTTGTAGCCGGGCTGAAAAGCGGGGATGCAAAAGTTGTCGCAGCGCAATTCAATGAAACCATTGAATTGGTAGTGCTTGACCAGCAACTAGTTTGTCCTAAAGTTCAAGCAGAGCAAATACTTGCCGATTTTTTCAAGAATCACAAACCAATGAATTTTGCAATTTCTCATCAAGGAGGCAACGATTCATCCTATGCCATTGGGAAAATGACAACCTCAAATGGGAATTTCAGAATCTATTTTTTAATAAAATCCAAAGAAGAGAAGCCTCAGATTGTTCAACTAAGAATAGATAAGGACTAGTCGCAAACCGAAATTTATTTCAATGTCAATCTGGCCAAACATAAAGCATTTTATTCGCAATCGCTTCGATCGAATTAGCCAATGGGCTAAGCAAATAAGGATCCCATTCTTCGATGGGATACCACTTTATGATGTCGGTCTATTTTTCTGGAAGTCGATCGTCGACGGAGCTATTTCCACCAGAGCGTCTGCAGTAGCTTTTAATTTTATGCTAGCGATTTTCCCGGCTATTATTTTTGTCTTTACCTTAATTCCTTATATTCCAATTGCTCACTTTCAAACACAGCTTTTAAATCTGCTGCAAAGCATCATGCCTCAAAATGCCTATATTGCTGTTCAAGGCACGATTAAAAACATTGTCACACAGCCTAGAGGAGGGCTTCTTTCATTTGGTTTCTTCGCTGCGTTTTTCTTTTCGACAAATGGCATCGTATCTGTCATTACTGCCTTTAACGGCAGCATACACACCATTGAATCTAGAACTTGGATCAATCAACGATTAGTGGCTTTAGTATTAGCTGTTATCTTAACCACGCTGACGACCATTAGCATCGCCATGATAACACTGAGTCAAACATTTATGAAATTCATGGTAAAGTCTGGATTGCTCCATTCCAATATCACCTACTACCTTTTACTGGGAGGTAAATGGATTATCATCTGCGCCCTTTTCTTTTTCAGCTACGCTTTTCTGTTTTATTTAGCTCCAGCGCGAAAAACGAAATTCCGATTTATCTCGGCAGGTGGCACGTTAGCAACTCTACTAACCATTATTACAACCATTGGTTTTTCCTATTACATCAATAATTTTGGGAAATACAATACGCTATACGGCTCCATTGGAACGCTCGTAGTGGTGATGCTGCCCGTCTATTTTAATGCCTTAAACTTGCTTATTGGCTTTGAACTCAATGTAAGCATCTGGCAAGCCCGAAAAATGGACCTAAGCGCAAAAACAGAAAACCCAACCCAGCATATTAGCTAGATTGAGCTTTCTTAACCTATGAACCCAAATTTCCTATAGGATCATTGAGAAATCACCTTTGACCTGTTTTACAGGCTCTGCCTTAATAAAACCTGGGATAATAATCTCAGTCCGTCTGTTCTCCCGATGTTCCATTGGTGTCAACTTGCCCTTTACGATACTCTTATGAATCAAGATTGACTTCCCAAATCCTTGCGCCTTAATACGCGATTTGTCGATCCCTTTTGAGACAAGGTAGTTAACAACGGACTCTGCCCGTCTTTGGGATAACCGAATATTATAAGGGACGTCGCCCCGCTCATCTGTATGAGAAGCTAACTCAACTTTCAACGTTGGATTTTCTTTCATTAGGATCACCAAGCGATCGAGTTCTGCAGCAGCCTCCGGAAGGATATTCCACTTGTCGAAGTCGTAATAGACATTGCGTAAGGTTACCTCTTTCTTTACCTCTTGGGTTAAAAATATCGTGTCCCTAGGGAATTTTCCATTTTTTGGTGTTCCCATATATACTAGCTTCTGATTATCCTGGTAACCAGCAGCCGATGCTTTGACATCGCAAATAGCCCCTTTTTTAAATTTCATGGAGACTATGCCAGCACTCCCCGTATTACTCTTTTTCAGGTTACAAAGATCAACAGTGGCGCCTTGAATAGGCTTCTTGGAAAGCAGATCCAGTACCAAGATCTCCTTTAAGTAATCAAGATTCCTATTGAAAGTAAATCGGTAGATGTCATCACTCCCAGTACCCGGACGATCGGAAGTCATGTAGCCATATTCAAACTGGTCAGACAAACTCATGCTGAAATCATCATTCAAACTATTAATAGGGGTAGGAAAAGGGATAACCTTGCTCTTTGGATCCCCTAGGTTTTTATAAAACAGATCAAGCCCCCCCATACTTCCATGAGCGGTAGAGGCAAAGATCAAATAACGACCAGGAAATCCATCGCCTGTGATAAACGGAAATTCTTCTTTGCCAGCGGTATTTATCTCAGACCCTAAATTCTCTGGCTCAGACCATTGTCCATTTTTACGGACTGAATAATATAGGTCAGTCGCGCCATAGCCACCCGACATGTCGCTTGAGAAATATAAGGTGTCGCCACTCACATTGATGGCAGGATGACCGACTGAGTAATTTGCATTGTTATACGGAAATTCTGAGACTGTTTCCCAAGAACCTCCAACCTGCTTAGCCACGAGTATCCGCAACTTAATCCCCTCATTACGAAAGGCTTTGTACTTAACAGCTGGATCAACATAATTCGATTGCGTATAGAACATTTCCCCTGTCTTTTCGCACCACGAGATTGGCCCTTCATGAAACCTTGTTTCTGACTCTGGGATAAGTTCTCGCGAGGAGGTTGTCATGCCTGAAGAGTCAGTCTTTACCTTGAAAAGATCATAAAACGACATGTCTTTTGATTTAGATGACTTACCTGGAATCGCATCCTTAAATGAAGTATAATAGAGATCATTGCCAATGATAGCTGGACCAAAATCACTCCATACTTTGTTCGTTGAAATCTCAGATATTTTCGTGGATGAGAGATCGAGAAGATCCGTTTGCTTTCCAGGCTGAGCCTGAATGGCCTGAGCAAACAAGCTCAATATAAATAAGGTAACTTGGAGTTGTTTCATGAGTATTTTGATTTAAAGATTTAGATTTTAGAAATATCGTGGAGAAGTGTACTCCTTCTTGATAAAGGCAATTTCATACGACAGCATTAATTCATGCACTCTATTGTGATAATTCCTCAGATCGGTTGTGGTAAAATCAACCGCATAACCGATCCGCAATCGATTATTTATGATCCATTGAGCAACCACACCTACCGCATCACCAGATCGATAAACGCCTCCTAACCAAAATTTCTCAGCCATTAAAAAGTTCGCCGACAGATCATATTGCAGAGGACTTCCCACGGCAGCTTTTGTCATAAAGGTTGGTTTAAACTTTAAGTTATCAGAAATATTAAAGACTACGCCGCCTAAAAGATAATACTCTCTCGCCTCCGACATCCTAGACGAATAACCTGAATTCTCATTGATCTTTGTCTCAAAGAGTTTAGGCAGCGACAAACTCAAGTAATACTTCGACGAGGACAAGAACAATCCTGTTCCAACATTTGGCATAAACTTACTGGTGATCGCGTTTTGCAGAATAGGATCTACTTGTCCATCCGGGAACGGCTGCAAAGTGGGTAGGTTATTGTTGTAATTGGTAAACCCAGCTTTTAAGCCAAAACGCAAGGAGGTAGTCTCGTCAATCGAAATTCGATACGAATAGTTGGCTCCCAACATGACCCTTCGCTCAGAGCCTAGTTTATCAATCACCATATCTAAGCCAACACCTATATTCTGACTTATTATAGGTGTCTGAATAGAAAAAGTCTGAGTTGTTGGGTGGCCTGTGATCCCAAGCCATTGCTCTCGATCCAGGGCAACAAAACCCAATGTCTGCCAACTCCCAACATAGGCAGGATTCACCGTTTGCATATTAAAAATATACTGCGAATAGATTGGGTCCTGTTGGCCAAAGACAACCATTGGTCCGCTTAGGCACAGCAACGTGATAATTGCTGTTCTTATTTCATTCAGGATTTTCATAATGATCGTTTTTAGGATGTATTTGATATTCTATTTTCATTTTTTGCTTACGATTAAACTATCGACCAAGGAATACATAGCCTGTATGAACTTTACCTGTGCCTAACTTAAGGATGTAGTAATAGGTACCAGATGGCAATTCGCTGCCCATGAAGTTCAAGCTATTTTCAGAACGACCATTCCAGAAAGCTTTCTCTTTAGTTCCCCAGAAATCAAGGTTGCCATAATGATCACGCTTGAATACCAAGTTTCCATTTCGATTATAAATCTGAACTTCGGCATTTGCATAATTATACAAGCAGCTAATCTCAAAGAAATCGTGGATACCGTCTCCATTTGGCGTAAAGACATTAGGGATAACAAGAACGCAAGTCTGATCCTCTGACAATACAACCTGTAAGTCGACCACAGCAGGGATTGTCGCTGGGCAACCATATTGATCCGTAACGATAACCTGATAGGTGCCGCCAATTAAATTGGTCAAATCTTCAGTCGTTGCAGCAAAGCTGTTAGGACCCGTCCAAGTGAATGTGAATGGTTGACTGCCACCCGCGATTGACAGATTAACAGATCCTAGCGTTTGTCCAAGTAGGGTTGTTCCATCGACACTCATTGTTTGGATCTCTGGGACTGTTGCAACGCTAAGATTTATTGGAGCCAAAGACTCTTCTACCGTAACTGAAGTCGAGGCGATCAACTCTTTCGAATCCTTAACTTCAACGGTATATAAGCCACCTGACAATCCTGTTAAATCTTCTGTCGTAGCCGTGAATCCATTTGGCCCAGTCCAGACATATCGATAAGGGGCTGTTCCACAAGTGACCACCATATCAATTGCTCCATCTCTGCCTCCATTGCAGGTTACTGCCTTTGGAGTTGTCACAAGATGAATTGGATATGGATCGATCGTTACCGAAGCGGAAGGTTGAGAAACACAACCGAAGATATTAGCGACTGTAAATCGATGTGCACCAGGCAGCAATCCAGAAATCAGCGTAGTTGAGGTGATGCCACTTAAGTTGCCTGGATTGATGGTCCATGCTCCTTCTGGAAGCCCCTCTAAGGTAACTGATCCTGTAGCTAATTCACACGATGGCTGATTGATCACTGTGATCAATGGAGCGGCAGGGGTGATTGGCTGAGGTAGGATAACGATATCAGCAGTAGGCATTGACACGCAGCCTAGACTATTGGTTAATGTATAATTATACGTACCTGACACTAGTCCACTAATTGTTGTTTCGGCGGTCGTGCCACTAACGGCTCCTGGGTTGATTGTCCAGCCCGATTCAGGCAAACCACTAAAGGTAACGCTTCCTGTTGCAAGCAAGCAAGTTGGCTGGGTAGTGCTTTTCACCACTGGGGCTAAAGGAGTAGCAGGTTGTGGAAGGATTACTACAGCTATTGAGGTCATTGAAAGACAACCCAAGCTTGTGGTGTAGCTATAATGATAGGTTCCAGGTGCTAATCCAGTAATTGTCTTCGAAGTTGTAGAGCCACTGATTGATCCCGGATTGAGGATATAGTTACCTTCTGGTAATCCACTCAAGGTAACACTTCCAGTAGGAATCAAGCAAGTAGGTTGAACAAGTTCTCCAACAATTGGAGCAGTTGGTATTGGTGGTTGTGTGATTGAAAGGGCAGCGTTTAAAGCAAGGATACAATTTGGCGCTGTCGCATCTCTCATTTCCACGACATATACTGCAGGAGCAAGTCCGGTAAAATTAGGGGTCGTCAACCAGGTCGTACCACCATTGATGGTATACTGGTAATTGCCGTACCCTCCTCTTGGGCTTACGATGCTAATTGTCCCATCAGAGGCACCAAAGCAGGAAACATCTGTAGATACTATGGTAGCGCTAAGGGCGTAGGTAGGCTCCGTGATGGTTGCTTCACCTGTCACGACACAACCATGATAGTTGGTCATCGACCAGGTATAGCTGTCTGGAGATAGGCCTGCAAAGGTATAAGGTTCAGATTGCGGACCACCTGTTCGGTTTCCAGGAGATAAACCATAGGTATAGTTCCCTTCACCTGATGTTGGGGTCACAGTAATTGATCCATCATTAGAACCCTTACACGTTACATTAGCGATCGTGGCTATTGCGGCAGGACGAGGATAAATCGTAATGGTTATGTTAATGCCCTCATTTTGACATCCCGTAATGCTATTTTTAACTCTCAACAAGCCCGTGTAACTTCCAGCCAAGGCATTAGCAGGTATTATAACCTGAATTGGCCCTTCTGGGAAGGATCTAAATCCAACATTCACAAATCCTTGTGTTAAGGCCGATTCATCAAACGTGATGGAATATTGGTTTGAACTTTCAATTTCACTCCCATGATAAATCGTTACGGAGGTTATTCCTTGGCAGACATTAAACTGGCTAACCTCTAAATAGATATTTGGAATTGGATTTACCGTTGCGATAACAGCTGTTCGTTCGGTTGTCGTACAATCGTCGTTGGTAGCATCCACATAATAGGTGGTAGTTGCAGATAAACTTGGGGTGGTAAAACTAATTCCAGTACCCAAAGATGCACCGCCAACAGAAGCTGCATACCAGTTAATCGTACCCGCAGAAGCTGATGCCCCTAAGGTTAAGGTACCTGGACCACATCGTTCAGCCGGAGTCGTTTCTGTAATGGTTGGGATAGTCTTCACGACAACAGTGGTGGTTGCAGTATCCAAACAGCCAAAGCTATTGGTTACGATGAGTCGGTATTCTCCGGCCATAGCTGATGTAGCATCCGAAGATACCATTGGGCTTTGCATTGAAGAGGTAAACTCATTAGGACCACTCCATGCATAGGTTGCCATTTCGGCTGGACCACCAATTAAATTAAGAGTGGTGCCCGCACAAATTGGACTATTACTTGTTGCGGTAGCGATAGGTAAAATATTATTAGCCAACGAGACTTCATCAAAATCACTACAAGTACCATTGGTGATCGTCCAACGAAGAACTGCAGTGCTATTGGTTGGTACGCCAGTCACACCTGATGTTGGTGAACTTGGAGTGGTGATCGTTGCAGTGCCACTGATAAGTGTC
>JAPLDS010000059.1:26115-33389 GCA_026391295.1 Bacteroidia bacterium | reverse complement strand
GGGTGGAAGATGGGGCTTGAACCCACGACCCCTGGTACCACAAACCAGTGCTCTAACCAACTGAGCTACATCCACCATTTAATGGGTGCAAATATAGAGAATGTTTTCTGATTTGCACAACTCCTTTTAGCAATTCTGTCAATAATTCTAACCAATTGCAATTCTGAATCTTGCGTGAATTGAATTAAAAAATCATTTTACCAGGAATAATTAGATGTCGTATTTTATTTATAAATTTTCGCCACCAAAGCACTAAAACTCCAAGTTTCACCAAAAATAAGGTTCAACTTTTGGTCCCTTTTTTGTGCCTTGGTGCCTTGGTGGCGGTTTTTATTATTGAGGTTGTTAGCATTAAGATAGAAACGCTGATATTATTTTATTCTTATCACTTAATCTAAGAGGAAAAAATTAAATGTTCCAAGGGTATTGTTAACTTTGTTTTTGATTCAAAACAAAAGATTGCTTATGGATTATTTACTCGACGATCCCCTTATTGAACGTACCTTTCAAGACATTC
Source organism: Bacteroidia bacterium (assembly GCA_026391295.1). Classification (GTDB taxonomy): domain Bacteria; phylum Bacteroidota; class Bacteroidia; order Bacteroidales; family Prolixibacteraceae; genus JAAFHB01. Next base: position 32,872 of record JAPLDS010000059.1, on the reverse strand, counting down.
TCCTAAAGATTAGGAAATTGCAAAATAGAGAGGTGGTGAACTCCATGCAACGAAGAGGGATCGAATACAAAGTAAATTATGGTGTAGGAATACCTATGCTGCAAGAATTAGCTCAGGGATTCGAACGAAATCATCTATTGGCGCTAAAACTTTGGAACAAGCAATGGCGCGAGACAATGATCCTAGCCACCTTATTGGAAGATCCTTTAGAGGTGACAGAAAATCAAATCGATTTCTGGGCCAAAAACCTACCGACCATTGAGATGGCCGAGCAAGCAGCCATGAACCTATTTTCACTGACCTCTTTTGCCTATGTCAAAGCAGCTGAATTCTGCCATGGGAAGAAGCTTGTCGTTAAAATCTTCGGACTTCTGCTTGCAGGACGATTAGCACTTACCGACAAAGAGTCATCTGATGAGCAATTCGATCCATTTTTCGAACTGATGTCACCGCTCTCAAAAGACGCTCAACTCGCTCTGGTTTTTTCGCGCGTATTTATTCAAATCGGGATGCGAAACCTCAACCTGCATGAGCTAACTATTAAGCATGCTCAGATTCTAAGAACTAACGGCTCAATCATTTCACAGCAAAATGCAGATATCATACTTGGAGAGCTCGATCATGCAGACATTAGAGTTCTTATTAAAGCCAGAGAAAAACTCTAAACAGCGCTTATTTGAATCGGAATATTGAACAAATTGATTTTTGAACACAGTTATATAATAGCTAACTTAGCAAATTCATTCAGGACTATCTATCACCTATGCGAATTATTGAAGTAAAAGACTTAAAAACCATTAAGGCGTTTCATCAAGTTGCCTGTGATATCTACAAAAACGACGAAAATTGGGTGCAGCCATTAGCGGCACTCGAAGATGCTACCTTCGACCCTCAAAAAAATGCCTTTTATAGTCATGGCGAGGGTACCAGATGGATCCTTGAAAATAACGAGGGATTAGCCATTGGTCGGATTGGTGCCTTTATTAATCGTAACAAAGCATTTACATTTCAGCAGCCAACAGGTGGATGTGGTTTTTTTGAGTGCATCGACAGCCAAGAAGCAGCTGACATGCTATTTAACACTGCCAAAGATTGGCTTGCAGAGCGCGGCATGGAGGCGATGGACGGCCCCGTAAACTTTGGAGAAAACCTACTTAACTGGGGATTATTAGTCGAAGGGTTTATGCAACAAGGGTTTGGAATGCCTTACAATAAACCCTATTATCTAAATTTATTTGAGACTTTCGGATTCAAAATATATTTTGAACAATATAGTTACCACTTAAATCATAAAGAGCCATTTCCTGAACGGTTTTGGAAAATCGCTGAATGGGTAGCCAAAAAACCTGACTTCCGCTTTGAGCATGTCCGATTTGATAATATAGAAAAGTACATTCAAGATTTTATCCACATTTATGAGCTAGCCTGGGCTCGACACGACAATCATCAAACAGTCAATTTAGACGATGTGCGCGGTATGATGCGCGTTGCAAAACTTATTGCCGAAGAGGAGTTTATCTGGTTTGCGTATTACAAAGATGAGCCTGTCCTTATGTTTGGGATGATTCCCGATTGGAATCAGATCATCAAAAAGTTAAAAGGGAAAATTAATCTCTGGAGTATTGTAAAGATCATCTGGTACAAGAAAATGAGAACGATCACCAGAACGAGAATCTTGCTCATGGGTGTAATCCCGAAGTTCCAAGGGACAGGATTAGAATCTGCCGTATTCTGGCATCTGGATAAGGTGATGCAACGAAAACTCTGGTACAACGAGGTCGAACTCTCCTGGGTAGGTGATTTCAATCCGAAGATGATGGCCATATACACTTCCGTTGGTGGTGTGCCAGCTAAAAAGCACTATACCATGCGCGTTTTATTTGACCCACAAGCACCCTATGAAAGGGCCCCAATGCTCATTAAAGAGATCAAAAAAAATGGCAAGGTTGAAGATTCTACGAGCGAAAATTAAGTGCGCTAGAACATTATTAAAAAGAAATAAATAATTTACAACTTCTTTTCTTGGAAACTATTGCAAATTATTGAAGTATGCTTATCTTTGCAGCCCATATCAAAGTGGAAAATTTTTGATTAAGGTGTTAAATAAATAAAATACAGATATGAAAAAGGGAATACATCCTGAGAGTTATCGGCTAGTAGCGTTTAAAGATATGTCAAATGAGCATACTTTTATCACCCGTTCTTCAGCTGCCTCAAGAGAAAATATCGAGATTGATGGCGTTGAATATCCGCTTATCAAGGTGGAAATTTCCAACACTTCTCACCCATTCTATACGGGTAAGATGAAACTTGTAGATACTGCTGGTCGTGTTGATAAGTTCATGACTCGTTACCAACAACATATGGACAAGCGCAAGTAAAAAATTTACTAGTCTTGTAAAAAAAACCCCTCATATTGTTCAAATATGAGGGGTTTTTAGTATATTTACTAACTACCTAACTTTCGCTTATCGTTTGCTGGATAAAAATTGGCATGCGAATTGACCTACTACTACCGCCCGAAAAAATCGGGAGAAATGTGACAATATGACATTGGGCTAGGAAAAACATGGAAGATACAAAAAACAAAGGGGCAAAAAATAGCTTTTTATTCACTCGAGAGGTGGAAGAGCATGGCGAATTTGTTCCGATCATGATTGATGGTGATGAGGAAGAGCTGAATGCAATTGAGGTTCCGGCAACTTTGCCGATTCTACCTTTGCGCAACACCGTGCTATTTCCAGGCGTTGTCATGCCAATTACAGTCGGACGACAAAAATCGCTCTTGCTGATCCGCGAAGCTTATGCTGGAAGTAAATTAATTGGCACTATTGCTCAAAAGGATGGTCAAGTCGAAGATCCACTGGTTTCTGAGCTATTTGAAGTTGGGACGATGGCTGAGATTTTAAAAATCTTAGAGATGCCTGACGGCTCAACCTCTGTTATCATTCAAGGGAAGAGACGCTTTAAGATCCAAGACATTGTCGAAATAGATCCATATCTGACTGCCAATGTAAAAGTTTTAGATGACATTCTGCCTCAAACCCATTTAAGCGAGTTTAATGCGCTGATTGAATCATTAAAAGATCTAGCCTTAAAAATCGTTAAGTCGTCGGGCAATATACCTCAAGAGGCTCAGTTTGCTGTTAAGAATATTGAGAACGACACCTTCTTAATTAACTTTATCTGCAACAATACCGAGCTAAACGCGTCAGAAAAACAAGCTCTTTTGGAGCTAGACGATCTCAAAGAACGGAGCACCATGCTATTAACGTTCCTAGTGCGTGAAGCTCAGCTGATCGATCTAAAAAAAGACATCCAGAAGAAAGTCAAAGTAGACATGGATCAGCAGCAGCGAGAATATTTGCTGCATCAACAAATTAAAACAATACAAGAAGAGTTAGGAGGATCCCCTTCAGAACAGGAGATTGCAGAGCTTAAAAAGCGGAGTCTCGACAAGAAATGGAGTGCTAACATCAAGGCAGTTTTCGAAAAAGAACTCGCTAAGCTGATTCGCATGAATCCGGCGGCAGGAGAATATTCGGTGCAATCGGGGTATCTAGAAACTCTTTTAGATTTGCCATGGAATGTCTACTCGGATGATAATTTCGATCTTCATAATGCAGAAAAAATACTCGACGAAGATCACTACGGATTGGAAAAAGTCAAGGATCGAATCTTAGAGCATCTGGCCGTATTAAAATTAAAAGGGGATATGAAGTCTCCAATCCTTTGTCTTTATGGTCCTCCAGGAGTTGGAAAGACCTCTTTAGGGAAGTCGGTAGCCTCTGCGCTTGGACGCAAATTTGTCCGAATGAGCCTTGGCGGACTTCACGACGAATCGGAGATAAGGGGTCATCGTAAGACCTACATCGGTGCGATGCCTGGTCGAATCATCCTGAACTTAAAGAAAGCTGGAACCGCAAATCCTGTGTTTATCCTTGATGAGATCGATAAGGTTTCAAGCGATTTTCATGGTGATCCTGCATCAGCGTTGCTAGAAGTTTTAGATCCAGAGCAGAATAGCGAGTTTCACGACAACTATATTGATCAAGATTTCGACCTCTCCCGGGTGATGTTTATCGCAACAGCGAACTCTTTAAACACCATTCATCCGGCCTTACGCGACAGACTAGAGTTAATTGATGTCAGTGGTTATCTGATGGAAGAAAAAGTGGAGATTGCAAAACGCCATTTAATAGACCGCCAACTGGAGAATCACGGTCTTAAAAAGAACGATTTAAAATTCACCAAGGAATCACTCGTCAGACTGATTGAAGACTACACACGAGAATCGGGCGTCCGTGAGATGGACAAGCAACTTGCAAAGGTTACTCGTCGGGTAGCTCGCAAAGTAGCTTTTGGAGAAACATATGAGAAAAAAATTGGAGCTTCCGAGATTCTAGAATACTTGGGGCAGCCCAAATACAGCAAAGAGAGTTATGAAGGGAATGAATATGCCGGTGTTGTAACTGGATTAGCCTGGACTTCGGTTGGGGGTGAAATTTTATATATCGAGACTAGCTTAAGCCAAGGGAAAGGGAGATTCACCATTACTGGAAACTTAGGAGAAGTGATGAAAGAGTCTGCAACCATCGCATTAGAATATTTGAAAGCGCACAGCAAACAATTCGGGCTAGCGGCGGAAGTATTTGACAAGTGGGATGTTCATATGCATGTCCCTGATGGCGCCATTCCGAAAGACGGACCATCGGCAGGGATCACCATGACCACCGCCTTAGCATCAGCATTCACACAACGAAAAATCAAAAGCAATCTGGCCATGACAGGCGAGATTACCCTACGAGGACGTGTCATGCCTGTAGGAGGAATTAAAGAGAAAATACTGGCAGCCAAACGCGCTGGCATTAAAGAGATTATACTTTCTAAAGAGAATAAGAAAGATATTACAGAGATTAAAGATATCTACGTCAAAGGATTGACTTTTCACTATGTGGCCAACGTAGCAGAAGTGCTCGAAATCGCCCTATTACAAGAGAAGATAAAAAATCCTTTAGCGATCGTATAATTTAAAAATGGCCGTAAAATACAAGATCTATTTTACGGCCATTTTTCATTCTATATAGCGCCTCTACCCCACCCTTTCCAAAAGCACGATGGCTTGGGCCGAGATCCCCTCTTCACGACCTTCAAAACCTAATCGTTCAGTGGTAGTAGCTTTTATACTAACCTGATCAAGATCGACATTTAGAATTGTCGAAATAATCAATTCCATTGCTGGGATATAACCCTTTAAGAGTGGCCGTTGAGCAACGATCACAGAGTCTAAATTGAGCAGCCGATACCCCTTCTCGATAACCAACTGATGGGTTTTAGCTAATAAAATTTTACTATCTATATTTTTATATTCGGCTGAAGTATCTGGGAAATGGGTACCCAGATCTCTTAATTTTGCTGCACCCAAGAGAGCATCGCAAATTGCATGGAGCAAAACATCACCATCGGAATGGGCTAAAAGCCCCTTTTCGTGAGGTATCAAAACACCTCCAAGCCAAAGAGGCTCCCCTTCTAATAATTGATGCACATCATAGCCAATACCGATTCGGGTTATCATTATGTTCAAGTATTTTAAATCAGAATTCTTGCGAAATGGAATGTTAAAGCCAAACAAAGAAACTAAATTTTTAAGGGATCAGGAAGAAAAACTGCAGATTATATTTATTCCAAATAGGTCAAAAAAGTTGACTGCGTAGATGCCAATGAAAATACCCAGATTTCGACGATGACAAAAAGAGCCGCTAATTCAATAATTTCCCATATATTTGCACTGGCTATACAACAATAAGATAGGAACTATTCAGGGGGTAAAATCTCAGAATAAATAATATTATCTATATTTGTAGCATTAAAGCATTAGTCAATTACAAAGACGTTAAAATATGAAGCTTAAAATTCTTTTTTATCTGACTCTCATTTTATTAGCTGCATCTTCATGTAAGCTACTTAAAAAGAAGAAAAAAGGGAATATCTCTCCCACCACTGGCTGGGTATATAACAGTCCTAAAAATGGAGGTTTCGAATACCATTCAGGGTACAAGCAAAATGCTGGACCAGGGTTAGTATTTATCCAGGGGGGCACATTTACAATGGGCCGTGTTGAGCAAGATGTAATGTTTGAAAACAACAATACACCTCGCCGTGTGACCGTTGGTTCGTTCTATATGGATGAAACAGAGGTACGCAACATCGACTGGAGAGAGTATATGTATTGGATCCAACGAGTCTATCCGAATGATCGTGAGATTGCTAAATCGGTGGTTCCTGATACGCTAGTTTGGCGTAATGAACTAGCCTACAACGAGCCTTATATCGAATTCTATCTTCGCCATGCAGCATACTCCGAATATCCAGTTGTTGGTGTAAATTGGGTGCAAGTTGATAAATATTGTAAATGGAGAACGGATAGGGCTAATGAAGCAGCGCTGATAAACAGTCAAAAGATAGATGCAAATATTGCTCAAAGTGGGGATAAAGTATTTACTTCTGACAGCTACCTGAATGGCATGTATGAAGGAGCGGAAGGGAAGAAAATGACTAAAAACTTAGGTAAAGACGGAGGAACACGTCGAGTCAATATGTCTGATGGACTAATTGGTCCTCGCTATAGACTGCCTACGGAAGCAGAATGGGAATATGCAGCAGTTGGGTTAGTAGGAAATACGGACGAAGAGGTTGTTTTAGACCGACGCATCTACCCTTGGAATGGAAATCAGATTAGAGATGCCAAGAAAGAAAA
>JAPLDS010000059.1:0-26050 GCA_026391295.1 Bacteroidia bacterium | reverse complement strand
GGGGCTCGATTTTAGCCAATAATGTTCGAGGACGTGGTGACTACATGGGAGTTGCCGGATTTTTGAATGACGGACATGAACTCACTGCACCAGTAAACTCTTTCCCTCCTAACGACTTTGGACTATTTGGTGTAGCAGGAAATGTTAACGAATGGGTACAAGATGTATATCGTCCAGGATCAGCCGCAGTCGTGAACGAGTTCCAACCGCTTAGAGGTAGTGTATACACCAATCTAAGACGTGGGGCAGATGGCAAGATGGTTAAAAATAAATACGGCGAATTAGTAAAAGATACCGTTGCCAACTACACTAATTTTAAAGATGGTGATTCACAATCTGTAATCGCAGAAGGAGACAACTGGAAAGGAATTACGGAACCAGCAACAACAGGCCAAATGTATGGTACGGGAGCCGGAAATGTAATTGCAAGAATTTCTGACCATAGCCGAGTATACAAAGGAGGTAGCTGGAAAGATCGTACCTATTGGCTAGGACCTGGAACGCGCAGATATTTGGATGAGCGAAAAGCAACGAATGATATTGGGTTTAGATGTGCAATGACTCATCTAGGTGACTCAAATGAAAAATAAACAGTCTAACTCATAATAACACTTAAAAAACCTCATTCGCAAATGGGGTTTTTTAATTAATAACTTGGTCATGTCGATAGAAGAAATTTACAAACTATTCGAGATCAATCCTTTTGTATCAACTGATACTAGAGTCATTAAAGAGGGATGCCTATTCTTTGCTCTTAAAGGAGATAATTTTAATGGAAATAAGTTTGCGGCTCAAGCACTCGATCAAGGAGCTTCGTATGCCATAATTGACGAGGCAGCGTATCAAATCAATGATCGTTGTATAGTAGTCAATGATGGACTTGAAACATTGCAAAAACTTGCAAGTTTTCATCGTCAGCAACTAGGACTTACAATTGTAGCTATAACGGGAACGAATGGAAAAACAACGACTAAAGAACTCCTCACGGCCGTCTTATCAAAGAAATTCACTGTCGTAGCTACCAAAGGGAACCTAAACAACCATATTGGAGTGCCATTGACCCTTCTGTCCATGAATAAGTCGACCCAGCTAGGGATTGTAGAGATGGGAGCAAATCACCCAGGTGAGATTGAGGCCTTATGCGAGATTGCAAAACCAAATTTTGGGATAATAACCAATGTTGGAAAAGCACATCTGGAAGGATTTGGTTCTTTCGAAGGGGTTAAGAAAACGAAGGCTGAACTCTATCGCTATATCGACCAGCATGGAGGAAGTATATTTCTAAATACGACAAACACCCATCTGATTGAGATGGCACATGGAAGCAATACAGTTGATTATCGGACAAAAAAAGAGGGATCAGGCATAGAAGCAGAGGAGATCAGTTGCTCCCCAATGTTGATATTCAAGGTTAAATTTCCCAAGGGATGGCTATACATCAAAACGAATCTGGTGGGATCTTACAATCTTGAAAATGCGCTAGCAGCAGTCTGTATTGGACAACACTTCGAAGTTGACCCACAAGATATCTGTAGTGCTCTTGAAGCATATACCCCGGCAAATAATAGATCGCAATATTCAAAGACATCATCCAACGAAATACTCATGGACGCTTATAACGCGAATCCAACAAGTATGAATGCAGCTTTAGAAAGTTTTGAATCGTACGATTCAACCCTTAAGGCGGTGATTCTAGGAGATATGTTTGAATTAGGTGATGTCGCACATGAAGAGCATCAAAAAATTGCGGATAAACTTTCATCGATGAAGCTTTCGCTAATCCTTTTAGCTGGCAAGGAGTTTTCGAAATGTAAGCTGGGCAATAACATTCAAGTTTTTGAAGATGGCAGCGCATTAAAAACCTTTTTAGAAGATTTAAACCCTAAAGGTTATCTTATTTTGATCAAAGGCTCAAGAGGGATGAAACTGGAGCAAGTTATCGACGCTTTATAATCCACCAGAAGCTAGCGCTCAATTGAAAATCTCAACTAAGATTAAGAACTATGTCTCAATTAATTTATAGAAACGCCACACTTGCTGACTTGCCAAAAATTGTTGAGATCTACAATTCCACCATTGCTTCAAGAGTAGTAACTGCAGACTTAGAACCAGTTACGGTGGGGAGTAAGCAAAAATGGTTTGACGAACACAGTTCTGATAAAAGGCCACTATGGATGGTAGAAAATTCAGCTCAACAAACTATCGGATGGGTAAGCTTTCAATCCTTTTATGGAAGACCGGCTTATGATGCAACCGTTGAGATAAGCATCTATTTAGAGGTCGATCAAAGAGGAAAAGGGTATGGTAGAACAATCTTAAAGGAGTGTATTGAACAAGCGCCAAAATATAATATCAAGACCCTACTTGGATTTATATTTGCGCACAATGAACCTAGCCTAAAACTTTTCAAACATTTTGGATTTGAAGATTGGGCAAATCTTCCAAATATTGCAACCCTTGATGGAGAAGAAAGAAGCCTGCTGATATTGGGAAAAAGAGTTGAAAAATAAACGATTAAAACCCTTAACTTTGCGGCTTAAAGCAATGAATAAAACTCGTTTGTGCAAAATCTAAAATCACATATTACCAACCCAGTCTTTAAACAGATTGGGCTTATTTCAGATCAAGATAATATTGAGACTTATGTCGTTGGAGGTTTTGTGCGCGATATCTTATTAGAGCGAAACAAAGTGGTCTCCGATATCGACATTGTGACTGTTGGCAGTGGTATTGAGTTAGCAACAAAAGTCGCCTCAACACTTCGCAGAAATCTAAAGGTCAGCGTTTTTCACAATTTTGGAACAGCCATGTTTCATTTTGATGAAATTGATTTTGAATTTGTCGGAGCACGAAAAGAGTCGTATCGATCAGAGAGCCGCAAACCCATTGTTGAAGATGGCACCCTAGACGACGATCAGAAAAGAAGAGATTTCACCATTAATGCACTTGCGATATGTTTAAACAAGGGCCGATATGGTGAATTAATAGATCCATTTAATGGACTAAAAGATTTAGAAGATAAAATTCTAAGAACGCCATTAGCACCAGAGATTACCTTTTCTGATGACCCACTTCGAATGATGCGTGCGATTCGCTTTGCCGCGCAACTTGATTTCGTGATCGAAGAGAATACCTTATTGGCCATTGAGAAACAATGCAAACGCATCGAGATCGTGTCAAAAGAGCGCGTATCTGATGAGCTGAATAAAATCATGTTATCTCACAAACCCTCAGTGGGGTTTAATCTTTTAGAAAAGACTGGTCTATTGCAACTTATACTTCCTGAAGTGCAGAAGCTAAAAGGGCGTGAAACAATCAATGGTATTAGTCACAAGGACAATTTTTATCATACGCTCGAGGTCCTTGATCGCATCTGCAAAAACACAGATAACCTTTGGCTTCGTTGGTCGGCCTTGTTGCATGACATTGCAAAGCCAGTAACCAAAAGATTTGACCCGCGACTTGGGTGGACATTCCATGCGCATAATTTTGTTGGGGAGAAGATGGTCCCTCGCATGTTTGATAGACTAAAACTGCCATTAAATGAAAAATGCAAGTTTGTCCAAAAAATGGTCTCCCTTCATATGCGGCCAATCGTACTGTCGGAAGAAGAGGTTACCGATTCAGCTGTTCGCCGACTTTTATTTGATGCAGGCGACGATATCGATGATTTGATGACCCTTTGCGAGGCAGATATAACCTCAAAAAATCCAGAGAAGGTTATTAAGTATATGGCTAATTTTCAATTGGTCAGGGAGAAACTTAAAGATATCGAATCTCGCGATGCACTGCGCAATTTTCAGCCACCTGTAAGCGGAGAATTAATTATGGAGACGTTTAATCTTAAACCATGTAAAGAGATCGGACTCCTTAAATCAGCGATAAAAGAGGCCATCTTAGAGGGTGAGATTCACAATGATTACGACCAGGCATACCAATACATGTTAATGAAGGGTGCGGAGCTTGGACTTGTCGATCAAACGGCAAAAAAAGGGTAAGCAAGCGATCTATTTACGACGGCGAATAAGTCTACGACGTGTTTTTTTGACCTCCTCATTACCAGTTCTAATCCAACATTCTCTATTCTCTTTGATAAATTCTGCGATTGAACGCGGATCATGGCCAGTCAGGGTTTTAAAAACATCGTTGGTGTAATTCATCTTCCCACCTCTTGCAGCCGCATAGAGTAAAGATAATGTGAAGACATAAAGCAATTGCTTCTTCTCCAATAGCTTCTGTCTAACAAAGCGAATGGTCGATGGTTTAGCATATTTTATTTCGCGACCGAGCTCATCGGAGAATAGCTTTGCGATCTGGTAAAAGTCAAGCGGCTCAGGACCTGTAATTTCATATGAATCATGCTCATGACTTGGGTTCATCAACACAGCTACAATGGCCTCTGCCACATCACGAACGTCAATATAATTTACAAGACCATGGCCTGCTGGAATATTAATTTTATCGTGCACGAGGATGTCTTGCCGGTGAAGTGTCGAGAGGTTCTGCATGTATAAGGAAGGTCGCAGAATTGTGGTTGGGACCGACAACTTTTTAACATGATTTTCGGTACGGTGATTGGCAAAAATCCGATTGCGCTCAGCACCTACGATAGAGACAAAAACGATATGCTTAACCCCCATAGCTTCAGCTCGGGCAAGGAATGGGAAAATATAACGGGATACATCTGAGACTTGATTCGGACGAATAAGCACTAATTTAGTCACTCCACTAAGAGCTTTATCATAGCTTGAAGGCTCATCAAATTCAAAATGGCAGAAGGTACAGTTCGAAATACCTTCGATACTTTTTGCACGTTCAATATCCCGAACAGCTGCCACGACCTCCACATCAGCAAAATTTTTATCTGCCAATAATTTCAGCATACTTAGTCCAACATTTCCAGTAGCACCTGTGATTAAAATCTTCTCCATAAAAGAAAAACAAAACAGATTTAAAATAAGTTCGCCAATACTAGATCTAAATTAATCTAATATCGAATCTCAAGTAAATTTACCATTCGCGAATATGGCTAAAGTTAAGAAACAAATAAGATTTAAGACATAACTCTCACCTATTCGAAGACGCTAATTTGGATTTACAAGTATAAAGATATTTATTTGCTATAAATCAATACTATCTTCATCCATCTTGATTAAAAAAATAGGTGCGAATTACATTTTTTTAACCAAAGCAATTAAATTATTCACGCACACACAAACACTTCAATCATTTATCTAAAGGATAAAATTAGGTGTCGTACGCATAATAAAGAGCATTAATTTTATCTTTATCCTAAAATAATAGCTAATTCTTAACCGATGAAGTTCACCACATTCATACTATTACTTCTAGCTATATCCTTTAATTCAGTAGGTCAGTCAAAAATAATGAATCATCTCATTAGTGACAGGCGCAATGAATACAGACCTTATTTAACTGCAGGGATTCAGGTTACACAGCTTCGGTTATATCCAACTATTATTGAAGAGTTAGGAGCGGGAGTGTTGATAAACCGGAAGATATCTATTGGATACGACTATAGCAAATCCATTTTAAATATTTTCCTCCCCTCGTCTAAACAAGACGGACAGATTGAGATGCTGAAGAAAGCTCTTCATCTTGAATACACCTTATGGCCCAAAGAAAAAGTTCACTTATCGCTTCCCCTGGAAATTGGCTCAGGTCATCTTGGAATCAAAGGTCTAGCAACCGATAAAATTACTGGCAAACCAGACTTTACGTTCATTGAACCTGGGATTATCTTAGAAGAAAACTTATGGAAATATGCAAAAATTGGTCTTGGAGCCAAATATCGCTATGCCTTCAATGTCAACTATTGCTATTTACAATCGAACGACATTAGTCGATTTACAGCTGTTTTATATATTAAATTGGGAAAGTTCACCATTCCGAAGCATTGAGGTTAATCTTCATCTCTTGAGGGGCCAAAAATCTCTTCGATCAACTCTTTGTATTTAGCCTCAATAACTTTTCGCTTAAGCTTAAGTGTTTGAGACAGTTCACCACTCTGCGGACTCCAAGAATCGGCGATCAAACGGAATCGTTTAATCTCTTCATGCTGGCCTAATGTTTTATTTATCTCCTTAACTTCCTGGAGAAACTTACGCTGAACGATTGGATGGTTTATCGTTTCAAGGTTGTTATCCGTCTTAATATCCTGTTCAGAGCACCACTCATTTAAAATCTCGAAGTTTGGAGAGATTAATGCGCTCGCAAATTTCTCATGGTCTCCAATAACAATAACCTGATCGACTAAAACACACTCTTTAATCTTATTTTCAATCATTTGTGGTGCAATATATTTACCTCCGGTGAGTTTGAAAATCTCCTTTTTCCGGTCCGTAATTTTTAGGTACTTACCCTCTTCAAATCTCCCAATATCGCCGGTATGAAACCAACCATCTTTGTCGATCACTTCGGCAGTAAGTTCGGGCTGGAGATAGTATCCAATCATTAGATTTGGACCTTTAGTGAGGATTTCCCCATCCTTAGCAATCTTCACTTGCACACCTGGAAGAACGGGGCCATTCGTCCCTATTTTCATCTCTTTGGTAACCAAATTTCCAACTGCCACCACTGGGGAAGTCTCCGTAAGGCCATATCCCTCCATGATATAAATCTTAGCGACACTTAATCCACGTGCTATTCGGGGTTGCAAGGCCGCTCCACCGCAGATAACCAGTTGAAGATTTCCGCCAAGGGCCTCTCTCCATTTTGAATAAATAAGCTTGTCAGCGATAAATAACTGAAGTCGATACCAAAGAGATTGCGACTTATTGTATTCGAATTCTTTGCCTAAGTCAACGGCCCAGAAAAACAATCGTTTCTTAACCCCTTTTAAAAGCTTTCCTTTAGCGAGAATACCATTATAAATTCGTTCTAGCAATCGAGGAACACAGCTAAATATATCTGGCCTTACCTCTTTTATGGCTGGCATGATCTGAGCTAGAGTCTCAACATAATAAACGCCCACCCCTTTAGAGAGAAAATTATAAACCGCTATCCGCTCTAAGATATGGCACAATGGGAGAAACGAGAGTGCTTTATGACCAAGTCCAAGTTCGTAATTTTTTGCATGACCCGTAAAATTTGAGACCAAGTTTGTATGCGATAACATAACACCTTTAGGAATTCCCGTAGTCCCTGATGTATAAATCATGGTGACCATTTCCGATTCATCTATAGACTCCTTCAGCTGAGCCAGCTTAGGAGTTAATCGTTCTTCGTGACTCAGTCCAAGTTGAATTAACGCCTCAATATTTAACGCATCTTCAACTTGGTTGAAGGTAAATACCTTCTCAATACTTGGTATTTCTCCAACCATCGGACTTATCTTCTGACATAATTTATCATCAGAAACAAAGACTAGTCTTACGGCTGCATGGGAGAATATATAGCTATATTCATCTTCACTAATTGTAGGGTAGACAGGGACATGAACGGCTCCAATCATCGCAAGAGCCAAATCAACAAAAGTCCATTCTGGTCGATTGCCAGAAACCGTTGCGACTCGATCCCCCTTTTGAATATCCAAGGAGAGTAAACCAAGGGCTAGCAGGGTCGATTGACGAGCTAATTGCTCGGTACTAAAGGTTACCCATTTGTTGCCGTATTTACCACAAACAGCGTCAGGTCGAGAGAAATCGGCCAAGCAATGTTCGAGAAGGTCAAAGGTCCGTTTGATCTGCATGCTGTCTTATTAAACGATTAACAGCACAATAATAGCAAAATTAAAGAGGTTTTTGCTCTTTTTTATTTGCTAGATAGGCTAATATCGCAACCAGACCATAAAATACGACTAATTGGTACGGAAACGATAATCCTTCGCCGCTTCCATATGAATGCAAACCAGATAGGTAATAGTTAACACCTAAATAGGTCATCAAGATTGATAGTAGCCCGATAACTGAAGCAAGGTTAAATGCAAACCAGCCACGGAACCCAGGGATCAGTCGCATATGCGAGATAAATCCATAGTACAACACACTGATCAATGCCCAAGTCTCTTTAGCATCCCAACCCCAATATCTACCCCATGATTCATTTGCCCAAACGCCACCTAGAAAAGTTCCAATGGTTAGAAAATAAAGTCCTAAAATCATAGATGCTTCATTGACAGCAGTCAACTGAAGAATTGTCTTTTTAATACGATCGGCATTGGATATATTTTGAAATGCAGCCATCAGAATATTCACGAATCCGATGATCGCACTAACACCCATAAAACCATAACTTGCCGTAATAACTGCCACGTGAATGGCCAACCAATAGGAGCGAAGAACTGGAACTAGGTTTGTGATCTCAGGATTTAACCAACTCATCTGAGCCACAAACAAAGTTAATCCTGAAAGTATTGCCGAAACAGCCAGTACAATTGGATTACGCCTTGCAAAAATAAGTCCGGCAAGCATGATAGCCCATGCGATATAAATCATCGATTCATACCCATTACTCCAAGGAAGATGGCCAGAGACATACCCGCGAATGAATAAACCTGCCACTTGAGCGACAAAACCAATCGACAAACCAACAACAACATAATTAACCGCCTTTTGACGAAGTGGTTTTCCCGTAAATAAGGAGTAGAAAAATAGTCCAAATAGGATAAAGCCTAAAAGCGAATACCAAGCCGAAAGGTCTTTAAATATATTCACGTGGTTATAGATAATTTCAAGATTTTGCTTCATCTCACCAGGGATCAGTGCTGATCCAAATTGCTCTTGATAACCGATGATCATCGCAATTGTTTTGCTCGCTAATTCCTGATTATCATTTCGCATCGACATCACAAATTCAGGAAAAACCCTTGCAATCAGTGCCGAATCAGACCCAAAGCTTTTTGGGAAATGGGCAATTGGTGTATACCATTTAAGATCTGACTTATCGGGTGAGGGAAAAAACTGATACATATCACCATGATAAATCTGGTAAACCACATTTAATCGATCATCAATTTTTATAACATTATTATCAAATAGCATTCGATCACCTGGCTTTTTAGCAAAAGCCGCCTGCACTTCGTTGACCAACTTGTAATTACCCTGATTATCAAAAAAGTCATTGAAAGTAGCCTTCCCTTTCGGAACGCCTAGCTTCATTCCGACTTGCTCATCAGAGAGTGAAATCATAGGTGTCTGCTGCCATTCTTGAGGAAATGCAAGCATGCCAAGAACTACCTGCTCAGGCGTTTGACCAGCGATCTCTTCTGCACGTGAAACCTTCATCACCATCTCATAGGCCAGAGTACTGAATGGCTTAATTCTTCCATCATGACCCTGAACCCAAACTTTTGCAAACTCCTTTGCTAGTAATGGAGATACTGGCTTTGGCTCAGCGGCATTTACACTTAAAGAACCGAAGAGCAACAAAGCTATAACGAGTGCTGGCCCAGAAGCTGCTCGCTTTAATAATCCAGCGAAATAACTATTCGGATTAAAAATTGAGAGTAGGATAAACAAGAACAATAAGAAATAACCAATATAGGTAATCAATGTTCCAGCAAGATCATCATTCACAGAAAGAATTGTACCCTTCTCATCCATATCATATGAAGACTGATAGAATCGAAATCCTCTATGATTCAGAATATTATTCATAAATATTTTATAATCTTTGGTTATCCCCTGCTCTTTGTCTGTTAATGTAACCATGCTTTCATAAGAGGCAGGACTATTAGAGCCAGGATAACGTTCCAAAACAAAATCCTTCAGTTTGATAGAAAATGGCAAGATCCGCTCTTCTGGACCAATCCACATCTGATAATTTATGCCACCGATAGAGCTAGAGAATTTTGCTGACTCGTTTGTATTTGAAGTCCACAAAGTGACTTTTTGTCGCTCACTGTCGCAGCCCACTTGAAAAACCAAGGCGTTTTCGCCTGAAGGCATACCGGTACCAGCTGCAGCTTCAGCTCGTCCTGAAGGGATGAATTTCTTCACGACTAAAGATGTGCCACTAACCTGATAGATCATTCTTTCGGTACATGCAAGAGGCTTTCCAGGGGGGCAAACTGAAGTTAGCTGTGCTCCCATATTGGTTGCTCGAAGGGTATCGTTTGCTAAAAGCACCAGACTATCGCCTCTTAAGACAAACCGAACGTCAGCATCGGCGTTAAATCCAATTGTTAAGCCATTTGCATTGATCTGTTGGCCAACATGCATCAGCTCTCCCTTACGGCCACCACTCTGCGCATAGACAAGATCAATAAGCGGTTCTCCTTGGGGATCTGGAGTAAGACTTTTCTGTGCATCTACAAAATAATTTACAAGCTTAACTTCAACCTCTTTAGCACCTGTCTTAACATGTCCTGAAAGATTAACTTTCGCTAAGGTCGATTGACCTGCAGACTTTGAAATTCCTTTTTGCTCTCCCTGAAAGCTTGTATTAAAATTAAAATTAGTTGAAGAAGATACCAATACATTAGTTGTCTCACCTTCGCGAATATGCATCACCCCTTCACTGCCAAAATAACGGGTAACTCCAGCACCAAGAATGATGAGGATAAAAGACAAATGGAAAATTCCCATCGTAAGTTTCTTCTTAAGATACATCTTATGACGCAGAAAGCTAGCGACCATGTTCGCACATAGAATAGCCAAAATTAACTCGAGCCACCAAGTATTATAAACCAACGCCTTTGCGGCTTCGGTACCATAACTATTTTCAATAAAAGTGCCAATAGCTAGCGCCGTAGCAAAGAGAAGCAATAGAAATCCAGCTGTTGCAGCAGAGAACAGAAAATTAAAAAAACTCTTCATAGAAGTAAAATTAAGATAGGCTAAAGGTAGTCAAAAAATAAATTACCTCTAATAGATCCAATCTGAATTAGCTAGCGATTGAAAAACTAAGACTAGATCAATTTTTTAGCTTCAGTCAATAATGTTGGGATACCTGCAGGCTCTTTCCCCCCAGCAGTCGCGTAAAACGGTTGTCCGCCACCGCTGCCATTCACAGCCTTAGCCAAATCACGAACGATAGATCCAGCATTCAACCCTCTTTCCTTCAGTAGATTATCAGATATCATAACATGGACATTTGCTTTTCCATCAATCTCTGCAGCGAGCACTAAGAATAAATTTGAGACCTCCCCTTTTAACTGAAAAGCGATATCTTTTAGTATCGCGCTATTATCCACTTTAAGCTGTTTAGCCAAGAAATTAATCCCATTTACAGACTCGATAAGTGGCAATAGCTCCTTTTTAATTTTGCTGGCCTGCTCTTTTTCAAACGCTTCAGCTTGCTTAGTTAGTAACTGGAATTTTGAGAATAGATCTTCAACAGCTCCTTTTACATCGGACGGATTATTAAATAACGAGGCGATATCTTTCAGCGCACTAATATTCTGATTCACATAGGCTTCGGCCTTAGATCCCGTGATCGCTTCAATTCGGCGCACACCTGCAGAGATTGACCCCTCAGAGAGGATAATAAACTGACCAATATTTCCCGTTGAAGAGACATGGGTTCCACCACATAACTCAACCGAATCTCCAAATTTAATGACACGAACATGATCGCCATATTTCTCTCCAAAGAGAGCAATGGCGCCCATCTTACCAGCCTCGTTCATAGGCACTTCACGACGCTCATCTCTTGGGTCATTTAGTCGAATAAGCTCATTTACTCGTTGTTGAATTAGCAACAACTCCTCCTCAGAAACTTTTTGGAAATGACTAAAATCAAACCGAAGTGAGTCGGGAGTTACCAACGAACCTTTTTGCTCAATATGTTGACCTAGAATTTCACGCAAGGCATGATCAAGAAGGTGAGTTGCCGTATGGTTATTTTCAGTCAAACGACGATTCGTTGAGTTAACTATTGCATTAAATACTTGATCCGGATTTAAAGGCATCTCTTTAGCAAGATGAACAGTCAGGTTATTCTCTTTTACCGTGTCGAAGATTTCAATTTTCTTTCCATCAGCCTCAAGGTAACCGGAATCACCTACCTGTCCTCCAGATTCTGCATAAAACGGAGTCGTATTAAATACCAGCTGGAAATATTCACCCTTTTTACCTTTTACTTTACGGTAGCGGTTAATTTTCAGTTTAGCTTCAAGCACATCATAACCTACAAAGCCATCGCCTTTTGCTTGCTGAACATCCACCCAATCACTGGTCTCAGTCTGCGTGGCGCTACGTGAGCGATTTTTCTGTGCCTCCATGGCAGACTCAAAGTCGGCCTGATTCACAGAGAGCCCTTGTTCACGAAGGATTAGTTCAGTTAGATCGAGCGGAAAGCCAAATGTATCGTATAGTTCAAATGCGACAGTCCCACTAACTTCTAAGCCTTTATTCTTTTTTGTGTCGTCAATAATGGCATCTAGCATCTTGATACCCGTCTCAAGAGTACGAAGGAAAGAATCTTCCTCCTCACGAATAACGTTAACGACTAAGTCTTGTTGTTTAATTAATTCAGGGAATGCCTCACCCATATTCTCCGCCAGCACTTTAACAAGCTGATGGATAAATGGCTTTCTGAATTCCAAGAAGGTATATCCGTACCTCACCGCACGACGCAAGATACGTCGAATAACATATCCTGCTTTATTATTTGAGGGTAATTGACCATCGGTAATGGCAAATGAGATCGCCCGGAGGTGATCTGCGATAACACGCATGGCAATATCAGCCTTCTCATTTGTGCCATATTTAATTCCGGCAAGCTGACCAATATGATTAATCACATTCTGAAACACATCGGTATCGTAATTCGATTGTTTATTTTGAATCACCATACATAAACGCTCAAAACCCATTCCGGTATCAACATGCTTTGCAGGCAACTCTTCTAGCTGACCACTTGCTTTACGATTAAACTGGATAAAAACGAGATTCCAGATTTCGATAACTTGAGGATGTCCTTCATTCACTAAATCGCGACCATTAACTTTCTCTTTTTCCTCTTCATTACGAATGTCCACATGGATCTCAGAGCAAGGACCACAAGGTCCAGAGTCGCCCATTTCCCAGAAGTTATCCTTTTTATTTCCCTTTAAAATTCGATCTTGAGGAAGGTATTTAAGCCACAAGTCTTGAGCTTCAGTATCCATAGGAACGCCATCTTTCTCATCGCCTTCGAAAATGGTTACATAGAGTTTATCTACCGGTATTTTATATACATCGACTAACAATTCCCAAGCCCAATCGATAGCATCCTTTTTGAAATAATCACCAAAAGACCAGTTACCGAGCATTTCGAACATGGTATGATGGTAAGTATCGTGGCCCACCTCTTCAAGGTCGTTATGTTTTCCTGAAACCCGTAGGCATTTTTGAGTGTCAGCAACTCGCGGATTTTTCGTAGGTGAGTTACCCAAGAAAATATCTTTAAACTGGTTCATCCCAGCATTTGTAAACATCAATGTTGGATCGTTCTTAACGACCATTGGAGCAGATGTAACGATAGCATGCTCTTTGGAAGCAAAGAAATCAAGAAATGTCTGACGTATCTGTTTCGAATTCATAAAGATTAGAAATTAATATCGATAAAATTTAGTTTTCATTCAGGCTTAAGCCCTTAAACAAACTAATTTCGATAGATTTGCAGCGTATAAACGCTATACTTATAAACCTTGCAAAATTAGATTATTTCGCTAATTTTGATCCTATAGAATTAAAATAAAGAGCAAAGATAATGGGTAAAACCAATTATAGATTTAATCCCGACACTTTAAGCTTTGATAAAATTGAACGTAACATCAAGACTTTGTTACGTTTTGTGCTTGGATATCTATCTACTAGCCTTGTTTCTGGGATATTTTTCTTTTTTATTTTTCTTCAGTTTTTTGATTCCCCGCAGACCAAAAGACTCAAGCGCCAAAACGAAGAATTGCTTTCACAATACACCTTAATGAACAAAGATTTCGAGAAAGTCTCAAAAGTTCTAGAGGAGATACAGCAGCGTGACGACAATATCTACCGAGTAATTTTTGAAGCTGAGCCTATCCCGGCAACGCTTAGAATGGCCGGCTTTGGGGGATCCAATAGATATTCGAAACTCCAAGAGATGGATAATTCTGATTTAATTACCAATACAACTCGAAGGTTAGACATTCTTTCAAAACAGGTCTTCGTTCAAGCGAAGTCATACGATGAAGTGGCAAAAATGGCTCTTAGCAAAGAAAAAATGATTGCCTCAATGCCTTCCATTATGCCAGTAGCCAATAAAGATTTGAAGCAAACAGCCTCAGGATGGGGAATGCGTGTCCATCCGATTTATAAGATTTTGCGGTTTCATTATGGAATGGATTTCACCGCAGCGACAGGGACAAAAGTCTTAGCCACTGGCATTGGCACAATAAAATCTACCGATCGAGAGACTGGCTATGGCAACACCATCGTTGTCGACCATGGGTTTGGCTATGAGAGCTATTATGCACATCTTAGCCGTATTAATGTACAAGTAGGACAACAGATAAAACGAGGCGATGTGATTGGATTTGTGGGCAGTACAGGAGCTTCAACGGCACCGCATCTGCATTATGAAGTGAGTAAAAATGGACAAAAAGTAAATCCACAGAATTATTACTTCCAAGATCTCACCCCACTTGAATATGAAAAGATGATTGCAATTTCAACCAATATGGGTCAAAGTTTCGACTAAAAACTATACGCCGTGGCATTTAAAGAACCAAAATCAGAAAAACATTACTACTCCATCGGGGAGGTTTCTACCAAGTTTGGACTTGCTCCTTCAACATTGCGTTTTTGGGAGAAAGAGTTTGACACCATTAAACCTTTTAAGAATAAAAAAGGGGATCGATTCTATACTCAAGAGGACATCAACCACTTGTCGTTGATTCATCACCTAGTCAAAGAGCGCGGAATGACCTTGAAAGGGGCAAGGACTAAAATCAAAGAGAACAAATCAGAGACCGATTCGACCTTTGAGATCGTTCAGAAATTACAACAGATAAAAACATTCCTGCTCGAAATTAAAGAGTCGCTTTAGCCATTTTTTACAGCTAAAATAAATTAGCTTAATCCAACTTCTACCAATGCACATCAGAGAGATCGTCTCATACCTCGAAGCAATTGCGCCACCAGTTTACCAGGAGTCGTATGACAATACTGGCCTACTCGTTGGCGACCCAAACGGACTTGTTTCGAGTGCGCTATTGACTCTTGATATCACCGAAGAGGTGATCGACGAAGCCATTGAGGCTGGCTGCGAATTAATTATTGCACACCACCCCATTATCTTCAAAGGGGTAAAAAAGCTTACCGGCAAAACATATGTTGAGCGCTGCATCATTAAAGCGATAAAAAACGACATTGCCATCTTTGCCTCACATACAAATTTGGATAGCATAAAAGGGGGAGTCAATACCAAAATCTCTGAGAAAATTGGATTAACCAATCTCGCGATCTTAGCTCCTACCAAGGAGCAGTTATTAAAGCTTTCCACCTTCATCCCTGCTGATCATTTGGAAATTGTTCGGGAAGCACTTTTCTCGGCTGGAGCGGGTGCCATAGGCAAATACGACAAAGCTAGTTTTAGTGTAGATGGACTTGGGACTTTTAGAGCTGGCGAAGATGCAAACCCATATGTTGGTGAGATCGGGGCGTTTCATTCGGAGAAAGAGGTTCGTTTTGAGACTATTCTACCTCGTTATTTAAAAGATAAAGTTGTAAATGCATTGGTTTTGGCACATCCGTATGAAGAGGTAGCTTATGATTTAGTTCTACTCGAAAATAATTTGTCAGACGTAGGCTCTGGAATGGTCGGATGGCTACCAGGAGCCGAAAATGAACTTGACTTTCTAGCTCGGCTTGCGCAAATATTTGGATGCAAAACAATCAGGCATAGCACCTTAACTGGAAAGCAAATCAAAAAAGTTGCAGTCTGCGGAGGCTCTGGAAGCTTTTTAATCCAGGATGCCATTGCTGCTGGAGCCGACATATTTATCACCGCAGATCTCAAGTATCATGAGTTTTTCGATGCCGAAGAAAAAATCATCTTGGCAGATATTGGGCACTATGAAAGTGAACAATTTACCAAGGAGCTTTTTTATGAGATTCTTATAAAAAAATTTCCTAACTTTGCACTCCGTTTATCGGAAGTAAACACAAACCCTGTATTGTACCTTTGTGAGCAATAACAAAATTGTAAATTTCAGATTATGCCAGTAAATACGATTAAATCAACAGAAGGAAAAGAGGTTTCTATCCAGGAGAAACTTAAAATGCTCTATGAACTTCAAACCGTAGCATCAGAAATCGACAAGATTAACACCTTGCGTGGAGAACTTCCATTGGAGGTTCAAGATTTAGAAGATGAGATCGTTGGGTTAAAGACACGTATTGCAAATCTTACCGAAGAGCTAAAAAGTCTAAATCTTACCATTGGAACTAAGAAGACTGAAATAAAAGATTCTAAAAGCAAAATTGATAAATACAAAGAGCAACAAGATAACGTGCGTAACAACCGTGAATTCGACTCGCTCTCTAAAGAAATTGAGTTCCAAACACTAGAAATCGAACTTGCTGAGAAGAAGATTCGTGAGTTCACGATCGACATTAAAAGTAAGTCTGAACTAGCCGAAAGTTCTGAAAAACTATTTGCAGAAAGAGAAGATGATCTGATCAGAAAACAAAAGGAACTTGAAGAAATTACTGCTGAAACTGCAGTTGAAGAAGACAAGTTAAAGAACAAAGTGATCAAGATCGAAGGGATGATTGAAGAGCGTTTGGTGATGGCTTTTAACCGTATTCGGAAAAATGCACGTAACGGACTATCTGTTGTTACTGTGCAGCGTGATGCTTGCGGCGGATGTTTCAACAAGATTCCACCACAACGTCAAATGGACATTGCCTCTAGAAAGAAAATTATTGTTTGCGAATATTGTGGACGTATTTTAGTCGATAAAGATATCGCAACACCAATCGAAGAAA
Organism: Bacteroidia bacterium; assembly: GCA_026391295.1. GTDB lineage: Bacteria > Bacteroidota > Bacteroidia > Bacteroidales > Prolixibacteraceae > JAAFHB01. Next base: position 9,134 of record JAPLDS010000059.1, on the reverse strand, counting down.
CGGATCAACCGATTTAAAACTTCTTTTTTTAAAATATAAAGACCTGCTCACACCGAGCAGGTCTTTTTTTTGTCCTAAACCTAACTAATCGACGGCAAAAATTTGAATTCCAAATAATCATCCGTTTATAATCGGTTAGAATCGATTTGTGTTTAGTATAAACGGAACTAACCGATTTGCATCCGAATAAGATCAAAAGTCTCTATTAGATTTACCTGAAAACTATTTTATTCACCATTAAAACTTCTAAGATGAATGCTTTAAGAAACAGTGTAAGGCTAATTGGCCATTTAGGTGAGAATCCTAAATTCAAAAAATTGGACAGTGAAAAGTCGGTCGCAAATTTCTCCCTTGCCACCAATGAAAACTTCAAGGATCAAGAAGAGATCAAAAAATCGGAAACTACATGGCACAAGCTAGTTGCCTGGGGAAGGCAAGCTGAGTTTTCAGAAAAATACCTAAAAAAAGGGTCTGAAGTTGCCATTGAAGGCAAATTAACAAACCATTCGTATGAAGACAAAAATGGCGAAACACATCTAGTCACCGAGATTGTAATCAACGACATACTTCTTCTCGACAAGAAAGTGGCTAATTAAAAGAACCACATGGATTTTACGATTCAAGCTGAGTCAATTAGGATTGCAAGAGCACCTGGTTCCTGCCATTCTAATTGATTAAACATTAAAAGCTAAACCTAGAAGCTAAACCCTTCAATTATGATTCAGCCTGCTTCATCGAGAATGCAATTCTTTTCCTAGGAACATCAACCTCCAGAACTTTCACCTTTACATGTTGGTGAAGTTTGACCACCTCAGCTGGATCACTGATATATTTATTCGCTAACTCACTAATATGAACAAGTCCATCTTGTTTAACACCCACATCGACAAAAGCGCCAAATCGGGTAATATTTGTGACAATACCAGGCAAGGTAATCCCCACATGCAAATCAGACATCGAGAAGATCCCATCGGCAGCAAACTCGAACACTTTAATTCCTGTCCGCGGATCTAGCCCAGGCTTAGCAAGCTCGGCAAGAATGTCTGTCAAGGTTGGCAAGCCCACTTCATCGCTGATATACCGATCTAATTCCAACTCTTTGCGCAGATCTTCACGACCAATCAGATCAGCAACTTTGCATTTCCGATCGGCCGCAATTTTATTTACTAAAGGGTATCGTTCGGGGTGGACTGCTGAATTATCCAGTGGATGTTCGCCTCCCGTAATTCGCAAAAATCCAGCACATTGCTCATAAGCCTTCGCTCCCATTCGCGGAACCTTTTTCAAGGTGGCCCGATTGGCAAATGGGCCATTCTCTTTTCTAAATTCCACAATATTCTGAGCTAACAATGGACCTAAACCGGAGACAAAGTTGAGTAAATGGCTACTTGCCGTATTCACGTTTACGCCAACAAGGTTTACGGCTGACTCGACAACCGAATCTAACCCTTTCTGAAGCATCTTTTGATCAACATCGTGCTGATATTGACCAACACCAATTGACTTGGCTTCAATCTTTACCAGCTCAGCCAATGGATCCATTAATCTGCGTCCAATAGATACGGAGCCCCGGACGGTAACATCATATTGTGGAAATTCATCCCGTGCAATTTTTGAGGCCGAATAGATCGATGCCCCATCCTCGCTGACCACAAACACCTGAATAGGACGATCGAAGGTGATCTTTTTAATAAAAGCTTCCGTTTCGCGACTTGCCGTTCCGTCACCAATGGCAATTGCATCAATTTTATAGGTACTTACCAAAGCCGAGACTTTTCGAATCGACTGACTTACCTCACTTTGTGGCTGATGAGGATAGATGGTTTCATTATGCAAAAGATTTCCTTCAGCATCAAGACAAACAAGCTTACATCCACTCTTATAGCCAGGATCTAGAGCCAAGACTCGCTTTTGTCCGAGCGGTGCAGCTAGCAGGAGCTGACGTAAATTTTCTGCAAAAACACGTATAGCTTCAAGGTCTGCCTTTTCTTTCGACGAAGCAAAAAATTCGGTTTCAATAGCTGATGAAAGCAACCGCTTATAACAATCCCGAATAGCCAATTCCATTTGCACAGAACAGGCATTCCTGCTTTTCACAAAATATCGTTCCAATAATCCAACAGCTTTGACCTCATCGGTATCAATAGAAAGTTTTAGAAAACCCTCCTTTTCACCTCTACGCATCGCCAATAAACGATGTGACGGACAATGCTTCAACCCCTCTGAAGAGCTGAAATAGTTACTGAACTTAATCCCATCCTCCTCTTTACCTTTCACAACTTTGGAGGATATAATAGCCTCCCGATCAAATAAATTACGGATCATTGTCCGAGCATTGGGATCTTCATTGATCCATTCCGCTATGATATCCCGAGCACCAGCGAGCGCAGAATCCACATCGACAACAATATCCGTTAGAAATTGAAATGCTTTATGCTCAAGGTCCGCTTCGAATTGCTTATAGATCAATTTCGCCAAAGGCTCCAACCCATTTTCACGAGCGATCGTGGCTCGAGTGCGTCGCTTCGGTTTATAGGGTAGATAGATATCTTCTAGTTCATTCAGATCGTAGCAGTTTTGAAGTTTTGATTTCAACTCAGGCGAGAGGAGATCTTGTTCTTCAATACTTTTTAATATGGCGGTCTTACGCTTCTCAATCTCTTCGAAACGATCTTTTGCATCTTTGATGTCACCAATCGCAACTTCATCTAAACTTCCGGTCATCTCTTTCCGGTAGCGCGAGATAAAAGGGACAGTGCCACCCTCATCAAGTAACAATATCGTGTTAGAGATCTGCTTATTGCTTATCCCAAGTTTCTGGGCAATTAACTGTATTGTGGTTGTTGTTGTCATACCCACAAAATTAACAAGATCAAGGATAGCAGTTAAATTTTTGGATAAAAAAGTGTATGTTTGATAGAATTAAACATCTCCACCTATGAACCAACGCGTTAAAAATATCATTATTGCGCTTGCCATCGTGTTATTTGGACTTTTGGTCTATTATTTTAGTTACATCCTCACTTATATCCTAATCGCCGCTGTATTGTCCTTAATTGGACGACCGATCGTTCGTTGGTTTCAAAAAATTAAGATTCGCAGGTATCAGTTAGGGAATTCGGGAGCAGCAATTTTAACCCTCACAACCTTATGGTTAGGTCTAATTGGATTTTTTGTTCTCTTAATCCCCATGATGCTATCTGAAGTTAATCAATTATCTAACATTAATATACAAGAGGTTGTCAATTACCTCCACACTGCTTTCGGTGAATTCAAGGTGAACTTCCCGAAAATTGCAGGAAACATCCCTTCCAATGATTTCTTGGAAAACTATCTCGAGACACAAGCGAAAGGATTTTTAAACATTGATGAAGCGAGCAAAGTCTTTGGCTCGTTTGCCAGTGTGTTAGGGAATCTATTTTTAATGATCTTTTCGGTCTCCTTCATATTATATTTCTTCTTAAAAGAGGAGAAATTGTTTCGCAATTGGGTACTTGTATTTGCGCCTGTAAATACAGAATCGCGGATTTCAAAAGTGATGGATAAGATAGGAGAACTATTAAAGCGATATCTGGTAGGCATTCTGTTTCAAATCATCGGTGTAATGATCCTATCCATAGCCGGATTTACCCTAGTAGGCGTAGGATTTGGACATGCAGTTGTGATTGGAGTATTTGCTGGAATACTGAATGTGATCCCTTATATTGGTCCTTGGATTGCAGCCACATTTGGAATAGTTGTTGTCGTGGCAAACACTCTAAATTCCAGCTTTACTGAGGTAACTTTCCCTTTGATGTGTTGGATTGTGGCAGTGGTAATGGTGGTGCAGTTTATTGACAGTATGGTATTTCAAACTATTATCTATGCCCACAGCGTCAAAGCCCATGCCTTAGAGATCTTCTTTGTGATCTTAATGGCAGGAGGAATTGCAGGAATACCAGGTATGATTCTAGCGATCCCAGCTTATACGGTTCTGCGTGTCATTGCAGGTGAATTCTTATCCGAATTTAAAATCGTTCAGCAACTAACGCCCAAAGAGAATTCTAAGAAATAAGAATAGTTAATAACCCAATTCAATTGGGAACCAGCTAGGAGATCAACGCATTAAAAACCAACAACAAGAACACCATTAAGGCATACGAGTTAATCAGGATAAATGCTTTATGAATTGTTTTAGCATTCTTCTCCCCGAAAAGGAATCGATGAAACAGAAGGATAAAACCAAAGTTCATCCCCACCAGAAACACCAACAAAAGTGGTTTAAAGTTAAAATCGAAGAACGGGAAAAGCATTAAAAACACGGAGGTAATTAAGCCCCAATAGAATACCACTTGTTTGATTTGCCGTTCGTTTAGCGTTTTTGAGATTGAAGAGAACCCAGCCATCTCATACTCCTTGCCATATTTAATCATCAATAGCCAGAAATGTGGTATTTGCCATAGAAATACAAAGATGGCAACAAACATCGCATGCGGATGAAAAATATAAAATCCAGCAGAGGTCCAGCCGATTAATGGAGGAACACCGCCAACCACAGCTCCAGGAATTATGGCGAGCCAGCTACGGGTTTTAAGTGGAGTATAGATTAGATTATAGAAAACGATATTCGACAAACCAAGGACCATCGGAAGCCAGCCATTCAAGCCAAGCAAACCGGTACCTAAGACCAGTAAGATTAAAGAGATAATCAAAGCCGAGGTACCTGAAATTTCACCGGAAGGGATCGGGCGATTGTTGGTGCGAGGCATTAGGCCGTCGCGTCGACTTTCCTGAACTTGATTAAGCACTGTTGTTCCGGCTGCTAAAAAGAAGACACCGCCAAAAAGATAAGCGACTGCCCAACTTGGAGCACTACCCGTCAGAAAATAGCCAGTGGTAGCAGAGATGGTGACCATAAGCGAAAGTCGCAGTCTGGTCAACCGGATTAGCACATCAAGAGTAGGAAACTTGTTATTTTTGCTCACTAGCTTTTTTGAAATAATCTACGATTTTATCAATATCTTCAGCTTTAAGAACATCTTTATACGATTGCATTAACCCTTTGTTATAGCCCTTTACAATTTCGCCATTTGGATCAATGATTGCTCTTTTAATATAGTCAGCATTTGCTTCGACTTCCTTTTCTCCTTGATCAGTCAAGACCATACGCTTAGCCCCATATAAACCCTTAAATGAAGGACCAATAACTTTGGTTCCGTCAATTGAGTGACAGGTTATACAGGCATTGGCTTTTAAGATAGCCATACCAGGATCGTCGTTGCTTACTACCTTAAGATCTGCTAACCAAGTCTTAAATTCAAGACTATCCACTACGATAGCTTTAGCAACCATCGCGGAGTGAGCCAAACCACAATATTCAGTACAATAGATATCGTATTTCCCTTTCGCTATAGGTTGAAACCATAAATAGTTATTATAACCAGGGATCACATCTTCTTTAACTCTAAAGGCTGGAATAAACAAGCCATGATTTACATCTTCAGAGAAAAGATTAAGCTTTACATTTCGATCCAATGGAACTACTAAATCGGGTGAAATTTTCCCATTGCCGTAATCAAAACTCCACGACCACATCCGTCCAATAACTTTCACCTGCATTGAATTCTGAGGGACCTTACGCATAGGAGCGAAGGCCACCCAGCCATAGTAAAACATAAACAATACCAAGATCAATGGAACAACGGTCCATATAATCTCTAATGGTACGTTCCCACTAAATTGCTGTGGATTCTTATTCTTTTTTCTCGAAAAATGAATAACAATATAGATCATTGCCACAGTAATACCTATCGTAAAAATGAAAGATATCGCGAAAATAAATATAAATGCGCGATCGACACTTTCTGCAAAATTGGATGCTCCAGAGAACATTGTTGTCATAGTTTTTTAAATTATTCTGAAGTAATAATCAATAAATGTAATGATAACGATTATAGCGAATAGTAAAAATACACCGCCTACCATCAAACGCAAAATAAGTTTTTCCCCCTTTAGATGCATAAAATAGGTTAGTACGATTGTCGTTTTAACAGAAGCTAAAAATAGGGCCATGGCCACTGTAAAATGTCCAAGGTCTAATTTAACTACCAAAATCGTAGAGATTGTTAGCAAAAGCAAAACCAACAAAACTTTAAAGTTTTGCGCGTAACTCGTAACGTGATTATCGTGATGATCTTCCATTTTATTAATGCTTTAATTCTATAAGTATAGCGTTATGTCTTCAGGCCTTCTATGCTGAAGGCTAGGTTATCAAATACAATAAAGGGAAAAGGAAGATCCAAATCAAATCGACCAAATGCCAATATAGTGCACCATTTTCGTGTAATAAGAAATGCTCTTTATTGATCTTTCCTGATTTTACGCGAAGCATCACAATCGTAAGTAAAATCCCTCCTACTACAACGTGAAATAAATGGAGTCCAGTCATTAGAAAATAGAGTCCGAAAAACATAATCTCTCCGTGAGGCAAGTTGCGCATCACATCAGAACCAGGATAGAGGTGCAATTCAAATTTATGACCGTATTCAAAATATTTATTGATCATAAAGACAATAGCTAAGAGCAAGGTGACAAAGATTAAACCGATCGCCAAGTTCTTTTGACTCTTTTGAATGGCGGTTAACGACATCGCTACCGTCATACTACTAACTAGTAAAACAACGGTATTTGTTGCACCAATAAATGCATTAAGTTCTAAAGCTGCATGGTGAAAATCTTCACCATATCTTGCACGCATAACCGCATAAACGATAAATAGTCCGCCAAATAAAAATAACTCCGTAAATAGGAATAACCACATCCCCATCTTACCGGTTTCGACATCTATATATTCACTATGTTCAGAATGCTCAGAATGTTCGGTTGTTGACATAAATCTATTATTTTTCTTTAGTATAAGGGTTATCGAAGACATAAGGCTCACGAGTAATCACCGGAATTTCATCAAAGTTTTCATGAGGTGGAGGCGATGGAACTTGCCACTCTAGGGTAACGCCATGCCATGGATTGGCAGGGGCTTTAGCACCTCTACGAACATGATAAACAAGGTTTGCAATCATTGCGATTAAACCAACAAATAGGATCACTGCTCCGACTGAAGAGATCGTTTGACCTAATTGAAATTTAGGATCATAATCGTAATAACGACGAGGCATACCTTGAATTCCCATGATAAACATCGGGAAATAAAGAACGTTAAAACCTGTAAACAGGAATCCCCAGGCTATCTTAGCCCATTTAATATGGTACATCGTGCCATAAATTTTAGGATACCAGTAATGCATCGCAGCAAAGAAACCGAATCCCATTCCCCCAAAGATAATGTAGTGGAAGTGAGCAACCACAAAATCGGTATTATGTACATGAATGTCAGTAGCTACTGCTCCAAGCGTAAGTCCGGTGAATCCACCAATCGTAAACAGAAAGATAAAAGATATCGCATATAAAAGGGGAGGTTGAAGATCAACAGATCCACCATACATAGTCGAGAGCCAGTTAAAGACTTTAATTGCACTAGGAATAGCCACTAAGAAGGTTATAAACGAGAAGAACCAGCGTGATTCGTAGCTCATTCCTGAGGTAAACATATGATGACCCCAAACAAAGTAACCCACTAAAGCAATCGCCAAACTTGAGAATACAATTGGAAGATATCCAAAGACAGGTTTCTGACTAAAGGTAGGGAAGATCTCCGTTACCACACCCATTGCAGGCAAGATCATGACATAAACGGCCGGATGCGAATAGATCCAGAATAAATGTTGATATAATACAGGGTCACCACCAAGCTTTGGATCGAAGAAACCCACATGTAAAGTTCGTTCTGCTATAACCATCAACAAGGTTATACCTACCACTGGAGTAGCCAAAAGTTGAATCCATGCTGTGGCATATAGCGACCAAGGGAAAAGTGGCATTCTAAACCACGTCATCCCTGGAGCACGCATACGATGGATCGTCACAATGAAGTTCAATCCCGTTAGAATAGATGCAAATCCAAGTGTAAAGGCGGCCAACAGGGCCAAAATTATGTTGGAGTTGACCTCGGCACTATAGGGGACGTAGAAGGTCCAACCAGCATCGGGTGAATGACCATGAGCAAACTGACTATATAATCCTAGGCATGCTCCTGTAATGTAAACATAAAATGAGAACAAGTTTAGTTTCGGGAAGGCCACATCCTTTGCTCCAATCATGATCGGAAGACAGATATTCCCGAATACTGCAGCAAGACCTGGAATTACGACGATAAAGATCATAATAATACCATGCAATGTGAACATCGCATTATAGGTTTGAGCAGTCATAATCGTTGGACCTATGGTTGATTTTTCAATCTTCATAAGCAACCCTAAGACAGCAGCAGTCAAGAAAAAGGTGGTAATAGCATAAAGATACAGCAGTCCGATACGCTTATGATCGGTAGCCGTCAACCACGACCAGAGCCCGGTCTTATGATTGAGGTAATTTAACGGTTCGGCAGATACTTGATTATTCATTATTTTACTTCTTTAGATGATTTTCTTCTGGATGAGATGAATAAATAGACGACAAAAAAGAACCCCACAATTAAGGAAAAAGTGCCCATTAATCGGGTAACTTGCAAAGTATAACTACGGCCACGTGGATCATAAGCAAAGCAGTAGTCGAGGATTTTAGAACTTGTTGGGCTTGCCAATCCTTTCCGAGCTTCGACTACGGCCATCTTCACATCAAATGGAAGGAAGTTAGTACCATATAGATAACGGGTAATCTTACCCGTTGGACTTAACATGATAATGGTTGCAGGATGTGCGAAGTCAACTCCTGTTGGCTTATAACGAAATCCAGCAGCCTCTGTAATTGCCTGTATATTTGGCAACTCACCGGTAAGGTAATACCAGCTTGAACGATCAGCTTCTTTGATCTTCTGAACAAAATTCTGCTTTTTCTCGCGAGCCTTCTCCGGCGTGTCTTTGGTATTAAAGCTTATCGTAATAATATCATAATCTTTTCCTAGAGAGAGATCCATCAAGCGGACCACATCAGACACACCATCTAAAAGAGGGCTGCAAATACCCGGACAATCAAAGTAAACAAAGGAGAGAATGGTCGGTTTTTTGATTAGGCTACCCAAGGTAACCGTGTCATTCTTC
>JAPLDS010000075.1 GCA_026391295.1 Bacteroidia bacterium | reverse complement strand
TTTTATTTGATTTTGAGAAGCAATCTGTAGCGTAGCGCATTGATTCCAAAGACTGAGACCTGCGTAGCGGCTTAATTATTTCAATCTCAGGATTTAGAACAGATAACTCAAGCGCTTCGGAAGATTGATCTATAAATTCAAGTAACAAGTGATCTAACGGATTAGGAAACTTGTTAATACCCAAAACCTTATCTAATCGAGAATCAACAGAATCCAAGCGTGTGGAACTTATTTTCCGGAGCTGTTCTTGGATAAAGCCTTTTTTTAGAGCTGCTAGATATCCATCAAGATCCTGAATCTGGAGAAACAAATCCCATGCTTTCTCGGCAATCTCATTTGTCAATGTTTCAATATAATATGACCCAGCAGCCGGATCGGCTACTTTATCAAAATGAGCTTCATACTGAAGCAGAAGTTGTTGATTTCTTGCTATTCGCTCAGCAAATTCATCAGGAGCCGAGGACGAGAATCGAAAAGGAAGAATCGTTAAAGAGTTGGTGCCTCCTAAAACGGCAGACATACTCTCAGTCTGTGTCCTTAGAATATTCACATGTGAATCATACTGTGTTTTATTCCATAGGGCCGTTTCAGAGTGGATATAAATCTCAGAAAGCCGAACTAACGAGTCGGAATCGATCTTAAAAGATTCACCAAAAGCAGGCATAAGCCTAGCCCATAATATTCTGGCGCTACGAAGTTTTGCCAGCTCCATAAAGTAATTCCCAGCAATCCCAAGATTGAAACGAATTCGAGGAGATAAATCGGCAATAGAAACATCTAAATCTGTTAATCTATCAAGATATTCAGCCCCGATAGCTAATGAAAAAGCCAACTCCTGGACCGCCGAAGCCCCAGCGTTGGTAAAATCGCACCCATTAACTGCAATACTATGTATCGTTGGAAAATCAGCTAGTGCCTCAGAAAGAAGCTTGACTTGAGATAAATCAGCACTCTCATTTTCAATAAACTTACCCTTCCGGGCATAAAAACCAAGAGGATCAGCGGCAATAGATCCTTTAAACTTTTGCTTGTCAATTTTATGAGATGATAAGAATGAGACCAGATCCTGAGCGAAAACTAAGTGATTTTCATCTAAAAGAAAATTAATCTCAATAAATTCAAGGTCTATATTGCATAATAAATCAGAGATCGATTTTTCATTACGGATAAAGTTTTGATGAAACTTAAAACCTATCGAAGTAACGCCTTTTGAAATAAGATCAATCGCCTTTTCATTTGCTAAGTTAACATCTTCAACTTGGATGTCCTGACGGATCAACCAAGAGTTACCATCTATAGGGTTATTTCGCGCAGCTGAACCTTGTGAAAATCGAGCAGTCTGACCCTCCAATCCATTTAAATCCTCCTTGCGGTAATAAGGTTTAATTTGAATTCCATCATCGGTATTCCAGATTAATTTCTTCTCATAATCTGCACCTTTTAGGTCCGTACGAATTTGAGTTTCCCATGTCTCTGTTGAGACCGGTAAAAACTCAGAAAACAGATTTATATCTTTCTCATTCATACCAAAATAACAACCCTTTAAAATGGAACTACAAAGGTAAAAGTTTAAATCTTAAACGCGAATTAAAATGGATCTATTTTATGCTAGAAACTGCGAAAAGGCTAAGATAAAACCCCTGCAAACTAAAACCTTAAACCACTCTGCTTTGCCAATTTCCCTTTTTAAGGTCTCTATCTTTTGGTGAAGGTGGACGGCAATATACCAAGCGAAAAATAGGTATACGACTAAAGTTAAAGCTTCAATTCCTAATGCAAAATGGGTATTTGCAGTTCCTAAAACACCATTGAAAATTATGCTCATACAGGCGAATAGAAACAGGGCGGCAAGGATAATATAGAATGAAGGCATCGTAGCCTCCACAAGGGATAGGTCGTTCGTGAAAATTCCTACAATATCTCTCGAGAACGTAAAAGCAAAGGCCAGTGTTATAGCCATGGCAAAAAGACTAAACTTAACCACCTTCACAATGATGGGGAATACCAGATCAGGTTTCTGTTCTCCAAGAGCCTTGCTCACAAGTGTGCTTACCACAGAGCATAGGGCCCATCCTGGAATCATGAAAAGCAGGTAAACACTTCGAATAATATTAGATACTGCCAAAGAGCGCTCCCCCATTTTCTCAATAAACATAAAAAATACAAACCAACTGCCCAATGAAAGAACATATTGAAGCATCACAAAACCTGATATAGAGAGCGTATTCTTAATAATGGCTAAATCTGGTTTAACCCATTGAAATAGAACATAGCTTTTTAGTCGTGCATTTCGACGAGTAATAAGAATGAAAAATAGAAGCGCACATATTTCGGATATCACTGAGGCAATTGCAGCGCCTTCGATACCTAGTTTTGGGAATCCCCAATGACCAAAAACCAACAGGTAAGCTAAGATAATATTGACGCCAGCCATAATTCCGGCGCTGATGCTTAGATATTTTGTAAATGCTATTCCAGTATAAAAAGACCTAAAAAGCAAGGATGCCGAAGCAAAAAACAAACCTAGAACACGATAAGCCAGGAAAGTAGTACTTGCAGTAAATACAGCTCCGGAGGAAACAAAAGGTTTCAATAGAGCAGGAATAAAGAAAATAACTCCGATGGTTATTAATAAAGAAGTTAAGCCTAAGAAATAAAAGCTATTGTCAAAAACGCGACCAATAGCCAAAAAATTCTTCTCCCCATTACGGCGTGAGATCAGGATCTGCACTCCAGTTGAGAATCCAAATCCGACCATAAAAAGCGTGGTATACAGCAGTCCACCGATGGCAGAAGCACCTAGCTCAACCTCTCCCACTCGACCTAAAAATGCGGTATCCGTAATATTTACTATACCCTGGGCCAATAGACTGATCATAATTGGCCAGGCAATTTCCCAGATATTACGTGATGAAGGGACGGTCATGATTTACTCTGAATAATGATTTAGAAGCTTAAAGAGTGTAAAAATAACAATTTAGGCTACGAACTCAAGGTTAAAACCTATCGTCCGTAGCCTAAACTTTAAGACTTACAAAAAGTCAGCTCTACTCTTCGAGTGTGCTCAAGTCACCTTCTGGTAATCCTAATGCTCTCGCTTTCAAGACTCTTCTCATAATTTTACCACTCCGAGTCTTTGGTAATAATTCAGCGAAAGTTACCTCTTCAGGTCTTGCAATTGGTCCTAAATGTTCAACCATATGCTGGATCATCTGATGCTCTAGCTCTTTACTAGCAGTATAACCCATTCGAAGAACGACAACAATATGAATACAGTTTCCCTTTAATTCATGAGGCAGAGCAATCGCTGCAGCTTCAGCAACGGCAGGATGGCTAGCTATTACGCTTTCAATCTCGGCAGTACCCAGACGATAACCACTAACTTTGATTACATCATCGGTACGACCAATGATTCGGAAATATCCATCTTTATCAATTTTAGCAGAATCACCCGCAAGGTACCATCCTTGTTTTTCGTATTTCTTCCAGTAGGTTTCAACATAACGCTGTGGATCACGATAAATACCGGCAGTCATTCCTGGCCAAGGGGTTTTTATCACAAGTGTACCTTCTTCACCCACTTTAACTTTCTCTCCATCTTCGTCGACAACATCAATTACGGTGCCGAAGAATGGCTTAGTAGCTGAACCTGGTTTCAATGGCGTAATTGGTAGAGGAGTAATCATAAACCCACCGGTTTCAGTCTGCCACCACGTATCAATGATCGGACATTTCTCACGACCGACAACCTTGTGATACCACTTCCATGCTTCAGGGCTAATAGGCTCACCAACCGATCCAAGCAAACGAAGTGAGCTAATATCGTTTCTATTCGGCCAAGAGTCACCAAAACGCATTAAACTGCGAATTGCTGTTGGGGAGGTATATAAAATATTGATGCCGTATTTCTCGACAATCTTCCACCATCTATCTGGATAAGGGTAGTTAGGAGCCCCCTCATAAAGCATGATTGTAGCACCATTGAGTAATGGTCCATAAACGATATAGCTATGACCAGTAATCCATCCTGGATCGGCGGCACACCAATAACGATCTTCTGGTTTGATATCGAATACCATTCGATGAGTGGTAGAAGCATAAACGCTATAACCACCATGGGTATGCACTAAAGCTTTAGGCTTACCTGTTGAACCAGAGGTATACAACAAGAATAGATTCTCCGAAGAATCCATCACTTCGGTCTCACATTTATTTGAAGCAATTGGAAGGGCTAACAACTCATGTAACCAGTAGTCTCTGCCATTTTCCATGTATACATCAACACCTGTTCTTTTAACGGTGATACAAATCTCCATCGTTGGAGAGAGCTCCATTGCTTTATTCACAACGCTCTTCATCTCCACAATTTTACCCCGACGATAGCCACCATCAGCGGTGATTACAATTCGGCTATTGGCATCATTGATACGGTCGGCTAAAGCTTCGTGACTAAAACCACCATAAACCACACTATGCACGGCTCCAATCTTAGCACAAGCTAACATGGCTATAATTTGTTCAGGAATCTGAGGCATATAAATGGTGATTACCTCACCACGATGAGCACCCATACTTTTCAAAACATTGGCAAACTGGCACACCTCACGATTCAGGGCTTGATAGGAGAAAGTTCTCACATCTCCAGGCTCACCTTCCCAAATAATTGCCAGTTTATTACGATTGGCATTATCAAGATGACGATCAATGGCATTCAGAATAACATTTGTTTTACCACCCTTATACCAGCTATAAAAGGGAGGATTTTTTTTATCTAAAACCTGATCCCATTTCTTATACCAAGAGAGTTGCTCAGCCTGTTCCGCCCAAAACTTCTCCGGGTCAGCAATAGACTTCGCATAAAGCTGATCGTATTCTTTAATGTTTGCCTGATCAATTACGGCTTGGGAAGGATAATAAACCTTCTCATCGTTTGCATTTTCCATCACGGATTATTTAGTTGTTAGAACAAGAATTATTTTCTAAAAGTTTAGCTCACAAAAATGGACAATAAAATTGAAATTTCGATATCGAAAGTCTACGATATGCAACAGATTAACATTTTTTAGTTCGCTTTACTTAAAAACTAAAATAAAATTAGGCTTAAAGATATTCTCTTTAAGCCTAATTAAAAGGCATTCCTGCATTTATCTATTTTTCCTCTTCGGAAAACTCCATCAAAAAAGCTTTGATAAATCCATCCAGATCACCATCCATCACCGCCTGCACATTGGAAGATTCGAAGCCAGTCCGAACATCTTTAACCAGTTTATAGGGCTGCATGGTATAGGATCGGATTTGTGATCCCCATTCGATCTTTTTCTTTGTAGCCTCAAGCTTGTTGGTCTCATCCAAACGTCGCTGAAGCTCAAGTGCATACAATTGCGACTTTAGCAAACGGATGGCATTTTCTTTATTCTGAAGTTGCGAACGAGACTCTGTATTCTCGATAATAATTCCTGATGGAGCATGTTTTAATCGAACTCCAGTCTCCACTTTATTCACATTCTGACCTCCTGCCCCACCAGAGCGAAAGGTATCCCAAGAGATATCACCAGGATTCACGTCGATAACAATGGTATCATCAACAAGTGGAGAGACAAAAACAGAAGTAAACGAAGTTTGTCTTTTGCCTTGAGCATTAAAAGGAGAGATTCGAACTAAACGATGCACGCCATTTTCGCTCTTCAGATACCCATAAGCAAACTCCCCATCAATCTCTATCGTAACGCTCTTTACCCCTACATCTTCTCCAGGGACAAAACTTGCTTCTCGAACTTTATAGTTGTGTTTTTCGGCCCAGCGCAGATACATCCGCATCAACATATCGGCCCAATCGTTTGATTCTGTTCCTCCAGCGCCTGCATTAATCTTTAAGACTGCTCCTAACCGATCTTCCTCTCGACGCAACATATTCTTGGTCTCGAGATCTTCGACTAATCCGCGAGTCAAAAGAAATTGTTTCAATTTATACTTTACTTTTTCAAGCATCTTTATTAACTGCTAATTAACCAGTTCATGTTCATGTATGCAATTGCTAATGCAACCAATTGTTCACAACATCACTCGCCCCCTTTTAACCAAAGCCTGCTTTTCAAAACAAACCTGCTTCAAAACCTCAAACCCAAAACCCAGAGCTGTGACATTCTTGTCACAGTTCTGTATTTTTTTTGTAACCTTTTTTCAAAACCTGTTTGATAGGTTCAACAAAATTTCTCTTGATTTCATCAAGACATGGTGGTCTTGTGGTTATGAGAGTTGGCTCATGATCACAAGGTCCCCAGTTCAAACCCCCCTCAAGGCAAAAATTTTTTCTCTCTTTAAAAATTAG